>JBMORD010000261.1:0-9476 GCA_049322495.1 Myxococcota bacterium | reverse complement strand
GGGTTCTGGCTCCGATGGGCGACGAGGAGATCGGTCAGCCCGCGCTGAGGGAACGGCAGTCGCCCGGTCGCCAGCAGCCACGAGATGCAGCCGAGCGAGTACACGTCGCTGCGCCCGTCGACCGGCGCGGAGTTGGCCTGCTCGGGCGACATGAACTCCGGGGTGCCGACGATCAGCCCGACGGCGGTGTTGGTGCTCGAGCGCTCGGGGTCGAGGAGCTTGGCGAGGCCGAAGTCGAGCACCTTCACGAAGTTCTCGGTGCGGCCGCGCTTGATGAGGAAGATGTTCTCGGGCTTGAGGTCGCGGTGGACGATGCCCGCGTCGTGCGCCGCCTGCAGCGCGTCGCACACCTGCACGAGGATGGGGATGGAGATCGCCGCCGGCACCGGCTGCGTCATGAGGTAGTTCAGCGGCTTCCCCTCGAGGTACTCCATCACGAGGTAGTAGCGGTTCGGCGGAACCACGTTCATGTCGAAGATGTTGACGATGTTCTCGTGGCCGATGAGGTTGACCGCGCGCGCCTCGGCGTAGAACCGGGCGACGAGCCCCTCGTCGGCGGCGAGCTTCTCCTGCAACACCTTGATCGCGACCCGGCTCCCGATGACGGTGTGTTCGCCGAGGTAGACCGTGCCCATCCCGCCGCGGCCGATGACCTTCGTGATCCGGAAGGATCCGAGGGTGGTGCCTACGATGCCATCGCCCGTCTGCGTCGTCATTGCGTCGACGGTCACTCTAGACGACTGCCGGAGCCCGGCACTTACGAAATGCGCTGAATCGCCCCTCGGAAGCCGCGGAGGTCCTTCGTGTTGACGATGTCGGTGCGTCTCGCCCACCCGCGGCGCGCGGCGGCGATCGCGAAGGGCAGGTGGAACTTGAGCTCGTGCACCGAGTGCGCGTCGGTGCTGATCACCAGCTTGATGCCCCGCTCGAGCGCCTTGCGCACGTACTCCGGCGCGAGATCCATGCGATCGGGGCAGCCGTTGACCTCGACCACGATGCCCTTCTTCGCGGCCTTGTCGAGGATCTCCTCCATGCGCATCGGCGCGGCCTCGCGCTTGAGCAGCAGCCGGCCGGAAGGGTGACCCCAGATGTGCAGGTGTGGGTTGTCGAAGGCCTTGAGCACGCGCTTCGTCATCGCGTCCTCGTCCTGCGAGTAGCGCTGGTGGATGGAGCCGATCACCACGTCGAGCTGCTCGAGCACCGAGTCGGGGTAGTCGAGCGAGCCGTCCTCGAGGATGTCGCTCTCGATGCCGCGCAGGAGCGTGAGGCCCTTCACCTTCTCCTGCACCGCGGCGATCTCGTCCCACTGGGCCTTCATGCGATCGAGCGTGAGGCCGCCGGCGTAGTTCGACGTCTGCGAGTGCTCGGTGACGGTGAGGTACTTGTAGCCGAGCGCCTTCGCGGCCCGCGCCATGTCCTCGAGGGAATCGCGCCCGTCGCTCCACGTGGTGTGGGTGTGGACGTTGCCGCGGAGATCCTCGGCGGTGATCAGATCCTCCGGCAGCTGGTGCGCGAGGGCGGCCTCGATCTCGCCCCAGTCCTCGCGGAGCTCGGGGGGCACGAACTGCATGCCGAGCAGCGCGTAGAGGTCCTTCTCGTCCTTGATGGGGAGCTTCTCTTCGGCCCCCTCGTGTTTCGCGGTGCCCTTCTTCTGCGGCGCGTCGGCGCCGGCGCCCATGCGGAACACGCCCCACTCGGAGATGGTGAGGCCCTTCTCGAGCGCGAGGCCGCGGAGGCGGATGTGGTGGGCCTTGCTGCCGGTGAAGTGGTGGAGCGCCGACGCGAAGTCTTCGTCGGGCAGCACGCGGAGATCGACCTGGAGGTCGGTGTCCTTGAGGCGCACCGAGGCCTTCGACTCGCCGGCGCCCAGCTTCTCGGCGACCTGAGGGAACGAGAGGAAGTGCTCGAAGACGGGCTCGGCCGCGGGCGCGGAGGCGATGATGTCGACGTCGGCCACCGTCTCACGCATGCGGCGCACCGAGCCGCCGAGCGAGGCGCGCACCACGCCCGGGGCCTGCTTGACCCACGCGAGCAGCGCGTTGGCCTGCTCCTGCACGTCGCCGAGGCGCTTGCGGCCGCCCGCGCTCATCGAGCGGCGCGCGACGGCGACCGCCGCGAGGAGCTTGTCTTCGGTCTTCTGCCCGAAGCCCTTGAGGTCGCGCACCTGGTGCTGCTGGCAGGCCTTCTCGAGGTCGTCGATCGACCCCACGCCGAGCTGCTCGAAGAGCGCCTTCGCCTTCTTCGGCCCGAGGTCCTGCACCGTGAGCAGCTCGAGGATGCGCGGCGGGTACTCGGCCTTGAGCTCCTCGAGCGCGCTCATCTTCCCGGTGGTGACCAGGTCGGTGATCTTCGCGGCGATGCTCTCGCCGATGCCCGGCAGCTCGGTGAGGCGCTTCTGCGCGACGATCACCTGGAGCTCCTCGGTGAGGCCGGCGATGCGCTCGGCGGCGAGATCGTACGCGCGCGTCTTGAAGGAGTTCTCCCCCTTGATCTGCAGGTAGAGGCTCATGTCCTGGAGCGCCTTCACCACCGTGCTCTTCTCGACGGGCGTCATGGGGCGATCTCTTAACGGCGATTCTGGGTTAGGTGGAGCGCCGTGAGTGACGCGAATCGAATCAACCTCGGCGCCGCCGATCTTCAGGAGGGCGAGCTCCGGGGCTACGCCGTCGGCAAGCGCAACGTGCTGGTGGCGTGCGTGGGCGGGAAGATGAAGGCCCTCGACGACTGGTGCAACCACGCGGGCTGCCTGCTGTCGGGCGGCCGGCTCGAGGCCAACACCGTCGTCTGTCCGTGTCACGAGATCGGCTTCGATCTCGACACCGGCAAGAACGTGACGTCGCCCGGCGTGGCCGACGATCAGCCCGCGTACCCCACCGAGATCGAAGACGGCCAGCTCGTCGTCGTCGGCTTTCCCACGGAGTGACGAGTCATGGCGCACGAAGGGCACGATCATCATCACCACCACCACGAGCATCACGAGCACCATCACCACGAGCACCACCACGGCCACGCGGAGATCGCGGTCGCGACGTGGGTGGTGACGTGCTCCGACACGCGGACCGCCGAGACCGACGAGGGCGGCGCGCTCGCCAGGCAGCTGGTGATCGGCGCGGGGCACTCGCTGGTCGGCAGCGAGCTGGTGCGTGACGAGGCGAAGGAGATCGCCCACGCCCTCGAGCACGCGCTGGAGCACGGCGCGCGCTGCGTGATCTTCACCGGCGGCACGGGCATCACGCGGCGCGACGTCACGGTGGAGACGCTGGAGCCGCGCTTCGAGAAGCGCCTCGAGGGCTTCGGGGAGCTGTTCCGGATGCTGTCGTTTCAGCAGGTCGGGAGCGCAGCGTGGCTCTCGCGCGCGACGGCGGGCGTGGTGCAGGGCGCGCTGGTCTTCGTGTTGCCCGGCAGCCCGAAGGCGGTGGCGCTCGCGCTCGAGAAGCTGATCCTCCCCGAGCTGGGGCACGCGGTGCGGGAGATGCTCCGCTGAAACCGGCGCTGTCGGCCCGGCGCGCGGCTCAGCTCAAGCCGCTGCTCGACGCGTTCTCCGAGGGGCGCTCGTGGGCGGAGCGGGTGAAGGCCGATCCCGTCGAGTTCCCGCACCGGTACGACGACCCGCGCGACATCGAGACGGTGGCGCTGCTCTCGGCGTCGCTCGCGTACGGGCGCGCGGAGCTCTTCAAGCCGAAGATCGCCGGCATCCTCGAGGGGCTCGGCGCGCACCCGGCGAAGGCCATCGCGTCGCTCGACGTGCCGGGCGCGAAGCGGCTCCTCGACGGCTTCGTGTACCGCTTCAATCTCCCGGCCGACGTCGCGGTGCTGCTGCTCGGCATGGGCGCGCAGCTGCGTCGCTTCGGCTCGCTGGAGGCCGCCTTCCTCGCGGGGCGCGCGCGCGACTGGCAGGGCACGCTCGCGGCCTTCGCGCACGGCCTCCGCAAGGCGGCGCCCGAGGCGGAGATCGTCAGGAGGCTGGGGCCGACGCGCGGGCTGCATCACCTCCTGCCGTTCGCGGAGGCGGGCGCGGCCAAGCGGCTCAACCTGTACCTCCGGTGGATGGTGCGCCGCCGCGATCAGATCGACTTCGGCGTGTGGCGCCAGCTCTCGCCGGCCGAGCTCGTCATTCCGCTCGACACCCACGTGATGCGCATCTCGCGCTGGCTCGGGCTCACGACGCGCAGCACCATCGGCTGGGCTACCGCGGAGGAGATCACCGCGTCGCTGCGCCTCCTCGATGCGGAAGATCCGGTTCGCTACGACTTCGCGCTCTGCCACTACGGGATGAGCGGCGCGTGCCCGGCGCGCCCGGTGCGCGAGCACTGCCGCCGGTGCCCGCTGCGGGGGCAGTGCGCGATCGGTCGCGGGTCGTCTCGCGCGTGAGCGCCCGCGTCACTGCAGCCCGAAGATCTCCCTGAGCCGCGCGAGCGCCTTGCCGGGCGGCGGGGCCTTCTCGGCGGTCGTACTCGAGGCGAGCGCGGCGCGGCTGGCCTTCCGCTCTTCGATCAGCGCGGCGAGCTGCGCCAGCCGCTCGGGGTGCGCCTGGAGGTGGCGCGCGAACACGTCACGCCCCATCTCGAGCAGCGTGCAGTCTTCGAGCGCGACGACGGTGGCGCTGCGCGGCTCGCCCGTGAGGAGCGACATCTCGCCGAAGGCGTCCCCGCGCTGCAGCGTGGCGATCTCGACCAGCGGCGTGCCGCTGCGCACCGAGAGCTTGCCGGACACGACGACGTAGAAGGTGGTCCCGGGGCGGCCCTCGGTGATGACCTCCTCGCCGGCGCCGAAGCGCCGCTCGACGGCCTCCTGCGACAGGCCGCGCGCCTCCTCGATGGGGAAGGGCGCGAAGAGCGGCAACTTCGCCACCAGCTCGATGTCGATCTCTCGCCGAGGCTTCTCCTCGTGCCGCAGGTGCACCACGCGCTGGGGGAAGGGGATCTCGATGCCGTCGCGGCCGAAGCGGTACCAGAGCCGCGAGAGGATCTCGTCCTTCACGTGCGGCTGGCTCGCGTAGTCGCTGACGAAGAACCGCGCCTTGTAGGTGACGGCGGAGTCTCCGAACTCCGAGACGCGCACCCACGGCGCGGGCTCCTTGAGCACCAGCGGCGACTCGCGGAGCGTCTCCGCCGCCTCGGCCTTCACGAAGTTCGGCGCCGCCGCGTAGCTCGCGCCGAACTCCAGCTCGAGCGCCACCGCGCCACCGGCGTTGCTGAAATTGGTGACCTTCTCCTTGGCGATCAGCGAGTTGGGGATGGTGATCTCCTCGCGGCGCACGGTCTCGATGCGCGTCGAGCGCCAGGCGATCTGCACCACGCGACCTTCCTTCTCGCCCACGCGGATGAAGTCACCCACGCGGAATGGGGTCTCGAGCTGAAGCGACAGGCCGCTGAAGAGGTTGCCCAGGGTGTCCTGGAGCGCGAAGCCGAGCACCAGCGAGAGCACGGCCGACGTGCCGAGCAGCGTGGTGATGTCGATCTTGAGCTGCGTCTTGAGGATGGGGATCGCGACGACCACGTAGAGGACGAAGTCGAGCACGTCGCGGTGGATCTTCGCGGCGACCACCCTGGTGAAGCGCCGACGGAGCCACAGCACCGCCGCCGCGCCGACCCGGGTCATGCCGAAGGCGAACGCGAGGATCCACGTCACGCGCAGCCACGGGTGCCAGTCGTCGGGCACCAGGCCCTCGAGCCAGAAGCCGTTGAGCCGGAGCACGAGGTAGATGCCGAGCCACCGGGCCCCGACGAAGAGATCCCGCCGGTGGTTGGCCTCGCGGCTCAGGCGGGCGGCGACGATGACCCCGACGAAGGCCGCGGCCCCGAGAAAGAGCGCGAGGTTTCCCTGGACGAAGGCGGTCATGTTCATGGCGCGGCCGCGCACCATATTGCACCGCGTGTGCTACGCGGCGACTCATGACGTTGGCCACCGTGCAGGGACAGCAGCACGCCATCGCCGCGCTCGAGGCCGCGCTCGGCAAGCAGCAGGTGCACCACGCCTGGCTCTTCCACGGCCCCGACGGCGTCGGCAAGGAGCTCACCGCGCTCGGCTTCACGCAGGCGCTGGTGTGCCCGGAGAAGCCGTGGGTCGGCTGCGGCACCTGCGCGGCGTGCACCCGCGTCGTCAACCGCAACCACCCCGACGTGACGTGGGTGATGCCCGAGGCCGAGCAGGTCGAGCGGGGCATCGCCGGGCGCAGCGACTTCTCGGCGACGCCGTCGCGCGACATCCGCATCGAGCAGGTGCGCCGGCTCCAGGAGCGCATCGCCTTCCGCGCGCTCGAGGCGAAGCACAAGGTGGCGATCTTCGTCACCGCGCACGCGATGAACCAGCCGGCGCAGAACGCGCTCCTCAAGACGCTCGAGGAGCCGCCGCGCGACACGATCCTCATCCTCATCTCTTCGGCGCCCGACAAGCTGCTGCCCACCATCCGCAGCCGCTGCGCGAAGGCGGCGTTCGGTCCGCTGCCCGTCGAGCTCATCGCGCAGAAGGTGAAGGCCGGCGCGAAGAAGAAGGACGCCATCGACGACGTGCTGGCCAGGCAGATCGCCGAGATGGCCTCGGGCAGCCTCGCGCGGGCGCTCTCGCTCGACCCCGCCGCGCTCGAGCGGCGCAAGGAGATCATCGAGAGCTTCGAGAAGCTCTCTGCCGACGACGCGAGCGGCTGGGTGATGCTCGCCGAGACGCTCGGTGAAGACCGGCCGACGGCCGAGGCCGCGCTCGACGTGCTGCAGGTGTGGTTCCGCGACGTCGCGCTGATGCAGGTGGGCTCCGACAAGCTGGTCAACGCCGATCTCAAGGAGCTCGCGCAGCAGGCCACCGCGCGCGTCTCGCCCGCGCGCATCCAGCGGCGCACGCAGATGATCGACGAGGCGAAGAACGCCATCACCCAGCGCAATGGCGCGGTGCGGCTCCAGCTCGAGCGCATGTTCATCGAGATGTTCACGGCATGACCGGCCGGCGCTGGCCATCGCCCTGGAAGATCGGCGTGCTGTCGACGCTGTACTTCGCGCAGGGCCTGCCGTTCGGCTTCCAGGCCACCGCGCTGCCGCTGTACCTCGTCGAGCTGGGGCTCTCGAAGACGAAGATCGGCCTGCTCGGCGCGCTGGCCCTGCCGTGGTCGCTCAAGCTGCTGTGGGCGCCGCTGGTCGATCGCTACGGCTCGGCGCGCTTCGGTCGCCGCAAGTCGTGGATCGTGCCCATGCAGGCGCTGCTCGCGGCGGCCTGCTTCGTCGCCGCGCTCTTCCCGCTCTCGGAGTCGACGCTCACCGGCTTCCTCGTCTGCGTGCTGCTGATGAACCTCTTCGCGGCGACGCAGGACGTGGCGGTCGACGGGCTGGCGGTCGATCTCCTCGAGCCGAGCGAGCTCGGGGCCGGTACGCGGCGCAGGTCGTCGGCTACAAGCTGGGGATGATCGTCGGCGGCGGGCTGCTCGTGTCGCTGGCGGCCAGGGCGGGCTGGGGCTCGCTGTTCTTCTCGATGGGCGCGCTGTGCCTGACGGCGATGACCGTGGTGCTCTTCGTGCGCGAGCCCGCGGCGAAGCAGCAGGCGGGCGGCGAAGGCGGCCGCATGACGGTCGCGGAGCTCTGGGCGCGCATGAAGCACCTGGTGCGCCAGCCCGGCGTCGGCTGGCTGCTCGCCGCGGTGGCGACCTACAAGGCCGGCGAGACGCTGGCCGACGCGATGTTCGGCATCTGGCTCAAGGAGGTGCACCAGATCCCCAAGGAGCAGATCGCCGTGTGGCTGGGCACCTGGGGCGTCATCGCCTCGCTCGCTGGCTCGGCCGTCGGCGGGCTGCTCGCCACGCGCCTGCGCCTCAAGACCGCGGTGGCGGTCGCGGCGGTGTTCCGGGTGATCCCCCTGGCGGGGCAGTGGGCGCTCGTGGCCGGCTTCGCGCTGCCCACCGAGCAGGTGATCATCCCCCTCACGTCTGCCGAGCACTTCTTCGGCGGCATCCTCACCACGACGATGTTCGCGCTGATGATGTCGTCGGTGGACCGGCGCATCGGCGCGACGCACTTCACGCTGCTGGCGAGCGTCGAGGTGATCGGCAAGTCGGTGCCCCGCCTGCTGAGCGGCTGGTTCGTCGACCTCTCCGGCTACCAGCCGGTGTTCGCAGCTGCGGTAGCCCTCTCGACGCTGTTCCTGCTGGTGGTGGTGAAGGTGCCCCGCTTCCACGGGGAAACGGGGAGCGAGGGCGGCAGTTCCGCACCTGCGTAACGCCCATGTTGCACTGCACAACGAACGTCGACTAGGGAGCCGCCTCCATGAGCGCTCCCGCGACCCCGAACGCCCCGCCGCCCGTCTTTGGTGAGCCCACGCCGCTCGGCCTGCTGGGCCTGGCGATCGGCTGCGCGGCGCTGGTGCCGACGGCGTTCGGGTGGCTCCCGAGCGATCCGGCGAAGCTCCCGATGTTCTTCAAGACGACGGCGTGGTTCTGCCTGCTCTTCGGCGCGGGCGGGCAGTTCCTCGCGGGGCTGATGTCGTTGACGAACAAGAACACGCTGGGCGGCACGCTGCTGACCACCTTCAGCTTCAACTGGGTGATCAACTGGTGGGTGCTCGATGAGGCGGCGCAGGGGCGGGTGGTCGACGGCTCGGTGCTGCTGGCGGTCGACGTCGCCTTCATCCTCATCTTCGTGGTGCTGACCTACGCCTTCGGCTTCTTCTCGAAGCTGCTCTTCTTCTTCCTCGTCGACATCGACGTGCTCTACGTCTTGCGCATCGCACGGCACTTCGCGGCGCCGGGTGGCGAGGTGTGGAAGCTCCTGGGCACGGGCGTGGGCGTCAGCACCGTCGTGCTCACCGCGATCGCGCTCTACATCTCGTTCGTGTTGCTGGTGAACCCGGCGGCCGGGCGGGCGGTGTTCCCCAGCTCCGGGCCGATGTTCAAGGCGTCGGCGAGCTGACTCAGCGCATCGGGCGCTGGCGCATCTTGCCGGCGGCCTGGCTCAGCCGACGGCGGAGCTGCGCGACGACCACCATCAGGTACTCGATGCGGTTGAGCACTCGGAAGTCCTCCGCGGCGTCGAGCAGCGCGATCGGCCCGAGCCGGTCGCTCCGGAGCGTGTCGAGGATGTCCGTGAAGTGCGCCTCGACCTCGGAGATGGCGTCGAGCCCCTCGCGCAGGTCGTCCTCGATGAAGTCGAGCATCACCGCGTTGTCTTCGCGGTCCGGGAGCAGCGCCTCGAGCCGATCGACCGACTCGCGGATCGCGTCCACTGACTTCGAGAGGGGAAAGGCCGCCGCCGTCTGGAGCATCGACATGCACATCACGCTACAGGCGTGATCCAGACGGTCAATTTTTCAGGCAGCGCAGGCGGTGGTGCTCGCGGCAGCAGCGCGCGCGACCGGAGCAATCAGCCGCCGGAGGCAGCGGAGGTCGTGGTGATGGCTCGAGGCAGTATGCGAGCCAGCGCGCACGACCGGGGCAATCAGCCGCCGGAGGCAGCGGAGGTCGTGGTGATGGCTCGAGGCAGTATGCGAGCCAGCGCGCA
>JBMORD010000260.1:0-69818 GCA_049322495.1 Myxococcota bacterium | reverse complement strand
TCGCTCCCCGCGTCCATGCCACCGTCGCCGCGCCCGCCGTCGCCCTCACCGCCGTCGGGCTGGCCACCGTCCGGGCGCCCCGCGTCCGAGCCGCCGTCGATGCCTGCGTCCTGGCCGGCGTCAGGGCGACCCCCGTCGTGGCCGCCGCCGTCGGGCGTTCCGCCGTCGCTCCCCGGCGCCTGCTGCGGAGGCAGGTTCTTGAGCAGCACCTCGAGGTTGTGACGCGCCAGCTCGTCGCTCGGGTCCTTGCGGAGCGCCGTGCGGTACTCGGTGATGGCGGCCTTCTTGTCTCCGGCCGCCGCGGCGACGTTGCCGAGGTTGTAGTGGATCTTCGCGGCCAGCTCGCCGGTGCGATCGAGCTCCAGCGCCTGCTGGAAGGCCTGCTTCGCCTCGTCGTTGCGGTTGAGCTTGTGCAGCGCGAGCCCGCGGTCGTAGTGCACGCGCGCGTCGGTCGGCCGTTCCTTGAGCGCGGCGTCGTAGTGCTCGAGCGCTTCGTCGAACTTCTGGGCCTCGAACGCCGTGGTGCCCTTCTGGACCGCGGGGTGGTTCTTCTCGAAGGGGCCCGCGGCCTCGACGCGCGCCGCGGCGAAGACGGCGAACACCAGCGCCACGCTGCGGGCGCGACGCCACGAGGGCACCACGAGGAAGCCCAGCACCAGGAACACCAGGCCGATCGCGAGGAACGGCTGGTAGGCCTCGCCGTACTTCATGGTGAGCCGGCTCTCGAGCTCGCTCTTCTGCAGGGTGTCGATGATCTTCAGCACCTCGCCCATCGCCACGCCGCGCGGCTGAGTGAAGAACTCGCCGCCAGTGGCCGAGGCGATGTGCTGGAGCCCGGCGCGATCGAGCCGGCTGATCACCGTGACGCCGTTCTCGTCCTTCTTGTAGCCGGCGACGTCGCCGTTGCGGTTGATGATGGGGATCGGCTCGCCCGAGTCGCTGCCGATGCCGATGGCCAGCACACGGGCTCCGAAGTCCTTCAGGGCGTCGATGCCTTCGTTGATGTCGCCGGTGAGATCCTCGCCGTCGCTCAGCAGCACCACCACGCGATCCTTCGCGCCACGATCGGCGTTCTCCAGCACCTGCCGCGAGAGCTGGAGCGCGGCGCCGATGTTGGTGCCTCCCTGCGGCATCTGCTCCGGGTCGACCGCGCGCAGGAAGAGCTTGGCCGCCGCGTAGTCGGACGTGAGCGGGCACTGAATGAAGGCGTCGCCGGCGAACACCACCAGGCCCACCCGATCTCCCTTGAGCGAGTCGAGCAGCGTGGTGAGCTCGAGCTTCGCGCGCTCGAGGCGCGAGGGCGTCACGTCGCGCGCGTACATCGACTTCGACGCGTCGAGCGCCACCACCACGTCGATGCCCCGCCGCTTCGCGACCTCCGCCTTCTCGCCGCACTGGGGCTGCGCGAGGGCGAAGGCGAAGAAGACGAGCGCCAGGGTGTACGCCGAGCTCTGGATCGACGGGAGCACCACCGAGACGCCCGGTGCCAGCACCTCGGCGAGGCGGTTGGGCACCGCCTTCGACAGCCGCGCGCTCCGGCGCACCGAGACGATGATCGCCACCACGCCGAGCAGCAGCGCCACGCCGACGCCCGCGAGGAACCACGGCTGCGCGAAGCCGGCCTTGTACCCGAGGATGGAGAAGCGCCACGGCGTCACGGGAACACCCTCAGCACGGTGGCCTTGAGGAAGAACTCGAGCACCAGCAGCACCGCCGCGGCGAGCAGGAACGGGTGGAACAGCTCGCGGTAGGTGGCCATCGCGCCGCCCTCCATGAGCTTGCTCCGCTCGAGCGAGTCGAGGACCTTCTGCAGCCCGTCCTTGAGCGATTCGCGATCCGTCGCGCGGTAGAACTCCCCGCCCGTCATCGACGCCATCTTCTGCAGCAGCTCGGGGTTGACCGGGAGCTCGACGTCGCGCCACGCGGTCTGCCCGAAGATGTCCTGGCCGGCGGGGAAGGGCACCTTGCCGCCCTTGCCGACGAGGATGGTGTACACCGGCAGCCCGAGCGCCTTCGCGGCCTCCGCGGCGTCGAGCGGCGAGACGCGCCCGGCGTTGTTGTCGCCGTCGGTGATCAGCACCACCACCCGGCTCTTCGCCTCCGAGTCGCGCAGCCGGTTGAGCGCTGTGGCCACCGCGTCGCCGATCGCCGTGCCGTCCTCGAGCACGCGGGTGCGCAGCTGCTTGACGACCTCCTTGAGCACTCCGTAGTCGAGCGTCAGCGGCGCCTGCGTGTAGGCCGCGCCCGAGAACACCACGAGGCCGATGCGATCGTTCGAGCGGCCGGCGATGAACTCGGTGAGCACCTCCTTCGCGACGTGGAGCCGGTTGTTGGGCCGGAAGTCTGCCGCCTCCATCGACGTCGAGAGGTCGAGGGCGATCATGATGTCGATGCCCTCGACGCTGAGATCCTTCACGCGGCTGTCGCGCTCCTGGGGTCGCGCGAGGGCGACGACCGCGAGCACGAACGCCGCGATGCGCAGGGCGGGGAGCAGCCACAGCAGGTACGGGCGCACGCCGCGGCCCTGCTTGAAGAGCTGGCTGGCGGCGGAGAAGCGCAGCACCGCGCGGCGCTTCTTCTCGACGTAGGCCCAGACCACGAACGCCGGTACGAGCAGCAGGGCCCACAGCAGCTGCGGGCTATGGAACATGCCGAGGTCGATCACGGGGCGGGGCGGGGCGGCACCGGGGCCGTCTGCGTGGAGTGGACGATGCGGTACGCCAGCTCGAGGTGCGCCTTGCACTCGTCGAGCGACGGCTCCTGCTTCGCGTAGCGCACGAAGTCGGAGAACGCGGCGAAGGTCGCCAGCTCGGGCATGGGCAGCCCGGGCGTGGTGCGCGCGCGGAGCGCGTCGAGCAGCTCGGGGGTGGTGCTCTCGAGCGCCTCGAAGCCGTAGAGCTCCCCGAGGTAGCCGCGGACGATCTCCGAGAGGCGGAAGTAGTACGGCTTGAACTGCGCCTTCGACGGGAGGTTCTCGGCGGCCAGCGCGTCGAGCGCCTTCGTGGTGCGCACGTGGAGCGGCTCGGGCGGGGGCAGCGCCACCGGCGTCACCGGCTTCGGGCGCCGCAGCCAGCGGGCCAGCGCCCACCCAAGGCCCAGCGCGGCGAGGAGCCCCGCGAGCACGTAGAGCAGCGTCCAGCTCCGCACCGGCACCTCCTCGGGCGGCTTCACGTCGTAGAGGTTCTCGCCCTTCGTCTGCGCGTCGGCGGGCAGCGCGCTGACCACCTCCACCTTCACCCGCGGCGCCGGCAGCACCGCCGCGCCGTCGGGCGCGACCACCTCGAGCTCGAGCGGCGGCGTGTCGAGCTGGCCGAGCTGGAAGGCGGCGAGCTTCACGCGGAGGGTGGTGGTCGACTGCTCCTTCCCGTCGGTGCGGCTGCGCTCCTGGCCGAGGTAGTCGAAGTCGCCGAGGTCTCCGGGCGTCTTGAGCTCGTAGCGCTGGCCCGGCTCGTGGGTGACGACGAGCTCGAGCGTCAGCGGCTCGCCGAGCTTCACCTTCTCGGGCTCGACGCGGGCGTGGAGCTGGAATGGAGACGTGAGGCCGCCATCGGGCTCCGCCCACGCGGGAGCCGCCCCAGCCAGCATGCACACGAGCGACAGCAGTCGAACCAAGGCTCCCGACACATTCCTGAGAACACGCGACGACGCAAGGGAACTCCGTGGGGTAGGCTCGCCTTCCCATGAGCCAATTCCCCATCGACGTGGACGCCGAAGCGATCTTCCTCGACGGCGCCTGGTACACCCGCGACGACCTCTCGCGGCGCATCCGCGCCATGCTGGACTCGGGGGACTTCAACGTGGCGCGCCCCTCTGCGGCGCTGCAGGAGCTCACCCAGATGATGCAGGGCGTTCGCACCCTGGCCTTCCGTGTCCCGCCCGAACTGGCAGACGCCCTCTCGCGCGTCGCCGGCCGCATGCAGCAGTCGGTCGGGGCGATCATCCGCGAGGCGGTGACGCAGTACATCACCGACGCCGAGTCGAGCCCGCCCTCCGAGGCGCCGGGCGACGTGACCATCCGTGCCGCGGTGCCGCTCCAGCTCACCACCACCCAGAGCAGCCAGGAGCTGCCCAAGGTGATCGTCGAGGCCGAGGCGCCCCAGGCGCCGGTGATCGCCGGCCCGGGCGCGCTCAAGGCCGCCGGCGTCGAGCCGGTGGAGCTCACGCAGCGCAAGCCGGCCGCCGCCTCCGAGCCGGAGTCGACCGAGCAGCGCTGGTTCAAGCAATAAACCCGGCCGGGCGGTGTTAGACGGCCGCCCGTGCTCCCGGTCCTCACGCTCCTCGCTGCCTCGACGCTCGCCCAGCAGCCGCCGTGGCTGACGGGGGAGAGCAACCCCGCCGATCTCTCCATCTCGGTCGTGACCTTCAGCCCGGGCGACTCGCTCGTCGAGTGGTGGGGCCACACCTCGCTGGTGGTGGAAGACCGCCGGCTCAACCGCGGGCTGCTCTACAACTTCGGCATGTTCGGCCCGCGCACGCCGGGCGACGACGTCGGCTTCGTGAAGGACTTCATCAAGGGCCGGCTCATCTTCTGGGTCGACTCCGAGTCGCCCCTCGGCACCTTCGGCTTCTACAAGAAGATCCTCCAACGCGACGTGCGCGTGCAGGAGCTCGATCTGACGCCCGACGAGGCGCAGCTCATCGCGAAGCGCCTCGCCACCCACGTGCTGCCGGAGAACCGCTACTACCGGTACCACCACTACAACGACAACTGCTCCACGCGCCCGCGGGACATCATCGACGAGGCGATCGGCGGTCAGCTCAAGGCGGCGACTGCGGGGCCCTCGCGCATGACGCTCCGTGAGCACACGCTGCGCTACTCGCGGGTGAACCCGCCGATGTCGCTGGTGCTCGACTTCCTCCAGGCTGACGGCCTCGACAAGCCCATCACCCAGCAGCAGGACGCGTACCTCCCCGACGAGCTCGAGCTGCAGCTCCAGAAGCTCCAGGTCACGCGCGCCGACGGCAGCGTGCGGCCGCTCGTCAAGCGGCAGTGGAACTTCTTCGAGAGCGGGCGTGAGAAGCCGCCGGAGCGCGCGCCGAACTGGCTCCTCCAGGAGCTGCTCGTCGGCCTGTTCCTCGCGGGCCTCGCGCACGGGCTCGGCCACTGGGGCCGCGACGGGAAGAAGGTGCCGCGGGTGCTGCTGGGCCTCTTGACGGCGCTGCTGGGGCTCGGGCTGGGCGCGCTCGGCTCGGCGCTGGCGTTCCTGATGACCGCGACCGATCACGACGTGACGTTCGGCAACGAGAACCTCTTCCAGGCCAACCCGCTCACGCTCGCGCTGCTCCCGCTGGGCGTGATGCTGGCGTGGGGCTCGAAGCGCGCGGTGAAGGCGAACCGCCTGGTGTGGACCGCGCTCGCGGCGCTGTCGGTGCTCGGCGTGGTGCTCAAGGTGCTGCCGGGCTTCGATCAGGCGAACTGGAACATCCTGGCGATCCTCGTGCCGATGAACGTGGGGTTCGCCGCGATGTGGTGGCTGCAGGCCTGGTACTCGCAGCGCGCGGTCAGCGCGGGGTCCACGCCACCTCGAGCACCAGGGTGAGCCCGCCGTCTTCGCGGGGCAGCGGCGTGACGCGGCCTTCGACGCTGGCGAAGACGAGGAGGTACTGGAGCGTGCCCTGCCACGCGAACTCCGCCACCGGCGGCGTCACCTCGGCGGCGGTGATGTGCATGCGCCCGGCGTGATCTCCCGTGGGGTACCACGTGGCCTTGAAGCCCGAGGTGCCGGAGCTCGCGAGCGTGTCGAAGCGCTGCAGCAGCGGCGCCGGGCCCCCGCCCATCATGGTCATGAAGAGCCGACCGAGCGGACCGGCGATGCCGGCGAGCGAGGCCTGCGTCGCGCGGTACATCACCTGGGCGACCGCCTCCGTGCCGAGCAGGCTGGAGAGGATGGTGAAGGCCTCGTCCATCACCGAGCCGGGGTGGAGGCGGGCGCAGTGGGGATCTTCGAGCACGCGCCGCGTCTCGGCGCTGGCCCGCGCGACGATCTGCTCGAGCACGCCCATGCCCCGCAGGACCTTCACCACCCCATCGACGGTGACTGCCTTGTGTGAGTGCTCCACGCGCTCCGAAGTAGAGGCGTCGCGCCCGGTCGTCAATGCTCTGCGAGCAGTGTGTCGATGCGCTGGCGCACCATCTCCACCAGCTCCTGCCGCACGCGCTCCGAGCGCTCGGGGGTCGCCTCGCGCCACAGCTCGGCCATCACCACGCCCATCACGCAGTCGCACAGCAGCTCCGTGGTGAGCTGCACCCGCTGCGGGTCGAGCTTCGGGTAGCTCTTGAGCAGGCGCGCGGTCAGCACGCCGGCGAAGCGATCCCGCTCCGAGACCACCGGCTTGATCCACCCCAGCCTGAAGATGGTGCTGATGGTGGCGCGCGTCCGCTCGGGCTTCTCGAGGTACACGCGCAGCGTGGCGTCGACGATCAGCGGGAGCGCCTTGTCGAACGGCAGCTCGTTGGTGCCGTTCACTTCCTTCTCGAGCGCGAGGAAGTTCTGCTCGGTGATGCGCGCGAGGAAGGCGCCGAGCAGCCCCTCGCGGTTGGCGAAGTAGTCGTAGAGCGAGCCGATGCCCACGCCTGCCCGCTGCGCGATGCCCTGCAGCGACACCTTCTGCGGATCTCCCGTGCGCTCGAGCAGCTGATCGGCCGCTTCGATGATGGCGTTGACGACCGACCGCGACCGCGACTGCTTGGGCTTCTTGCGAAGGAACTCTGTTTCGTCGAGAGGCATGCGAAATCCGAAGCTGGTGCTGCTGACCACGGACGGGGGGATGTCCGGGAAGACAGTGGGAGATAACGCCCTCGGCTTCATCCCCATACGAGAAAAGAGGTTTTGCGGGTGTCCCCTCGGGTTTCCGCAGGGAACCCGAGACGACGATGGGGTGCGCATCGGGGACAACGGCGCCCATGGAGACCTGTCCCTGGAGCGGGTGGGAAGCGGCGTCGGTGAGCTTCTGCGAGGCGCGGCTGTGCGCGTGGGTGGCGGAGCCGTCGAACGCCTGGTCGTCGCTGGCCTACGTGGCGCTGGGGGGCTGGCTGCTGACGCGCCCCGAGTCGCGGCGCTCGTGGCTGCTCGGGGGCGTGGCGCTGGCGAACGTGATGATCGGCCTCGGGTCCTTCGCGTTTCACGCCTCGGGCACGTTCGCCGGCGAGCTGATCGATCTCTTCGGCATGTTCCTGCTGTCGGGGCTCATTCTCGCGCACGCCCTCGGTCGCGGCCGCTGGCGGCGCGAGCAGATCGCCGCGGCGTGGGCGGCCTTCGTGATCGTGCCGATGGCGGTGGTGCTGGTGGTGAAGCCGGCGGGCATCCCGCTCTTCGCGCTCGCGCTGGTGAGCGGCATCGGGCTCGAGCTGCACGCGTGGCGTCGCGGCCGGAGCCCTCACTTCCGCATCTTCGCGCAGGCGCTCGGGCTGGTGAGCACCGCCTTCGCGATCTGGGTGACCGACACCACGCGGCTGCTGTGCGCGCCCGACAACCACGTCCTCACCGGCCACGCGCTGTGGCACGCGCTCAACGCGATCGCCGTCACCCGGCTCTTCTTCTTCTACGCCCGGGGAGAGGACCGCACGCTGACGCCTCTCCCCGTGGCGAAGCTCGTCACTTGAAGTTCGCGGCCGCGAAGTCCCAGTTGACGAGGTTGGTGAGGAACGTCTCGACGAACTTCGCGCGGAGGTTCCGGTAGTCGATGTAGTACGCGTGCTCCCACACGTCGCAGGTCAGCAGCGCGGTCTGGCCCTTCGTGATCGGCGTCTCGGCGTTGCTGGTGGTGACGATCTTCAGCTTGTCGCCTTCCTTCACCAGCCACGCCCAGCCCGAGCCGAACTGGCCGACGGCGGCCTCCGAGAACTGCTTCTTGAAGTCGGCGAAGCTGCCGAAGTCGCGCTTGATCGCGTCGGCCAGCGCGCCCGTCGGCTCACCGCCGCCGTTCGGCTTCATCGACTTCCAGAAGAAGTCGTGGTTCCACACCTGCGCGGCGTTGTTGAAGACCTTGCCCGAGGACGTCTTGACGATCTCCTCGAGGCTCTTGTCCGCCTCGGGCTTGCCCTCGAGGAGGTTCTTCAGGTTCGTCATGTACGCCTGGTGGTGCTTGTCGTAGTGGAACGAGAAGGTCTCCTCGCTCATGTGAGGGACCAGCGCATTCTTTGCGTAGGGCAGGGGCGCGAGCTCGAACTTCATGAGGTTGTTCTCCTTGGTGGGGTGGAACGGATGGGCGCTGAGTTAATGACCCTTCCCGCGAAAGTCAGCAGGGAATCGAGGCTTGCGTCAGCGCGACCCACCGTCGTACTGGGGCCCTGCAATGGCGACCGATCAGCTCACCGCAGAGAAGATGAACGAGCTCCAGGCGAGGCTCACCAGCCTCCGGGGGTCTCTTTGACGTCGAGCGCAAGAAGAGCCGCGTCGCGCTGATCGAGCGCGACTCGACGCTGCCCGACTTCTGGAACGACAACGTCAAGGCGCAGGGGCTCCTCAAGGAGAAGACGCGCCTCGAGAAGGAAGTCGCCGCCTTCGAGGGCGCCCAGCGCCGCTTCGATGACGCGAAGACGTTGATCGAGCTCGGCGCCGAGATGGGCGACGAGGCGAGCCGGCAGGAAGGCGTCGCCCTGCTCCCGGGCGCCGAGGAGCTGGTGAAGGCCCTCGAGCTGCAGAAGATGCTCTCGGGCGAGAACGATCGCCTCAACTGCTACGTCGACATCAACGCCGGCGCGGGCGGCACCGAGTCGATGGACTGGGCCTCGATGCTGCTGCGCATGTACACGCGCTACTGCGAGCGCCGCGGGTGGAAGGTCGAGCTCAACGACTACAACGCGGGCGAAGAGGCGGGCATCAAGAACGCCTCGCTGCGCATCGAGGGCGAGTACGCCTACGGGTACATGAAGGCCGAGATGGGCGTGCACCGCCTGGTGCGCATCTCGCCGTACGACTCGAACGCGCGCCGCCACACCTCGTTCGCGTCCGTCGACGTGTACCCGGAGATCGACGACGACATCAAGATCGACATCCCCGAGAAGGACTACGAGCTCAAGTTCATCCGCGGCGGCGGCGCCGGCGGGCAGAAGGTGAACAAGACGAGCTCCACCGCGCAGCTGCGCCACCTGCCGACCGGCATCATCCTCACCGTGCAGACCGAGCGCAGCCAGAGCGCCAACAAGGACATGGCGTTCAAGATCCTCCGCGCGCGCCTGTACGATCTCGAGGTCAAGAAGCGCGACGCCGAGACCGCGGCCCGCGAGGGTGCGAAATCCGACATCAGCTTCGGCTCGCAGATCCGCAGCTACGTGCTGGCGCCCTACCGCATGGTGAAGGATCTCCGCACCGGCATCGAGTCGGGCCAGCCCGACAAGGTGCTCGACGGCGACCTCGACGAGTTCATCACCGCCCAACTCATGGGAGTGAAGAACCCCGCCAAATCACTGCCTGAATAAGGGTTTTCCGTCCGTTGTGCGTGTAGCGCGATGTGGCTAGGTTCCGCGATCCAATGGCGTGTGAGAGCTGCGGGGGTGAGCACGCAACCGGAGCCTGTGTGCACCAGGCGGCCGAGGGTGTGCCCTGGGGGACAGGCTCGCACGACACCGCGGTCTCCTCGGCGCCGCTTCCTCCGATGTTCATGACGCCCACGCCCGCCACCGATCCGCTGCTCAACCAGCAGGTCGGCAGCTACAAGATCCTCAAGCTGCTCGGCACCGGCGGCATGGGCTCGGTGTACCTCGGCGAGCACACCGGCATCGGGAGCCGGGCGGCGATCAAGTTCCTCCACGAGCACCTCGCGTCGAACCCCGACCTCGTGCAGCGCTTCTACGCGGAGGCGCGGTCGGTCAACGTCATCGGGCACGCGAACATCGTCAGCATCTTCGACATGAACGTGCTGCCGCCGAACCGCTACTACCTCGTGATGGAGTACCTCGAGGGGCAGTCGATCGAGGCGCTCGTGCAGAAGGGCTCGGTGCCGCTCGGCCGCACGGTGCACATTCTCGCGCAGGTGTGCGACGCGCTCGATCAGGCCCACCAGGCCGGCGTGGTGCACCGCGACCTGAAGCCCGAGAACATCATGCTGGTCAAGCGCGGCCGGCAGGACGACTTCGTCAAGATCCTCGACTTCGGCATCGCCAAGCTCCACGGCAACGTGCCGAGCCGGAAGACCGCGACCGGGGTGATCATCGGCACGCCCGACTACATGGCGCCCGAGCAGGCCGCCGGCGAGGTCGTGGACGGGCGCACCGATCAGTACTCAGTGGGCGTGATCGCCTACGAGATGCTCACCGGCAAGACGCCCTTCGCCGGCATGTCGATCACCCAGATGCTGGTGGCCCACCTCAGCCAGGATCCCAGGCCGCCGCACGAGGTGAACCCGTCGGTGCCGCCGGCCCTCTCGCAGGTGGTGATGAAGGCGCTGGCGAAGAAGCCCGACGCGCGGTTCAAGAGCGCGGGCGACTTCGGCCAGGCGCTCGAGGTCGCGCTCAAGGAGGCCGAGACCAGCGTGGGCAGTGGCCTGCGCGCGGCCCCGGTCGAGCCCGCGGCCGATCGCGCGACGCCGGCGCCGGTCGACGCGGTGCTCTCGCGCGTGACGCCGGTGCAGCCGGTGGTGCCCGCCCCGCCGCGGCACGTCGCCCGCTTCGACATTCAGGTGAAGACCGAGCAGGGCGCGGTGCGCACGCTCACCTGCCAGGACGTCTCGCGCGCGGGCTGCTTCGTGGTGAGCCACGAGCCGCCGCCCCGCGTCTTCTCGCGCGTGACCGTCACCATTCCCGCGGTCGGCTCGGTGGTCGCCGACGTCGTGCGCCACGTGACGAAGGAGCAGGCCGAGGCGTGGCACATGCCGCAGGGCTTCGGCCTCCAGTTCGCCAACGTGCGCCCTGAGCAGCGCGAGGCGCTCGACAACCTCACCCGCGGACTGCCCGTGGCCCCGGTGGCGCCCACGCCCGCCGCGTCGCAGGCCGACGACCCGCTCGTCGAGAAGCTGCTGGTCGACGTGCGCAAGCGCATCCAGGGCGATCACTACGTCGTGCTCGCGCTGCCTCAGGACGTGGACATCCCCACGGTGAAGGCCCGCGGGCGCGAGCTCGCCACCCAGCTCAACGAGCTCGGCAAGCGCAACATCTCGCCCGGGCAGCGCAAGCAGCTCGACGCGGCGATCGAGCGGCTCCGGCTCGCGGTCGAGGTGCTCAGCACGCCAGTCAAGCGCGCGGAGTTCGACGGCATGCGGGCCAACTGGCGGGGAGTGCTGGTCTGCCTGTCGGCGGGCCTGCGCGCGACCGAGCTCGAGGAGCTGCGCAAGAGCTTCCTCAAGACGAACGAGGGCACGCCCTCGCGCGTCGCGCTCCACCTGATGACCGCCGACGCGCACCAGCGCGAAGGCAAGCTGGCGGACGCGCTGCGGGTGGTGGAGCACATGCTCACCATCGACCCGTTCAACCTCGAGCTGTACCACCGCCGCCGCGCGCTCCTGCAGCGCACGCCGGCGAAGTGAGCGGAACCGACAGGTCGGCTCGGGCGTCCCAGTCGGTCGCCATGCGCCTCCTGCTCCTGGTCTGCGCCCTCTCGACGGCCGCGCTCGCCGACAAGGTGAAGGACGTCCGCGCCCGCCGCGCCGCCGACGTGAAGGCCCTCGTCGAGAAGGCCGGCCTCTCGTACCCGGTCGACGAGGTGTACCTCCGCGCCTTCAAGAAGGAGCGCCAGCTCGAGCTGTGGGCCAGCCAGCGCGGCAAGCCGATGGTGCTGGTGAAGGCGTGGCCCTTCTGCGCGGCGTCGGGCGAGCTCGGCCCGAAGCGGCGCGAGGGCGATCTCCAGGTGCCGGAGGGGCTCTACGAGGTGCCGTCCTTCAACCCCTTCTCCGACTACCACCTGTCGATGAAGGTCTCGTACCCCAACCAGAGCGATCGCCTCCGCAGCGACGCGAAGCGGCCCGGCGGCCTCATCTACCTCCACGGGAGCTGCGCCAGCATCGGCTGCATCGCCATCGAGGACGAGCCCATCGAAGAGGTGTACCTCATCGCCTTCGACGCGAAGGTCCGCCCGATCCGCTTCGACATCTTCCCCGCGCAGCTCACCGACGAGAACCTCGCCGCCCTCGGCCCGAGCGTCTACGCCGACTTCTGGAAGCACGAGCTCCAGCCTGCATGGGCCGCCTTCGAGCGCTCTCGCCGCCCGCCGTCCTTCCGGGTCTCGAAGACCGGCGCGTACGTTCTCAAGTAGGCTCGCAACCAGCCGGGAACACGGTGTTTCCGCGCGCGGGAACCCGGATTTCACGGCGGTGTCAGACCCTTTCGTCGGAGCGAGCGTTTGGAGAGCGACGACCGGGAGGATGACGTGCCGAGCGACGTGCTGGAGCTCCCTGCGGAGGCGATGACGGAAGGGCGGGGCCCGGCCCTGAGCCTCCCGGAGCACCTGCTCATCGCGCGGCTGCGCCGGCGGGATCCTTCGGCCTTCGAGGTGCTGGTCCGCACCCATCAGGACCGGGTGTATGACTTCTGCGTTCGCATGCTGGCCGACCGCGAGGAGGCCTTCGATCTCACGCAGGAGATCTTCATCAGCATCCACCAGCACGCGGACAAGTTCCGCGCCGACGCGAAGCTGACGACGTGGATCTACCGCATCGCCCGCAACCACTGCCTCAACCGCCTCAAGTACCTCAAGCGTCGCGGCCGCGGGCGGAGCGACGAGTACGGCGAGAGCAACGAGCTGTCGATCACCGAGGCGATGGGCGGGGCCGAGCAGCCCGACCAGGCGGCGCTGCGGCGCACCGACCGGCAGCTGGTGCACCGCGCGATCCAGGAGCTCGACGAAGATCAGCGGGCCCTGGTGGTGCTCCGTGACGTCGAGGGGCTGAGCTACGAAGAGATCATGGACATCACCGAGCTCGCCGAGGGCACGGTGAAGAGCCGGCTGCATCGCGCGCGCGAGAAGCTGGCAGGCATCCTGTCGAAGCTTGAAGAGAGCTTCGGGGATCGAGGAGACTGAAGTCGTGCGTCACGAACTGTCGAAGAATGAAGTCGAGCGCCTGTTCCTGGGCGCCGTCGATGACGCGCTCGAAGGCGCCGAGGCGAGCGACTTCGACGAGCAGCTCGCGGCCGATCCGGAGCTCCGGGCGCGCTACGAGAAGTACCGCCACGCCATCTCGGCCCTCAAGGACGCCCCGCGCGAGAAGGCGCCCGACGCGCTCGCCTCGCTCATCCTCCGCCGCACGCGCCGTCGGCGCTTCCACACCCGCGCGCGGGAGATCCAGAACGCCCGCTTCCCGGTCGAGGTGGTGGTGCCGATGATCATCGCAGCGCTGGTGGCGATGTTCATGCTGCTCGCGTCGCCCTGACGCGGCGCGGTGCGCGAGCGGCTGCGCAGCCACCTCGTCGCACCGCACGTTTCGATGGCCGGTCGCTGGCACTACGCTTGCGAGCCATGCCGTCTCCGATGCGAACCCTGCTCGCAGTCTGTGCCCTGGCGCTGGCGGCCTGTCCGAAGCCCGAGGAGTCGCCGTACGTCGAGCCGCCGCCCACGGCGTTCGACTTCTCTCTCTTCCCGCCCATCTCCGGCTCGTCGCGCCTCTTCGCGGACGTGAACGCGGCGCGGCTCGAGTTCGATCCCGGCACGAAGGACGCCATCTCCGCGCTCGGGCTGTGCGTCGACGCGGCGACCTTCTGCTACGCGCCGGGCACCGAGAAGGATCTCACCTGGTGCCTGCTCAACACACGGCCGTGCGCGACCGAGGCGCCGTGGAACGAGAAGGCCTGCTGCCCGCAGTCGTGCAAGGACGCCTTCGTGGCGAAGGTCGACGCCGGCGTTCCCCAGTCGACCGCCTTCGAGGAGGTCTTCTTCGTCGACCACGCGTGCTTCCCCGGGCTCGAGGCGGCCCTCGCGGGAGGTGCTCCGTGAGGCGGCTGCTCGTCGCGGTTTCGCTCGTCGCGCTCCCCGCGCTCGCGTGGGAGTCGGTCTGCGTGAAGTACCCCAACCGCACGCTCGAGCCCGACGCGCTGCTCGCGCAGCAGGGCACGCCGTGCTCGCCGTCGGCCGGGCCCGCGACCGCGCGCGAGCGATGGGTCGGAGGCGCCGACGAGCACCGGCGCTTGTGGGAGCTGACGCGCGCGAAGGCCGGGCTGCCAGCTGAGGTCTCGCGCACCAGGTCGCTCACCGTGTTCACCACCGACACCACGGTCGACATCGGCGGCGTCGCGAGCCCCACCTTGTTGCCGGCCCCCTTCGAGGCGGTGACGCGCACGGCCTTCCGCCCATACTCGGTGGGGGAGTTCACCCACCTGCCGGACTTCTCGTACGCGCTGTGGGACTGGGCGTCGGGGCACGAGCTGTGCCCGCTCGAGGGCGCGACCTCGCTCGCCGACTGCCACGACTTCGCGGCGCACATGGGGCCGGTGAACTCGAACCACTTCGTCCCGCAGTCGCGGGCTGGTACGCGCACTACCACCAGCTCGCGCTCACCCGCGGAGGCGAGTGCCGCGCGCTGCGCCTGAAGCTGGGCGCCGAGACGCGCTTCGACGCCTTCGTGCGCGAGTGTGAGCTCGAGGCGCTGTCGCTCGAGGCCGTCGGCCAGCACTACCTGCAGGACGCGTGGAGCATGGGCCACATGTGGGAGCGCTGGGGCAGCGCGACGCTCGCCGACTTCCCGGGCGCGACGGTCGAGGAGCAGCGCGATCGCGCGGTGCTGACGGCGCTCGTCGCGGGGCTCTTCCACGGCGCGCGCGGGGTGCTGCAGGCGCTGCCCTCGTGGACCACCTACGACGTCAACGACGCGATGTGCGCGCCCTGGGACGACGTGCGCTTCAAGACCGTCGCCGGCGACTTCGCGCACGGGGTGGGCGACAACTACCTCGCGCTGTTCTCGTCGGAGGGCACCTACCAGCTCCAGTCGAGCACCTTCTTCCAGTGCGCGGTGTCGGGGCTGCTCGAGGTGTACGCCGCCTCGGGCGAAGCGCACGGCGCGGCGCAGCCCGAGCCGGGCTTCACCTCGCTCGACCCGACCAGCGAGCGGTGCTTCGGGCAGCGTGCGACCAACGCGTCGATCGCCGCGGGCGCGGCGGTGAACCTCAAGATCGTCGGCCTGCAGACGTCGATTCCCATCGACGCGCGCTTCGTCAGCTTCCTCCTGCCGAAGGTGGCGCGGGCGCAGGGCAAGGTGGCGGTGGCGCCGAAGCTCCGCAACGAGTTCCGCTTCGAGCTGCAGCGCATGGTGACCATCGCGCGGCTGCGCGCGAAGGAAGATGCCGACGGAACGTCGCTCGCCGAGGGGCAGTGGGGCAGCTTCCTCGGGGTGAAGCAGAACTCGGGCTACGCCGGCATCGCGTCGTACGCCGACAGCTGGGACTCGAACGAGCGCACCCTCGCCCTCAAGCGCACCTTCCACCGCGCGCACGCCACCGAGTGGTGCGGGGAGGTCACGCCGGCGACGCTCGACGCGCTGCGTGCGCGGGCGCAGGGCTCGGGGCCCATCGAAGAGAAGGTCGCGGCATGCACCGCGTGCACCGAGCTCGCGGTGCGCCACCTGCGCGTGGGCGTGCCCGGCGCCTACGACGTGACGCAGGAGCCGCTGTGCCATCTGCTCGTGCCGTCGCCGACCTACGTCTACGCGCAGTTTCCGGGCGTGAGCGACGCCTTCGCCACCGCGTCGCGGTGGTGTTGCCCCTGACGGGTTTCCCTTGCCTCCCTCGGCAGGCCCGTGGTGAACGACCCGGCCATGTCCGACGAAGTGAGCGCAGAACAGAAGCTGTACAACGAGCGTCAGGCCAAGGCGAAGCAGCTCCAGGACCTGGGCGTCAACCCGTACGGCAACGGCTTCAGCCCCACCACCACCACCGGCGCGCTGCTCGCGGAGTTCAACGCCGAGAGCCCCGAGGTGCTCGAGGCGAAGAAGCCCGGGCCCTTCTCGCTCGCCGGCCGCGTGGTGTCGGTGCGCGACTTCGGCAAGGCGGCCTTCGTGGTGCTCCAGGACCGCGCCGGTGCGCTGCAGGTGCACGTCAAGAAGGACGTGCTCGGCGACGACGCGTTCAGGGTGTGGAAGCTGGTCGATCTCGCCGACTTCGTCGGGGTGACGGGCACGCTCTTCAAGTCGAAGACCGGCGAGCTGACGCTGGCCGCGACCGAGCTGCGCTTCCTCGGCAAGGCGCTGCGCTCGCTGCCCGGCAAGTACAGCGGCGACGACGCGAAGATCTCCCTCAAGCCCGAGGAGCAGGCGCGGGTGAAGGACGCCGCCGCCGCGGTGATGGCCGCCGTCGCGGCCGCGCCGCACGATCAGCGCGAGAAGGCGCGCGCCGAGGCCGTCGCCGAGCAGACCGAGAAGCTCAAGGACTCTCCGAACGCCGTGAAGGCGCTCCCCGGCGCGGTGAACAAGGCCTGGGCCGAGTCGCAGGCGCTCGCTGACCGCGAGGAGCGCTACCGCCGCCGCTACGTCGACATGCTGTCCAACGCCGGCGTGCGCGAGACGTTCAAGAAGCGCACGAAGCTGGTGCAGTTCATCCGCAACTTCCTCGACGCGCGCGAGTTCCTCGAGGTCGAGACGCCGATGATGCACCCGCTGGTGTCGGGCGCGGCGGCGCGGCCGTTCGTCACGCACCACAACACGTACGACATCGACCTCTTCATGCGCATCGCGCCTGAGCTGTACCTCAAGCGCCTCGTGGTGGGCGGCTTCGACCGTGTCTACGAGATCAACCGCAACTTCCGGAACGAGGGCGTCAGCACGCGCCACAACCCGGAGTTCACGATGCTCGAGTTCTACCAGGCGTACGCCACGTACGAGGACCTGATGGATCTCACCGAGCAGATGATCTCCGAGGCCGCGGTGGCGGTGACGGGGAGCTCGGTCGTGAAGTACGGCGAGCACACGCTCGACTTCAAGAAGGGCTGGCCGCGCATCCCGATGACGGAGGCGATCCGCTCGCGCGTGAAGGACCTCTCGGAGAAGGACTTCGCCGACGCCGACAAGCTCCGCGCCGTGGCTCTCCGCAAGACCGAGGACAAGGACAAGGCCGCGGTGGCGACGATGAACGTCGGCGAGCTCATCGGCACGCTCTTCGAGCAGTACGTCGAGCACGACCTCGTGCAGCCGACCTTCATCACCCAGTTCCCGGTCGAGACGAGCCCGCTGGCGCGCCGCAACGATCAGAACCCGGCGATCACCGACCGCTTCGAGCTGTTCTGCGTGGGCCGCGAGATCGCCAACGCCTTCAGCGAGCTCAACGATCCGATCGATCAGGCCGGCCGCTTCCAGGCGCAGCTCGACGCGAAGAGCCGCGGGCAGCAGGAGACGATGGACTTCGACCAGGACTACATCCGCGCGCTCGAGCACGGCCTCCCGCCGACCGCCGGCGAGGGCATCGGAATTGACCGCCTGGCGATGCTGTTGACCGACTCGCACTCGATCCGCGACGTCATCCTCTTCCCGCTGCTCAAGCCCCAGGCTCAGTGACTCGAACCCGGACCCTCTTCGTCGCAGCGCTCTTCCTCCTGCTCGGCCTGGTCGAGCTGGTGTTCGGCCTCGTGCAGGCGGAGCTCCTCCAGCTCGCGGGCGATCTCGGGCTGTGGTCGATCGGCTGGGGGCCGTTCGTCGCGCTGGGCAACGCCCTCTCCGGCACGCTGCACCACGCCGAGCTCGTCGCGCAGGTGAAGGCGTACGGCTCGCCCGAGGCGCTGCCGCTCGGGCAGACCCACCTCTTCATCGGCGGGGCGGCGTGGCTCGTCGGCTGGGGGCTCCTGGCGGTGACCCTGCGCAACCCGGAGGCCGAGCCGCTCCAGCTCGGCGCGGCGCTGCGCTCGACGCTCGAGGGCTTCAAGGAGCTGCTGTCGAAGGCCACCTTCGGGCTGTTCCGCTACACGCCGCCGCCGCCGCCCGCGAACGGGCTCCACCCGCGGCTGGCGAAGTTCGTCGACTTTCACTGGGGCACGCTGCTCGCGTACGGCTTCGGCTTCCTGATCTCCGAGCTGGTCTTCATTCGCCTGTACCTCGGCGTGGTGGGGAAGGGCACGGTGCAGGGCGGGGCGGTGGTCGACGGGCTCCCGCCGGTGTCGGCCTTCCTGGTGGCGTTCGCGGTGGCGATGTTCATCGCCTTCGCCGGCGGCTTCCTCGGCGCGGCCAACTCGAAGCGCCTCTCGACCCCCGAGGCGACCCTGGCGCTGCTGTACTTCGGCCTGCCGGTGCCGCTGCTGCTGACGCTGATGCACTACGTGCCGCGGCTGATGATCGACTTCGGCGCGAACCTGCGGGAGCTCATCTACCTCGCGTCGCTGCTCGGCGAGAACCGCCCGGAGCTCAGCTACTGGCTCCTCACCGCGGCGCTGGCGCTGGGCTTCTTCCTCGGCATCAACTTCGGCTTCGTCTCGACGTCGTCGGGCCGGCTCGATCTCCGCGCTTCGTACGAGCTGTTCGTCGCGACGCGGCACGTGGCGGTCTTCCGCTGGCGGCTGCTGGGCGGCGTGTTCGCGGTGCTGATCATGGGGATCATTCCCCCGCTGCTGCTGTGGGCGATCGTCCAGGCGGCAGAGAAGGTCGTCGAGCGCACGCGCATCAAGCGCCTTGGCCTGAAGGACCCGCTCGCCGCGGCGCACGCGCTCAACGAGGTCAAGCGCAAGGCGCAGACGCCGACCGAGATGATGACCTTCGTCTCGGTGATGGGCGTCGGGGTGGGCGTGATGGCGCTGATCATCGTGCTCTCGGTGATGAGCGGCTTCGAGGCCGACCTGCAGAAGAAGATCCTCGGCACCAACTCGCACGGCGTGGTCATGAAGTACGCGCCCGAGATGCCCGACTGGGAAGAGGTGCTGGCGAAGGTCGAGAAGGTGCGCGGCATCGCGGGCGCGACCCCGTTCATCCTCAACGAGGTGATGATCAGCTCGGAGGGCAACATCTCGGGCTCGATGATCAAGGGCATCGACCCGAAGACCGTGGGGCGCGTCACCGATCTCCCCGACTACCTCTTGCCGGGCGGGAAGCTCGAGTGGCTCGACGACCCCAGCCGCATCACCCGGCGTCACCTCGGCGATCGCAACGCGCTCGACGAGCCGCTCTTCGACGATCGCCCCGCGACGGTCGAGCCCAGGAAGCCCGAGAAGAAGCAGGAGAACCCCGGCGGCGTGCCCGACATCGAGCGCGATCCGCTCCTCGAGCTGCCGTCGCCCGAGAAGGAGGCCGCGGCTGACGTGGTGCTCCCGGGCATCATCATCGGCCGCGAGCTCGCCGCGTCGCTCAAGGTGGTGGTGGGCGATCGGGTGAACGTCGTCTCGCCGCTCGGTGGCGAGCTCGGCCCGCAGGGGCCGATGCCGAAGAGCCGCCCGTTCCGCGTGGCGGGCATCTTCTACTCGGGCATGTACGAGTACGACTCGAAGTTCGTCTACATCCAGCTCAAGGAGGCGGAGAGCTTCTTCAACATCAAGGGCGCGACGGGCATCGAGGTGAAGGTGACCGACGTCGACAACGCGCGCGGCACGATGAAGGCCGTGTACGACACGCTCCAGGGCTACCCGTACCGCACGAAGGACTGGGGCGAGATGAACCGCAACCTCTTCGCCGCGCTGCGCCTCGAGAAGCTGGTGATGGGCATCATCCTCTCGATCATCGTGATCGTCGCCGCGGGCCTCATCGTGGCCACGGTGATCATGCTGGTGCTCGAGAAGCGCAAGGAGATCGCGGTGCTCAAGGCGCTCGGCGTGCCCGACGGCGGCATCGTGAAGATCTTCCTGATGGAGGGCCTGCAGATCGGCGTCGCTGGCGGCGTGCTGGGGCTGATCTCCGGGCTCGCGTGGTGCGTCTTCATCGAGCGCGTGGGCATCAAGCTCGACCCGCAGGTGTATTACATCCCCGCGCTCCCGGTGCGCATCGAGCCCTTCCAGACGGCGCTCTCGGTGGTGATCGCGATCCTCGTCACCTTCCTCGCGAGCATCTACCCGGCGCTGCAGGCGTCCGAGGTCGAGCCCGTCGACGGCCTCAAGTCGGAGTGAGCATGAGCGCCCCGTTCCTCCAGGTCAGCGACGTCTCGAAGTCGTACTTCCTCAACGGGAAGCGCATCGACGTGCTCAAGAACGTCTCGGTCACCATCGAGCAGGGCGAGCTGGTGTCGCTCGTCGGGGCGTCCGGCTCGGGCAAGAGCACCTTCCTGCACGTGGTGGGCACGCTCGATCTGCCGGCTGCGGGGCGCATGCACTTCCGCGGGCGCTCGGTGTTCGACATGAACGACGCGGAGGTCGCCGAGTTCCGCAACCGGTCGATCGGCTTCGTCTTCCAGTCGCACTACCTGCTCCCGGAGTTCACCGCCGAGGAGAACGTGGCGATGCCGGCGCTGATCCTCCGGCAGGAGCGGCGCGAGGCGCTCAAGCGCGCGCGCGGCCTCCTCGAGCGCGTCGGGCTGGCGCACCGGGCGGAGCACAAGCCGGGCGAGCTCTCGGGCGGCGAGTCGCAGCGCGTGGCGCTCGCGCGCGCGTTGATGCTCAAGCCCGACCTGCTGCTCGCCGACGAGCCGACCGGCAACCTCGACCCCGCCACCGGCGAGGGCATCCACGCGCTCCTGCGCGAGGTGAACCGCGAGCTGGGCGTCACCGCGGTCGTCGTCACCCACAACGAGGCCCTCGCGAAGTCGATGCCGCGGCGGCTCCGGCTGCGGGACGGCCACGTGGTCGACGCGGACTGAAGAAGACAAATCCGGCAATGGGCTCCCTTTTCGCTCGTATCCGGGCCCGGTTTTGTCCATAAGGTGCGCCGTTCTTCCCTCGTGATTTCGCGCCTCTTCGTCACGCTCTCGTTGTTGCTCGTGGTGGCCACGCCGGCGACCTCGTCGGTGGCGCACGCCCAGGTGCTCCTCGAAGACAAGCCGGCGCGCGAAGACTCGGATCGCATCGTCGAGATCCGCGTCGAAGGAAACCGGCGCGTCGAGGCGCCGGCCGTCGCGCGTGCGCTCCGCCAGAAGGTCGGCGACCTCTTCGAGCCCTCGCGCACCGCGGACGATCTCCGCGCGCTGTGGGCGCTCAAGTACTTCAACGATCTCCAGCTGCTGGTGCAGCGCACGCCGAAGGGCATCGCGTACGTGGTGCGCGTGACCGAGAAGCCGGCGATCCGCTCGGTGCAGCTGTCGGGCAACGACGAGCTCTCGAAGGACGACTTCAAGGACGTCATCGACATCAAGGCCTTCACCATTCTCGACGTCGCGGCGGTGAAGCGGAACGAGAAGAAGATCCTCGAGAAGTACGTCGAGAAGGGCTTCTTCCTCGCGGAGGTCGAGGCGCAGCTCAAGCCCGTCGGCGACGAGGGCACCGAGGTCGATCTCGTCTTCGCGATCAAGGAGCACGCGAAGGTGATGGTGAAGGAGATCGTCTTCCTCGGGGTCGAGAAGGTGAACCCCGACGAGCTCAAGGGCGTGATGGCCACGCAGGAGGGCGGGTACCTCTCGTTCCTCACCAGCCAGGGCACCTACCGCGAGGAGCTCTTCCAGCGCGATCTCCAGGTCATCCAGATGGCCTACTTCGATCGCGGCTTCATCAACGTGCGCGTGGACAAGCCGGTCGTCACCCTCTCGCCCGACAAGCGCTACATCTCGATCACCATCCGCGTCGAAGAAGGCGACAGCTACACCGTCGGCAAGCTCGACTTCTCGGGCGATCTCCTGGTCACCAAGGACGCGCTGCACCGCCTCATGACCTCGAAGGAGAAGACGACCTTCAACCGGTCGCTCCTCGCCAAGGACATCCAGGCGATCACCGACGTCTACTACGACTCGGGCTACGCCTACGCGAACATCACCCCGGTCACCGCGGTCAACGCCGAGGCGAAGACCATCGATCTCACCTTCGACGTGCAGAAGGGCCCGAAGGTCTACATCGAGCGCATCGACATCACCGGCAACACCAAGACGCGCGACAAGGTCATCCGCCGGCAGCTCCGCGTCTATGAGGGCGAGCTGTTCAGCGGCACTGGCATGCGTCGCTCGAAGGAGAAGGTGACCGCGCTCGGCTTCTTCGAGACCGTCGAGGTGACGCACAAGCCCGGCAGCGACGGCGAGCACGTGGTGGTGCAGGTCGAGATCAAGGAGAAGTCGACGGGCACCTTCCAGGTCGGCCTCGGCTTCTCGAACGTCGAGAGCTTCATCTTCACCGCCCAGGTCGCGCAGCAGAACTTCCTCGGCTGGGGCCAGTCGGTGTCGGCGTCGGCGCAGCTCTCGGGCCTGCGCAGCTTCTTCCAGCTGAGCTACTTCGACCCGTACTTCCTCGACACCAACTTCATCTTCAGCATCGACGCCTACCGCACCCAGCTCGACTACTTCGGCTTCGTGCGCGACGCGTTCGGCGGCACTGCGAGCCTCGGCTACTACGTCATTCCCGACGAGATGAGCCTCAACCTCGGGTACACGTACGAGAACGTCAACGTGACGGCGAGCTCGACCTCGTCGACGGCCGCGACCGCTCAGCTCGCAGATCAGTACCGCAGCGGCTCGACCTCGGCGGTGCGCCTCTCGTGGACCTGGGACAAGCGCAACAACCGCCTCTTCCCTTCGCAGGGATGGCTGTCGTTCGCGTCGGTCGAGACGGCCCCCAGCTTCCTCAACACCGCCGAGCCGGCCAGGCAGTACAACTTCAACCGCTTCACGGCCTACCAGCGCGTCTACTTCCCGCTCCCGCTCGGCTCGGTGTTCAAGATGAACCTGCAGGTGGGGTACCTGCAGGAGCACTTCCCCCGGGCGGAGCTCGGCCCCAATGGCGAGCCGACCGGCCGAGGGCCGCTGCCGATCTCCGAGCAGTACTTCCTGGGCGGCATCAACACCATCCGCGGCTACCCGCTGCGCCAGGTGGCGCCGAGCCAGCTCATCGGCACTTCCGTCTCTCCCGACGCCACCGTCACGCCGCTGCGCGTGGGCGGCAACAAGCAGCTCATCTTCAACGCCGAGCTCGAGATCCCGCTCCTCGAGAAGGTCGGCATCCGCGGCGTGCTGTTCTTCGACTGCGGCAACACCTTCGATCGCAACTCGAACTTCTTCGACGTCTCGAACGACGCGACGCTCGCGCCGATGAACCTGCCGCTCGGGCTGCTGTACTCGGTGGGCTTCGGCGTGCGCTGGTTCTCGCCCATCGGCCCGCTGCGCTTCGAGTGGGGCATTCCCCTCACGCGCCGCCCGGGCGATCAGCCGATCCAGTTCGAGTTCACCATCGGCAACTCGTTCTGAACGACGTCGTCAGAGCAGCAGCGCCGCGACCACGCCGACGCCCAGCAGCGTCAGCACGATGCCTGCGCTCATGAGGATCACCTCGAGGCTCCACCGGCGTCGGCCATCGAGGCGCGCGGGAGGCGCCGCCGCGACACCGGGCTCTGCGGGCGGGGGCGGAACCAGCTCGAGCTGAGGCTCGGCCGCCTTCGGGGCGGTCACCGGCTCGGCGGCGATCGTCGGGGTGGGCGCGGGCTGGGCAGGCGTCGGCTGCGCGGGCGTGGCGCGCTTCGACGACGCCGCGGCCTTCTCCTCCGGGGACACGATGCGGGTGCACTCCTCGGGGGCCCGCTCGGCGTCGTCGAAGCGCAGCACCGTCTGGCCGATCTCGATGACGTCGCCCGTCTTGAGCACCCGGTCCTTCTTGAGCAGCAGGCCGTTCACGTAGATGCCGTTCATCGACGAGGGCACGATCTGCAGCACGTGCTCGCGACCGCGCCGGAGCAGCCGCGCGTGTTTCCGGCTCACGGCCCGATCACGCACGCGGATCGCCGCGTCGTCGGCCCGCCCGATGAAGTTCTCCTCGAAGGGGATGGGGAAGATGCGCCCCTGATCGAGGCCGGTCACGCAGGTGAGCGTCGCCGCGCGGGTGTCCTGCGGCGCCAGGTCTCCCGAGAGCAGCTCCTGCGCCACGAACGCGGTGCCGATCGTCTTGCGCGACTCGCGCTTCTTCGCGTCGGGCGTGCGCCGGATGATCACGTCGTTCGGCAGCTTGAGATCTTCCCCTTCGATCAGCAGCCGGGGCACGCGCGCGGGGAAGAGCGCCTCTCCGATCCGCACCGAGCGGATGGCGGTGACCTTCAGCACGCCTCCGTCGAGCTCGAGGGACAACAGTCCATGTGGCAGGCCCGCGATGCAGATGCCGTCCGTCGTCGCCCCACCCACCGTCACCACCCCATCGACGAGATCGACCTGCGTCGTCTCTTCATTCCAGACGATGTCGATTCGCATGCGCGCGCGGGAGAGCACGGACGGTGCCGCTGCAACCACCTGAAATGGCTTGGGCTCACCTTCTGCGACCGTCCGCCGTCGGAGGGCGTAGTCTCCGCGCCCCGATGCGTTCGACTCTCTGTGGACTGATGGTGGCGCTGGCGCTGGCCGGCTGCCGTGACGAGCAGGCGGGACCGAAGCCGAAGGGGGCGCGGGCGCCGGCGGCTCAGCAGGGCGGCGCGCTGCGCACGCTGGACGCGCTCCCCGGGCCGTTGACCCACACCAGCGGGGCGACCTGGGCAGGCGGCGCGGTGACGTACCTCGGCTCGATCGTCGAACCGGCGAAGCCGCGCCCCGGCGATCAGGTGACGCTGCGGCACTACTTCCGCGCCGACAAGCCGGTGCAGGGCCAGTGGCGCTTCTTCCTGCACGTGATGGACGAGTCGACGCGCCAGCAGGTCGGCAACCTCGATCACGAGCTCCAGGGCGGCGCTGCGCCGCTGGGCTCCTGGCCGCAGGGGAAGATCATCGAAGACGTGCACGGCTTCGGCATGCCGAACTTCCAGGGCACGCTGCGGCTCTACCTCGGCTTCTGGAGCGAGCAGGGCCGGCTGCCGATCGACTCGGTGGCGCTGTCCGACGGTGACGGGCGGGTGCTCGGGCCGAAGCTCGAAGGGCCGCAGGCGGCGCTGCCGGAGTACGCGGCTGTGCGCGCGCCGAAGCCTCCCACCATCGACGGCAAGCTCGACGACGAGGTGTGGAAGCTGGCGAAGGAGCAGCCGCTCACCCGCAGCTTCGACGGCGGCCCCATCACCCGGAAGACGACGTTTCGCGTGCTGTGGGACGACACCAACGTCTACGTCGCCTTCCGCGCCGAAGACCCCGACGTCTGGGGCTCGCTCACGAAGAAGGACGATCCCATCTACAACGAGGACGTGGTCGAGGTGTTCTTCGACGCCGACGGCGATGGGCGCACCTACAACGAGCTGCAGGTCTCGCCCCACAACGTGAACTTCGACGCCAGCTTCGTCGCGCGCCGCAGCGATCTCGCCGAGGCGATGAAGTGGGAGTCGGACATGAAGACCGCGGTCTTCGTGAAGGGCACGCTCGACGACGACTCCGACACCGACGAGTACTGGACCGCGGAGATGCAGATCCCCATCGCGAAGCTGAACGCGGTGCCGCGCGTGCCGCCCCAGAAGGGCGATCGCTGGCGCTTCAACGCGTACCGCCTCGAGCACCTCGCGCGCCGCACGAACATCGAAGGGCAGTCGTTCTCGCCGCTCTTCGTCGGCGACTTCCACGCGCTGCCTCGGTTCGGCTGGCTGGTCTTCGAGTAGCCGCCCATGCGACGCGGCCTCGCGGCAGTCCTCGTCGCGGTGTCTCTGGTCTCAGCGCTGCTCGTCTGGTGGCTCCGGCGGCCGGTGCCGGTGACCACGACGTCACCACCGGCGCCGCGGGATGCCGGCGTGCCCCGCTGGCGGGCGAGCGCCTTCCTCGGCACGCCCGGCGCGCCGGTCCCGACGGCGGAGCTCACCCGGGCGCCTGCGGAGCGGCGCGGCGGCTGCCTCGAGGGGCGCGTGGTGAGCGTGGTGACGGGGCGCGGCGTCGCGCGGGCCAGCGTGCGCTTCCTCGCAGGTGGCGAGCCGCTGGTCGTCACGGCCGACGATGAGGGCCGCTTCGACGTCAACAGCGACGCGCCGGAGCTCGAGCTCCTCGAAGCGCGGGCTGACGGCTTCTTTCCGCTGCTGAGCGAAGGGGCCGGGAAGCTGCTCACGGCGCGGCCCGGCGCGGGGGCCTGCGCCACGGGCCTGGTGGTGCCGCTGGTGCCGCAGCTCCAGTACCGCGGCGTGGTGCTCGACGAGGCCGAGAAGCCGGTCGCGGGCGCGGCGATCGAGATCCAGGACGGCGAGTCGCGCACCACCGCGTCGGCCGCAGACGGCTCGTTCTCGTTCCACGCGCGCGACGGGGCGTTGATCGTCGCGAGGAAGGAGGGCTTCGAGCCCGCGGTGGTCGACTTCGGCTTCAGCGCGCAGATCTCAGGCGAGGTGGTGCTGGTGCTCAGGACCACCGCGGCCGACGGCGGGGTCCGTGAGGCCGTGCTCGAGGGGCGCGTGGAGGACCTGGCAGGCGCCGCGCGTGCGGGCGTCGAGGTGAAGCTGTCGCGGAGGACCGAGCTCGGCTGGCTCGAGGCCGCGAGCGCGCGCAGCGACGCCGAGGGGCGTTTCCAGGCGCGCGTCGAAGGGCCTCCGCCGTGGCGGGTGAGCGCGGTCGTCGTCGGCGCGTGGGCCGCCCCCGTCGAGACGCGCGGCGAGCCGGTGGTGCTGCGCCTGTCGACCCCCGCGACGCTCGCGGGGCGGGTGAGCGATCGCCGCGGCCAGCCGGTCCCCGCCTTCGTGATCACCGTGCGCCAGAAGCTCGGCCCGCTCGAGCAGGCCGAGCTCGTCTCGCACCGGGTCGTCGACGCGGAAGGGCGCTACGAGCTCAATGGGCTGCCTGCGGGCACGGTGGTGGCGAGCGCGAGCGCGCTGGGCTTCGCGCCCGCCGAGCCGCTCGAGCTGCGCCTCGATGCCTCCCGCGTCTCGACCGCCGACTTCACGCTTCGCGAGGGCGGCACCGTCGAGGGCCGCGTGGTGGACCGGAAGACGAAGGCGCCGCTCGCGGGCGCGGTGGTGTCGCTCGAAGGGCAGGGCGACACGTCGTTGCTCATGACCACCAGCGCCCGGACCGACGAGCACGGCCGCTTCGTGCTGCCCGGCCTCAAGCCCGGTCGGCGCTCGCTCTTCGTCGCCGCGTCGGGGCATCACGCGCGCATCAAGCAGATCGAAGCGCGCGCCGACGAGGTGACCGGGCCGATCGAGCTCGAGCTGACCCCGGTCGCGGAAGGCGAACGCCCGCGGGTCGAGCTGGTGGGCATTGGCGCGGTGCTGGAGGCGAAGGGTGACGCGCTGGTGATCAAGCGGGTGCTGCCCGGCGGCGGCGCGGCGGAGGCGGACCTCGTCGAAGGAGACGGCATCCTCAGCATCGAGGGCCAGCTCTCGGTGAACGTCGGCTTCGTCGGGGGCATCGAGCTCATCCGCGGAGAGGAGGGCACCACGGTGCTCCTCTCGGTGCGGCGGCACGACGGCGCGCTGGTCGACGTGCGCGTGCCGCGCCGCGTGATCCAGTAGCTCAGCCCTCGTCGTTGCCGGCGGGGATCGACTGGATGCCCCAGATGTCCTTCGCGTACTCGCGGATGGTGCGATCCGACGAGAAGAAGCCCATGCGCGCGACGTTGATGATCGACGAGCGCCACCAGGCGCGCGGGTCGGCGTACTTCTTCGAGACGTCCTCCTGCGCCTTCACGTAGGCCTCGAAGTCGGCGAGCACCAGGTAGCGATCGTCGTTGAGCAGCCCGTCGACGAGCGGCTTGAAGAGGTTGCGATCTTCCGGCGAGAAGAAGCCGGAGCCGATGAGGTCGAGCACCTCGCGCACCTCGGCGCTCCGCTCGTAGATCTCGCGGCCGCGGTAGCCGGTGGCCTTCGTCTTCGCCACCTCCTCGGCGGTCTGCCCGAAGAGGAAGAAGTTCTCGGCGCCGACCAGCTCGCGGATCTCGATGTTCGCGCCGTCGAGCGTGCCGATGGTGAGCGCCCCGTTCATCGCGAACTTCATGTTGCCGGTGCCGGAGGCCTCCATGCCGGCGGTGCTGATCTGCTCCGACACGTCCGCCGCGGGGATGATGCGCTCCGCGAGCGACACCCGGTAGTTGGGGATGAAGCTCACCCGCAGGCCGGTGCGCGAAGCGTCGCTGTTGACCACCTCGCCGATGCCGGTGATCAGCCGGATGATCAGCTTCGCGGTGCGGTAGCCCGGCGCGGCCTTGGCGCCGAAGAGGAAGGCGCGCGGGTGCACCAGCGCGTGGGTCGAGTCGTTCCGCGCGCGCATCCACAGGTGCACGATGTGCAGCGCGTTGAGCAGCTGGCGCTTGTACTCGTGCAGGCGCTTGATCTGCACGTCGAAGATCGCCCCGGCGTCGAGGCTGGTCCACATCACGTCGCGGAGGTGGTTCGCCAGCTCCACCTTGTTGGCGTGCTTGACGTCCTTGAACTTCTGCACGAACGCGGGGTCCTCGGCGAACTTCTCGAGGTCGTGGAGGCGATCGAGATCCTTCACCCACCCGTCACCGATCGCCTCGGTGATCAGCGACGAGAGCCGCGGGTTGCAGAGCTTGAGCCACCGCCGCGGCGTGACGCCGTTGGTCTTGTTGTTGAATCTCTCGGGGAACATCTCGGCGAAGTCGGTGAGCACCTCGTCCTTGAGGAGCTTCGAGTGCAGCGCCGCCACGCCGTTGACCGAGTGGCTGCCGACGACCGCGAGGTAGGCCATGCGCACCTGCTTCTCGCGCCCCTCCTCGATGAGCGACATGCGGCCCATGCGCGCGTCGTCGAACGGCCAGCGGATCTGCACGTGCCGCAGGAAGCGCGCGTTGATCTCGTAGATGATCTGCAGGTGCCGCGGGAGCAGCCGCTCGAAGAGCGTCACCGGCCACTTCTCGAGCGCCTCCGGCAGCAGCGTGTGGTTGGTGTAGCCGAAGGTCTGCTGCGTGATGTGCCACGCCTCATCCCAGGGCACGCGCTTCTCGTCGAGCAGCACGCGCATCAGCTCCGCGATGGCGATCGCCGGGTGCGTGTCGTTGAGCTGAATGGCGACCTTCTTCGGGAAGTTCACGAAGTCGGTGTGCGTCTTGAGGTACCGCCGCATGATGTCGGCGATGGAGCAGGCGACGAAGAAGTACTCCTGCTTGAGGCGGAGCTCCTTGCCGGCCTGGTTCTGATCGTTCGGGTAGAGGACCTTCGAGATCACCTCGGAGTCGTTCTTCTCGACGACCGACCGCTCGTAGTCGCCGTCGTTGAAGAGCGCGAAGTCGAACTCGGCCGAGGCGCGCGCCTGCCACAGGCGCAGGGTGTTCACCGTCGTCGCGCCGAAGCCCGCGATGGGCGTGTCCCACGGCACCCCGAGCACCGTCTTGCCGCCCACCCAGTGCGAGCCGATGCGGCCATCGGGCAGCTGCGTCTGCTCGACGTGGCCGTAGAAGCGCACCGGCACGATGCGATCGGGTCGCACCAGCTCCCAGGGGTTGCCGAACTTGAGCCACTCGTCGGCGCGCTCGACCTGGTACCCGCGGAGGATCTCCTGGCTGAAGATGCCGAACTCGTAGCGGATGCCGTAGCCCACCGCCGGCATGTCGAGCGTGGCGAGCGAGTCGAGGAAGCACGCCGCGAGGCGGCCGAGGCCGCCGTTGCCCAGGCCGGCGTCGGGCTCCATCTCGAGGAGGTTGGTGAGATCGACGCCCAGGTGCCGGAGCGCCTCCTGCGTCTGCTCCCACAGCCCCATGTTGATGAGGTTGTTCCCCAGCGCGCGCCCGAGGAGGTACTCGGCCGAGAGGTAGTACGCGCGCTTGACGTCGTGCTGGTAGTAGCGCCGCGCGGTCTGCACCCAGCTCTTGGCCAGCCGATCGCGGATGGTGAGCGCGAGCGCGGTGTAGCGATCCCACGCGCCGGCGGAGTCGAAGTTCTTGCCGCGGGTGAACTCGACGTGATCGACGAACGCACGACGCAGCGACTCAGGCGATGAACCAGCGCGGGTGTCCATGCCCCACGCTTAGTGCACCGGGTCGGCTTTTCGGAGTGCTACTTCGTGCCGAACGCGGCCATCGGGCTCGCCGCGAGACGCGCTGCGGCATCGGCGATCTTCTCGCGGAAGTCGGCCATGAGCTGCTTCGGGAGCGGCTCCGCGCGCGGGAAGTTCTGGTTGAGCGGGTTGACCCACTTGCCGCCGCGCTTGAGGCCGAAGTGGAGGTGCGGGCCGGTGGTGAGCTTGCCGGTGTTGCCCGAGTCGGCGAGCACCGTCTTCTGCGGCACGCGCTCGCCCTGGCGCACGTGGATCTTCGAGAGGTGCATGTAGCAGCTCTCGAAGCTCATCACGTGCTTGACGCAGACGATGTTGCCGCCGCCCTCGTCCCACCCGGCGCGGGTGACGGTGCCGTCGGCGACCGCCCACACCGGCGTGCCGATCGGCGCGTGGTAGTCGACGCCGTTGTGGTTGCCGACGTAGTTGAGCACCGGGTGAAAGCGGCTTCCGAAGCCGCTCGTGACGTGCGCGTACTTGAGCGGCGACTTGAGGAACGTCTTGCGCGCCGAGAGGCCCTCCTCGGTGAAGAAGGTCTCGGTGCCGTCGGGGAGCTGGTAGCGGAAGGATCGCCTGGTGCCCACCGAGCTGCCCACGTACTCGGCCGCGAGCACGCGGCCGTACTCGAGCGTGCGCCCCTTGTGGATGATCTTCTCCACCACGGCGCGCATGCGATCGCCCTTCTGCACGTCGCGATAGAAGTCGACGTCCCACGCGAAGACGTCCGAGAGGGTGACCGCGATGTCCGGCCGCTCGCCGGCGGCGATGGCCGCGTCCCACACGTTCGACTCGACGGTGAGCTCGACGGTGTCGGTGCGCTGCTCGCGCTCGACCTCGCGCCGCCGGCCGACGTAGCGCTCGCCATCGCGCCGCACCTGCCATTCGGTGAGCAGGCTCCGGCGGTAGTCGAGCACGTCGAGCTCGCCGTTGCGGAACACCAGGCGCAGCTGGTCGCCCGGGCGCGCCTTCTTGAAGTTGAACTCGGCGGCCGCGAGCGCGCCGTGCAGCGCGTTGACCGTCGCCTCGTCGAGGCCCGCGTCGTACAGCGCCTTCGCCACCGTCTGGTTCTTCTCGAGGCGGCGATTCTTGACGAGCACCGGGCCCGCAGGCGTGGGGGCCGCGTCAGTCTGGGTCAGCAGGAGCCCCGCGAGGGCGACGGCGAACATGAAACAGGACTGTAGCCGAGCCGCGCCTCACGTCAGGCTTTGCGACTGCTTTTCTCGCGACGCCTTGAGGCGCTGGTACTCGTCCCACGCCGCCTGCGCGTCGTGGAGCCACTGCTCGATGAGCGGCAGCGCGAGATCGACGTCGACGAGGGGCGGCGCCGGCTCCGCGAGGTGCTGGAAGAGGAGCGGGTGGGACGTCTCTCCCGCCAGCACCACCACCTCGCGCGGCGGCGGCTCGTCACCGTCCCACTCGATGGTCGCCTCGAGATCGCCGGAGTACAGCTGGAGGAGCAGCCCGACCACGTCGCGGAAGAACCTGCCGAACGGGTCGTCCTGCAGCGAGATGCGCTCGAGCCAGGCGCTCGGCCCCTCGACGCGGAAGTGGAGCTCGCAGCCCGGCTGATCGTCGCCCAGCGTCAACACGTCACCGTGTCGGTGCAGGGAGCACCCCAGCTCTCGAGGGAGGTGCTCGAAGTCCTCCACGGGCACCTCGAGGATGCACTGCTTGACGTCGAGGCTGCGGAGGAGCGGGGCCACGCACAACGAGTAATGGGGCCGCTTCTCGCGCGCTACAGGTCGACCTTCTTCTCGGTGAACTGCGCGCCGTCGTGGCGCATGAGGATGCTCTTGCCCTCGGCCTTCGTGACGATGCCCACCGGGCGCTTCCACACCTGCTGGAGGTTCTTGAGCGTCTCGCGCGCGTAGTTGGGGTCGAGGTCGGTGCCGTCGTGCCGGTGTGAGAGCACCAGCTCACCCTTGTTCTCGAAGTTGGCGTCGACCACGTCGATGAGCGGCTGCCCGAAGTTGGTGAGCGAGGCGAGGAGCTTGTCCTTCACCTTCTTGAACTCGCGGGTGGCGATCTCCCAGGTGTTCTTCTTGTCGTTGAAGTTGAAGACGAAGAGCTTCTGCTCGATCGCGAACTCCGGCGTCAGGAAGGCGTCGATGAAGGTGATGTCGTTGTAGAGCTTGCGCACCTCGAAGATCTTCTCGCGGCCGGCGCCGAGCTTCTTGTCCCAGCTCCGGCGGGCGCGGAGGTCGTCACACTCCTCCCACTCCTTGCCGAAGCGGCCCTTGTTCCAGCGGTCTTCGATGTCGCGGTACAGCTCGATGCCCAGCTTGTAGGGGTTGAGCTTGCCCTGCTGCGTGGCGGTGGTGCCGGAGTGGTGATCGGCGTAGTCGATGATCTCGTGGTCCTTGAGGGCCCGCGTGGTCATGATCGTCGAGTGCCAGTAGCTGGCCCAGCCTTCATTCATGATCTTCGTCTGGGCCTGCGGCGCGAAGTAGTACGCCTCCTCGCGGATGATGCTGAGGATGTCGTGCTCCCAGTCTTCGAGCGGCGCGTGCTCGAGGAGGAACGCCAGCACGTCGCGCTGCGGCCGCTCGGGGAACTTCTTCTGGGCCTGCTTCTCGGTCTCGAGCTTCTTCTTCTGCGCGTCGACGAACTCCTTGGGGTTCATGTACGGCCGCATGTAGTCGCGGTCGACGCGGATGCCCTCGGCCCGCACGTTGCGCTGTGTCTCTTCGGTCTTCGGGTCGGGGTTGCGCTTGATGTGCGGTGCGTACTGGTCGATCAGGTTCTCGAGTGAGAGCGCGGTGTCGATGAAGTCTTCGACCTTCTCGACGCCGATCTTGTCGATCCACCGGCGCACGCGCGTGGCGTGGTTCGCCATCTGATCGACCATCTTCCGGTTGGTGTACTTGAAGGTGAAGTTGTTCTTGAAGAAGTCGTTGTGGCCGTAGACGTGGGCCATCACCAGCTTCTGATCGACCTCGGCGTTCGCCTCGAGCAGGTACGCGAAGCAGGGGTCGTTGTTGATCACCAGCTCGTAGATCTTCGACAGCCCGTACTCCGACGACTTGCTGAGCGACTCGTACTCCATGCCCCAGCGCCAGTGCGGGTAGCGCGTGGGGAAGCCGCCGTACGCGGCGACCATGTTGAGCTCTTCGGTGCTCAGCACCTCGAAGACCTGCTCGAAGAAGTCGAGGCCGAAGGCGCGCGCGTAGCCTTCGATCTCGGTCTTGAGGTCCTGCAGTCGCGGCGTCAGTGACTTGGGCATGTGCGTGCGTCAGCGGCCTTTGCCGAGGAAGTCCTTGATGGAGGAGTAGATGCCGTCCTTGTCGGCGATCTCGCTGAGCGCCACCTTCGGGTTGTCCCCGAGGTGCTCGCGGAGATCCTTGATGAACTGGCCCGAGCCGTACGGCGACTCGACCTGCCCGTACGCGAACTGGTTCACGTCGCCGAGGAGGTCGCCCTTGAGCAGCTCGATGCACTGCCGGGTGTCGTCGGCGGACCAGTTGTCGCCGTCGGAGAAGTGGAACGGGTAGATGTTCCACGAGCTCGACGGGTAGTCGGCCTTGATGATGTCGCGCGCCAGCTTGTACGCGCTGGAGATCATCGTGCCGCCCGACTCACGCGTGTGGAAGAACGTGTCGCGATCGACCTCGCGCGCCACCGCGTCGTGGATGATGTAGCGGGCCTCGAGCCCCTTGTATTGAGACTTGAGCCACGTATCGAGCCAGAAGCTCTCGATGCGCACGATCTCCTTCTGCTCGTCGCCCATCGAGCCCGACACGTCCATCATGTAGATGATGACCGCGTTCGTCTCCGGGAGGTTCTCGAGCTTGAACGTGCGGAACCGCACGTCCTGCTTGATGGGGACGACGATCGGCCTGGCGGGGTCGTAGGTGCCGGTGGCGATCTGCCGCTTCAGCGCCTCCCTGAAGGTGCGCTTGAAGTGACGCAGCGACTGCGGGCCCACGGTGTTGATGCCCGTGTACTTGATGCGGGTGGTGACGATCTTCTCGCTGCCGCGGTGCTCGATGTTCGGCAGCTGGAGCTCTTCACCGAGGATCGACGCCAGCTCCTCGAGCGAGACGTCGACCTCCATCACGTGCTGGCCTTCACCTTCGCCGGCCTTGCCCTTGCCGTCGCCCGGCTGCGGCTGGCCCTGGCCGATGGTGTCGCCCGGGTTGCCTTCGCCCTGGCCCACGCCGCCCTGCCGTGAGCCGTGCTTGAAGTGCGGCACGTCGATGAACGGCACGGGGATGGAGATGAAGTCCTTCCCCTTCTTGCCGATCATCTCGCCCTGCTGAACGTACTTCTTCAGGTTCTGTTTGATCTTCCCGCGGACGATCGCCTTGAAGCGGCTGTGATCCTGGTCGATGCGCAGGGACACGCGATCACTCCTTCGCGTCGCCGCGGGCGAAGATGCTCGCCACGAAGTTGAGCACGTCGGTCGCCGACTCGTCGTCGTAGCCGAAGTTCTTGATCAGCCGGCCCTTCACCACGTCGATCTTCTCCTGCGTCTCCTTGTCGACGACGGAGCTGACCAGCGTCTTGAGCTTGATGGTGTCCTTCTGGTCTTCGAAGAGCTTGAGCTCGAGCGCCTTCTGGAGCCGCTCGTTGGTGCGCCAGTTGAACGTCTTGCCGTCGATGGCGAGCGCGCCGATGTAGTTCATGATCTCGCGGCGGAAGTCGTCCTTGCGGCTGTCGGGGATGTCGATCTTCTCCTCGATGGCGCGCATCAGCCGCTCGTCGGGCTCCTCGTAGAGGCCGGTGTACTTGTTCTTGATCTTCTCCTTCTGCGTGTAGGCCTTCACGTTGTCGATGTAGTTGCCGCACAGCTTCGCGATGGCGTCCTCATCGGCCGAGATCGCGCGCTGCACCTCGTTCTTCACCACGTCCTCGTACTCCTGCTTCACCACGTTCAGCAGCTCGCGGTACTTCTTGCGGAGCTCCTCGCTGGCGATGAGCGAGTGCTGCTTGAGGCCGGTCTCGAGCTCGTTGAGCACCATGAACGGGTTGATGCTGCTCTCCGACTTGTCGCTCACCAGCGCGTTGCTGATCTTGTCCTGGATGTAGCGGGGGCTGATGCCCTCGAGGCCCTCGCGGAGCGCCTCCTTGCGGAGCTCCTTGATGTTGTCCTCGGTGAAGTTGGGCAGCGACTTGCCGTTGTAGAGCTTGAGCTTCTGCAGCGACGAGAGGTTGTGCTTCTTGGGCTCCTCGAGGCGCGTCAGCACCGCCCACATCGCGGCCATCTCGAGGGTGTGCGGGGCGATGTGCTTGCCGCGGATGCGCTGCGAGTTGAACTCCTTCTCGTAGATCTTGATCTCCTCGGACAGCTTCGTGATGTACGGGATGTCGATCTTGATGGTGCGGTCGCGCAGCGCCTCCATGAACTCGTTCGACTCGAGCTTCTTGAACTCGGGCTCGTTGGTGTGCCCGATGATCACCTCGTCGATGTCGGTCTGGGGGAACTTCTTGGGCTTGATCTTGTGCTCCTGCGTGGCGCCGAGCAGGTCGTAGAGGAACGCCACGTCGAGCTTGAGCATCTCGACGAACTCGATCACGCCGCGGTTGGCGACGCAGAACTCGCCGTCGAAGTTGAACGCGCGCGGATCGGAGTCGCTGCCGTACTCGGCGATGCGCCGGTAGTTGATGTCGCCGGTGAGCTCGGTCGAGTCCTGGTTCTTCTCGTCCTTCGGCTGGAAGGTGCCGATGCCCACGCGATCCTTCTCGCTGAACACCAGGCGGTGCACGCGCACGTGCGAGTACACCTTCGTCAGCTCGCCGCCGTAGTGCTGGAGCAGCATCTTGAAGATGAGGCGGCAGCTCGGGTTGAGCTCACCGAGCTCGGGAATGGTGAAGCCCGTCGAGGGCGGCGCGAGCTCGCCGAAGAGCTTCGGCCGCAGCTCTCGGGGCACCAGCTTGAGCGGCTCCTCGTGGAGCGGCGACTTGATCTGCCCGTGCAGCACCGAGCCGTCGGCCAGCGTCACCTTCTCGGGGAAGTTCCACGAGTACGTGTAGCAGGCGCCCTCGGGCGTCTTCGAGTAGTCCTCGACGCCGCGCTTGATGATGCGCGCGATGGTCGACTTCGACGAGCCGACCGGGCCGTGGAGGAGAATGACGCGCTTCTCGGCGCCGTAGCCGTGCGCGGCGGCCTTGAAGACGTTGACCAGCTTCATCAGCGGCACGTCGAGGCCGAACACCGCGTCGCGCCCGCCGTTCTTCTCGTCGCTGAAGAAGTGGTAGCGCACGAGGCGCTTCTTGTTGTCGATGTACTCCGTCTTCCCGTGGCTCAAGATCATGTCGTACACGCGCTGGTACGCCGTGCGCGTGACGCGGGGGTTCTGCTTCACCAGCTCGAGGTACTCATCGAAGCTGCCCTCCCAGTTGAGCGTCTGGTACTCGCGCTTGTCCTGGAGGTTGGCGATCTTCTGCGACCAGCTCGTGGTGCTCATGTGTCGTGGGTCCCTTGCCCGAGAGAGTCTCCCCCGCCGCGGGTTCGGACCGCGGAGTGCGTCGCGGGGCGAGGAACTGAGACGGAGCAAAGCAGAACGCGTGGCTGCGTGACTACTCTCCGTCCGTCACCCACACGCCGCGCAGGTCGTACCAGACCAACGAGGGTTGCAATCCGTGCACGCGGCGCTTAGCGGCGTCGAGTGATTGCCGTGCCGTCATGAGAAGGAACGGTTGATCATTCGCGAGCCGCTCGTGGAGGTGACGCTCGTAGGAGCGTCGCAGCCCCACGTCGAATTCACCGCGGATCTGCTCGATCAGCCGGTCTGCCTCGCCGTTCGAGTAGCCGACGAAGTTCGAGCCGCCGTCGATCTGACTCGAGTGGAGCAGCTGGAAGAGATCGAGCTCGCGATCGGCCTCGTTCCACACGCGGCTCACCACGTCGAAGTCGCGGCGCGCCACCCGCGTCGAGAGGGTCGTCGTCTCGACCTGCTCGACCTCGAGCCTGGCTCCCGCCGCCTGCAGCTGCTCCTGCAGCATCGGCACGATCTTCCCGAGGCGCACCGAGCGTCCAGGCAGGAGGAAGGTGAACTGGAGCTTCACGCCGTCTTTCTCACGCACCCCGTCGCCATCGGCGTCGAGCCAGCCCGCATCGGCCAGCAGCGCCTTCGCCTTCTCGACCGAGAAGGCGCGCGCCTTCACCTGCGCCGAGCAGGAGTCGCTGCCGTGGAGGAACGGGCAGGTGGTCGGCACCTCGAGGCCGAGATCGACCACGCGGGTGATGAGCGCGGCGTCATAGAGGTGCGCCATCGCCTGCCGCACCTGCACGTCACGGAACACGGGGCGCGCCTCGTTCCACCCGATGTATGAGAAGGCGTTCTCGAGGCTCTTGATGCGGTGCCAGTCGCGCCTGGCCCACGCCGTCGAGGGCTCGTTCTGCTCGAGCGCGCGCCAGGTCGCAGGCTGGATCGCGGTCATCAGGTCGAACTCGCCCTTCTCGAAGAGCGCGTTCGCCGCGTTGGGATCCTTCACGAAGCGGAAGACGATCTTCTCGAGGTGGGCGCTGCCCCCAGGCCGGCGGGTGAGCGTGAGGGCGACGCCGCGTTCCCAGCTCGCGATGACGAAGGGCCCGGTGCCGAGCGGCCGCTGCCCGAGCGCGGCCCAGTCTCCGGCGAGCTGCTTGCGCCCGTAGATCGGCAGGCGCGCGAGGGCGCGGAGCGTGAAGGGCGAAGGCGTCGCCCACGAGAGCTCCACCGTGCGCGCGTCGAGCGCCTTCCAGCTCGCGAGCCCCGTCAGCTCGCCGCGCGTCGCGCCCGTCGGCCGCTTCGGGTCCATCACCACGTCGAGCGTCGCGACGACGTCGGCGGCCTCGAGGGGCGTGCCATCGGAGAACGTCGCGCCTGTGCGCAGGGTGAAGGTCGTCACCCGGTGATCGGCGCTCTCGGTCCACTTCTCGGCGAGGCCGGGGCGGAGCGTGTAGTCGGCAGGCGCGATCTCCAGCAGCGACTCCACGACGAGGCGCCCCGTCATGCGATGGACCCAGGTGTCGTGAGCGCCGTCGTCGAGGAAGTTGAGCGTCGCGGGCTCGTTCATCACGCGCACGACGAGCACGCCGCCGTCACGCGGCGTCCCACGCTCAGCCGGGAGCCGCCCCTCGAGCCACTCAGGCGCAGGACCCTCAGAAACGGCAGCGTCGGGCGCGCTGCGAGAGCGACACCCGACGAGCGAGATCAACGACAGCAGGAGGAAGACGCGCACTCAGCCGATGATGCCGAGATCCTTCGGTGCGTTCATCCCCACGACGAAGGTCTTGAACTGCTCCTCCGGCATCGAGCGGAGCTCACCGTACGGATCGCGGAAGTACACGCGGTTGTCGGCCACGCGCTCGAAGGTGACGGCGTGGTTGAAGTTGCCCTGGTCGAGCTGAAGGATGACGGGCCGGTTCTGGTTCCCGCGCGCGTCGTAGCCGCGGAGCTTCTCGAGCACCTTCGCGCCTTCGGCCTCGGTCTGGAACAGCTCGGAGCGGTAGTTGACCCCGAAGAGCTGCCGCAGCACCTGCGTCTGCTGCTCCGGCTTGAGGCCGCGCTGCACGAGCTTGCCGGCCGCGTCGAGGGAGCCCTTCGCCAGCGGATCGAACTCGAGGTTGCGGCCGTTGCCGAACTCCATGCACACCGTCTGGAAGAGGGCCTGCGACGCAGGGCGGCCATCGCGCGAGGTGGTGCTGACGTCGCCGTCCTGCACCACGAGCTCGCTCCCGCCGCGCATGCGGGCGCGCCCGTTCGGGCCAGTGAGCTCCGTCATCAGGCGCGTGTACTCGGCGGGATCATCCGCCACGAGCTCGAACTGCATCGAGGTGACCGTGCAGGTCGGGGCGTCACCCTGGTCGATGCGGTTCGGGTTGACGACGTCGCGCAGCATCGAGGTGAAGAGCTCTTCCTTCGTCGTGCCCGCGGCCACCTTGGGGTTGAGCGGCTGCGCCGCGAACTTCGCGAGGTTCGAGAGGAGCGTCTGGCCCTTCGAGTCGACCGTCGACAGCGCTTCCGGCGCCTTCTCGAGGAGCGCGCCCATGAGCGCGGTGGCCTCCTTCGAGGCCCCCTTGAGGGCGGTCGTGAGCTGCCCCATCTGCGCCGAGGACAGCTTGAGGTTCTTCTGCGCGAAGTCGAACACCTGCGTCGCCGCGGAGCCCGCGTGCTTCAGGAAGGTCGGCGTCTCGAGGCGCTCGTAGATCGCGGTGCGAAGCGCGTTCGCGTCGGGCGTGTCGGTGCGGCCGACCAGCGCCGCGCGCGCTGCTTCGAAGCCTCCCACGCCGTCATCGGAGGTGCCCTTCTTGCGGCCGACGCCGTCGTCGGAGGTGCCTTTCTTGCGGCCGACGCCGTCGTCGGAGGTGCCCTTGTTGCGCCCAACCCCGTCGTCCGAGGTGCCCTTGTTGCGGCCGACCGAGTCGTCGAACGTGCCGCGACCCACGCTGTCGTCGGAGGTGCCGCGTCGGCCGATGGTCTCGAAGCTGCTGAGCGTCTTGAAGCCGCTCGGCGGCGTGACCGTGATCGTCGTGGCAGGCGCCGTCGGCTGCCGGGGCGTCGGCTGGTTGAGCGGCGTGGTGTTCGTGCGGATGACCGGCACACCAGTCCGGATCTTCGGGTCGATCGGCATTTCTTACATTGTCGCACGATCAGCCGGATTGTTGCGGCATCGAAAAGGCCCGTGAAATCGGTGGTTTTGGGCTAGCTTTCTGAACGATTTGGAGACCTTCGGCCGCTACAGCCTCCTTCGTCGTCTGGGTGCTGGCGGCATGGGGGAGGTGTTCCTGGCTCGGGGCGACGGCGGCGAAGAGCTGGTCGTCAAGCGGATCCTCCCGCATCTCACCGAGAACCCGCGCTTCCTCCGCCTGTTCCTCGACGAGACGCGCATCGCCTCGCGGCTGACGCACCCGAACATCGCGCGCATCCACGAGCTCGGAGAGGTCGAGGGCACGTGGTTCGTCGCGATGGAGCACGTCCCCGGCAAGGATCTGCGCGAGCTGCTCAAGCGCTGCCGCGAGGTCGGCCACCACGTCCCGCTCGAGGTGGCGGTGGCGATCTCCATCGAGGTGGCCAGGGGGCTCGCCTACGCGCACAAGGCGACCGACGCGCAGGGGCGCCTCCTGCGGATCGTCCATCGCGACGTCTCGCCGCACAACATCCTCGTGGCGCGCGACGGGCGCGTGAAGCTGATCGACTTCGGCGTCGCCAAGGCTGCCAACAAGTCGGTGCACACCGGCACGGGCATCCTCAAGGGCAAGTTCCCGTACATGTCGCCCGAGCAGGCGAACGCGCGCCCCGTCGACCCTCGCACCGACGTCTTCGCGCTCGGCATCGTGCTGTGGGAGATGATCTGCGCGCGGTACCTCTTCCGCGGCAAGACCGACGCGATGACGCTCAAGCTGGTGCGCGAGGCGTCGGTGCCACCGCCCTCGACGCTGCGTGACGACGTCCCCGAGGCGCTCGAGCGCGTGCTCCTCAAGGCGCTGCGCAAGGAGCCGAAGGAGCGCTACCAGTCTGCCGACGCGTTCCGCGAGGCGATGGAGGTCGTCGCCGCGGGGCTCCCTCCACCCGAGCTGGCGCGGTGGCTGCGCGAATACGATGACGTGCCGGGGCTCGACGACGAGCCGGAGAGCGTCGTCGGGTCCGAGGAGAACCCGAAGGTCACCGACCAGACGGAGATCGAGTCGGCCGAGGCGCCGACGGTGGCCGAGTCGGCCAGCCGCGCGACGAACCCGGTGCGCCCGCGACCGACGCGCTCGGATCGCTCTCGCGGCGCGATCGAGCCCCCGACCGGCGCCGCCGCGGAGCGCCTCAAGGAGCTGCTCTCGCAGGTGTCGGGCCGGCCCACCAACATCGGCCCCCAGGCGACGAGCTTCGTGGGTCGCGTCGCGGAGCTGGCCGATCTCCATCAGCTCTTCCGGCAGGGCAATCGTCTCATCACGCTCCTCGGGCCGGGTGGCACGGGCAAGACGCGTCTGTCGCTGCAGTTCGGCTCTCAGCTCGTCACCCACTTCAACGCGGTCGAGAAGGGCCGCCGTCGCGGTGGCGTCTGGTTCTGCGACCTCACGGAAGCGACGGACAAGGAGGGCGTGTGCGCGGCCGTCGCGCGCGCGCTCGGCGTGCCGCTCATGCCGGGCGACGCGGTCAAGCAGCTCGGCCACGCGATCGGTGCCCGCGGCGAGACGCTGCTCGTGCTCGACAACTTCGAGCAGGTCGTCGCCGTCGCCAACGACACCATCGGCGCGTGGCTGAAGGGGGCGCCGGCGGCGCGCTTCGTCGTCTCGTCTCGCGAGCTCCTGCGCGTGCCCGATGAGACCGTCTTCGAGGTGCCTCCCCTGCGCACGCCGAAGGCGAACGATCCAGACGCCCGCAGCGCCGAGGCCGTGCTGCTCTTCATCGAGCGCTCGCGCGTCGCGCGCCCCGGCTGGGAGCCGGGCCCGGACGAGCTGACGGCCATCGCGGAGCTCGTGCGCCAGCTCGACGGCATGCCGCTGGCGATCGAGCTCGCCGCCGGCCGGATGGGCGTGCTCAACCCCTCGCAGCTCGTGCAGCGGCTCCCGCAGCGCTTCGCGATCCTCGTCGATCGCCGCAGCTCGGTGGAGCGCCAGGCGACGCTGCGCGGCGCGATCGACTGGTCGTGGAACAACCTGTCGCCGGTCGAGGCTTCGACGCTCGCGCAGCTGTCGGTCTTCCGCGGCGGCTTCTCGGCCGAAGCCGTCGACGCCGTGGTGCAGCTCCCCGGGGGCAGCGACTCGCCGCTGGCGATCCTGATGACCCTGCGCGCCAAGTCGCTCGTGCGTGCGTACTTCCCGACGGGCGACGAGCAGCAGACCCGCTTCGGCCTGTACGAGACGATCCGCGAGTACGCGCTCGAGAAGCTCCAGAAGATGCCCGATCGGGCCGCCGTGCTGCGCCGACACGCGACGTTCTTCCTCGAGCTCGGCAAGCGCCTGTCGACCGGCGCTGAGGGCAGCAAGGCGAAGCTCGACGAGCTCGATCTCGAGCGGGAAAACCTGAGCGTCGTGTTCCAGCGCTCGGTCGAGACGAAGACGGCGCCCGCCCAGGCGCTCGCCGCGGTGCTCGCGCTCGACCCGCTGCTCACCATGCGTGGACCGTTCGCAGTCCACCTCGCGATGCTCGACGCCGTCGTGGAGCTCGTGCAGAGCGATCACCCGATGCTCACGCTCGCCCTCGAGGCGCGGGCCCGCGCGCGGCTCGGGCGCGGCCGCATCGCGGAGGCGGACGATGATCTCCTCCACGCGGACGAGCTCGCGCGCCAACCGTCGGGCGACCCGGCTGCCCTCGCGCGGGTGCTGTACCTGCGCGGCGTCGTCGATCGGCTCGCCGGGCGCAGGAAGGACGCCGCCGACCATCTCGAGCAGGCGCTCGACGCGCTCGTTGCGGTGGGCGACGAGCTCACGCGCGGCCGCGCGCTCAGCAACCTCGCGACGCTCCGCACCGAGATGGGCGCCGACGGGCGCGCGCTCGAGGCCTACAACGAGGCGCTCGAGATCCACCGCACCGTCGGCGATCGTCGCTACGAGGGCATCACCCTCGCGAACCTCGGCGTGCAGCAGCAGGGGCTGGGGCTCTTGAAGCAGGCGCGCGCGAACTACCAGGCGGCCCTGTCCATCCATCGCGAGCTCGGCAACCGGCGCTCCGAGGGGATCAGCCACATCAACCTCGGCGATCTCGCCGCCGAGCTCGAGCAGCCGGGCCAGGCGCTCGCCCACTACGAGACCGCACTGCAGATCGTCCGCGAGGTCGGCGCGCGTAGGTTCGAGGGCATCTCCCTCTTCTCGCTCGGTGCGCTGCACCTCCAGTACGGAGAATACGACGACGCTGCGAAGCGCATCGCCGACGCGATCCAGGTGCACACCGAGGTCGGAGATCATCGTCACCTCGGCCTCGCGCTCGCGGTTCAGGCCGCGGTGGTGGCGCTGCAGGGAAACGTCGACGAGGCGGAGACGCTCATCGCGGAGGGCGCCCGGCTGCTCACCGACGTCGGCGACGCCGCGTTCCTCGATGCGCTCGACCTCTACCGAGGTCACCTCGAGCTGGCACGCTCGGTCCAGACCGGCTCGCCGATGCAGGCGTCGGTCCTTCAGGAGCGCGTGCACAAGCGCATTGCGCACGCCGAGAAGCCGGGACTCCCGGACGACGATCATCCGGCGGGGACGCCCTCGCCCGCGGATCGCTCCGAGCACGTGCGCGCCGCGCTTCGATCGCTTCGGGGGGCGATCGCCGATCACGAGCAGTCGATGGTCGGCGAAGAGCCCGGCTCCGGGTCATGAGGCGAGGTGTCTGGCTCGCGCTCGCGGTGCTCCTGCCGCGGCTCGTCGCCTTCGTCTTCAACGAGAACCTCGGCGGCGACGCCATCGCGCGCACCTGGCTCGCTCATCGCTGGCTCGAGGCGCCCCACCTCATCACCAGCTTCGACGGCGGCGCGAAGCAGTTCGGGCCCCTGCACATCTACCTCCTCGCGCTCGCGGAGTGGCTGTGGCCCTCGCTCCTCCACGCCGGGCGGCTGCTGAGCCTCGTCGTGGGGAGCCTCACCGCCTGGCCGCTGTTCGACTTCACGCGGCGCCGCTTCGGTGACGAGGCCGCGACGTGGTCGGTCGCGCTGTTCGCGGGCTGGGGCGTCCACATCCAATGCTCGGCGACGGCCTCGAGCGAGGCGCTCAACCTCCTCCTCGTGATGGGGGCCGTCGCCCTGCTCGAGCGCGGCAGGTGGGCTGGCGCCGCCGTGCTCCTCAACCTTGCCTGCGCGACGCGCTACGACTCGTGGCTGCTCGTTCCGGTCTTCGCGCTCGCCGACGGGTGGGCCCATCGGAGCTACCTCCGGGTCCTGAAGACGGGCGCGGCCTCGTCGGTGTTCGCGCTCGCGTGGCTCTGGGGCAATCACCTCGCGCGGGGCGACGCCTTCTTCCCGCTGCGCTTCATCGACGAGTTCCATCGCGCCTGGTGGCCCACGGAGGCCGCGACGTGGGGGGAGGGCGCCTATCGGCTCATGTGCCTGGTGTTCTGGCCCGGGGCGGCGCTCCTGACGCTGGGGCCGGCGGCGGTGGGGGGCTTCTCCGCGCTCCGACGTGCGTGGAGCTCGCGCGTGGAGTCGAGGTGGCTGGTGCTGCTGATCGTCCTGCCGGCCGTCCTCTACGGCGTGCGGGGCGCGCTCTTCGCGAGCTTCGCGCCGTTGGCGCGCTTCACCTTGAAGGAGGTGCTGCTGCTCATCCCGTTCGCGGGGTGGTGGCTCAGCCAGCGGTCGCGGGTCGTCGCGAGCGCGATGGTGTGGGCGCTCGTCGCGTGGACCGCGGTGCTCACCGTCTTCTGCTGGCGGCCCGACACGAAGTGGCCCTTCACGCTGCGCTCGATCTCTCCGGTGACGCGCATGGACTCGTCGGTGCGCCGCCCTGCGGAGTGGCTGCAGCAGCACGCGAGAGCTGGCCTGCTCGTGCTCGACGAGGACCCGCTCGCCTACGACGAGCTGATCGTCAGCTACTACGCGGGGCGGCCGTTCGAGGAACAGCTTCGTCGACGCTACGAGCGCTACGCCGAGGCGCTCGGTGACCGGACGGTCGAGTGGTTGCTGCTGATCGACGGCGGGCGGCTGACGCGTGAAGGCGCCGCCACCGCCCTTGACGAGCGACACGTCTCGTTTCACGGCGCCCGCTACGTCGAGCGGATGCGCGACGGGCGTTTTCGCGTCCTCGAGCGTGACGAGTGATTCAGGCCGCGATCTTGAGCACCCGCCTGGCCTCGTTCGCCATCGGGTGCTCCGGCGGCGCGAGCTTCAGCAGTTCCTGCGCGGCCCGCTTCGAGCCCTCGAGGTCGCCCAGGCGGTAGCATGCGAGCGAGAGGTTGTAGCGGATGATGATCGCGTCGCCGCTCAGGGGCAGGCGGGACGCGCGCGCGAGCAGGTCCTTCGCTTCCTTGAGCGCGGTCGGAGTGCCCTCCTCGAGGAGGATGATCGCCAGGTTGTTGACCGGCTCCCAGGCCATCAGATCGCACTCGATGGCCTTGCGGTACGACGCCTTCGCGGCCTTGCGGTTCTTCACCGCGTCGAAGAGCCCACCGAGGTGGTAGTGCGCGCGCCAGTTGAGCGGGTTGAGCTTGAGCACGCGCCGCAGCGCGCGCTCGGCCGTCGCGAAGTCGAGCCGCATGGTGTCGATGACCGCCGCGAAGAGCCAGGCCTCCTCGTCCTTCGGGGCCATCATCGCGTGCCGCCACGCCTCCCGGTGCGCCGCCTCGAGGTCCTTCATGCGCAGCGCGATCGACGCACGACGCGAGGCGATCAGCGGCACGTTCGGCAGCCGCGGCTTCGCGTTGTCGAGCACGTCACAGGCGAGCTGCATGCTGCCGGTCTCGACGAGCATGTCCGCCAGCGTGAGGATCGCGTCGAGGTGTTTCGGGTGGGCCTGCACCGTGAGCGCGAGCACCTTCAGCGCCTCGGTCGTCCGCCCCGCGCGGAAGAAGGCCGTGCCGAGCTGCACCTTCACCTCGGGGGCGCCCGCGCCATGCTGGATCGCCAGCTGGTAGCTCGCGGACGCCAGGTCCCACCGCTCGAGCTGCGCGTAGGTGCGCCCCATGTTCACGTGCGCGATCGCCAGCGTGGGGTCGAGCGTCAGCGCGCGCGTGTGGAAGTTGAGCGCTTCGGTCAGCCGGCCCTCGCTCTCCTCGACCAGCCCGCGGAAGGTCCAGCCCTCGGCCGTGCGCGGGAAGAGCGCCAACACCCCATCGAAGAGCTGCCGCGCCTCGTCGAGCTTCTGCATCAGCAGCGCGATGCGGCCGAGGCCGATGAGCGGGAAGGGGGAGCGGTTCGCGCACTGCTCCTGTGCGCGCACGTAGAGCTCAGCGGCGCGATCGACGTCCTTCTCGAGGAGGTACCGCTCGGCTTCAACCAACAGAGGCTGGATGTTCATGACAGAGCTCCGGTGACGGTGGAGGTCCTGGTCTTCTCGGTACCGCTGAAGCTCGAGCTCGACTGCTCGCCCAGCTCGCCGTCGGCACGCGCCTGCTTGATCTCATCGCCCGCAGCCTTGGCGGCTGCCTGGCCGATGGCCGGGGCGATCTGCTTGATCATGTTCTTGATGCACTCTCCGGCGTGCTTGCCCTTGCCGCTGCCTCCGTCGAACAGGCCCGCGACCGCACCGAAGATGTCTCCGATGATGTCGCCGGCGAGACCGACCACGTCGCTGACGACCTTCCCGAAGACCTTCGTGTCGAACTCGAAGTTGATCTTGAACATCGCGCCGACGCCGCACGCGATGCCGAGCGAGAACTCGATCCTGAACTTGCCGTCCTTGTCGAGGCCGCCGTTGATCTCCGCCTTCGCGCCAGCGCCCGCCCAGACCTCGGCTTCGATGCCGTAGCCGACGCCCGCGACGCCGCCCTTCGCGGAGTAGCCCGCGCGCGCCCCGGCGAACGCCTCGGCCTTCGCGTTGAGGCACGCCTCGGGCGGGTTGAAGGACACGCCGACGCGAGCCTTCGCCTTGCCGCCGGCGCCCGCTTCGGCCTGCGCGTCGGCGTGGCCGCTCACGAGGCCGTTGGCGAGCTGGAGGTTGGTCTCCGCGGCGACGTCAGCCATCGCGCCCGCTTCAGCCTTCGCCGCCGCGCTCGCGCCGTCGGGGCCGGCGATGGCCTCCGCCTGGGCGCGGGCGTACACCTCGGCGCTCGCCCGCACTCGACCCTGAAGCGAGCCGATGTCGGTGGTGATCGACCCCTGGGCTTCGGCCGAGACGCCGGCGCTCGCCTCGGCGCCGACGCGCGCCCCCACGTTCTTCCCGTCGGTGAAGGTCTCGGAGTACGCGTTGGCGCCGTAGTGGGCCTCGGCGCTCGCGCTCCCCTTCGCCTTGAAGTGTTGGTCACCCGTCTCGCCAGAGACGCTCACCTGCACCTTGTCGCCGACCTTCACTTCGTCGCGACCGGTGATGGTGCCGCCGCGGGAGTACGCGCCGCTGTTGCTCAGCGCCGACGACATCGCGCCTCGGGCTGCGGAGGCTGCCTGTTCGTTCTTGCGCTCAGCCTCGGTCTTCTCGGGCTGCGCCGGTGTGGTCGCGGGCGCGTCCGCCTTCGCCGTCTCGGACTTCGCCGCCTCGCTCGCCTTCTTGTCGGCGAAGTCGAAGATCGAGCTGAGGATCGCGCCGAGATCGAACTTGTTGGCGGCCTCGGCCGAGTTCCCCTGCGGCGCGTTGCCGCTGAAGAGCTCCCCGAGTGCCTTGAAGAGGTCGAAGGCCTCGTGCGCTGCGTGAACGCCCTCGGCGACCTGCTTGCTGTCGAAGTCGGTGCGCTCGTTGCCCCTGGGCTTCGCCTCTGTCTTCGTCGCTGGCGACCCCTGATCCAGCTCCTCGACGCCTCTCACGGCGGTTGCGCCGCCGACTCCGTTCAGTCCCATCACGTCCTCCTGTGAGGGAGGTCCGTGTGCAGGGCCATCGCCACTCAGCGGGCGAGTGATTCCGGGAGCTTCAGTCGGCGTCGCCGTCGTCGTGGACGGACGGCCGTGCCTGCTGAGCGTCCATCCACCCCTGGAGGATGAGCACCGCGGCGACCTGATCGATCACCTCGCGACGCTTCTTCCGCGAGACGTCGCCCTCGAGGAGCGCCCGTTGTGCGGCGACGGTGGTCAGTCGCTCGTCCCAGTAGATGACAGGCAGCCCGGTCGCGTCGCCGAGGGCGGTCCCGAACTTCCTGGTCACCTCCGCGCGAGGACCCTCCGTGCCGTCCATGTTGAGGGGCAGGCCGATCACGAAGCGGTCGACCGAATACTCGGCGACTCGCTCCTTGAGCGCCTCGAGGTCGCGCCGGAGCCCCTTGCGTTCATGCGTCGGGAGTCCCTGGGCGGTGAGCCCGAGCTCGTCGGTCACCGCGAGGCCGATGGTCTTCGTTCCGAGGTCGAGTCCGAGTGCCCGCACGCGGGCCTTCTACGTCCCGCCGGTCGGACTGTCATGAGAGACGACCGACGTCGATCGAGAGGCAACATCTCGAAATGAGAAGCGTCCGGGAGTGGCACATCGCATGCGCTAGTCGGCGGCACACGGGCGAATTGCCCAAACCCAAGGAGATGCCGATGCCGTCGACTGTTTCCAATGCCGTTCCTCCCCCGCCGCCACCCCAGACGACGTCCACCGAAGGCCTCACTCCTCCGCCGATGGTTTCGGCGACTCCGCCCCCGCCTCCCCCGCCAGTGACGCAGCACGGTGGCCCGCCCCTGCCGCCTGCGCCCCCTCCGCAAAGCGCAGGGCAGATCGCTGCAGCGAGGCGTCAGGAGATCAACAGCGAGACCAGTGCGAGGCTCGCGACCAACACCGACTACCAGGAACTCAAGGCGATGTTGGAGGCCTGGAAGGACCTCGAAGCCGAGTTCAACGCGATTGACGCACACACCGGCGTCATCACGAACGATCGCACGATCACGCTGGAGAACCTGAACGCGCTTGTCAACGATCCGTTCTTCCCAAACAAGGAGGCGAAGGCGGCGGCGCAGCATCTTCTGAACAACATCTCCGTTTGGAATGAACTCGCCAAGGGGGACGATCAGGTTGGCAAGCATGACGTCACTGCGTTCCTCGCTGGCATGAAGGACAAGATGAAGGCGATCGAGAATCAGACGCGCGAGGAAGTGCGCGCTGAACTCTATCCGCCGCCGACAACCTCGACTTCCTCGGCTTCAACGGGCAGCACCGGTTCAACGGGCGGCACCGGTTCAACGGGCGGCACCGGTTCAACGGGCGGCACCGGTTCAACGGGCACGACAGATGCCGGCTCCACACCGGGCCAGGCCGCGCCGGGCGAGAAGGTCGATACCTCCTTCCATCCGCCCAAGCCTTCGGACAAGTCGGGGATGGAGGGAGCCACGGAGAACCTCGCTGGAACCGCTGACGCGCTCCAGGACCAGATGATGCGGTTGGCCGAGGAAGCAAGCAAAGACCCGAGCAAGGCGACCATCAATGGGCAGAAGATCGCCATGTTGCAGAACCAGTTCCAGGCGATCACCAACATGATGAACCAGCTCACTCAGATGATGTCGAACCTCTCGAAGATGTGGTCGGACGTCGCGATGAACTCCATCCGCAACCTCAAGTGAGACGACCATGACTACGCTTGCTCGGCTCGGTGGATTCTCTGCGGATCAGTTGGACGCGATTGCAGCTCAGGCGTTCGATCTTCTCGGTGCAGGAGATCTCGATGGTGCTGCGGTGCTGTTTCGAGGATTGCTCGTCCTCGATCCGAACGACTCAATGATCCACGCGGCGCTTGGCGCGCTGCTGCAGGAGAAGGGCGAGTTCTCGGAGGCCGAACGCGAATACGACGAGGCCATCAGCCGCGACCGCACTGTCGTCCTTGCATTTGCCAATCGAGGTGAACTCCGATGTTTGCGCGGTGACCGTCGCGGGATCGACGATCTGAAGTATGCGGCGAGCGTCGAGTCACCGGTGCAGCTCCGGGCCAAGGCCCTTCTGCGTCGGTTCTCCCAGTAGGACAAGCGGCAGAGAAAAAGCGCACGCGGCATCGATCAACTTCCCTGGCACCGGCAACTGATGTGACCAGGGAGGCTCGATGCCGCGTTTCGCTCGCATTTTCGCCGTGTTGTCCGTGGTCGCCGTGTCTGCTCCGGCGTTTGCCTGTCGTCGGGGCATCGCCGTGCAGGTCGGCAACGTCTACATGAGCGTCGGGAAGTACCGTCACCGGCCCTGCGTCGAGGTGATCGGCGCCGCTCCCGTGCAGCCGCTTCCTCCGGTCGCCTACTACACGCAGGCCCCTGTCGTGGTCGCGCCGCCTCCGCCTCCGGTGTACGTGCAGCCGCGCCGCAGGTCTACGTGCAGCCCGCACCGCAGGTCGTCGTCCAGCCGCCTCCGCCGCCCGTCGTCTACTCGAACCCGCCGATGGTCTACGCGCAGCCCGCGCCAGCCCCGGTCGTCGTGCAGAAGGCGGCTCCGGTGGAGGACAACCGTCCGGGCTTCCTCGCCATCAAGTACATGCCGGGCGTCTCATCGACGGTCGCGCTCTCCAACGGCGAAATGAGCTTCGGCGGTCCGGGCTTCGCGCACTCGCCCGGTCTCGAGCTGCGGCTGACCCGCTGGCTGTCGCTCCGCAGCGACCTCGAGTTCCGCAAGGAAGGACGCACCTGGGACATGCTGGGGGTGAAGCTCTCGCTGCTGCCGAACTCGCCGCTCAAGCCGTACGCGTCGGTCGCCTTCAGCGGCAACGAGAACTACACGAACCCCGGCAAGTACTCCTTCGGCTTCGCCGGCGCGGCCGGGCTCGATCTCATGCTCGGCAAGCACTTCTTCATCGAGGCTGAGGCGCGCTACCGCATGACGCCCGGCGCGTGCTGCTCCGACGTTCCGGTGGTGGCGGGCGTCATCGGCGGCGGGGTCGCGTTCTTCTGACGCAGGGCTGCGACCCGCTCGACGATCGTCGGGTGGGAAACGCCGGCGAGCACGTACCAACGCGGCGGCTCCGGATCGACCTTGTTGATCCGCCCGAGCTTGACCAGGAGTGAGGCGAGCGCGTCGGGGCGGCCGGTGAGCATCACTGCGAAGCGATCCGCAGCCCGCTCCCGCTCGCGGGCGAACGCGGCGCTCACGGGGGTCACCGCACTCACGGCCAGATCGAACACCAGGATCAGCAGCGGGAGTACGCGTACGTCGCCGCGCGCGGTGATCCCGAACCAGCGACGCTCGCTCGAGCGGCGGAACAGCCACTCGGCGACTCCGAGGAGCGCGAACACGGCGAGCGGCGTGAGGACTCGCCCCGGCCAGCGCGACTCGCTGACGTGGCCCGCCTCGTGAGCGACGGCGGCGACGATCTCGTCCTCGCTCATCGCCGCGAGGCGCGTATCGGTGAGCAGGATCGTCCGCGTCGGCCCCGTGCCCGCGAACGCCGCCTGCACCCGGACACTCTTCGCGCCGCTGTGGACCACCACGATGTCGCCGAAGGGGAGCTCCGCGCGTCCAAGCAGCTCAGTCAGTCTCCCGCGAAGCGGCCCCTCGGGCAGCGACGTCTGCTCGAAGTAGAGCTTCGCGCGGTACGGATCGATCGCCGTCGAGACGATCAGCACCAGCGAGGCCGCGAGGCCGACCAGCCACCACCAGCGCCTCGTGCGCCGCGCGACCCCGAAGAGGCCGAACGCGAGGGCGCTCACCGACGCCACGAGCAGCGCCTGTCGCTTGAGCCCGTCGAAGAGGAATGACGCGAACGACTCGTGCGACAAGCCAAACTCGCGCTCGCGGACGAAGCCGAACCACACGTCGACCGGCGCCGTGACCAGCGAGAAGACCCCGAAGAAGAGCACCGCGAACAGCACCGCCGGCGCCCAGTCATCGCCGCCCCACACCCGGCTCAGGGCGGGCACACGGACCCTCGCCGTCCAGCGTGTCGCGAGACCGAAGAGCGGGCGCGTGAGGAAGCGCGCGGCTGCGAGCAGCACGAGCGGCCAGAGCACGAGGTCGACCGCGGCCGCCGTGTAGATCGGCGCGTGGTAGGCGCGGACTTCTGCGAGCTCGGTGGCGGAGTAGACGGGCTCCAACGCGCCGCGAGCTTACGTGCCCGGCGGCGTCGAGGCTGCCTTCTCGGCCTCCTCGGCCTTGGCTTCGGCGAGGAGCAGCTCTTTCATCTTCTGCAGGCTCTCGCGCGTCTGCTGGACGAACGGGCTCGACGCCCCGATGCGCTCCGCCGCCTCGAGCGTGCGCTCGTAGACGGTGATGGCCTTGGTGATCAGCACCCGGATCTTCTTGCGCAGCTCGGCGCGGTAGACCTCCTGCTCGGGGCTGGCGAGCTCGGTGGGCGCTGGCGCGTGCACCATGTGGTCGTACATCGACTCGTACAGGCCGCCGATGCGGTTTCCAGCCGCGGTGGCCCAGTAGCCGTTCCCGATGCGGATCGCCCGGAGGTAGTGGCCCTGCGCCGACAGCAGCAGCTCCGACTTGTACTCGAGGTCTTCAGCGAGCTTCTCGGTCGACTTGCTGCCGTCGAGCTGCACCGACTCGTAGTGGAGCCGGAAGATCTCTCCGAGGAAGAACTGCGCCTGGCCGGGGAAGTAGTCGTCGACCAGATCCTTGTCGGGCAACGAGTTCCAGTAGGTGAGCACGTTGCGGAGCGTCGACTCGGCCGCCTCGGTGCGGCCGGCCTCGAGCTCACAGATGCCCTGCTGCACGCGCGCTTCGATCCGCTTGTCCGAGTTGAGATCGGCGCGATCGGCCATCGTGCGGAGGATGTCGATCGCCTCGTCGTACCGCTCGAGGTGGTAGTCGCACTCCGCGACGCGGAACGCGGCGTCGAGCGCGTCGCCGCTGCCCTTCGCGGGATCGGACAACACCGAGAAGCGGACCCACGCGTCGTCCCAGGCCTTCAGCTTCTCGAGCGCGAGGCCGGCGTTGTAGAGCGCCGGGCGGTAGTGCTTCGACTGCTGGTGGAAGTCGCAGATGCGGCCGAAGTAGCGCGCGGCCTGTGCGTAGTCCTCTGCGGCGTAGAACGAGGTCGCGGCCGCGAAGAGCTCCTCGTCGTTGAGCTTCTCGAGCTCGAGGTCGCCGGTGATGAGCACCTCGTCGAACTTCACCTCCTGCGCGCCGGCGGTCGTCGCGTCGTCCGGCTTCGTCGCGCGCGTGTGGACACAACCGGACACCAGGACTGCCACCAACCACAACCAGCTGTGCGACAGGCGCATGCGTTCGCTCTTTCCGCTCTCGAAGGGAGACGGGGGACCCGACACCGGACTCCGCGGACCGGTTCCGGCCAGCTTAACGAGCTGCCCCGCGCTCTTCGAGCCGCTGCGTGCCCCACAGCCACTCCGAGGTCTCGAACAACCCCTTCAGGTCGTGGACGTCGCCTTCGAAGCGCGGCACGAGGATCAGCGGCGTCTCAGGGCAGGCCTCGCGGAGCTTCGCGATTCCCCGCTCGTCGGTCGCCGCGAGGTGCTTGTTCTCTTCGAGCGTCTGCTCGAGCTTCGTCTTGAGCGGCGATGAGGGCAGAGCTGCGACCTCGGCCCACACCGCAGGCGAGAGGGCAGGGTGCACGCGATTGACGACGATCGCCGCGACCTTCATGTGGTTCTGGCGGAGCAGCGAGTGGAAGTAGATCGCCTCGTCGAGGCGCTCGGGCATCGGGCCGGTGACGAGCACGAAGCTGGTGGTCGGCGCCTCGAGCAGCGCGCGCGTCTGCTGGGCGCGCTCGCGGAAGCTCTCGTTCATGCCGCTGATGTTGAGCATGAAGTCGGCGAGCTGCTGGAGCGTCTCGGTGCCGGTGAAGCGGGCGATGGTCTTCGCGACGTAGCTCCCGCCGAGGTTGAAGAGCCTCAGCCCGAACCTGCCCGCCGCCAGCGCCGGCGTGAGGAGCCACTTCGCCGCGTCGTTGTCGAGGAAGTCGAGGATGCGGTTGGGCGCGTCGAGGAAGTCGAGGGCGTGGGCGGTGGGGGGCGTGTCGAGGACGATGAGCGGGTAGTCGCGGTTGTGGCGGAGCTCGCACAGCTTCTCCATCGCCACGTACTCCTGGCTGCCGGCGAGCGCGGTGGACAGCGACTGGTAGAAGCGGTTGTTGAGGATCTTCTCGCGCTTGTCGGGCGGGGCGCGTCGCTCGACGAGCTCGTCCCAGGTGCGCTTCATGTCGAGCATCATCGCCCGCATCGGCGCGCGCGGGCCGAGGCCGGCGGCGGCGAAGGCGCTCAGGGGGATCTCGGTCTCCGCGTTGCCGAGCGCCTGCAGCCCGAGCGCGTTCGCGAGCCGCTTCGCGGGGTCGATGGTGCACACCAGCGAGCCGCGGCCCTCCATCGCCGCGCGCAGCGCCAGCGTGGCGGCGACGGTGGTCTTCCCCACGCCGCCGCTCCCGACGGTGATGATCACCTCGGCGTTCTCGAGGGCCTGCCGGAGCGCGTTCATCGCGAGCCTCCGACGAGCGCCGACACCTGCTCGATGGCCTTGCGGCCGAAATCATCGACGAAGAGGCGCGGCACGGTGATCACCGGCAGGCCGAGGGTCTGGAGGCGCGCGAGGCTCTGCTTCGACATCTCCGAGCGGTGGCGGTGGGCGTGCGTCAGGTCCTGCAGCGGGGGCGAGAGGCCGGCCGCTTCGTCGGCCGAGAAGCGCTCGTCGATGAACCCGTTGAGCACCACCAGCCGCGGCGTCACCTTCACCCGCGACTCGAGCGCGGCGGCGAGCTCGATGGTCTCGTTGACCGGGAGCTCCTCGGGGAGCGAGACGAGCACCACTGCGGTCACCTTCGGGTCGACCAGCATGTCGCGCATCCACGTGGCGTCGTCGCTGAGCGCGCCGGGCGGCACCGTGTCGAGGATCACCTGCGGCACCGAGAGGAAGGTGATGGCGTGCCCGGTCGCTGGCGCATCGATGATGATCCGATCGAAGCGGTAGCGGCCGTCGGGCCCCTTCTCGCGGAGGTGGAAGAGGATCTTCCCGAGCAGGACGACCTCCTGCAGCGAGGGGATGAAGCGGAGGAAGTAGCGCACCACGCGGTTCTCGAAGACCGCGCTGTAGATGCTCTCGAACTTGAGGAGCATCAGCGCGTACTCGCGCATCGCCTCCTGCGGCTGCACGTCGACGGCCCACAGGTTCTCTTCGATCTGCGTCACCTCGGCGCCGACCTCGGGCCTGCCGAGCAGCGGGCTGATGCGCTCCTTGGTGTTCACCTCGCACACGAGGGTGCGTTGGCCGTCGCGCGCGCTCTGGAGCGCAAGGGCCGCCGCGAGGGTCGTCTTTCCGACGCCTCCTTTTCCCGTCACCACGAGGAGTCGCTTGTCAGCCAGTTCTTCGACCACGAAAGCCACATTGACACGCGACGGAGGCGAACGCAGCATCCGCCGCCATGCTGAAAGACAACCCGGTGATGAAGAAGCTCGTGGCGACCGGCGAGGAGCGCATTGGCAAGCTGGTGCAGCAGCTGATGTCGAACGAGAAGTTCGTCAGCGGCATCCAGGGCATCGTCTCGCGCGGGCTGTCGGCCAAGGGCACGCTCGACAAGAGCATCCGCACCGCGCTCTCGGCGATGAACCTGCCGTCGACCGGCGATCTCGAGACGCTCCGCGAGAAGATCGACGAGCTCGAGAAGCTCCTCGGCAACCTCGAGGGCAAGATCGATCAGCTCGCCGAGTCGAAGAAGAAGTGACTCGCCGCATCGCCTTCATCAACGAGAAGGGTGGGGTGGGAAAGACCACCCTCGCGGTGAACGTCGCCGCCTTCTTCGCGCTCAAGCGGCGCCAGCGCGTGCTGCTCGTCGACCTCGACACCCAGGGCCACGCCGGCAAGACGCTGGGCTTCGACGTGCGCGCCGGCGGGCCGACGATCTTCGAGCTGCTCACCGGGCCGTCGGTCGACAGCACACAGGTGACGCGCGCCTCGGCCATCGAGAACCTCTGGCTCATCCCCGCCTGGAAGGAGATGGCGGAATTTCCCACCCGCGTCGCGGCCGAGCCCGAGCGCTCGCGGCTGTTGGCGAAGAAGCTGGCTGACGTCGACGCGCGCTACGACGTGGTCATCTTCGATGCCCCGCCGTCGTTCGGGCTGGTGACGACCAACGTGCTGCTCGCCGCCGAGGAGATCGTCATCCCCGTGGGGACCACCTACCTCGCGCTCGATGGCTGCGCGGAGATGGTGGCCACCGTCGAGCGGGTGTCGCGCGACTACGCCCACCCGAAGCTGCGCGTGACGCAGATCGTCCCCACGCTGTACCGCAAGACCCAGCTCGCCGATGAGATCGTCGGCAAGCTCCGCGAGCACTTCCCCCAGCGTGTCGCCGACCCCATGCATCTCAACGTGCAGATCGACGAGGCGCAGAGCCACGGCAAGACGATCTGGGAGCACGCACCCTGGAGCCGCGGCGCGACGGTGATGCAGTCGGTCGCGGAGCGCATCGAGCGCGCCCGCTGACCGGCTCAGCGCTTCTTCGAGGGCGGCGTCTGCTGCTGCTGCTCGAGCTGGGTGATCTTCTGCTCGAGCTGCTCGATGCGCTGCACGAGCGTCGAGAGATCGCGCCCGAGCGCCGGGAGGTTGCCCACCACGTTCTCGACCGCCGTCTTCACGCGCTCGTCGACGCGCGCCTGCCAGGTCTCGAAGACCTTCTGCGCCTGCTGCGTCAGCGCGGCCGGCGTGAGCTCGCCTTCCGACGGCTCGCGGCCGAGGAGGGTGCTGATGCGCTGCCCGGCCTCGTGCTTGATCGCGTCGACGCGCGGGCTGACCTGCGTGGAGATGAAGTCGTTCAGGCGCTCGCCCGGCTGGCGGATGATCTCGCGCAGCACCGACAGCGGCATCTGGTTCTTCTTCTTCTCTTCCTCGAAGACGATCTGCGCGAGCGTGACCGAGGTCAGATCTTCCTTCGTGCGGTTGTCGACGATCTTCACCTCGACGCCCTGCTTCACCATCTCGGCGATCTCGTCGAGCGTCACATAGCGACTCTCGACGGTGTCGTAGAGCTTGCGATTCGTGTACCGCTTGATGACCTTCGGCTCGCGAACGGTCGACTCGGCTTCACTCATGAACAGGGCCCCTGACGCAGTGCGACGCGGCTGTACCACCTGTTCTCGTCGGTGCCAACCGCGCGATTTCGTTTCGGAACCGGGTACACTACGAGCGGGCCGCCGATGATCGTCAAGTGCGAGCAGTGCCAGACCCGGTTCAAGATCCCGGACGACAAGGTGACGGACAAGGGCGTGAAGGTGCGGTGCACGAAGTGCTCGCACACCTTCCGCGTCACGCGCGACATGGCCCAGCCCGCGACGGTGAGCGTCCCCGCGCTGGGCGCGCCCGCAGCGCCGCCGCCGCCCGCGAGTGATCCGTTCGCGCGCTTCGGGGCCGTCGAGCCGCCTTCGAACGTCGAGGTGACGCGGCCGGGCGTCTTCGCGCTCGGCGTCGAGGCGACGAAGAGCCCGGAGCTGGGGGGAAGGCCGGCTGCACCGCCGTTCCCCGCCGCGTCTCCGCCGTACCCGAAGACGCCTGCGCCCGCCGCCAGCTTCGACTTCGGCTCGCTCGCGCCTCCGACCACGACGGCGCCGTCGATGCCCGCCGTCTCTGCGCCGGGCTACCCGGCGGCAGCGCCCACCGACCGACAGGCACGCCCTGCGGCCAGCGCCTCGCCATTCGACTTCTCGGCCATCGCGCCCCCGGCCCAGCCGCAGTCGTCCGCGCCGGCCGCGTTCGACTTCTCGACCTTCGCCGCGCCGCAGGCGCCTCCGCCCGCGGCAGCACCAGCGGCGGGCCCGTTCGACTTCGCGCCGCCAGCGACCTCGGCAGCACCTCCGCTTCCCGCCTTCGACTTCGCCCCACCGGCGTCGGGGCCGGCCTCACCGCCGTTGCCGGCGTTCGACTTCGGGCCGCCCGCGGCGCCGTCGCGACCGCAGTCGAGCGCGCCGCTCGAGGGCGCGACGCAGCAGGTGCCGGCGATGAGCGCAGACGGCTTCTTCGCCGCGGCCGATCAGACGGCGACCTCCCTGCCCGAGGTCGACGGAGCCGCCGCGCGCGCGATGTTCGACATGCCGGCGCCGCCGCCCTCGGCGCTCCCCGACGTGCCGATGCCCGAAGACGCAGCGCCGCCGCCCGCGCCGGTGGCCGCGGTGCCGCTGGCGCGCATCTCGAGCCCGCACGTGGCGGCGGTGGCGCAGCCTCCGGCCGAGGAGCCGGTGCGTCGACGCGGCGTGGTGGGGATCGTGATCAACGTGCTCATCGCCGCGGTGCTGGTGATCGCCCTGGTGGTGGTGGGCTCCGCGTTCCTCAACGAGGGCAAGGTGACGGGCGACTCGTTGTCGCTCGAGAACCTCAAGAACACCTTCGCGCCGTCGGTGGAGTTCGTCGCCAGCGACGTGTCGAACGGGCTCTACGAGACGAAGGCGGGGCGCGCGGTGTTCTTCGTGCGCGGAGACGTCACCAACCGCAGCGGCGCTCCAGTGAAGATCGTCGTCAAGGCGGAGATCGTCGAGGACGGCCAGGTGGTGCGCTCGGGGGAGAGCTGGGCCGGCGACCCCGCTTCGCCCGAGGAGATCTTCCTGATCGATGGCGCCGACGCGCTCGAGGCGTTGAACCGCAAGGTCGAGAAGCGCGCGCTGGTGGTGCCCCCTGACGCCGCGGCGGCCTTCGTGGTGCCCTTCACCGAGTACCCGCCGAAGCTGAACGGCTTCCGGGTGCGGGTCTCTGCGCGCGCGGTCTCAGCCGAAACGACCGCCGCGAGGCCATGAGCGACGAGGTGCGGCGCATGGTGCTGCGCCTCGACGTGCTCGGGGGCGGGCACGAGGTGCTTCGGCGCGCCGCGGCGCGGGTGCTGGGCGAGCTGGAGGCGCCACAGGCGACGGAGCTGCTCTCGACGGTGATGCGGCTGTCGGTCGAGCGCTGGGAGCCGGCGATGCGCGTGCTCCCCGCCTTCATGCGCGCGCTCGAGGAGGACGGCGATCTCATTCCCCACCTCGCCTCGCTGCGGCAGGTGGCGGCGCTGCACGAGCAGGAAGAGGTGAGCATCGTCTTCACCGAGGGTGAGCCGGTGCAGGAGTACCTCCTCGACGCGGCCGCCCGCGCCGACGCGAAGCTCTTCTCGCTGCCGCTGGGGGTCCTCAAGTCGCGCGCCCGGCTGACCACCAACCCCGACGAGCTCTCACGGCTGGCAGTGGCGTCGAACGCGGCGGTGATCCGCGAGGTGCTCAAGAACGCCCGCCTCACCGAGGACCTCGTGGTGCGCATCGCCGCGCGCCGGCCCGCGCGCCCGGAGCCGCTGGAGGAGATCTGGAAGTCGCCGAGGTGGAACAACCGCCCCGCGGTGCGGCGGGCGCTGGTGTTCAACCCGTACCTGCCGCCGGAGACGGGCGTGAAGATCGTGCCGCTCCTGGGGCGGGCGGATCTGCGCGCGCTGGCGAACGACGGGAAGGTGCACGTCGCGGTGCGCGAGCTGGCGCAGCGGCTCAGCGCTTCGGAGGATCCTTGACGAGCTCGGCGTCGACGGTGCCCTTCTCGAGCTTCGAGCCCGGCTTCACGTCGACGAAGCCCTCGCCGCGCGAGGCCTTCTTGAAGGAATACACGAAGCTCCCCAGCGCGTTCCCGATCGCCCCCATGCGCGAGGCAGAGAAGACGATCACCAGGATGATGGCGAGAACGATGAGCTCGCCGGTGCCGAGGCCGAACATGTGTTCCACCCTGCCTCAGCGCGCCAGGCGACGCAACTTGACGCGGCTGCTCGTCGGGAGCAGGTGAGCTCATGCCGATGCGGATCCTCGGACATCGTGGGGCGAGCGCCGACTTCCCGGAGAACACGCTCGAGGCGTTCCGCGGGGCTGTCGCGCAGCGCGCCGACGGCGTGGAGCTCGACGTGATGAAGTGCGCCACCGGAGAGCTGGTGGTGTGCCACGACGAGTGGCTCGATCGGCTCGCGGGGCTCCACTGGGAGGTCCTCACCACGCCCTGGCGGAAGCTCGAGCGCGTCGACGTCGGCTCGCGGCTCGGCTTCGCCCCGGCGCGCCTGCCGCTGCTCGACGAGGTGCTCGACGCGCTCCCCGCGTCGATGGCGATCAACGTCGAGCTCAAGTGCGAGACGATCGACGATCACGGGCTCAGCCTCGACGTCGCGCAGCGCATCGTCGACCGGCGCCTGCCGGAGCGCGTGTTCCTCTCGAGCTTCAACCCGTACTGCCTGGTGCGCGTGGCGCACGTCTTCCCGCACCTGCGCCGCGGCTATCTGATCGACCCCGACAAGGCGTGGGCGCCGCAGGCGTGGTTCTGGCTGCCCATCACCGCGCTCACCTCGGTGCACCCGCACTTCTCGCAGGCGACGCCGGAGCGCGTGAACCGCTGGCACCAGCAGGGCTGGGAGGTGGCGGTGTGGACCGTCGACGACGTCGACGAAGCGCGTCGGCTGCGGGCGATGGGCGTGGAGTGGGTGATCACCAACCGGCCCGGCGCGCTGCGGGACGAGCTCCGCGCGCTGCCGTGATCAGAAGTCGAAGCCGATGGTGCTGTTGTAGGTGAGCACCGGCGCCATCGAGACCTTGCCGACCCTCGCGTCGTCGAAGCTGCCGAGCACCGTGTAGCTGACCTCGAAGCCGAGCATCACCACGCCGGCGATGAAGCGGAAGCCGCCGTAGAAGCGGTTGTTGGTGTTCTGCGCGGCGAGCACCGAGTCGAAGACGTAGTAGTCGGTGTACTGCGCGCCGGGTTGGTCGGACTCGGCGAGGGTGCGTCCCGGGTTGAAGTCGACGTTGCCCGTCGAGGCGCCGACGAAGGTGAGATCCCACCCGATGTACGGCGTGAGGGTGACCATGCCCGCGATGGCGAACTGCTTGCCGAGGCCGAGATCGAGGCCACCGGCCGTCACGTCGAAGTCGCGGCTGTTGAGGATCTTCGTGACGTGGCCGCGCACGCCGATGTCAGGCAGGTAGGTGAAGCCCTCGTTGAGCGCCCACTTGAGCTCGAGCGTGCCCGTGCCCATGCGGCTCTTCTCCCACCACGCGGCGCGCACGCCGAGCTCGAAGCTCCACGGGAGGCCCTTGCGGATGTGGATCGACGGCACGAGGACCACGTTGTTGATCGGCGACACCGTCGGCATCTGGGTCGCTGCGGTGGCTCCCTGGAGATCGACCACCGACAGCTCCGCCGAGATCGCGAAGGCCGAGTGGCCGAGCGTCTCCGGTGGCATCAGGTTGACGGAGGTCATCGCCGCAGCGAGCCGTCGGGCAAACGCGCGGAAGTTCGCGTTCGCCTCGGGCACGGAGCCGGTGCGGCCCTCCTGAGGGTTTCCGAGCTGGTAGATGCGGAAGTCGTAGGCGTCTGCGAACGCGGTGGCTGACGTGAGCGCACCGATCAGAAGCCACAGGCGGCGGGACATGGGGCGAACCTAGCCCCACGTCCCCACGCCTTCAATAAATGGTCCCCGAGTTCAGGGCTTGGCCTGCATCGAGGGCTCGCCGGCCTTCTGGGCGACGGCCGCGGGCCGGCGGCGGATCACCACCGACTTGCGGGTGGCGAAGTCGGCCGACTCGCGGGCGATGACGGTGACGAGGTTGTTGCCCTCGCGGAGCGAGAACTCGGTGGAGAACTTCACCTTGCCGCTGTCCTCCGGCGTCGCGCCGCGGAAGAAGACCTTCTGATCGTTCACCAGGACGAAGACGTCGAGCAGCTTCGGGTCGTTCACCACGCTCGACAGCGTGAACTTCTCGCCGTCGACGACCGCGCCGCCCAGCGACGGGTCGACGTTCATCGAGATCTGCGCCGGGCTGCGGAGGTGCGCCCACTCGACGTCCTTCGCCGGGGCAGGCTTCTGGCCCTTCGCGTCGCGCACGTCGGAGAGGCGCACGAAGACCGGGCGGTCCTTTTCCCACTCGACCCTGGCCATGCCGCCGCCGCGGGCGAGCTCGGTCACCACCGCGCCCTTCGGCAGCTTCGCCAGCGCGCGCTTGCCGTCGGCCGCGGCGAAGATCTCCGCCTTGTCGTTGATGCGCACCGTGGCCTTGCTCGGCTCGAGCGCGAGCGTGGAGTCGGGCGAGACGGGGATCATGATCTTGTCCGCGGTGAACTCCTCGAGGGGCTCGTCGATGACGGCGTACTTGAGGCCGAACTCGTCATCGCGGAAGCCCTTCTTCACCTCGAGCTGGAAGCGGGACGACTTCGTCTCGCCGGGCGCGAGCTCGCCGAGCTTGAAGCGGCCCTTCTCGATGAAGATGTTGGCGTCCGACGCGTTGCGCACGCTCGAGAACACGTCGAGCGCCTTGCCGGTGCCGACGTTGGTCACGTCGACCGTCACCCAGATCGTCTCGCCGCGCTGCGCGAGGCCGTCGCCGTTGCAGGTCGCGCAGTCGTCGACGATCGACCAGTTGAAGGCGAACTGCGGGCGGGGGATCTCGACGATGGTGAGCTCGCCAGCGGTGGTCTCGGCCAGCACGCCGCTGTCGTCCTGCAGCTTCACCGTCACGCCGTCACGGCGCGAGGCGAGATCCTTCGGGATCTTCACGTTGACGGTCCAGGTCTTCTTCTCGCCCGGCTTCACCATGCCGAACAGGAACTCGCGGCGATCGAGGAAGCCGTTGTCCGACTCGATCCACGCGCGGAGGCGGCGCACGGCGTCGCCGCCCTTGTTCTCGACGGTGAGCTCGAGGGGCACGGTCTCACCGGCGGTGATCTTGCGGTCCGACGTCGGCTTGAGCGAGCTGAAGAGCTGCGGGTTCTTCGGCGTCTCCCCCGCGGTCCAGTCGACGCCGAGCGCGGTGATGGCGTCGGCGATGCGGCGCTCCTCGACCTGGCGCTTCTCGAGCACGAAGGTCCGGCCCGCCTTGAGCTGCTCGTCGCGGCGGAGCTGCGGCGCGGCCAGCAGGTAGTCCTTCGCGAAGGCGACCTCGAAGTCCTCCTTCACCTCGTCCTGGCTCTCGGCGTCGAGCTGATCGTCGAGCTCCTCGTTGTGCGCGTCGGCCGCCTCGGTGTCGGTGAGGACGTTCTTGCCGCCGCCCTTCACCGCCTTCGGGTCGTCCTTCTTCGCGACCTTCTGCTTCTCTTCCTTGAGGTACTTCACCGTCTCGGCCGGCTTCTCGCGCATCACCACGTCGTCGCGCTTCTTGGCGGCCTGTGCGTTGGCGGGGTTGGCGAAGTGCGACTCGAGGTCGGCCTCGCCCATCACCTTGCGCGGCGCGAACACGTCGACGCGCTCCTTCGACACGCGGGTGGGGATCAGCTGGATGTCGGGCGTGATGCCGACCTCCTGAATGCTGACGTCGCCGGGCGTGAGGTACTTGGCGATGGTGAGCTTGAGCGCGCTGTCGTCGGGGAAGTCGTAGAGCACCTGCACCGAGCCCTTGCCGAACGTCTGGCGCCCGATGATCACCGCGCGGTTCTGGTTCTTGAGCGCGCCTGCGACGATCTCCGAGGCCGACGCGCTGCCGGCGTTCACCAGCACCGCGATGGGGAAGAGGTCGTCTTCGTCGTCCTGGTGGGCGCGCTTCTCTTCGCGCAGCTTGTCCGACAGGCCGACCGTCGAGACGATGGTGCCCGACGAGAGGAAGAGATCGGACACCTGGATCGCCTGGTCGAGGAGGCCGCCGGGGTTGCCGCGGAGATCGAGCACCAGCCCGCGGAGACCCTGGCTCCCGCCGCTGCGCCTGGCCTGATCGGTGAGCTCCTCGAGCGCCTGCGAGAGGTCGCGCGTGGTGTTGCCCTGGAAGTTCTTGAGGCGCACGTAGCCCACGTTCGAGCTGAGCAGCTTCGACTGCACCGACTCGATGGTGATCAGCGCGCGGGTGACGGTCATCGACTGCGGCTTGTCCCAGCTCTTGCGGTTGACGGTGATGGTGACCTTCGAGTCGACGGGGCCGCGGAGCTTCCCGACCGCCTCGTTGAGGTCCATGTTGACCGTCGACTCCTCGCCGATCTTGAGGATCTGGTCGTCCTTCTTGATGCCCGCGCGGAAGGCCGGGGTCTTGGGCAGCACCTTCACCACGGTCAGCACGCCCTCGCGCATCTGGATCACGAAGCCCAGGCCGCCGAACTCGCCCTTCGTGGTGAGCTTCATCTCGCGGTACAGCTCGGGGCGCAGCAGCACGGAGTGCGGATCGAGCGTCTGCAGCATGCCGTTGATCGCCGCGTACTCGACGTCGCGCGAGTCTTCGACCGGGCGCATGTTGCGCGAGATGAAGTCGAAGATGTCCTTGAGCGTGAAGGACATCTTCCACAGCGAGTCGACGTGGCCGATGTCGAAGTCCTTCAGCTTGCCGTTGACGTTGACGTGCACGCGGCCCTGCTCGGCGCTGCCGTCGACCAGCACGTCAGGCACCGACTTCTCGACCGCCTCGAGTGAGGCGACGAGCATCTCCTTCGGGCGGACGCGCTTGGGGTCGACGTAGTTCTCCTTCACGTAGTGGATCACCTTCGTGAGGATGCGCAGCGCGGACAGCTCGTGGGGCGACTTGTCCTTCTCGTCCACGCGCGGTGCGGCGAGCGCCTCGGACATCGAGAGGGTGAGGGGGGCCCGGTCGCTGCCAGAGAACGCCCACGCGGCCAGCAGCGCGGCGATCACGACAACTCGACGGAGGGTGTGCATGTGTCCTTCTTTCCTCGGGAAAACGTGACGAGAGATGGTCGAGCCTAACCACCGGGTTTCAGCCCTTCAAGGAACGCCCAACGCCCGGGAACGGTCTTCGTTCCTGCGTGCTCAGCTTTCAGGGAGGGCGTTGACTTGCTCGAGCGCGCGGTACAGCAGCGTTCCGGCGACGACGGCGACGGGCATCAGGAAGAAGTTGAGCACTGGCACCCACAGCATCACCGAGAGCGCGGCGCCCACGCCCAGCGCGAGCGGCAGCCGGCGGCGCAGCGCCGCGACCACCTGCCTGAACGGTCGGAGGTGCCGCGCCATCGGGTTCGAGAGGTGTTCGACGGCGAGCCAGAACATCGACCACACCGACGACAGCACGAGGTAGGCGACGCTGCCCACGGCGGGGATCAGGTTGAGCGGGAAGAGCACCACCAGCCCCGCGGTCATGAACGCCAGGCGGAGCAGGGTGTGGCTGAGCGACTCGAGCGTGCCGCGCACGGTGCCGCCCAGTGAGAACGGCGCCGGCGTGAAGTTGCCGCAGCGGACCTCGGTCGCCTCGGACAGCGGATCCTGCAGCGGGGCGAGGAGCAGGTTGGGCGCGGTGAGCGCCCCCACGGCGAAGAGCACGATGAAGAAGACGACGCCGAGGCCGAGCGACGCGGCGTGCTGCCAGCCGTCGCCGGAGATCAGCTTCTCTGCGAGCCAGTGCCCGAGGCGCCATGCCCCGACGCCGACGCCGAGCAGCGTGAGGCCGGTCACCGCGGCGCACAGCAGCGAGAGCCCGAGGAGCTTCGGCGTGCGGATGATGAGCCCGAAGGCGCGAAAGGGGAGCAGCAGGCCGCGCAGTGCGTCGCCGGGGGCGCTCGTCGAAGGCAACTCGGGGATGGGGCTGGTCGGTAACAAGTGTGGTGCCGTCCGGATCGCCAACGTTATATGCGGCGCCTTCTTCCATGTCCCTCGACGCCAAGCAGACAGAGCAGCGGCCGGTCGGTGACGTGTCGGAGCTGGTGAAGCTCCTCGCGTCGGCGGAGCGCCGCACGGGCCCCTTGCTCCTCGGCCTCGAGCACGAGCGCCTCCTCTTCCCGAAGCAGGGCTTCTCGCCGATCGCCTACGACGGCCCCTCGGGGGTCGGCGCGGTGATGACGGCCTTCGCGAAGTTCGGCTTCACCGAGTACCGCGAGGCGCCCGGCCTGCCGGTGATCGCCATGCAGCGCGGCATGGAGACCTTGTCCCTCGAGCCCGGCGGGCAGTTCGAGCTGTCCGGCTCTCCGTTCGCGACGGCCACCGAGGCGCACGCCGAAGCGACGCGGCACGCGCAGGAGCTCCGCGAGGTCACCGCCTCGCTCGGGCTCCGCGCCGTCGGGCTCGCCTACCGGCCGTTCTTCGAGCTCGGCGAGATGCCGTGGATGCCGAAGACCCGCTACCGCGTGATGCGCGAGACGCTCGGCACGCGCGGCAGCCACGCGTTCGACATGATGTTGATGACCACCACCGGCCAGGTCAGCCTCGACTGGCGCGACGAGGCCGACTGCGTGCGCAAGGTGACGGCCGCGGTGCGCATCTCGCCGCTGCTGGTGGCGCTCTTCGCGAACAGCCCCATCGCGCAGGGAAAGCCGACCGGGTTCCTCTCGTACCGCAGCCGGGTGTGGAACGACGTCGACCCGGCGCGGTGTGGCTACCCGCAGGCGATGCTCGACGGCTCGTTCTCGTACCGCGCGTACGTCGAGTGGGCGCTCGACGCGCCGATGCTCTTCGTGCGGCGCGACGGTCAGTACCTGAACCCGAAGATGACCTTCCGGCAGTTCCTCGCGAAGGGCTTCGAGGGGCGTCCGGCGACCGAGTCGGACTGGGCCGATCACCTCTCGACGCTCTTCCCCGAGGTTCGGCTGAAGAAGATCGTCGAGATCCGCGCGGCCGACGCGAACACCACCGCGATGACGAGCGCGCTGGGGGCGTTGATGCGCGGTGTGCTCTACGACGCGCAGGCCCTCGACGAGGCGACGCGGCTCCTGCCGAAGACGACGCCCGACGGGCACCGCGCGCTGCACCATTCGGCGCAGAGGTCCGGGCTGGGCGCGCCGGTCGGGGAAGGGACGCTCGCCGACTTCGCGCCGACGCTGCTGGGCATCGCGCGCGCCGGGCTCCAGCGCCTGGGTGGTGGGGACGAGGTGCTGCTCGCCCCGCTGGAGGCGATCGCCGAGCGCCGCCGCTCGCCGGCCCTCGACGTGCTCGAGCACTTCGCGCGCGAGCCGCGGCCGGAGGTCTTCCTCAGCCGCTTCGAGCTCTGAGCGCCCGCAAATGAAACGGCGCCCCGGAGTCGCTCCGAGGCGCCGTCGCGAGAGTCGCGCGTGTTCAGCTCTTCGCGGCGAGGGCCTTCTCGATGCGCTCGAAGCTGTACGAGTCGGGGCCGTAGCGCCCGAGGATCACCTTCGTCGAGTCGATGAGGAAGGGGCCGTGGTTGCCGGGGCGCAGCGAGTAGCCGGCCTCGGGCTTCTCGACGACGATCTCCGCGATCTTCTCGCCGAAGAGCACGCGCTTCACCTTGAGCTTCACGGTCTGCGACGCGGTCTTCTGGCCGGTCGAGGTGGCGCCGGGCTTCGCTTCCACCTTCGGGGGCTGCGGGCCGGTCGAGAGCACCTCCGCGACTTCGGCATCGACGACCCACGCCGCGTGGGGGATCACGTCTTCAATCGGTTCAGGAGGCTTGGCCATGGGGTCCCTCAGTTCTGGAAGTACAGCGGACTGGTAGAGCTTCGTGAAGTCTTCGAGCTTGAGCTTGAAGATGCCGTCGTTGGGGCCGTTGCCGGCGGGCTCCGACTCGCCCCAGGGGTTGCGCAGGACAACGTAGCGATCGGTGCCCGACTTCTCGTAGCCCATGACGGTGTAGGCGTGGTTCGCGTAGACGCCGGTGTTGGTGTAGCGCGCCTCCTGATCTTCACCGTAGGTGCCCGCGCCGATGGGCTTCTTCGCGTCGACGTTGCGCACCACCTGATCCCACACGCGATCGGCGCCGGTGTAGCTGATGCCGAGGTACGAGGCCTCGACGCCGAGGCAGTCTTCGATGACGTCGCTCACGTGGCCGCCGTTGCCGATGGTGTCGTAGCTGCCCTTCCACTGGGCGTACGCCTTCTCGACGAGGGGGAACCAGAGCTCCATCTTCTTCGGGTCAGCGCTGTTCGCGGAGTGGCCGTACAGCGCTCCGCCGTAGGAGCGCGCGTAGAGATCGCCGTCGACCTTCACCGGCACGTCCTTGAAGCGGCCGGTCGCCCAGTCCTTCTCCTTGAAGGTGACGGTGTACGTGCCGTCGCCGTTGTCCTTGATGAGGTTGGTGATCGCGTCGGGGTTGTGCTTCGCGATCGCCGCCATCGCCGCCGGGAAGTAGCAGTCGCCGAGCTGCCCCTGCTGCACGTCTTCCGCGCGCGGGCCGTCGACGAAGAGCGGGCCGGTGAAGTTGACCTTGTTGAACTTCGGCCGTCCGGACGAGTCGAGCTCGTCCTTGTGGAGCGCCGGGTCGGGGATGAGGTCGGTGTTCGACGGCGCGCCGCCCGGGACGGTGACGTTGCCGACCGCCTGGCTGAAGTCCGCGTTGTTCACCCCGTCGCTCGCCGCGACCGAGAACGAGTCTCCGGCCTTGCCGTTGAGCTTGAAGCCCGCGGGGAAGCCGCCGGTGTCGGTGACGGCGACCTGCGTCTTCTCGCCCGTGCGGAGGTTGGTGAACTGGAGCTTCGCGCCTGGCTCCGAGACCTGGCGGGACGCGTTGATGTTCTCCACCGAGACCTTGCCGCCGCCGACGTCGGTCATGCCGATGCGGAACAGCGCGACCACCGCGTTGCGCGAGTCCTTCGCCTCGATGCCGCTCGCCTTCACCGTCACCCAGTCCGACGTGCTGCCGTCGGCGTAGCGCGCGCGCATGCGGATCAGGTCTCCCTCGCGCATCTGCTGATCGCCGGTGAGCTTCGCCATCGAGAACCTGCCGCTGGCGTCGGCCTTGCCGATCACCATCGTGTCGTCCATGTGGAGGCGGCCGCCCGGGGCCGTGGTGATGTTGATCGCCTCGATGGTCGCGCCGGCCTTCGTCGTGCCCGACAGCCCATTGGCCTGGTTGCCGGTGATCGCCAGCCCGTTGGCCGCCGGAGGAGGCTGCGGCGGGGGCGGCGGAGGCTGCGGCGAGGTGCGACCGATCGCCTTCTCGAGGAAGCCGCGCGCGGCGGCGTCGAGCGGCACCGAGCCCTGATCGAGGATCGCTGCCACGTCGGCCTTCTCGCGGTCCGACATGCCGGCCTGGATGAGGGCGATCTGCTTCTCGGGCGTCATCCCCGGCTTCTTCAGCTCGGCAAGGAGGTCCTTCGCCGACCAGCGGCTGCTGTCTCCGACCTGCGCGAGGATCTCGAGCGCCTGCGCGGTGCCGATGGGCTGCGAGGTGCGCTGCCACGCGGCGTAGAGGCTGGAGAGTCGTCGGTCGTTGATGCTGAGGGTCATCGGTGTGGTCTCCCGGGAACGAAGGGGGCGCCAGTGTCGGACAACGGACTACCGGGTTCAACAGGGGTTCACGAGTTGGAGCCGAAGAGCTTCTTGAGTCCGGTGAAGAGCCCGCTGCGGCTCGAGCGCATGACCTCTTCGCCCGGCAGTGGCGATTCGGCGAGCAGCTGAGCCTGCGCCTCCTCGCTCGCTTCGGTGGTCGCGAACTCGACGGCGGCCTGCTTGCCGGTCGGCGTGGTGGCGGTGAGGCTGAGGCGCCCGTCGGCCGACACGGTGAAGCGCACCGTCATCTCGCCCGCGCGCTCCGACGAGAGCGAGAGGGCGCCGAGGTACTCGTTCTCTTCCGCGCGCAGCGAGGTGCCCTGCATCACCGCGAGGCGGATGGGCTGGTTGGCCTGCACCGGAACGGCCAGCGACTTCTCTGCGGGCAGGCGGGTGTTGCGCTCGAGCACGCGCCGGAAGCCGCCGCCCTTCACCGCGACGCCGATGGGGGAGCTGAGCACCTCGGCCAGCGAGAGGCCGCGCTTGCCGCGTTCCTTCTGCACCAGCGAGTGGCCGAGGAGCGCCGCGCCGAGCGCCACCGCGCCAGCCGGATCGACGTCGGTGCGGCCCGGGCGCCCGAGCAGCTTCTCGAGGTGGCGGCGCACCGCGGGGGCCCGCGACTGCCCGCCGACGAGCAGCACCTCGTCGAGGCTCTGCGGCGTGAGCTTCGCGGCCTCGAGCACCACCTGCGTCACCTGGCCCGTGCGCTCCACGAGATCCTGCGTGGCCGACTCGAGGAAGCCGCGCTCGACCTCCACGCGGAGATCGACCGGGTTGCCCGCGGCGTCGACGGTCGCGAACGGCACGTGCACCGGCGCGAGCTCCTTGTCGGAGAGGGCGATCTTCGCGACCTCCGCCGCGTCGCGCACGCGCTCGACCGTCATGCGCGACGAGAGGAGCTGGTTGCGCGCGCTCTCCTCCATGGTGCCGATCAGCGCGTCGGCGAGGCGGGCGTCGAAGTCCATTCCGCCGAGGAAGTTGTCGCCGCCGGTGCTGACCGCCTCGAGATCGTCGCCGGTGATCTCCACCACCGACGCGTCGAAGGTGCCGCCGCCGAGGTCGTAGACGAGCACGCGCTTGCGGGCGAGGCCGCGGCCGTAGCCGAAGGCGAGGGCGACCGCCGACGGCTCGTTGAGGATGTTGACCACCTCGAGCCCGGCGAGCTCGGCCGAGTGGAGCACCGCGGCGCGCTGGTGATCGCTGTACCAGGCGGGCACGCACAGCACCGCGCGCGTGAGCTCGCGGCCGAGGAGATCCTGCGCGGCGTTCTTGAGCTCCTTGAGCAGGTGCGAGGCGAACTCGGAGATCGAGAACACGCGCCCCGACAGCTCGATGCCGACATCACCCTCGGGGTCGGACGCGAAGGTGTAGGGCGAGACCTTCGCCAGCTCGCGCACCTTCTTCGACTGCGCGCGCCGACCCATGAGGCGCTTGAAGCCGATGACCGCCGCCTCGGGGTGGTCGACGCGGTGCTTGCGCGCGGCGCTGCCGATGAGCACGCGATCCTTCGCGAGGTCGTAGGCGACGATCGAGGGGAGCGCGAAGGCGCCGCGCTCCGAGGGGATGGGCACCAGCCGCGGCGCGCCGTCGATCACCACCGCCGCGCGGCA
>JBMORD010000259.1:0-9495 GCA_049322495.1 Myxococcota bacterium | reverse complement strand
GGCTTCGTGCTCGTCCCGCTCGATCCGAAGCTCGGGCCTCTCGAGCTCGGCCACATCGTGAAGGACGCCGCGCCGGAGCTCGCCCTCGGCGCCGAGCCGGCCGCCGTCGAGGGGCGCATCCCGGTGCCCACGCTCGCCCTCACGAGAGACGAGCGCCGCTCCGACGGTCTCGCTGCGCCGCGCAGCGTCGACGACGCGCCGCTCCTGATTCTCTACACGAGCGGCACCACCGGCCTGCCGAAGGGGGCCGTGCTCACCGCGCGAAACGTCGCGTTCGATCTCGACGCGCTCGCGAAGGCCTGGCGGTGGACCGTCGCCGACACCGTCGTGCACGCGCTCCCGCTGTTCCACGTGCACGGGCTGGTGCTGGGGCTCTACGGCTCGGTCCGCGTGGGGGGCGCGCTCCACTGGTTCCCGCGCTTCATGCCCGCCGAGATCTGCGCGGCGCTCGGGGTCGGCACCACGGTCTTCTTCGCGGTGCCCACCATGTACCACCGGCTGGCCGAGGCCGCGGAGCGCGAGGCGACGCTGCTGGCCGGCCTCCGGCACGCGCGGCTCCTCGTCAGCGGCTCCGCGGCGCTGCCGCAGCGCGATCAGCAGCGCCTCGAGCAGCTCACCGGTCGCCGCGTGATCGAGCGCTACGGTCTCACCGAGACGCTGATCAACTGCGCGGTGCGCGTCGACTCGGCCCCGAGCCCGGGCTCCGTCGGTCCTGCCGTCGACGGCGTGGAGCTCAAGCTCGTCGACGATCAGCGCAACCCGATCGACGCGCGCGACGACGCCACCCTGGGCGAGATCGCCGTGCGCGGGCCGAACGTCTTCGCGGGCTACCTCAACCGCCCCGACGCGACCGCCGCGGTGAAGGACCCCGACGGCTGGTTCTTCACCGGAGATCTCGCCTGCATGCGGCCCGACGGGAGCGTGCGCATCGTCGGCCGCCGCGCGACCGATCTCATCAAGTGCGGCGGCTACAAGGTCGGGGCAGGGGAGGTCGAGGCGGCGCTCCTCGAGCACCCCGCGGTGCGCGAAGCGGCGGTCCTCGGCCGGCCCGACGCCGATCTCGGCGAGCGCATCGTCGCCTTCGTGGTGCTGTCGACGCCGACCGAGCCGAAGGCGCTCGAGGACTTCGTCGCCGCGCAGCTCTCGCCGCACAAGCGGCCGCGCGAGGTGCACGTGCTCCCCGAGCTCCCGCGCAACGCGATGGGCAAGGTGGTCAAGGCGAAGCTGCGCTGAGGCGCCTCACCACGCGAGGTAGCCGACGCCGAGCGCCGTCGAGAGCACGAGGCGCGACGGTCCTCCGGGGAAGGTGACGTCAGACAGCACCGCGCCGGGCGCCAGCTCGAAGAACACGTAGACCGAGCTGCGAGGCACCCGGTCGGGCCGGCGCTCCGCGAACGAGTAGTGGAGCCGCACCGGGACGTCGGCCTTCACCACCGGCGGCGACGCGTAGACGCCCCCGTTGAGGCCCATGCCCAGGCCGACGCTCGCGCTGAAGTGATCGCTGAAGGCGTAGTCGAGCGCGAGGCCCGCGCTGAACGTCAGGTAGATGATCAGCGTGCCGACCGTCGCGCGGCTGAGGAGGCCCACCCGATCGCTGAGCTGCAGCCCGAGCTCGCCCGACACGCCCGGCCCCAGCACGAAGCCGAAGTCCGAGAACGAGGCCGCGCCCGCGATGGCCACGCCGCCCCGGAACCGCGTCGCCTCGCGGAGCTCCACCTTCACCGGCTGGGGGCCTTCTCCGCGCCCTTCTTCCGCCCCCAGCACCACCACCATCGCCGCCGCCAGCGCGAGCATCACTTGCCGGCGAGGAACTCGATGAGGTCGATCTTGGTGAGGATGGCGACGATCTTCTGCCCCTCACGCACCACCGCCACGTTGTCCTGCGCGAAGACCTGCCGGAGCTGCGGGATGGTGGTCTCCATCGTCACCACGCCCTGCAGCGGCGCGATGAGCGCGTCGATCGCGTCGTGCATCTTGTAGCTGCCGGCGATCAGCCCGTTGAGCAGGTCGTACTCGTGGATCATGCCCACCGCGGTGCCGTCCGCCGCGAGGATCGGCATCTGCGAGATGCCGTGCTTCTTCATGGTCTCGATCACCGCGCCGATCTTCTCGCCCTTCGTGCCGGTGATGAGCTTCTGCTGCCGCCCGCCGAGCACGTCGCGCACCGTGCCCGGGCCCGCCACCTCGAGGAAGCCGAGATCGCGCATCCACTCGTCCGAGTAGAACTTCGAGACGTACGTGTTGCCGCTGTCCGGCAGCACCACCACGATGGTCTTGCCCTTGCCGACCTCCTTCGCGAGCTCGACCGCCGCGTGCACCGCCGCGCCCGAGGAACCGCCGGCGAAGATGCCCTCTTCGCGCGCCAGCCGCCGCGCCATGAGGAAGCTCTGCCGATCGTCGATCTGGCGGATCTGATCGACCACCTTGAAGTCCATCGCGCCGCACACCATGTCTTCGCCGATGCCCTCGACCTTGTAGACGTGCGCCTCGCCGATCTTCCCGGTCTTGAAGTAGCCCGCGTAGATCGAGCCGATGGGGTCGACGCCCACGTTCTGGATCTTCGGGTTCTGCTCCTTGAAGAACTTGCCCGCGCCGCTCATCGTGCCGCCGGTGCCGAGGCCCGCGACGAAGTAGTCGAACTTGCCGTCCATCTGCTTCCAGATCTCCGGGCCCGTCGAGAGGTAGTGCGCCTCGATGTTGTCGGGCGTGTGGTACTGGTTCGGGTAGAAGGCGCCGGGCGTCTCGCGCACCAGCCGCTTCGCCGTCTCGTAGTAGCTGCGCGGATCGTCGGCCGGCACGTTGGTCGGCGTCACCACCACCTGCGCGCCCATGCCCTTGAGGCGGTTGACCTTCTCCGACGACATCTTGTCCGGCATGGTGAAGATCGACTTGTAGCCGCGCACCGCGGCGATCATCGCCAGGCCAAAGCCGGTGTTGCCCGAGGTGTTCTCGATGATCGTCCCGCCCGGCTGCAGCCGCCCGTCCTTCTCGGCCTTGTTCACGATGTGGAGCGCCATGCGGTCCTTGATGGCGCCGCCGGGGTTCATGAACTCCAGCTTCACGTAGACCGTCGCGTCGTTGGGCCCGACGAGCTTGTTCAGCTTGACGATGGGCGTGTTGCCGATGGCATCGAGGACCGAGTCGAAGACGTTCTGGGGCATGCGCTGCGCTTAGCAAACGCGCCCGGCGCCCGTCACTGCACCTTGCGGACCTTCGCGCCCTTCATCAGCGACTCGATGCGCTCGAGCACCTCGGCCTTGTACACGCGCGAGCCGCAGTTCGGGCACGCGCCCTGAGGCACGTTGGTGAGCACGACCACCTTCCCGTTGACCGTCAGGCGCACCTCGACGTGGCGGTTGTCGTAGGTGCCGCTGCACGGGCAGCGGCCGTAGTCGCGTCTGGCGTAATCGGCCATCGGAGTGGGCCCACCATAGCGAGTTCGACCCCCGCGGCCAGTGTGTGATGATGCGCGCCGTGACGAACCGGCTCCCTCCCTCGGCCAAGCCTCCACAGCGCCAGAGCTCCTCGGCGAACCAGCCGCAGCGGGTGCGCCGCAGCATCCGCCCGCAGGCGACCGAGAAGCCGAAGCCGATCAAGGCGGGCGGCGCGCAGGGCGGTGACGAGCCGCTCAACAGCCCCGAGGCGCAGCTGTGGGCCGGGCAGGACATGGATCGCTCGCTCGAGATCCGCGCCGCCGACGTCGAGAACCGCATGGCCGAGCTCGGTCAGGCGCAGCAGGCCGAGAAGGAAGAGGCCACCGAGCACACCGCCGAGCTCCACGAGGCCGCCGAGCGCGAGGAGCAGGGGCAGGGCAAGGGGCTCTTCAAGCTCTTCAGCTGGAACAAGCAGGCGCCGCAGGCGAAGCCGCAGAACCCGCTCCTCCTCAGGCAACAACAGGCGCAGCAGGAGCAGGCGAAGAAGCTCCCCGCCTTCCGCTCGCCCCATCAGGGCACCTCGGGCTCGGGCACCGGCACGAGCTCGTCGCGGCTCAACCCGGTGGGCACGCCCAACCTGACTGGCGTCAGCGCCTCGCGGCTCCAGGCCGTCGGCCAGGTGCAGCGCATGCTGTCCGGCCAGAGCGCGACCAACGAGCGCCCGCCCGACGCCTTCGCCCTGCTCAAGGAAGCGAAGGACCAGGGCGTGCTCTTCGTCGAAGACGCGCTGCGCGAGGGCCACTCCGAAGATCAGGAAGACCCCGAGCTCCGCGCCGCCGTCGAGGAGTGCATCCAGCGCTGCTTCGGGGTTCGGGGCATCCTCCGCATCGGCCCGGGCCACAACGACAAGCACGAGCCGATCATCGTGGTGGCCACGACGCAGGGCTTCTCTGACGCTTCTCTGGCGGCGATCCCCGAGAAGGTGCATCGTTTCCCGACGCTGATCGCCATTCCCTTCGACCTGCTCCCGCTCAAGCGGGAGCGCTGACACCTCATCATGGATCTCGACTCCCAGCTCCGCGCCCAGGTGGAGCGCGCCACCGGCCGCTCCATCGGCGCTGCCCCCGTCCTCAAGCTCAAGGGCGACGCCTCCAATCGCTCGTACTACCGCGTCGGCACCCCGCCTCAGTCGTGGGTGCTGATGGTGATGCCGCCCGACTCGCTCAAGAAGAGCGAGGAGGCGAGCAAGGGCCCCGCGCCCACCGAGCTGCCCTTCATCAACGTGCACCGCTACCTCACGAAGCTCGGCGTGCGCGTCCCGCACATCCTCCGCTACGACGAGCCGGCGGGGATGATGGTGCTCGAGGATCTCACCGATCAGACCTTCGAGGCGGCGCTGGCCACCGGCGATCGCACGCAGCTCTACACCCGCGCCGTCGAGCTCCTCGCCGGGCTCCGCGCGCGCGCCGAGAAGCACCCCGATCCGGGCTGCCTCGCCTTCACCCGCGCCTTCGACGAGGAGCTCTACGACTGGGAGCTCCACCACTTCCGCGAGTGGGGCCTCGAGATCTGGAGCGGCCGCAAGCCGTCGGACGCCGAGCGCGCCGAGCTCGACGCGATCTTCCGCCGCATCGCGAAGGAGCTCGCCGCCGCGCCGCGCGGCTTCACCCACCGCGACTACCAGAGCCGCAACCTGATGGTGAAAGACGGCGAGCTGGTGGTGATCGACTTCCAGGACGCGCTCCAGGGGCCGCGCCAGTACGATCTCGTCGCGCTCCTGCGGGACAGCTACGTGGAGCTCCCGCGCGACTTCGTCGACGCGATGCTCGACGCGTACATCGTGGCCTTCGAGAAGGAGAGCGGCGAGCGCATCGACCCGAAGCCCTTCAAGGCCTTCTTCGATCTCCTCACCGTGCAGCGGAAGATGAAGGACGCGGGGCGCTTCGAGTTCATCAACCGGGTGAAGGGCAACCCGGGCTTCCTGATCTCGATCCCCGCGTCGCTCCGCTACGTGAAGGCCGCGCTCGACGTGCAGCCGCAGCTCGCCGATCTCCGCCGCATCGTCGGCAAGTACGTCCCCGAGCTGGCCTGACATGAAGGCGATGGTGCTCTGCGCGGGCCTCGGCACGCGCCTGCGTCCGCTGACGAACCGGTGGCCCAAGCCGGCGATGCCGCTGCTGGCCGGGCCGCTGTTCCGCTACTCGCTGGCCACCCTGCGCGCCGCGGGCATCTCCCGGGTGGGCATCAACACCCACCACCTCCCCGACGTGATGGAGTCGATCGCCCGCGCGGAGTTCGGCGCCGGCCTCGAGGTCTCGCGCGAGGCGGGCGACATCCAGGGCACCGGCGGCGGCATTCGCGGGCTGCGCGACTTCCTGCGCGACGACGACTTCGTGGTGCTCAACGGCGACGTGCTGTTCTCGGTCGACCTCCGCCCCGTGCTGGCCGCGCATCGCGAGAGCGGCGCGGCGGCGACGATGGTGCTGCTGCCGATGCCCGAGGGCGAGACCTACAACGCCGTCGAGCTCGACGCGGCCCAGCGCGTGCGGCGCATCGCGGGGCGCGGCCCGGGCGGGCAGGGGGCGCTCTCGGGGTGGCACTTCACCGGCGTGCACGTGATGAGCCCCAAGGTCTTCGACTTCATGGCGCCGTCGGGCGCGGAAGACATCAACCGCGACGTCTACGTGCGCATGCTCGAGCGGGGCCTCGAGCTCCGCGGGCACGTGCTGCAGCCGCGCGACGTCTACTGGTCCGATCTCGGCACGCCGCAGCGCTACGCGGCGACCCACCAGCACCTCCTCTTCGGGCAGGTGCCGCTCGCGTCGTTCGGCGAGCACGGCCCGCTCTCGGGGCACCCGCGCGGCGAAGGGAACTTCTGGCGGCACCCGGGCGCGCAGCTCGACACCGACGTGAAGGTGGCCGGCCCGGCGTTCTTCGGCGAAGGGTGCGTGGTGGAGGCCGGCGTCAGGCTCGGCGCCGCGGTCTCCATCGGCCGCGACGCGGTGGTGGGCGCGGGCGCGCGGCTCAACCGCGTCGCGGTGCTCGAGGGCGCGAAGGTGGCGCCCGGCGCCCAGCTGATGGACGCGATCGTCTCGCCCGACGCGATCGTCCCGACGAGCTGAACGCGCCTCAGCGCGGCGTCACTTGTGGAACTGCGCCAGCACGCAGGTGACGTTGTCGTTGCCGCCGTTCGCGTTGGCCGCGTCGATCAGCTGCGCGCAGGCCTTCTCGAGGTTCGGCTGGCTCTGGAGGATCTGCTCGATCTGCTTGTCGGTGACCATGCCCGACAGCCCGTCGGAGCAGAGCAGGTAGATGTCGCCGTCCTTCGGCTCGACCTTGTTGATGTCGACGGTGACGGTGTCCTTCATGCCCAGCGCGCGCACGATGACGTTCTTGTGCGGGAAGGCCTCGATCTCCTCGGGCGTGAGCTTCTTCGCCTTGAGGTAGTCGTTGAGCAGCGAGTGATCCTCGGTGATCTGCCGCAGGACGTTGTCGCGGAAGTAGTAGACCCGGCTGTCGCCCACGTGGCCGACGACCACCTCGTTGTCCTTCGCGAAGTAGATGGTCACGATGGTCGTGCCCATCCCCTTGTACTTCTGCTCGGTGGAGGCCTTCTCGAAGATGCGCTGGTTCGCCAGCTTCACGCTCGTCGCGAGGCGGTTCTCATCGTAGTTCTTCTGCTTGTCCATCTTGAACGGCCAGGTGATCTCCAGATCCTGGCTCGTCATGCGGAAGAACTCGGCCACCTCTTCGACGGCGATCTTCGAGGCGATCTCGCCCGACGAGTGACCGCCCATGCCGTCGGCCACGACGAACAGGCGCTCCTCCGGCAAGAGCAGGAGGTTGTCCTCGTTGTGGTTGCGCTTCATTCCGACGTGGGTCTGGCCGGAAACTTCGATTTTCATGGGCGTCGCCAAGAGAGGTGAGGACTGAAGCAAACGCGTCGCACGGCTTCAAGCGACTTCAAGTCGCCACCGCTTCGAAGTGAAGGCGATCTCCGGCTTCGGTGCGGCTCGCGGCGGCGGTGCCGGCGGGCAGCTCGAGCACCGACTTCGCCTCGAAGTAGACCCGGCTGACCCGCCACGCCGTCATCGCGTGACACACCTCGACCACCTGATGCGATGCGTCGAGGAAGACGGCGTCGATGGGGATCTTCATGAAGAAGGTGTGGATGCTGTTGCAGGGCTCGATGTGGAGCCCGCGGCCGAGCGGGAGCTCGGTGACGCCCATCAGCCCCTTGAAGCGCGCGGTGAACGTCGCGGCGCGCGCGGCCTCGTCGGCGAGGAGCGTGTTGCGCGTCAGGTTCGTCACGCGGTAGCGCATGGCCCGTGCAGCCTACCTCTCTGCTCCCGGCATTGGATCGACCCTTCACGCTCGTGCTGGTGTCGCCGCAGATCCCACCGAACACCGGCAACGTCGCGCGGCTGTGCGCCGTGACGGGCTGCAAGCTGGTGCTCGTCGAGCCGCTCGGCTTCTCGATCTCCGACAAGGAGCTCAAGCGCGCGGGCCTCGACTACTGGGACAAGGTGTTCCTCAAGCTGTACCCGAGCTGGCAGGCGTACGTCGACGCGACGCCCCAGGCGCGGCGGTGGCTGTTCACCGCGCGGGCGGGCACCGGCATGTGGGACGCGGTCTTCGAGCCCGGCGATCACCTCGTGTTCGGCGCCGAGCCCACCGGGCTCCCGCGGGAGGTCCTCGAGGGGAGCTTCGGCGCGAAGGTGACCATCCCCATGCTCGAGGACCGCCGGTCCCTCAACCTCTCGACCGCCGTGGGGATCGCCACTTACGAGGCGATCCGTCAGGTTCGATCTAGACTCGCGCCCTGATGGGCAATCCGCAGGTCGTCGAAGCGCTGTTCCGGGCCTGGACCGATCGAGCCACGGGGTGGCTGACGTGCACCTCGCAGGGCCGCGAGACGCGCATCCCCTTCCGCGACGGCAGCGTCGTCGGCAGCGCACTCGCTCCGGCCTTCGGCTGGCAGGGCACGGTGCCGGCGCTGGTGCAGCGGGGGCGCCTCGGTCTCGCCCAGCTCGACGCGCTCTGGGCGCGCGGGGAGGCGGCGGCCGTCGACAGTGACACCCTCGATGAGCTCGGCGTGGCGCCGGGTGACGCCGAATCGGCCCGCGTGCTCGCCAGCATCCGCGAGACGGTGCGGCGCTCCGACGGGGCTCGCTTCGAGCCGGCCGACGTGGGCGCCGGCGAGCTGGTCAGCGGCGCGCGCGTCGTCCGCGAGGCGTGGACCGCGCTCGGGCCGCCGCCGTCGGAGCCCGCGTTCTTCCGCCTGAAGGACCTCCCCGCCGCCGAGCGCTTCGAGCTCGCCGACGACGAGCGCGCCTGGCTCGACGACTTCGCGGACTGGCGTCAACCGCCCGAGGGCGTCGAGCCCTCTCGCCTCGCGCTGCTCGAGGTGCTGACCCGCAGCGGGGTGCTCGACTCGATCCCCGCCGAGGAGATGCGCCGCCGCGAGGAAGAGGAGCGGCTCAGGCGCGAAGAGGAAGAGAGGCTCCGCCGAGAGGAAGAGGAGCGACTCCGCCGTGAAGAGGAGGAGCGGCTGCGACTCGAGGAAGAGGCGCGCCTCGCGGAGGAAGCCCGGCTGCGTGCCGAGGCCGAGGAACGCGCACGCCGCGAGGAAGAGGAGCGGCTGCGGCTGGAGGAAGAGGCGCGTCTCGCGGAGGAGGCCCGACTGCGTGCCGAGGCCGAGGAACGCGCACGCCGCGAAGAAGAGGAGCGGCTGCGACTCGAGGAGGAAGCGCGTCTGGCGGAGGAAGCCCGCCTGCGCGCCGAGGCCGAGGAGCGTGCCCGCCGGGAGGAAGAGGAGCGGCTGAGGCTCGAGGAGGAGGCCCGTCTCGCGGAGGAGGTCCGGCTGCGTGCCGAGGCCGAGGAGCGTGCCCGCCGAGAGGAAGAGGAGCGGCTGAGGCTCGAGGAAGCCCGACTGCGCGCCGAGGCCGAGGAACGTGCCCGCCGCGAGGAAGAGGAGCGGCTGCGGCTGGAGGAAGAGGAGCGTCTCGCCGAGGAAGCCCGACTGCGCGCCGAGGCCGAGGAGCGTGCCCGCCGCGAGGAAGAGGAGCGCCTGCGGCTGGAGGAAGAGGCGCGTCTCGCCGAGGAAGCCCGACTGCGCGCC
>JBMORD010000258.1:0-9495 GCA_049322495.1 Myxococcota bacterium | reverse complement strand
TGCGCGCCTCGAGGCGCGGGGTCTCACGGAGCGACGCCTCGTCGAGAGCCGCCTGGACCTCCTCCTGGCCCTTCGGGACGTTCATCAGGCCCGACTTGATGACGTTGGTGAGCGGCGTGGGCTTCTGGCCGGCGACGTAGTTGATCGCCTTGTCGAGATCGCCCGCGTAGATGTGCTTCTTGAGACCGCGGATGAAGCCGTCCTTGTTGATGGCGGCGGTGGCGAACAGCACGATCGCGCGCTCGACCGTGATCGCAAGGCCGGTCACGAAGGTCAGCGCGATGGGGTACATCGGCCAGCCACCCTCGTTCCACGAGGCAGCGACCTCACTGAAGAAACCACCACCCTCACCGCCCGCAGCCTCGTTGGCCAGAATGTTCAGCAGTCCAAGCATCATTGTGTTGTTGCCTCCGAAAAAACCCTTTGGGCTTCCGGTTGGATCAGGAACCGGAAAAGCGGGCGGACACTAGGCCCTCTCGAAAAGGGGTGTCAAGGCGACCGACGTTCGCCTCCATCGAAAGACAAGCCCCTGCCTCCGCTTGAGTTTTCCTACACGGGGGTGTGCGTGCTAGTCGGCGCGCTGATGGCGCGGAAACGAATCGGCGAGCTCCTGCTGGAGCGCGGTGCGATCACCCAGGAGCAGCTCGAAGCCGGCCTCGCGGCCCAGAAACGGACGCGCCAGCGCCTCGGGGTGACGCTCATTCAGCAGGGCGTGCTCTCGGAGGTGCAGCTCGCGCAGGTGCTCGCGCAGTCGCTGAGCCTGGGCACGGTCGATCTCAACCAGGTGGCGGTCGACTGGTCGGCGGTCCACATGCTGCGCGATCGCTTCTGCGAGACGCACGAGCTGTTCCCCTTCGCCATCGACGGCAAGGGCACGGCGAACAAGCGGCTGCTGGTGGCGATGAGCGACCCGCTCAACCAGGCCGCGACCGAGGAGATCGAGTTCACCACCGGCCTGCCGGTGACCGCCTACGTCTCGACGCACAGCCAGGTGCGCACGGCGATCCTCCGCTACTACCACAAGACGACCGCCGCGGAGGCCGCCAGCCGGGTGAAGCCGCCGCCCGTCGCCCCGCCTCCGCCGCCCGCCGACGACGATCCGCCGATGGTGATGGGCGAGGAGATCATCTCGGTGGCCAACCCGATCCCCTCCGGCTCGCAGGCCGGCGTGAAGAGCGCGGTGGCGAAGGACCTCGACTTCCTCTTCGGGGCGCGCGCCGACGAAGAGACCGACATCGAGAAGCTCGAGCGCAAGTTCTGGGCGCTGCTGCGCGTGCTGCAGCGCAAGGGGCTGCTGACGCGCGACGAGTTCATCGCCGAGCTCGACCGCGAAGGCTGAGCGCTCAGCCGGCGACCGGCTTGAGCATCGGCAGCCGGAGCGTGAAGGTGGTGCCCTGCCCCGGCTCGCTGTGCACGGTGATGGTCCCGCCGTGGTTCTCGACGATGCCCTGGACGATCGACAGCCCGAGCCCGGTGCCCTTCCCGTCGGGCTTGGTGGTGAAGAACGGCTCGAAGATGCGCGCCTGGGTCTCCGGGTCCATCCCCGAGCCGGTGTCGCGCACCGAGATCACCGCGTGCTCGCCCTCGGTCCGCGAGGTCACGGTCACCAGACCACCGGAGGTGGTGGCGTGGCAGGCGTTGGTGATCAGGTTCACGAACACCTGCACCAGGTTCTGGCGCACCGCGAGGAAGGGCGCGACCGGCCCCAGCTCGCGGCCGATGCGCACCCCGTGCTTGTGGAGCACGTGGTCGCAGAAGCCGATGGCCTTCTCGATGACCGCGTTGACGTCGACCAGCTCCGGCTTGTCGTGCGCCGGGCGCGCGTAGCTCACCAGATCGCGCGTGAAGCGCAGCACCCGCTCGGCGTTGTCGAGAATGCGCTTGTACTTGTCGACGTCGGCGGGGTCGGCCGTCGGCGAGCCCTCCGCCCGGCGCCAGAGCGCGTCGGCGTAGGTCGAGACCGCGGTCATCGGGTTGTTGATCTCGTGCACCACCGACGCGGCGAGCTGACCGAGCGACGCCAGCTTCTCGGCCTGGATCACCCGCCGCTCGAGCTCGCGCATGCGCGTGAGATCCTGGCCGATGGCCATCACGCCCTCGACCTCGCCCGACTGGCTGAGCACCGCCGAGGTGCTGAAGGCGACGCGCATCTCGCGGTTGCCCGCGCCGAGGAGCACCGACTCGACGCCGGTCACCGGCTGGCCGTGCAGCGCCGCGCCGAAGACCCGCAACAGCTTGAGCCGCTCGGTCTCGGGCATCAGGTGCTGCACCTCGGTGCCCAGCACCTCGGCCTTCGAGCGCCCGGTGAGCTTCACCATCGCGTCGTTGAACACCACCACCCGCCCCTCGCGGTTGACGACGAGGATCAGCGCGTTGGCCTTCTCGAGGAGCTCCTCGAGGTACTTGCGCATGAAGGTGAGCTCGTCGATCAGCTTGGCGTTGCGCACCGCGATCGCCACCTGGTTGGCGAGCTGAATGAGGATGCGCTCGTCGCTCATCACGTCGGCGGTGAGCCCGCCGGGGTACTCGACGTTCACCGCGCCGAAGAGCTGCCCCGAGGCCACCAGCGGCGCCGCGATGCCGCGCACGCTCCCCTGGAAGAGCAGCGGCAGCTCGCCCGAGGTGACGAGCACCCGGTCGGTCGGCAGCCCGGTCAGCTCGAGGTGCGTCTTCTCGACCATCGAGTGGCGGAGGTGGAAGAGATCGCGCTGCCCGTCGCGCAGGCGCCCCTCGGCGTAGAGCGAGGTGAGGTGGCAGGTGCGCGGGTCGACGATGCGCACGCAGAACGCCCGCCCGGGGAAGAGCCCCTTCACCCCGCGCGCGACGGTGGCGACGAGCTCCTCCTCGCTGGTGGCGCCGGCGACCGCGCGGCCGATGTCGAGGAGCGCCGTCTCGACGCGCGCCTGCTCGAGGAGCGCCCGCCCCGCCGCGGCGAGAGAGTCGAGCATCGGAGACAGCCGCCGCGCGACGACCGCCACGTGCCGCCCGCGGCGCGTGAAGCTGAGGGTCACCATCTGGCCGGTCTTGCACTTCACGTCGAGGTCCGCGCTCCGCCCCTCGTCGGGCACCTGGAGCGGCGAGTCGACGAAGTCGGCCAGCGGCCTGCCCGTGAGGTGCTTGGCGCCGCACAGCACCTCGAAGGGCCCGTTGGCCAGCTCGATGGTGAGCGCCGGGTCGCACAGCGCCGCGGGCGCATCGACCAGATCGAAGAAGGCCCGGAACGCGTCGGCGCCCAGGGTGCTCTCCAGGGGTCTCACGCTCGAATCACTCTTCATGCCCGGCCGCCTTGTCGAGGTCGACGATCTTCGCGCTCCCCACGTACGCCTTGGTCTCGTAGCGGGTGATCTTGCCGATCTTCTTCACGATCTCCGCCATGCGCTCGGCCTCGCGATGGATGATGTCCACCGGGCGCCACGTCGGGTCGCTCTCCTTGATCTTCCGCTTGAGCAGCTCCGCGTAGCCCATCACCGAGGTCAGCGGCTGGTTGAGCTCGTGCGCCGCGGTGCCCGCCAGCGCGACGATCACCGCGTTCTTCTCGCTCTCGAGCAGCCGCGTCTCGGCGTCGGTGAGCTTGCGCTCGAGTGAGATGCGGTCGCGCAGATCGGTGAACAGCCCCACCGTCGCGGTCTCGCGCGTGCCCTCGTAGATGATCGACGCCGCGAGGTTCACGGGAATGCGCTCGCCCGTCCGCGCGACGATCTCCGCGCGGCTCGACGACAGCCGCCCCGGCCCGCCGAACTCGCTGCTGCGGAGCTTCTTCATCAGCTCCCGCGCCAGCCCCTCGGGGTACAGCTGGGTGACGTGCAGCTTGCCGATCACCTCGGCGGCCGAGTAGCCGCAGATCGCCTCGGCGGCCTTGTTGAAGAGGATGATGTTCCCCTTCATGTCGGCGGCGATGATCGCGTCGACCGAGCTGTCGATGAGGCGCTCGAGGAAGTCGGTGGTCTGGCGGAGCTCCTCGGCCATCTGCCGCTGGAGCGTGACGTCGCGGAGCGTGAGGATCGCCACGCCGTCGCCCGCATCGCCCTTGAGCTGCGCCGCCGACACCGAGAGCACCAGCCGGCGGCCGCGGGAGGTCTTCGCGTGGAGATCGACGTCGTTCTTCACCTCGCCCTTCGACACGGCGAACAGCACGTCGAGCAGCAGCGCCTCGTCGCTGGGGTTGGTGAGGGTGTTGATGTGCTTGCCGTCGGCCTGGCCCGGCTCGAGGTCGAGCAGCGCCTGCCCGGCGGGGTTGAGCGAGAGCACGCTGGCGCGCGCGTCGAGGATCGCCACCCCGTCGGAGAGGTGATCGAAGTACGCCGCGTAGCGCTTCATCTCCGCGACGCGCTCCTCGGCGGCGATGCGCGCCGACTTCTCGCGCTCGCCCTGCCCGCGGATGCGCTCGAGCTGGCGCACGTTGCGGAAGGCGACCGCGGTGGCGTGGGCGACGGCGGTGAGGAACTCGACCTCGCGCGGGTTGAACGGCCCGGTCGTCGCGCGGCGCAGCAGCAGCACGCCCTGCACCCTGCCCTCGACCACCAGGGGCAGCGCCGCGAGGTTGCGGATGCCGCGCGCGGCGACCGAGGCCTTGACGTCCTCCAGCAGCGGGTGCGACGGCGCGTCCTCCACGATGACGGGCTTCGAGGTGCGCAGCACCTCTCTCACCTCGGGGTAGCGCGCGAGATCGAGGCGGTGGTCCTTGAGGCCCGCGTCGTCGCTGGCGGCGATGATCGTCCCCTCGCTCCCGTCGATGAGCACCAGGGCGACGCGGTCGATCTGCATCTCCTCGGCGAGGCGGCGCGTCACGCCGTGGAGCAGCTCGCCGACGTCGGTCGCCTCCGCGTAGCGCGCGGTCAGCTCGAGGAGCACCTGGAGATCGCGCTGCCGCTGCTGCGCTTCCTTGAGCATCGCCAGGCGCGCGCGCAGGTGGCCCAGGCGTGGCACGAGCTCGTGCTCGACGGCGTCGGGCGACACCACCTCGAGCACCACCGCCTCGACGCCGGGCTGCGGGGTGGTGATGCCGAGGATCGCCGCGCGGGGAGACTTCCTGGCGAGCTCCTCGCGCGCCGCGGCGGCGCCGGGGGCCGAGAGATCGACGACCGCGACGTCGAGCTCGGGCAGCAGCTGCTCGAGCACCGGCACCTTCGAGGCCTCGAGCAGCGCCTTGAGACGCGAGAAGCGCGGCCCGTCGAGGGGCAACAGCGCCACCGGCCTGTGAGAAATCGACGACACCGCAGGCTGTTCTAGCACCAACGAAGAGCCCCGCCTCCCGGGAAGGAGGCGGGGCGGTAAGTCCCCTTCGTCTGCGGCGGGCGAGCCCTCAGTAGACCGACACCGAGAAGGTCCCTCCGCCGTGCTGCATCGAGAAGCCCGCCCCGCGATATTGGCCACCGTACTGCGGCTGCGCCGTCGGGTACGGCACCCAGACCCACTGCTGCGTCGTCTCGTAGTGGCCCGGGGTGCTCACGAACTCGTAGTGGCCCGGAGTGCACTGCCGGCGCCAGTGGTGGCGACGACGCCCGTAGCAGTTGCCCTCGACCCACACCTGCTGCTGCGCGCCGGGCACCCAGACCTGCGTGGTCTGGAGCTCGTAGCGCCCCTGCTGGAAGTCGCTGCCCTGCGGCGCGAACGTCGGGCGCGGGCCACAGTGACGCCCGCTGCGCGCCGGCACCGCGCCGTGCTGGTAGCCGTCGTCGAAGCCATCGCCGTCGAAGTCGTCCGCGCGCGCCACCTGAGCACCGAGGGTCAGCGCCGCGACCGCCACTGCAAGGAGGGTTCGGTTCATGCCCGTTTCTACGGAGCGTGACGCCGAAAAATTCAAGCAGCGCGGGGCGGCGGTTCGTAGTGTGCCGCGCCCATGAGCTACCACCGAGACGATGTGAAGGCGCCGCGGGTGTCCGGCCTCGCCCTGCGGGCGTTCGTGAGCGCCCTCGAGAGCGGCGTGGGCCCGGTCCTCCTCGAGAAGCTGGTGAAGGACAGCGGCATCGATCGGTGGCGCGAGCTCGCGGCCGGCGACGCCCCGCCGCTCCAGCACCCGCTGCCGCACCCCGCGGTGACGGGTGAGGCGCAGACCGCGACCGAGCAGGCCGCCCGCGCGGTGGCCGCGACGCCGCCCGCGCCCCAGCAGGAATCGGTCGCGCGCTTCGTGCAGGCGTGGGCCAACGGCGGTGATCCGGTGGCGGTGGTGCGCAAGCTCCACCAGGAGATCGAGCGCCTCGACGGCCGCGACGAGCGCCTCGGGCTCTTCATCGCGCGCAAGCCCGACGAGGTGCTCGCGGCGGCCGAGGCGTCGGCGAAGCGCCTGCGCGCGGGGCAGCCGCTGAGCGTGCTCGACGGCGTGCCGGTGGTGCTCAAGGACGAGGTGGATCTCGCCGGCTTCCCGACGACGCTCGGCACGCGCTTCCGCAAGGAGATCGCCGCGAAGGACTCGACGGTGGCCGCGCGCCTCAAGGCGGCGGGCGCGGTCATCCTCGGCAAGGCGAACATGAACGAGATCGGCATCAACCCCATCGGGTTGAACCCCTGGCACGGCGCCGCGCGCAACCCGTGGAACCGCGGCCACATCACCGGTGGCAGCTCGAGCGCGTCGGGCGCGGTGGTGGCCGCGGGGCTCTCGCCGCTGGCGATCGGCGCGGACGGCGGCGGGTCGATCCGCATTCCCGCGGCGCTGTGCGGCATCGTCGGCCTCAAGGCGACGTGGGGGCGCATTCCCGAGACGGGTGTGCCCCCGCTCTGCTGGAACGTGGGCCACGTCGGCCCGATGGGCCTCACCGTCGACGACGTCGCGGCGATGTACGCCGTGCTCGCCGGCGCGGACGATCACGACTTCGTGTCGCAGCAGCAGCCGAAGCCGCACCTGTCCGGCTATGAGAACGGAGACCTCACCGGCGTGCGCCTCGGCATCTCGTGGCCGTGGTTCGAAGACGCCTCGCGCGAGGTGGTCGCGAAGTGCCGTGAGGCGGTGAAGGTGCTCACCGACGCCGGCGCGACGGTGGTGGAGATCCCCGGGCCGAACCTCAACACCGTGCTGTGGACGCACAGCGTGCTCATCCTCTCGGAGATGAGCGAGGCGATGAGCGCGCAGATCCGCGCGGACGTCACGCAGTTCGGCCTCGACTCGCGCACCAACCTCGCCATCGGCCAGCACTTCCGCTCGACGGACTACGTGCACGCGCTCCGGCACCGCCACGCGATGACGCGCGACTGGCTGAAGATCATGCAGAGCTGCGACGCGGTGGTGACGCCCACCTGCGCCATCACCGCGCCCGCGATCCCCGAGGCGACGCTGCCCGACGGCGAGTCGAACCTCCCGATCGTCGACGCGCTCATGCGCTTCGTGCGCGTGGCGAACATCACCGGCTTCCCGGCGATCTCGGTCAACGCCGGGTTCGATCACGACGGCCTCCCGGTCGGGGTGCAGCTCATGGGGCGGCCGTACGAAGAGCACCTCCTGCTGCGGCTGGCGCGCGTCGTCGAGAAGCACGCCGAGCAGCGGACGCCGACCATCCACGCGAGCGCGCTCAAGTGACGGCAGCCGGCGAGTACCGCACCACGACGTGCTCCGCGCACGGGCACCCGGAGTTCACGGTGCGCTTCGCGCGGGAGGTCCCGGTGCCGGGGCTCGAGCGGATGATCCTCGGCTACTTCGAGGACGCGGTGGCGCGCGGCACGAGCTTCAAGCCCGGGCAGACCGTGCAGCTCGGGTGGGCGACGCTGAGGCTCACCCAGCGCGACGACGGGACGCTGGGCGTGCTCGAGCCCGATCTCCGCGAGGAGCTGCGCTGGAGCGAGTCGGTCGACCAGTCTCTGCTCGAGACCTGGCGCCAGAAGGAGGTGCTCTCGAGCCTCGAGCTGCTGGAGCGCGCCGACTACCCGCGGCAGGCGCAGCAGGCGATCGTCTGCGCGAACGTGTGGAGCTCACCGGCGTTCCTCCTCGGGCGCACCGAGCCGAGCTCGCCGAGCGACTCCGGGTGGTTCGTCGGGTGCACCGATGAGTCGCACGATCACCAGCACCCCGAGGCGCTCACCGTCGTGCCGTTGATCGAGATCGCGGTGCGCGCCCCCGCCCTCGCGCAGTTCTTCGCCCTGCCCGTGGGGACCGACGTCCTGGTCTCCGGCGCAGGGAGCCTCCAGACGCGGGTCTTCGTCGACGACGAGGAGCGAAATCCGAGGGCCGGCAGCTACCTCGCGGCGCTCGCACGACAGGGCTGAAGTCGCTCGACTCCGGGCGCGGTGTAGGAGAGCGTGCGCGCCCATGACCCAGGTCACGCTCCGCGATCTCGCTACGAACGAAGACATCGTCGTTCCCCCCGAGGGCTTCATCTTCGGTCGTGTTGGCGGCGACGCCGACATCCAGCTCGAGGACAACTCCATCTCCCGCCGGCAGGCCCGCGTCTCGCTCAAGGGCGGACAGTGGCTGCTCGAGACGCTCGCGGTGCCGCAGGGCCAGCGCGCGCCTCGCCCCGTGCAGCTCCAGGAGGGCGCGACGTTCAACGTCGGGCAGAGCGAGTTCGAGGTGGTGCAGATCGAGTTCGACGAGGCCGAGGAGGAGGAGGTCGATCCCGGCGCGCGCACCATCCAGCCGCCGGCGAAGGGCAAGCCCGGCCAGGCGCCGCTGCCCGCGAAGAAGGCGCCGCCCGCGCCGAACGCGAAGACGGCTCCCTCCGCGCCGATGCAGAAGCGGAGCGCGCCGCCCGCCGCCGCCGAAGAGGGCGGCGACGAGGTGCCGGCCAAGGGCTTCGGCGCGATGTTCGTCGCCGCGCCGAAGGGCCTCGCGTACTACCTGCTCAACGTCCCCAAGATGCTGGTGAACCCGTTCGGCACGGTGCGCGCCACCATCGAAGAGCAGCCCAACGAGCCGATGGGGAAGATCGAGCTCATCGGCTACGCGCTCCCGGCGCTGCTCGCGACGGGAATGCTCGGGAGCATCGCCAGCGGGCTCGCGCTGCTGATCGGGCCGGGCCACGTCTTCTCGCTGATGGCCTTCCTGCCGATCGTGCCGATCATCGTCGCGTTCGTGAGCGCGATCATCACCGGCTTCATCTTCCACCCGGTGCTGACGTGGATCATCACCAAGCTCAAGGGCGAGTCTGATGCGCGCTCGCGCACCAACTACTTCCTCCAGACGATGACGCTGAGCATCCTGCTCGCGGTGCCCAACGCGCTGGGCGTCATCCTCGCGGCGCTCCCGATCCCCTTCATCAACCTCCTCGGTCCGGTGCTCAGCGTGGTCGCGACGCTCGTGTCGATCTACGTCACCATCCAGTGGTTCGAGTACTTCAAGGTGGTGAAGTGGGTGAAGACGGTGCTGCTGGTGCTCGGCGCGCTCGCGGTGTTCGGCACGGGGTACGGGCTGGTGATGGGCCTCCTCAACACCATTCGCGGCTTCGGCAGCCACAGCACGCCGGTCGCGGCCGCGGAGGGCGACGCCGCCGAGGCGGTCGAGGCGGCGACGGGTGGGCTCGAGGAGATGCCGACCGATCCCGAAGAGGCGAAGGCGTGGGCGGAGAAGCG
>JBMORD010000257.1:0-70342 GCA_049322495.1 Myxococcota bacterium | reverse complement strand
ACCCTGCTCCGTCGCACGCGCGCGCGCGTGGTCGTGCTGTGGGGCGCGCCGGGCGCGGGGAAGTCGTGGCTGGCGGAGCAGCTCCGCCCGGCAGCGACGGTGACGCGGGCCGACGAGGCGCCCGCGCGGCTCACGTCGAGTCAGTGGGTGCTGCTCGAGGGAGCGCTCCCTGCGTCGGCGGTGCTCGAGCGGCTGGCGCGCGGCCGGGGGCCCCGGTGGCTCATCACCACGCGCGCGCGGCCGGTGACGCTGCCCTCGCTCGACGGGCCCGAGTCGACGAAGCGCAGCCCGGCGGTGGTGGCGCTCGAGGTGCCGCCGCTCCTGCCCGAGGAGGCCGCGGCCCTCTACGCGGCGTCGGCGCGCGCGGCAGGCAGCGGAGTCCGCGCCTCGCCGGCGCTCATCGCACGGCTGGTGGAGCTGGTGGATCGACTCCCGCGCGCGGTGACGCGGCTCGGGGCGCTCGACGCGCTGCTGCCGGCCGACGAGCGAGAGGTCGACGTCGAAGCGCACGCGGAAGTGGCGGACGCCGACTCGCTGGGCGTCGCGCTCGAGGCGTTGCCGGGCGCGGCCCGCGAGGTGGCGCAGGCGGCGAGCGTGTTTCCGCGACACCTCGAGCCGGCGGTGCTGCAGGCGGTGCTCGCGCGGCGCGTGCCTCCCGCGCAGGCGGCGCGGCGGATGCTCGAGGGGATCCAGGCGCTCGACGGCGCGGGGTTCGTGGCGCGCTCGGCGGCGGGCCTCGGGCTGTGGTTCCCCGCGCGGGTGGCGGCGCGGCGGCTGCTGCGCGCGGCGCGAGCGGAGGACGCGATGCTCGACGCGGCGCTCGCGGAGGTCGCCCCCCGGCCCGCCGTCGACGCAGAGCCGTGGCTCGCCCTCGCGCGTGCGCGGCGCTCCGCGGCGCTGGTGCCGTTGCTCGAGCGGGCGACGTACGGCGCGCTGGCGGCCGGGCGCACCGCGCAGGCGCGGGGATGGCTCGACGAGGCGCTCGAGCCGGAGGACCTCGTGGTGGAGCCCGAGGCGCGCGCGCGGTTGCTGGTGGTGCGCTCGGAGGTGCGCTCGCGGCTGGGCGACGCGGCCGACGCGCTCGGCGACGCGGTGGAGGCGTTCCGGCTGTGCGACGTGGTGGACCGGCCGGCCCTCGCCGACGCGGCGAAGCAGGCGCTGCTGTCGGCGCTGGTCTTCACCGACTCGCCGAGCCCCGCCACCTTGCGGCACTCGAGCAGGCCGCCGGGGCGGCGAGGCGATGACGGCGCTCGGCGGAGGCGCCAGCGGCTGCGCGGTGAGCACCGTCGGCGGCTCCAGCTCGATGAGGTCGGCCGGGTGCACCGACTCGAGCGTCCGCAGCTCCACCACGCGAAGCGTCCCGCCCACCACGTCGAACACCGAGTCCACCGCGCCGACGCTCAGGTCGCGCGGCTCCACCGGGCCGGCGAGCCACCGCCCTTCGCGCCACACCAGCGGGGCGCCGGGGCTGGTGCGCGAGTCGGTGCGGCGGGGCGTGAGCCCGACGAGGTACCAGCGCGCGCCGTCGCGGGCGAGGCGGGCACCGTCGCTCCACAGCGCCAGGAGTCGCTCGAGCAGCCGTTCGCGGCCGAGCAGCCGCTCGTCGAACACGAAGCCCTGCGCCAGCACCGAGCCGTACCAGGTCACGCCCGCACTGACCGCGCCGACCTCGGAACCCGACGCGCTCATGGCAGGTCCACCCCGGCGTCGCGCACGTGCACCCGCAGCACCGTCTCCGCGCGCGTCCGCGAGTACACGCCGAGCTCTCCGGCGCGGTCGCGCCAGGCGACGAGGTCGCCGCGCTGAGCCACCGTCACGAACTCGATGGGCGCGCGGGCGCGGGTCTCTTCACGCCACTGCGGCGCGGTCTCGGTCGCCACCAGCGTGCGGATGGTGCGCTGGTCCTGGTGCAGGGCGTAGAGCAGCACCGCCGCTCCTTCGACGCCGACGCCCACGATGCGATCGCGCGCGAAGAGGGGCCGCGGCAGCGCGCGCACCTGCACCGGCCTCGCCTGGCCGAGCACCACGTCGACGCGATCCGCGTAGAGGCACACGCCCACCGGACCGCCGGGCGCCCAGCAGGCCCACGCGGCCTCGGGGCGCTCGCGGACGCTCACCCAGCGCTGCTCCGCCTCGAAGCGCGCGTCGAGCTCCGGGCCTTCGCGCACCGCCACGACGAACGACGCGCACGCGCGCTCGGACGCACGCCCGAACTGCTCCCCGCCTTCCCAGCCACGGCTGACCGGCCACATCGCCAGGCGGAGCTCCGAAGGCGCGAGCGGGGCTCCGGTCAGCTCCCGCGAGACCGGCGCGCCGACGCGGCCGTCCCACTCGACGGCGACGAGGGCGCCCTTCTCGGTGCGCACCACGGTGCCCTTCGCGCGACGCGACGCCCACGACGCAGCGATGAGCTGGCTGCGCGGTGGCAGCACCGCGACGCTCGGCCAGCCGTAGGTTGCGCGCCCGGTGTTGGGCAGCGGCAGCGCCGCCACCGAGCCCTCGAGGGTCCGCGCGAGGAGCCGGTGCGAGTCGTGCGAGAAGGCCAGCTCGGTCGCCGGCTCGAGGGGGATGGCGGCGCCGTCCTTGCGCTTCTTCGGCGGTGGCGGCTTCGGCTGCGCCCAGTCGAAGGGGTCTCGCAGGAGGCGCACCTGCAGCGCGCTCGCCGGCAGTGGCAGCTGAAGCGTTCGCGTGCGGCTCGACCCCGGCGGAGTCACCCTCAGCTCGAGCTGCGTGAGGCCGTCTCCCGAGCGATCGTCGATGACGACCGTGCCCCAGCCGCGCGCCGCGCCGAGCCTGCCGGTCTCGGGGGAGCCGACGAGCCACACGTCGCGGATCACCTCGGCCCGTTCGGCCCAGCGCGCGGGCCACTGCGCGAGCACTCCGTCGGTGGGCACCCAGGGCGTGCGCGAGGCGAGCCAGGCCTGCACCGAGGCCGCGTCGATGGCCTCGTGCGGAGCCTTCTCCCAGTCGCGCACCGGCGCCCAGCGCAGCACCACGCCGGCCTCCCGCGCGCGGCGGGCGAAGGCGACGAGGGTGGCGAGCTGGGCGATGCGCGGCGCGCCGAGCTGATCCGGTCCGCTGTCGAGCAGCACCCATGCCTCGAGCGCGGTGGCCGGCGAGCGGCGCTCGAGCTCGACGAAGAGGTGCTCGCCCGACGAGGCGCGGCGGATGAACTCGTCGGGATCCTCGAGCTGGAGCGCCCACTCTGACGCGACGAGGCGCTCGTAGGGGCCGCGGCGGCTGAGCGCGGAGTAGCCGTTGGGCTCGTCAGCGCGCTGCTCCGTCGCGCGGCGCAGCGGCCCGAGCAGGTTCGCCACGCGCTCGCTGAGCGGCGCGAGGTGGCCCACGAGGTCGCGCGCGAAGCGGTGGAGCTCCGGCTGCCAGGCCTCGAGCGCCTTCGGCCACGGGACGAGGTCAGTCATGGCCGCACCAGCGCGCGAGGCGCTCCGGCCGCCAGGCCTCGAGGGATGAGGTCAGTCATGGCTGCACCGGCGCGGCGCTCGGAGTTGGCCCTGAGCGCGCTGCTCCATCGCGCGGACGGCGCCGCGAGCGCGTTCTCGACGCGCACGCTGAGGCGCACGCTGAGGCGCGAGGCTGCCAGTCTTCGACCAAGGTACGAGCTCACTCACGGCCGCACCAGCGCGCGAGCAGCACCGGGTCGAAGCTCGCCGCGCGCCCCGCCGGCAGCAGCGTCGTGTCGTCGAGCAGCAGGCACGGCCAGTCGAGTGCCGGTGACGCCGCGCGGTAGCGCCGCTCGAGCCACGAGGTGGGCACCCGGCTCGTGCGCACCGTCGGCACCAGCAGCCAGCTCGCCGCGCCGTCGCGCCCGAAGTACTCGGCGCCGTCGGCCCACGGGAGCTCCTCGCCGGTGAGCGCGAGCAGGTCGTCGCTCACCACCCCACGCAGCGTCGTCAGGCGCGGTGGATCCGCCAGCAGCCGGGTCGCCAGCGCGCGCGCGACCGGGCCGCGCGCCACGAGGTACTCGGGCGCGAGCGGAGGCCAGCGGGGCAGGTCGAAGCGCGCGCTCATGGTTGATCAGCGCAGGGCCTCGACGATGAGCGCGCGGCGCGCACGCAGGGGCTCGGGCAGCGTGTCCGTCGAGAAGGCCGCGTCGATGTCGCGCGCCACGCCCTCGAGCTTGAGCCGCCAGGCGGGGTCGCGGACCTCCGCGGTGAGCAGCTGGGCTGCGCGCTCCTCGAGGAGCTTCGCGCGGGCGGCGCGGCCGAAGGTCGCCTCCTGCGCGGCGCTGGGCATGGCGTCGCTGCGGGCCGCGTCGAGCTGCTGCTTGAGCACGGTGCGCGCGAGGGCCTGGCTCTCAGGCGAGGGCAGGGCGAAGACGATGGGCCAGAGGTCTTCCGGCTCGGCGCGGGTGCGGCCAGAGAGCGTGGCCGCCGCCGCCACCAGTCGCTGCACGCGCACGAGGCGGCGATCGGTGAGCTCCACGCCCGCCTGGCGCAGGAGCCGCACGCACTGCGCGTAGAGAGGCCGCACCGCGGTGAGGTCGACCGCCTGCGCCGCGGCCGCGAGCTCGTCGAGATCCTCGATGCTCGCCAGCGGCGTGAGGCTCGCGGGCTGCGCGCCGAGGAGGTCCTCGAGCAGGGTGTCGGGCAGCGGCTCGACGAACACCCGCAGGAGGAAGCGATCGGCGAAGGCCGCCAGCGAGTCGTCGGTCGGCAGCGCGTTCGAGGCGCCGACGCACACCCGCAGCGGCACCTTGAGCTGCGACTTGCCGCGCCGGAAGGTGCGCTCGTTGAGCAGGCCCAGCAGCGTGTTGAGGATGGCCGACGAGCCGAGGAACACCTCGTCGAGGAACGCGAGGTCGGCGTCGGGGAGCATGCCGGCCACCTCGGTCTCGACCACGCCCTCGCGCAGCTTGCGGAGATCCACCGGGCCGAAGATCTCCGAGGGCTCGGTGAAGCGCCCGAGGAGGTACTCGAAGTAGCGGGCGTGGAACACCTGCGCGGCGCGGCGGGCGGCGAGGCTCTTCGCGGTCCCGGGTGGGCCGATGATCAGCAGGTGCTCTCCGGCGACGGCGGCCAGCAGCACCAGCTCGACCAGCACGTCGCGAGCGACCAGCCCTTCTCGCGCCGCCGCCAGCGCCGCGCGTACCCGTGTCAGCGATGTGACGTCCATGCGCGGTGGACTGTAGTCGCTCGTCGGAGCTGACGCGCCGCGCGCGGAGGCGACTCAGGGCTCAGCGAGCTTGCCGGCCCCCTTGGCGAGCAGCTCCGCGCCGAGATCGGTCGCCACCGCCGCCGTGCCCTTGACCAGCACCTCCGAGCCCTTCGCGGCGAGCTCGTCCACGGCTCCGTGGGCGCGGATCTCGACGGCGCCCGCGAGCACAGCGGTGCCGATGGCGACGGTCTTCACCTGGGCGTTGCGCTTCGCAGCGGCCCCCGCGCCGGCCTCCATCGAGCCAGCCGACTCACTCGCGCGCGCGGTGTCGACCTCCTTCCACATGTGCAGGAGCTCGGGCGCCTCCATGACCACCTTCCCGCCGACGCCGGTGGCGACGCCGGCCAGCCCGCCCGCCCCCAGGCCGTCATCGTCGCTGGCGTCGTCCTACCGCTCATCAGCCAGCACGCCCCGAGGCGCACGCGGCTGGCGGGTGTGCTGCTCGGCCTCGCGGGGTTGGAGTTCACCGCCAGCATGCACCTGGCCGGCGTACCCCCGGGCTGGGCGTGGTGCTCCTCTCGCTGGGCGTCTACTTCGCGAAGGACGCGTGGACCGAGTTCGAGGAGGGGCGCATCATCCGCCGCGGTGAAGCGGCGGTGGCGAAGGCGGCCAGTGGCGCACGCGACGTCAGTTGATGGTCGTCGGGGGCGCAGCGGGTCGAGCACTGCCGTCCCGCAGTCGAGTGCGCTCAGCCGTGCCTGAGTCGTTTGGTTGCCTTGACAACCAAATGTCCCGACACTACATCCCGGTCATGCACGACCAATTCTCGCCGGAGGGCATCGTCCTCGAGAACGCGCTCGCCTTCTGGGTGCACCGCGTCTACCAGGCGACGCAGAACGCCTCGTACGCCGCGTTCCGTGAGGCGAAGGTCGAGCTGACGCCCGAGCAGTGGGTGGTGCTGGTGGCGCTGTGGCGCACGGACGGCCTGAGCCAGAACGCCCTGTGCGAGCTGACGTACCGCGACAAGCCGACCATGAGCCGGATGATCGCCGGCCTCGAGGAGCGGGGGCTGGTCGTTCGTCGTGAGTCGCCGTCCGACGCCCGCTCGCGGCTCGTGTACCTCACCCGCGCCGGCAAGGCGCTCGAGGCGAAGCTCGTCCCCATCGCGCAGCAGCTCGTCACGCGCATGACCTCCGGGGTCCCCGAGCGCGACCTCGCCACCACGCGCCGCACCCTGCAGCGCCTCTTCGAGAACCTCCAGTCGCCGTAGCCCCACCGCCGCCGCAGCACGACCATCGTCGTTCGTCCAAGTAGTTGCATTAACAACCAAATGGAGACCCTGCATGTTCACCGCCTTCACTCCCGAGACCGCTCCTGAACGCTCCCGCCCGGCCGTGGCCGGCTCACTCCGGCAGTTCGGCTTCGTGCCCTCGCCCGTGGCGCTGATGGCGGCGTCGCCCGCGGCGCTGGACGGCTTCGGCCGGCTGCTCCACGTCTTCGAGCGCAGCTCGCTGGCGCCGCTGGAGCGCGAGGTGCTCATCTTCACCGTCGCGCGCCGCAATGGCTGCCACTACTGCATGGCGATGCACTCCGCGCTGACGGCGAAGCAGGGCCACGCGCACCTGCTGCCGGCGCTCCGCGACGGTGCGCCGCTGGCCGACGCGAAGCTCGAGGCGCTGCGGCAGTTCGTGCTCGCGCTGCTCGAGCGGCGGGGCGCCGCGACCGATGAGGACCTCGCGCGGTTCGCCGCCGCGGGCTTCACGCCCGAGAACGCGCTCGACGCGGTGGTCGGCATCGGGCTCTTCACGCTGAGCACCTTCGCCAACCGGCTGACGCGCGCACCGCTCGACGCCGCGTTCGAGCCCTTCGCGTGGGAAGACCGGGCTCCGGCGGGCCGTGCGACTGACTGCGCACCGCGCGGCTGGTCAAGCGAGCGGCGTCATCACGGCGCGCACTGGTTGGAGAAGTAGCCACAGTAGCCGGCGTACCCACCAGGGCTCAGCGTGCCTTCGCGGATGACGCCGTCGCCGTTCACATCCGACACGCGCGCGCGAAACGCCGACGTCGAGACCGAGTTGTTGAAGAACTCCCACTCGAAGACGTTGACCGCGTCGTTCGGAGAGCGGCGCCACTCCCAGTAGTCGTAGCCGAGATTGCCGGCCCGCACGCACCGGCCGTTCGAGCCGCACACGTCGAGGCGATCGAGGCAGTCGCTCGTGCTCGAGCAGGCGCGGTTTGACTGTGGCCAGCGACCGAACTCCATGAAGCCGATGTGGGCGCCGTCGGCATTGAGGTTGGGGATCTCCATGTAGTTGCCGTGGCCGGAGACATCGCGCCCACCGAACATCAGATGGCTGTTCATCCCTGAGATCCGCGCGCCGCGGGGCACGTCTTCCTTCGTCGCCAGCCCTCCGCCGACCACCACGGTGTTGGCCGAGTGGAGATCGTCGGCGCCGTCTTCGACGTAGGTCCCCACCCACGCCGAGTAGTTGGCCGCCTGCGCCTGCTCGGTCTGCACGTTGATGTCGTTCGACTCGAGCAGGTGCCCGAGGTGGAGGTTTCCCAGGAAACCGTTCTCCGCGATCGCCACGGCGTCATGCGTCGCGTTCGCGCACGCCTGCACCATCACGCCCATGAAGTTGCCGGCGTTGGCGTCGCCGCCGCGAATGTCGATGCCGCGGCGCGAGCAGCCGAAGATCCACACGTCACGGACGCTCGCGGCGTTGACGTTGGTCCCGCCTGTGCCGAGGAAGCTCAGACCGACGCCGGCGTGGAAGACGTTCAGGTCACGCAGTCGCGCCACGCCCGCCTTGACGCGTACGCCGATGCCTTCGTGGGGAAACGGTCTCCAGGCCTGACCCGGCCCCACCGAGGGGTCGGCGTCACCGGGAAAGACGATGTCGAGGTGCTCGACGATCGACTCCCCGGCGTTCGGCGCGACCTGGATGGCGACGAGGTTGCGAGGGAGCTTGATGCGGCTCGCGTTGCCGCGCAGCCACACGCGACGCGGGAGCACCACGCACGCGCGCGGATGGTCATCGTACGGCGGCGGGAGCGGATCTCCGCGCGTGCACCCCTCCTCGCAGAAGCGCAGCTGCGCGTTGTTCGGCAGCTCGACGATGGTCGCAAGATCGAGCCGGCCTTCTGCCGTGGCCTTCGCCACCGCGGCGTCGACCATCGCCTGCAGCGCCGTCTCGGAGCAGTTGACGCCCCGCGTGTCGAGGCCCTGGCTGCAGGTGCTGTTGCAGAAGTCGCCGTCGATCGTGTTGCCGTCGTCGCACTGCTCGCCTTCATTCAAGACCCCGTTGCCGCAGGGGCCAGCCGACAGTGCTTGCTCGGCTGCGGCCGGCGCGCGGGCTGCCGCTGGGGCGACCCCGCAGGCTCCGGTGAGCGCGAGGAGCAGCAGGACCGATGGAGAGCGGATCATTTGCGGGCTCCTTGCTGAGGTGAAGCCAGCGCACGGTGCAAGCGACGGACCCCGCGTAACCTCGCGGAGGCGCGCGCGTGGTGTGACCTGCGGGCGACAGCGCGTGGCTGGGCGTGACGAGCAGGCCGCGCCGCCCGACGTCTCAGCGGAAACGGCCGAGCGGCTTCACGGGAGCACCACGTACTGCCAGCCGGGCACGCGGCCCGACACGGCGGTGATGGTGGGGCACTTCTTCGGGTCGGCGCTCCACGCGCGTGCTTCCCCGCGCGTCCACGGCCCGTGGTCCGCGCCGAAGGGCATGCTGAGGCTGGTGCGCTCGCCGCTCGAGAGCCACGCGCTCGACGGCTCATGGCGTTCCGTCGTCAGGCGGCGCACGGTGACGGCGGCGGTCGCGGAGCTGCCGTCGCAGGTGCCCGTCGGGCGGAAGTCGTACTCGACACGGTCTTCCGTGAAGGCGGCGGGCACCGGGTGCACCCAGAAGTCGTCGGCGGTGCGCAGCACGACGGGGAACGCCGCGGGCATGGTGAGCTGGGCGTCGAGGGCCACGGTGGCGCGCACCTTCCGTACCTCGCCCGGCTCGAGGTCATCGACGGGGTCGAAGAACACGGTGACGCCGCGGCCCGCGACGTCGAGCGCTCCGTCGAACCGCGGCACCGGGCGCGCCACCGGGGAGACGTTCTTCAACGTCACGACCACGCACGTCGAGCCGCAGTGCTTCACCGCGACGAGCTCCAACGAGCGCAGCTTCCACGTCGCGTGCGAGCGCCACGCCGCCGCCTCGCGCGCCCGCGCATCGACGATGGCCTGAGCCTGCGAGACCACGCGTGGATCCTCTGGGCCGAGCAGCGCCGCCTCGTCGCGCAGGCACGACAGCCCGTCGCAGCCCTCAGCCTTCGAGTGCGCGGCGAGCGCGGCTTCGACCGACTGGCGCCCGACGGCTCGGCACTCGACCGAGAACGCGCCCGACCGGGCTCTGCCCCGCGGCGGCGGCGCCACGGTGGTGATCAAGGTCGGGGAGAGGCGAAGCAGCGACAGGCCGGCGCTGAGCACCCCGAGCACGATCTCCTCGACCGCGTTCTTGTCGTGCGTCTCATCGCGCCAGATCGAGATCGTCGGCGCGCCCTCGAGCGCGCGCGGCACGTACGCCGTCTCGGAGTACGACGACACGCGCCACGGCAGGCCGCGCGCGCGCACCTCGATGCGCGCGAGATGGAACGAAGCGGGAGCCGTGAGCCGGCACGCCGTGCCCACCACCTCTCCGCGGGGGCCGTCGCTCGAGGCGTCGAAGAGCGCGTCGCCCGCAGTGGTGGTCTGGAGCGTCGCGTCGTCGAGGAACCAGCGCGCAGGCACCTGGCCGTTCACCGGCTCGGCGGTCAGTCGCGGCGAGGCGGGCGGCGCTCCCGTCAGCTCGTCGGAGAGCGGTGGGGCGACGGAGAGGAGCAGGGCCAGCAGGGCGCTCACGGCGGTCACCCGCCGACGCGCACCACGATGTTGAGCTCGCTGGCCACCGCCTCGTCGTTCACCTTGCCGGGCTCGTAGCGGCGCGTCTTCATCGACTCGAGGATCGCCTCGTCCATCAGCGGCACCGAGCGGAGGATGCGGCACTGCTCGAGCCTGCCCTCGACGTTCACCACGCAGCGCACCACCGCCGCGCCGGTCACCTTCTGCAGCCGCGCGTGGCTCGAGTACTGCGGCGGCTCGGCGCTGATCAGCCGCGGGCGGGTGGTGAGCTGCTCTGCCGGCACCACGCCGCGCACCGTCGCGCGCTCGTAGGCCACCGGCGTGGCGATGGGGCGGGCGAGCTCCATCAGCTCCGGCGTGGCGGTCTTCTCGGCGGGCTTCTCGCTCGGCGCCGGCGTCGCGACCGGGCTGGGGGCGGGCGCGGGCGTGGCTGTCGCGGGCGCAGGCGTCACCGGCGCGGCTGGCTCGGGCGCCGGGTCGATCGCCGCCATGAGCACGTTGCCGCGCCCCTTCGTCAGCCGCTGCACGAGGTCGAGCCGCGGCCCGGAGCTGGTCGTGATGAAGGTGATGGTCTGGTAGCCCTTGCGCTCGAGGGTGAACTCCACCGTCGCTTCGCCCGAGGCGTCGGCTTCGGCGTCGAAGCTGGTCGGGGTGACGCCCAGCAGCCGGCTCCCGACGCGCACCGTCGCCCCCGCGGGGATGCTGTTGATGCGGAAGGTGACGATCTTCGGCCCGGTGGGGGCGGGCGGCTCGGTCGGCGCAGGGGCGGCCGCCGGCGCGGGGGCGGGCGTGGGCGCGGCTGCGGCGGGCACCGGCGCGGGCGTGGGCTCGGCGGGCATGAAGCGCCACGCCCCGACGCCGACGAGCGCGAGGGCGCCGAGCGCCACCCACGGCCACCGCGCGCGCTGCTGCGGGCGCACCGCGGTGAAGAGCTCGGTGTTCCCGCTGGGCACGCTCACCGGCGCGCTGGGGAGCGTCGCGGTGATGGGCATCGCCACCGGCGTCGCCCGGGGGTTGATCTGCTCCGCGCGCCGGCGCACCTGCGGGTCCGACGCCTCGAGGAGCGCGTCTCGCAGCTCGAGCGCCGAGCCGTAGCGGGCGCGCGGGTCCTTCTCGAGGCAGCGGCGGATGACGAGCTCGATGGAGATGGGCACCGACTGCGCGACGCCCAGCTCCTCGAACCACGGCACCGGCGACTGGATGTGGCCCACGATGACGTCGATGGGCGAGCGGCCCACGAAGGGCACCTGCCCCGACACCATGCGGAACATCATCACCCCGAGCGAGTACAGGTCGGACTGGATGGACGCTTCGCCGCGGGCCTGCTCGGGCGCCATGAAGGTCGGCGAGCCCATCACCATCGTGCTGCGCGTGACGTCGGCCTCGTCGACCGGGCTGCTGCGCGTCGGCTTCGCCAGGCCGAAGTCGAGCAGCTTCACCTGCTCACCCGGCTCGACCACGAAGCAGTTGGCCGGCTTCAGGTCGCGGTGCACCAGCCCCAGCTCGTGCGCGAAGGCGAGCCCCTCGCACGCCTGGCAGAGCATGCGCACCGCGCGCTGCCAGTCGACCACCCGCTCGAACTCGAGGAGGCTGGCCAGGGTGCGGCCGTGGAGCAGCTCCATCACGATGAAGGGCACGTCGTCGCTGGTGCCGGTGTCGAAGACCTCGACGATGTTCGCGTGCGAGAGCTTGAGGCTCAGCGCCGCCTCGCGGGCGAAGCGCGCCTCGTACTCGGCGTCGAAGTGGTGGTCGGCGCGCAGGTCGAGCACCTTCACCGCCACCTGGCGCTGCTGCTGCCGGTCGGTGGCCGCGTACACCGTGCCCATCGCCCCGCCGCCGATGACGTCGTGCAGCTCGTAGCGCTCGGCGAGCACGCGACCGGTCAGATCCTTCCGGACCCCGGCGTGGACGGGGGTCACGTTTGGATCGCTGACCGGAAGGACGACCTTCGTGCTCTGCACCACTACCCCCGTAAACATCTGAGGCTCTCTCGAATGAGCCGCGCTCGCAAGTAAGGGCCATCAACCTGCAGCGCGACTGAAATCGACCCCGCGCCTCGGGGTGCGTTTTGGGCTACGTGGCGCGCATGGCTGAGAACTTCATTTTCACGATGCAGGACCTCCGCAAGGTGAAGGGGGGCAAGGAGATCCTCAAGGGCATCTGGCTGTCCTTCTTCCCCGGCGCGAAGATTGGCGTCATCGGGCCGAACGGCTCGGGCAAGTCGACCCTGCTGCGCATCATGGCGGGCGTCGACCAGGAGTTCATGGGCACGGCGCGGCCCGACCCGAAGGCGAAGGTGGGCTTCCTCCCGCAGGAGCCGCAGCTCGACGAGACGCTCGACGTGAAGGGCAACGTGGAGCTGGCGGTCAAGCCGTTCAAGGACGTGCTCAACCGCTTCAACGCGGTCTCGGAGCTGCTCGGCAGCCCCGACGCCGACTTCGACGCGCTGCTCGCGGAGCAGGCGAAGCTGCAGGACATCATCGACGCGAACGACCTGTGGAACCTCGACAGCCGGCTCGACGTGGCGATGGACGCGCTGCGCCTGCCGCCGGGCGACATGTCGGTGAAGAACCTCTCGGGCGGTGAGAAGCGCCGCGTGGCGCTGTGCCGCATCCTGCTCGAGAAGCCGGACCTCCTGCTGCTCGACGAGCCCACCAACCACCTCGACGCCGAGTCGGTGCAGTGGCTCCAGACGCACCTCAAGGAATACCCGGGCACCATCGTGGCGGTGACGCACGACCGCTACTTCCTCGACGAGGCCTGCCAGTGGATCCTCGAGCTCGATCGCGGCGAGGGCGTGCCGTGGAAGGGCAACTACTCGAGCTGGCTCGACCAGAAGAAGAAGCGCCTCGAGCAGGAAGAGAAGGCCTCGACGTACCGGCAGAAGTTCCTCGACCGCGAGCTCCAGTGGGTCAGCTCGTCGCAGAAGGCGCGCCAGGCCAAGAGCAAGGCCCGCCTCGAGCGCTACGAGCAGATGCGCGAAGACTTCGAGCGCAACAAGAAGACCGAGAGCACGGGTGAAATCTACATCCCGCCCGGGCCGAAGCTCGGCGGCGCGGTGGTCGAGGCGACGCACATCCGCAAGGCGTTCGGCGACAAGCTGCTCATCGACGACCTCTCGTTCAAGCTGCCGCCCAACGGCATCGTGGGCGTCATCGGCCCCAACGGCGCGGGCAAGACGACGCTCTTCAAGATGATGCTCGGCCTCGAGCAGCCCGACGCGGGCGAGTTCAAGGTGGGCGACACGGTGAAGGTGGCGTACGTCGACCAGTCGCGCGACGCGCTCGCCGGCGACAAGTCGGTGTGGGAAGAGGTGTCGGGCGGGCTCGATCAGCTCGACCTCGGCGGCCGCATCGTGCAGAGCCGCGCGTACCTCTCGTGGTTCAACTTCAAGGGCGCTGATCAGCAGAAGCGCGTGAAGGACCTCTCGGGTGGTGAGCGCAACCGCGTGCACCTCGCGAAGACGCTCAAGGCGGGGGGCAACCTCATTCTCCTCGACGAGCCCACCAACGACCTCGACGTCGAGACCATGCGCTCGCTCGAGGAGGCGCTCGAGAACTTCGCCGGCTGCGCGGTCATCATCAGCCACGACCGCTGGTTCCTCGACCGCATCGCGACCCACATCCTCGCGTTCGAGGGCGACTCGAAGGTCGAGTGGTTCGAGGGCAACTTCCAGGACTACGAGGCGGACAAGAAGAAGCGCCTCGGCGCCGACGCGCTCATCCCGAAGCGCATCAAGTACAAGCCGCTCATCCGCAAGTGAGCTGAGCGGCGCTGTCGAAACGGCCTCGGGTCGATCGTCATCGGGCCGAGCGATACCCACGTCGCTCGAACCCACGAGAGGATTCGACCCGATGCACTATTCCCTTCTCATCATCGAGACGCCCGAGGGCTTCGCCGCCCGCACCGACCCGGAGCAGCAGCAGGCCTACTGGGCGGGCACGATGCACTACCTCGCGGCGCTGAAGGACGCGGGCGTCTTCGTCGGAGGCGCCGGCCTCCAGCCGCCCGAGACCGCCACCACGCTGCGGCTCGCCGACGGCCAGTACCGCGTGCAGGACGGCCCCTTCGCCGACACCCGCGAGCAGCTCGGTGGTCTGTTCATCATCGACGTGCAGCACCTCGACGAGGCGCTGCAGTGGGCCGGGCGGTTTCCGCAGCGGCCGGGCATCGTCATCGAGGTGCGCCCCAATCTCCCCACCGAGCGATGAGCGGCGCCGACGCCCGGCACGCCGCGGCCCGCGCTGCCCGCGAGTCACGCCAGCGGCTGGTGGCGTTCCTCTCGGCGCAGACCCGCGACGTCGCCGCGGCAGAAGACGCGCTCGCCGACGCGTTCGAGGCGGCGCTCGAGGTGTGGCCGCTCCAGGGAGTTCCGGAGAAGCCCGAGGCCTGGCTGCTCACCACCGCGCGCCGCCGGCTGCCCGACGGCGCGCGGCACCGGAACGTCGCCGAGGGCGCGCACGGGCAGCTGCTGTCGCTCGCGCGCGAGGCCGCGGAGGCGCGCGCCGTGTTCCCCGACCGCCGCCTCGAGCTGCTCTTCGTGTGCGCGCACCCGGCGATCGACGCGGCCGTGCGCACGCCGCTCATGCTGCAGGTCGTGCTCGGGCTCGACGCGGCGCGCATCGCCAGCGCCTTCCTCGTCAAGCCTGCGACGATGGGTCAACGCCTCAGTCGGGCGAAGGTGAAGATCCGCGACGCGGCCATCGCCTTCGAGGTGCCCGGTGAGCGCGAGCTGCCCACGCGCCTCGACGCGGTGCTGGAGGCCATCTACGCGGCCTACGGCACCGGGTGGAGCGCGGTCCCGGGTGGCACCGCCGACCACGTGGCGCTCGCCGACGAGGCGCTGGAGCTCGCCTCGCTGCTCGCGCGCCTGCTGCCCGACGTGCCGGAGGTGCTCGGCCTCGAAGCGCTGCTGCTCTTCTGCGACGCGCGGCGCGCCGCCCGGACGCTCGACGGTGAGTACGTGCCGCTGTCGGAGCAGGACCCGGCGCGCTGGTCCCGGCCGATGATCTCCCGCGCGGCGCAGCTGCTCGACCTGGCGGGCCGCCAGCGGAGGCCGGGGCGCTTTCAGCTCGAGGCGGCGATCCAGTCGGTGCACGCGCAGCGTGTCGAGACCGGCCGCACCGACTGGCACGCGCTCGCCCTGCTCTACGAGGGGCTGCTGCGCGTGGCTCCGACGGTGGGCGCGCGCCTCGGTCAGCTCGCCGCGCTCGCCAACGCCCGAGGCCCCGAGGCGGTCTGGCCGCTGCTCGAGGCGATGGCGCCCGAGCTCGCGCGAGCGCACCAGCCGTACTGGGCGCTGCGCGCGGAGCTCCTCCGCCGGCTCGGCCGTCACGACGAGGCCCGCGCGGCGTACGCCCGGGCGATCGGCCTGAGCGCCGACGAGCCGACGCGGCGGTTCCTCCTGCGGCAGCGCGAGTCGCTCACGGGTTGATCATCACGCCGGGTCGTGCATGCCGCGCGTGCGCAGGTAGAGCGTCAGCTCACGGTCGACGCCGCCGATGTGCTCGGTCCACCACGTCTTGAGGAAGGCCTGCATCGCCTTCATCAGCGAGGGGCTGCCGCTGAGTGCCTCGGCCTTCAGCCCCTGGAAGCGCGTGCGGTAGGCGTCGTGCGCGGCGATGTGTGCGCGCCGCTTCGGCAGCGGGTAGTCGTGCGCTTCCATGAGCTCCTCTTCCATCAGGAAGTGCGAGTCGGCGTACTCCGCGAAGCCCTCGAGCAACAGCTGCAGGTCGACCCCGCCGCGCTCGAGCTGATCAACCAACATCAGCAGCTTGCTGTGCTGGTGGTCGATGATGGTGACGCCGAGCCGATAGCGCGTGGGGTCGAGCATGGGAAAGTCTCACCCCGCGCGCCCGGCGGCGCAGGCGGCGGCGACACGAACCTGACGCGGCCCTCACCGCTTGCGCAGCAGGCGTACCGAGTCCGACTCCGGCACGAAGAGCACCACGGGCAGCGGGCTGGCGGCGTTGAGGCGCGCGCACACCTGCTGCGTCCACGCCTCGACCTGCGCGGGTGAGGGGAGGCCGTGCGCGGTCGGTTCCTGGCTCAGCCCCTCGATGGGGTCGAAGCCGTGGCGCGCGACGAAGCGGCGGCGCACCGCGGGGGCCGCGAGCGACAACGGGTTCACCACCGCGACGCGCGGCTTCTCGCCGAGGAGCTGCTGGTACTCCTCCAGCCGCGTCGCCAGGTCCGACGGCATCACGACGAACGCCTCGTCGAAGGGCACGGAGGCCCACATCGAGCGCAGGCGCGCGTCGAACTGCACGAAGACCGCGCGCCGCTCGAGGCCGAGCGCGACCCAGCGCCACGCGACCACCGCCAGGACGAGCGCGATGAGCAGGTTCACCGCAGGGCCGGGCTGACGTCGCGCCGCGGCGAGCTCCCCGAGGAAGACGAGGGCGACCACGAGCGCGAGGGCGAGGGGCGCGAGGAAGTACGACGAAGGGTCGGGCACGCCGTACGCGAAGGCGAAGCCGAGGTTGAGCGCGACCGCCGCCAGCAGGCTGCGCAGCACGAACGCGTGCGGCCCGCCGCGCAGCGCTCCGACGGCGGCCACCACGGCGGCGAGCGACAGGGTGGGCCACATCCACCGCGAGAGGAAGTCGGTCTGCTCGGGGCTCGGCTGGAAGGTCCCGAAGTACGTCGTGAACGCCTGACCGCGAAGGTGTGCGAGCGCGGAGTGCCACGATGGCTCGAGGGTCGGCCACTGCCAGGCACCCGGGTGCAGCGCGCGCCACACCACGAAGCCGTCGCCGAGGGCCATCACGCCGAGCGCCGCGCCCACCACCGCGGCCACTTCCTTCGGGTGAAGGCGACCTGCGCGCCGCGCGGCCACCGCCAGCGCGACCGAGAGCGGCGCCGCGACGAGCAGCGCGGTGGAGTGATGCGCCGCACCGACGCCGCACCACGCACCCCAGACGAGCGCCAGCCGCAGCGGCTTCACGGTGGCGAGCCGCTCGTGCGCGACGACGAAGAGCAACACCGCCCCGGCGCACCACGCGAGGTGCCACGCGTAGACCTCCGCGAGCGTGGTCTCGTAGGTCCACAGCGGGTTCAGGCCGAAGAGCACCCCCACGCTCAGGCTCGCAGCGGGCCGGGCTGCGGCTGGCGTGAGCCGGCGCACCACCGCGACGAGCAGCGCGACGGCGAGGGCGCCTCCGAGCGCGCTCCAGGCGTTGGCGGCCGTCGGCCAGCTCGCGCCGAACGCGGTGAGGACGAGGCCGAAGAGGTGCCCGAACACCGTGTACAGCGGGTAGCCCGTGGGGTGCGGCACGCCGAGCGCGTGCAGCGCGAGCGTGAACTCGCTGCCGTCTTTGTCTCCGGACACGGGCGGCAGCTGCACCGCGTAGAGCAGCAGCGCCGCGAGGCCTGCGCCGAGGGCCCAGCGGAGCTCCGCGTCACGCCGCAGGCTGCTCATCGCGCGGTCTGCAGGTGGGTGAGCGGGGCTCGGAGCGTCGAGGGGTCGAGGGTCCACATGCGCGCGAGCGTAGCCGCTCCGCACCCGACCTGACGCTCAACGCCCCATGAAGGTGTTCGTCGTCGCACCGAGGAGCGCCACCGGCGTGATGATCCGGCGAGGTAGAGACGGCGATGCTCTTCGTGCGCTCGTGGGCAGGCCCCGCCCCGCGACGGCCGGCGGAAATCGGCGCGACGCGCGCGTGGTCAAGCGCGGCCATCGAGGGTGTGCGTGCGTCGCACCAGCGCCACGCTCAGCGCGCGGTCACGTCCCAGGCGCGGCAGCCGATCAGCTCCTGCAGGCGCACCACGTCGTCGCGCACGGCGACCAGGTCTCCGTGGTCGACGACGTTCACGCGCGAGCCATCGTTCAGCACGAGGTTGACCTCATAGCTGCGGAAGACGCTGTCACCGTGGACGTCTTCACCGAGCAGTTGCACGGCGAGGATGTCGGCGAACGGGATGACGCGGCCCCGCAGGGTCGCGCGGTTCTGCGTGCGGTCGAAGAGCATCGTCTTCGGCTGGAGGAAGAAGGCGCTGACCAAGAGGAACGGCAGCGAGAGCCCCAGCATCCACCACGTGGCCAGCGCCAGCGGGAGCGTCATCAGCCCGGCGGCGAGAAAGCACCCGCCGACGACCGCCATGTTCGCGCTCCGGCGGTACTCGAGGCCGCGCGGGTGGTTGTGCAGCGTCCAGGTGCGGCCGCCCGAGCCGCCGCCGACCAGGGGTGTCCACTGCGTCTTCTGGGTGAGCGGGTCTCCGAGCGTCGAGGGGTCGATGTTCCACATTGCGCGCGCGAGCGTAGCCGCCCCGGCCACGAAATCTGACGTCGTCGCGTTTGTGTGCGAAGGCTGCGACCATGCTCTCGCTCGCCCTGCTGTGCGCGCTCGCTGCCTCGCCCGCGCGCGTGCGCGACACGCGCCCCGAAGACCTCGCCGCCATCAGGCAGGTGATGACCGACTTCCAGACCGCCATCCGCACGCACGACGGCAAGCTGCTCTTCAGCCTGATGCACGACTGGCACATGCTCTTCGCGAGCCCTCCGACACCGGAGCTGGTCGAGCAGACCCGCGCCATCGACCCGAACTACGCCGGGCTGCGGCCGGGCGGGCTCCAGCGCTTCGTGGAGTTCATCGCGGGCTCGAAGGACAAGCTCGAGGAGCGCTTCCTCAACCCGACCATCGTGCAGGACGGCGACCTCGCGGTGGTGACGTTCGACTTCCTGTTCCTCGAGAACGGCGAGGTGACGAATGCGGGGCTCGAGGTGTGGCAGCTCACGAAGCGCGCCGGGCAGTGGAAGCTCGTCTCGGTGATGTGGACCAACCACGACGTGCCGAAGCGCTGATCAGCGCACGGTCGCGTCCCACGCGCGGCAGCCGATCAGCGTGCGCAGCCGCATCAGGTCGTCGCGCAGCACCTGTCTGCCCGCGTGGTCGACGACGTTCACCCGCGTGCCATCGCTCAGCACGAGGTTGAGCTCGTGGCTGTCGTAGTCGGCGCTCTCGTCGCCATCGACGCGCTCGGTGAGCAGCTGCAGCGCGACGATGCTCGCGAAGGGGATGGCGCGCCCGCGCACCGTCACGCTGCTGGTGGTGCGGTCGAACAGCACCTTCGTCGGCCACATCACCCACACCCCCACGGCGAGGAACGGCGCCGAGAGCAGGAGCAGCCAGCCGCTCACGAGCAGGGCGATCGGCAGCACGAAGAGCCCCGCCGCGAAGAACACCGCGCCGAAGAGCACGCTCTTCGCGTTCTTGCGGTACTCGAGGCCCTGCGGGTGCTCGTGGAGCGCGTGGGTCGTGAAGTTGGCGCCACCCGGGACGACCGGCGTCCACTGCGTCTTCAGGGCGAGCGGGTCGCCGAGCGAAGAGGGGTCGAACATGGTCACGCGCGGATCCACCGCCAGAACGTCTTGAAGCCGGGGAAGAGCAGGAAGAGGCGCTTGCGCACGCGGCGCGCGGCCGGGCCGCTGGTGAAGGTGAGGGCGTTCTCGAGGAGCGCGCGGGCCTCGTCACGGCGCTTCTCCTTCGAGAGCAGCGGCGCGAGCGCGAGCGTGGCCTCGAGGTGCTTCGGCTCGAAGACCAGCGCGTCTTCCAGCAGCCGCACCGCGCGCGGCCGGCCTTCGCGGCCCTCCTGGAGCCCCGAGGCCTGCAGCAGCACCTTCACCGCGTCGGCCTTCCGCCCGCGGGAGGCGTGGAACTGCGTCACCTTCTCCCACGCGTCGAGGTCGCTCACCCTCGCCTGGGCGATCTGCAGCCAGAGGCTCAGCGCCTTGTCTGAGAAGCCACGCGCGTCGAGGTCGTCGGCGGCGATGCGGAAGCTCTCGAGCGCCGCGCTGGTCTCGCCCGTGGTGAGCAGCAGCGGCCCGAGCTTGGCGTGGGCGGCCGCGTCCTTCGGGTCGACGGCCAGCACCTTGCGCAGCTCGGCGATGGCCTTCTTCGGCTTCTTGCGGCTGCGGAACTCCTCGGCGCGCCGGAGCGCGTCTTCGCGGTTGTACGGCGCCGCCTTGCCGAAGCCGAACATGGCGCGAGCCTACCGCGTCGTCGCGCGGCCGCGCTGGGTGACCTTCTCATCGCCGTGAACCCTTCGTCCCCCGCGAGGTGGGAACCCGAGTTCACCTTCACGGCGGGGCTGAGCCAGAATCACGCTCATGCGCCTGCTCGCTCTGCTGCTCGTGCTCGCTGCGCCCGTCGCACGGGCCGACATCGACTGGCCGTCGTCAGGAAGCGGGAGCAGCGCCGGCTGCAGCGTCGGCTGCGGCGTCTTCTTCGGCATCACCTTCGGCATCGACCTCGCGGTCGACATCGCCGACTTCGTCATCCTCGGGCAGGGAGATCATCTGCGGCCCGGCTGGGGCATCGTGCAGGGGCTGTGGGGCGGCGGGCACGTGGTGTTCGGAGGCATCATCACCGCGGTCGGCATCCTCGGCGCGACGGTGAAGGGCGAAGGGAGCGGCGCGCTCCTCACGCTCGGTCTCATCACGCTCGCCGAGGGCATCCTGCTCATCGTGGTCGCGGTCGTCAGCGGTGTCCGCTACGTGCAGGCGAAGCGTCGCGAGTACGCCCCGCCGCCGCGCGCGCTGCCGCCGCAGGTGTCGCTCCGTCTCGAGCCGAAGGGTGGCGCGAGCGCGCTGCTCACCTGGGCGTTCTGAGGCTCACGCCCCGAGCAGCGCGACCGCTCGTTGCGCGGCGAGCGACTCGGGGTCCTGACGGCGGCAGCGCTCCCACGCCTCGCGAGCGGCGGCCTCGCGACCGAGCTCGTGGAGCAGCTGGCCGTGCCGCAGCAGGCCCGCGCCGCCCTGCCATTTCCAGTGATGTGCCGCGGCACGCTCGAAGAGCCGCAGGGCGCCGGCGGTGTCCTGGCGACGCCACGCGAGCTCGGCCTCGAGGAACAGCACGTTCCGCTCGCCCTCGCCGAGCACGTAGAGGTCGTGCGCGGCCGACATGGGCGCGAGGTCCTCGATGACTGGCGGCTCGGGGAGCGGCTCCGCGGCTGGCCGCCGGCCGAGCCGCAGCAGGAACCAGAGCGGCAGCGCCAGCAGGATGATGACCACGACGACGAGCGGCATGACTCAGCAGTCTCGCGTGTCGTCCCCCCAGGCGTCGACGCTCAGCGGGCGGTGACGCCCGGCGCGTTCACCAGCTGGGCGCGCGCCGCGAGGAGCCCGCTCAAGGCGCGCTCGACGTCGTCGGCGGGGGCGTCGAGCGGCAGCCAGGTGCGCAGCATCATCCCGCTCCAGCGCGCGAGGCCGAGCCTCTGCCCGAGGTCGTGAAACGACGCGTCGGGCCGCAGGCTGTCGAGCGCGCGCAGCTGCAGGCGCCCTCCGACCAGCGCCGCCGCCGCCAGCACCGCGTCCTTCACGGCCTCGAGCTTCGGCAGCACCTCCGCCGGCCCTTCGACCGCCGCTCCTGACGACGGCTGCACGGTCACCGCGCCCGCGGGCGTGAGCTCCAGCCGCGCGTGGAGCAGCACGTCGAGTCGCGGCGGCAGCCCGTCATGACGTTCCACCCACTGCACCAGCACCGCGAAGCCCTGGCGCTCGCCGCCCGCCGTGGGGGCGAAGGCCTGGTCGCCGAGCGCGCGGAGGCCCAGCGCCCCGGCGAGCGTCTCGAGCGCGACGTACTTCCCCGCGCGCCATTCCCGCGCGAAGAAGACCAGCGAGCCCAGCACCACCGCGCCCATCACCGCGAAGCCGAGGAGCATCGTTCCGTTCACGCGCCGGAGCATCTCACGCGGCGGCTCGGGTATACGGCTCGCCATGGCGACGACTTCCTCCTCTGGTGGCCGCATCGAGCTCGGTGCGAACTTCGCGAAGCAGCTCGAGCTCGCGCTCCCCCGGCTGCTGGCTCCCGGCGCGCTGCCCGACGACTGGGACCCGCGGGCCACCACGTACGACCTGACGCGCTTCGACTCTGACGACGCCTTCGCCGGCCGCTTCGCCGAGGCGCTCTCGCGCATCGTCACCGAGAAGCTCGAGGCGCCCGCGCAGCTCCGCGAGGTGCTCTCGGGCATCGGCCTGCCCTTCGACTACGCGCGCCTCGGGCAGCCGCTCTCGACGCTCTTCGAGCTGTGGGTGCAGTCGCACACCAACGCCGCGCGCTGCTTCTCGTTCGCCTCGGTGACCAAGCCCTGGCTGTCGGTCATCGAGTCGCCGAAGCGCACGCTGAAGGTGCGCGTCTACGCCGACCACGTGCTGCCGGTGTCCGACGAGAAGAAGGCCGCGCTGCGCGGGGAGGGCGTCGAGCTCCACGAGCGGTGGACCGCGCCGCTGCCCGCGCCGTCGAGCGAGGTGCTGACGGTGTTCGTCACCGAGCGGCGGTTCTCGGGCGACGTGATGGCGCTCGCGGCCGACGCGGTGTGCTTCCCGGTGACGCACGGCGGGGTGCTGCTGCTGCGCGACCCATCGCGCATCTCGCCGGTCGGCATTCAGCTCGTGCGCAAGCGCACCGTCTCGGCGCTCATCGCGTCGGACGCGCGGGTCGAGCTCGAGCTCGCGGCGGGCCTGCCGCCCACGCGCTTCCCCGAGGCGACGCACGAGGCCTGTCACGCGCGGCTGCAGGCGCTGTTCCCCGAGGTGAAGGAGAGCCTCACCTTCTGCACCGGCCTCGCGGCGGAGGCGGCGGTGTTCGAGGCGCTCGGCGACGTGCTGGGCCCCGAGCCGGTCACCATCTTCTACGCGCAGAACGGCTACGGCGGCACCGGCCAGCTCATCGCCGAGCTGCTGGGCAGGAAGCGCGTGCGTCCCGCTCCGCTGGCGGTGATGGGCCAGGACGCGAGCGGGCGCGCGGTGACGCTCATCGACCGCGTCATCGCCAGCCTCGACGGGCTCGGCAGCGCTCCGGCCTGCGTGTTCCTCGAGACGCCCACCAACCCGGAGCTGCAGGCGCACGACTTCGAGACCCTGATGCGCGCGCTGCGGGCGCACGAGCAGAAGACGAAGCAGCGCGTGCCGGTCATCGTCGACACGACGCTCGCGCCGCTGTTCCCCCTCTTCGACCGCGCGTGGGCGCGGGGCTGGCCCTTCCTGCTGGTGAAGAGCGGCTCGAAGTACTTCACGCGCGGCAAGGCGACGCTGGGGGTGGTGGCCTGCGCCGACGAGCCGCTCGCGCTGCGGGTGGTGGCGCGCGCCCGCGCGCTGGGCCGTGACGCCGACTCGTTCGCGAAGCCTGCGCAGCTGGTACACCTCCACGAGGCGCTGGGCGACCTCCGGCCGCGCCTGCAGACCATCAGCGCGCACACCGTGAAGCTGGCGGCGGGCATCCGCGCGGCGCTGAAGCGCCGGGGGCACGACATCACGCTGTACGCCATCTCCGAGGCCCAGGCCGCCGAGGGCATGGCGAGCGGGCTGCTCTCGTTCTACCTGCCGCCGGCGCCCACCACGTTCCCCGACCTGGTGGACGAGTTCGTCGACTACCTGGTGCGCACCGCGCCGACGCTGGTGAAGAGCCGCGTGAGCTACGGGCAGTCGACCGGCGACGGGAAGCCCGACTACTTCTACGTCATCAACCCGCAGGAATCGACGCAGGGCTCGCTCTCGGCCGAGGTGAAGGCGGCGCAGAAGCGCGACAACGTGCAGCTGTGCCGCATCTCGGTGCCCGAGCTGGCCGACGTCGACGGGCTGCTGCGCGCGATGGAGGGCTTCTTCGCGCAGAAGTACGCCTGACGGTCACCGCTTCTTCTTCGCGCCCGCGGCGGTGAAGCCGATCGCCGTGAGCGCGCGCGCGACGAGGTCGGCGTGCTCGAGCGGCACGGCGCCCTGCTGCGCGTAGGCGGCGTTGGCGAGCACGCCGTTGAAGTGGATCTGCTCGCCGCGCCACTCGACGCGGAGGGACGACTTCTCGGGCGTCAGCACGCAGGTGTACGTGCAGCCGCCGCGGTCGGGCCCGCGCATGCCGAGCGTCAGCGTGAGCGGCTTGCCCTTGAAGCCCTCCACCGGGGCGGAGGTCTTGAGCGCGCGCGCGAGCAGCTCCTTCACGTGGTGGTTCGGGTGCTCCTTCGCGAGGCGCTGCACGCGCTTCTTCCCGCCCGGTGTGCGCGCGAGGAGGATCGCCAGCCGCCCGCCGGTGGGCTCGTCTTCGGCCCAGTGGTCGTACTCCGGGCCGTAGAGCGCGAGGCGCCACTCGAAGGCGCGCGTGAGGGCCGCTTCGGTCGTGCTGCCGAGCCGCGCGAAGGCGATGGCGCCCACGAGGTCGAGCGCGCCCATCACCTCGGGCGTCGGCTGCTCGAGCAACGCGAGCAGCGCGGCGTCGGGGAGCGCGGCGCATTTCGCGAGCAGCGCCGGCGCGTCGGTGACGATGCTCATGCAGAACACGAGCTGGGTCGCGGTGCCGGGGTCGAGCCCTTCGACCGACAGCAGTGACGCGAAGGCCGGGAGCGCGGCGGGGCCCTGCATCGCCAGCACCCGCGTGGCCTCCTTCTCGACCTCGTCGCTGTCCCACAGGCCCGGGTCGTCGCTGAAGCGGAGCCGGTCCTTCAGCTCGCGCGCGCAGACCTCGATGACCTCGGGCCCGGTGAGCTTCTCTTCACGCATGCGCTCGAAGACGCTCGAGCGGCGGTGGAGGTGTCGCTGCTCGAGCGCCGCCAGCAGGGCCTTGCCCTTCACGCGGTTGGCGAACTCGTCCGTGTCGTCGAACTCCGGCGGCGGCGTTTCTCCGAGCGCGACGAAGGCCGCGCGCGCGGTGCGCCCGAGCGTCGTGTCGTCCTCGAGGCCCTTCGAGAGGTAGAAGTGCGGCCGCAGCCAGTCGCGCGCCGCCGTCACCCTGCCTTCGCCGACGCCGACCAGCGCGCCGTAGAGGCGCCCTTCGCCGGTGCGGTTGGCGAGGATGCGGTCGGTCCAGCGGATCAGCTCGGGATCCTCCGGCGAGAGGAACAGCGCCCCCGCGAGCGCGCCGCCCACCACGTCGAGGCGCAGCTTGAGCGGGCGCTCCTTGCGGATGAGGTCGCCCAGCACCTGCTTCGCCTCGGTGGGCTCGAGCTTCGCGTAGGCCAGCGCGGCCTCGGCGAAGTTGAAGTGGCCGTAGTCGGGGAGGAACTCGCCGGTGAAGCCGTCGATGAGCAGGCAGTAGCCCTTCGCCATGCGGAGGTGGCGGGTGAGCTTCTTGTTCCCCACCTGGCGGAAGGCGCTCGCGTAGGCCGTGCCGAGCACCGACATGTTGCTGGTGATGGACAGCACCTTGTCGACGAGCTTCTCGGACTCGTCGTCGCCGAAGGAGATGCTCTTCATCACCGCGGGCAGCAGCTGGCTGTGCACGCGGAAGAGGTTGTCGAGCGTCGCGCCCTCGGCCTCGGTCTTCTTCTGCGCAGCGACGGTCTCGTCGAAGAAGTCGAAGAAGCGCCACGCCGCGCGGTTGATCAGCGCCTTCGCGCCGGCGTGCTTCGAGCTGAAGAGGCCTTTGAGCACGTACTCGAGGCGCGCGTCGTCCATGCGCAGGTGCTCGAGCGCGGCGGCGTAGCCCTGCATCGCAGCGTCGTCGTCGAAGTGGCGGAGCGTGTTGACCAGCGGCGAGAAGGCGCGCGGGTTGTCGGCGTCGAAGCGCAGCCCCTGGCGGAACGCGGCGCTCACCACGGGCGAGAAGCGCGGGTCGACCTGCTCGTCGCTCCAGTCGCCGGGCCACGCGTCGTACACGTCGTCTTCCGCGCGCGCCTTCTTGTAGTCGTCGAAGGTCTCTGCGAGGGCCGCGTCCTTCCTGGCGAGCTCCGTCAACACCGCGTCGTGCGCGTCGACGTCGTCGGGGAACTCGGCGATGAGCTTCCAGCCGTCTTCACCGGCCGCGAGCCGCGCGAGGAGCGCCTTCTTGTCGGCCTTCACCACCCCGGCGGACGCGCTCTTCTCGGCCTCGGCGCGCGCGGCGGGCTCGAGCAGCGACGGGTCGGCGTTCTTCCGCACCGCGGCGCGCAGCTTCTGGAGCTGGGCGGGGCCGAGCTTGCCGAGCTTCGCCTTCTTCGGCGTGGCGAGCAGCGCGCCGACGACCTTCGCGAGTGCGGGTGTCAGCGCGCCCGGGGCCTTCGCGGCGAGCTTCACCACCTCGGCGCACGCGCCCTCGTTGCCGAGGAACCAGTGGGCGAGCAGCCAGTAGTTCGCCAGCCACGGCGTCGTCGGCAGCAGCGCGCGCTCGGCCTCGTACTGCTCGAAGGTGGGCGCGCGGGCCATGTCCTGCGCGAAGTGGTAGCCGGGCTCGCCCAGCGGGAGGCTCCACAGCCACTTCACGCGCTCGAAGAGGGCGTGCGACTCCTGCCAGGGCTTCAGCTTCGCGCGCGCCTTCTTCATCGTGGCGTTGAAGGCGGCCATCAGCTTCTCGTCGGCGGGCGACTCGTCGTCGTCCTCGTCGGTCCAGCAGCTGAAGACCATGTCGGCGATGGAGTAGTAGACCGCGCCGTCGAGCTCGCCGTTCTCGTGGTCGTAGACGTGGACCTCGGCCACCTTCGCGTCGGTGCGCGGGAGGGTGGAGACGAAGGCGCGATCTCCCGAGGGGTCATCGCCGAAGTACTCGAGCCCGGTGAGGAGCGTCAGCAGCGCGTCGGCGTCGCCGAGCAGCTTGTCGAGCGCGGGCTTCTTCTTCGCGACCCAGCCGATGCCCGGCCCGAGCATCCACACGTCGGAGATCTCCATCGAGAACTTCTCGTACGACGGCGCGAGCGCGGCCCACTCGAGGAGCTCGTCGGGCGGCGCCCAGCCGAAGACGGCCTCCCAGGCCTTCGCGAGCTTCGGGTCGGGCTTGCCGGACTTGAAGCGCGGGTCCTTCGTTCCACCGAGCATGCGCGCTTTGACGACGGCGGCGAGGTGACCACCCTTGAGGGAGTCGGCTGTGAGCATGCCGCGATGGTGGTGAGCGGCGTCACCGACGACAATGACGAAGACCTGAGCGTTTCGTCGCCTATTGAACCGCCGCGCGGAAGTGGCTGTAGCGTCCGCCGATGCTCGCCGCGCTGCTGGTCCTGCTCTCGAGTCAGACGCCCACCGAAGACGTCGCGGTGCGGGAGAAGGTGCGCCTGCATGGCGAAGCGTCGGGCGGGGTCTCGGTCAGCCCGCTCGGCCCGGCGGCGCACGTGCACCTCGAGCTCGGCGTGGTCGTGCGCGATCAGGAGGTGGTGACCGCGCGCGCCGCCGTGGGGACCATTCTGCTCGCCAACACGTTCCAGCTCGGCCTCTCGTTCTCGGAGTGGATCGACGAGCGCTTCACGCTCGGGCTCGGCGCCGACCTGCTGGTGCTCCTCTCGACCGGAGAGCCGCCGTGGCGCGTGGGCATGGTCTTCCCCGCGCGCGTCACGTGGCTGCTCAACCAGCGACCACCGCAGCAGGTCGCGAGACGGGGGCTGACGCTCGGCCTCGAGCTCGCGCCGGGCGTCGACCTCAGCCCGCGGAGCGTCGAGCGCGCCGGAGGACCGCTCTTCACGTTCGTCGCGTCGCTCTGCGTGGGCTGGGCGTCGTGGTGACGCGTTCTCAACGCTCGCCCTCGTGCCCTCGGGAGTATGTTGCGAGCGTGCTCTCCATCGTTGTGGCGCTCGTACTGGTTCAGGCAGGCGGACCGTCGTCAGCGGACGTGCCGGCAAAGGACGAGCTGGCGCCGCACGCGGCGACCGTCACTGACCCAGGCGATGACCTCCGCGACGACAGCGAGCACACCGGCACGCCGGGCCGCAGCGCGCGCTTGTTCGCTGAGCCGCAAGTGGGAACTGGCGCGCTGGTGGGCCGCGTGGGCATGGGCCTGCTGTTCGGCGGGCTCGCGGCCGCAGGCATGGGGGCGGTGGACGTGGCGCTCATCTTTGCCGGTGCCGGGACGCCGTTCCTGGTTGGCGCCGCAGTGGTGACCGCGGCCGTGATCGGCCTGGCGACCTCGCTGGGTGCGGCCCTGTTTGGCCGGGACTACGGCCGCGACTTCGTCGACGCGCTCATCGTGGCCGCGGTGGCGAGCGTGGTGGGCCTGGTGCTGTTCACCATCGGCTTCTTTGCTCCGGCCGTATTGATTCCCATGCTGGGCCTGTCGATGGCGATCATGGTCGTGGGGGTGCCGCTGGTGGTGCAGGCGCTCAAGACGCCCAACGGGCCCGAGCCGACGCTTGCCTTGCTGCGCTTCTGAACCCCGGCGCGACGCGTGCTCAACGCTGGCGAAGCTGAGCGAGCTGGGCCTTCACCACATCAGCCTTGTCGTCGCGACCGAGGCATCGGAAGGCCTGCTCGACGACCTGGAGCGCCGCCTCCCGGGTCTCGTCGCGCGACACGAGCTGCTGCACGAAGGCGAGCGCTGCGCGAGCATCGTGACGCTCGACGCACGCCGCCCCAAAAGTGAGACATTCGGCTGGTGTCGCGCGATGAAAGGCGCCCAGCGAAGACACGGCGTAGACCGTCCGCGTGTCTGGAAAGCCGAGGATGCGGACGTCGTCGTCGTCATCCAGGAAGGGCTCGGTCAACGCGACGACGAGACGATCGGGCAATGACTGCCAGCCCTGCATCCGCTCGACGACCCAGTGTGGCCCGCCCACGCCGACGACCCTCGCGAGGGCCGTTTCTGCGTAGATGACCTCGCCGCGGCCGGTTTGCAGCCAGCGGACCTCCGCGAGTTCTGCGACCGCGTGCGGCGCCGGCCACGAGCCCCGAACGGGGCGGATCTGCGCGGCGTAGGCGGCCCAGTCGTGCAGCTCGTCGGGGAGGCCGAGTCGGGCGCAGAGCGCGGCCATGCGCGCGGGGACCGTGTCGTCGAGGAGCTCGAGCCCCAGCGCGACGCGCAGCACGACGAGCGCCTTGACCAACGCTCCCTCGGCTTCGAGGCGATCCGCTGCGCGCAGGTACGCCGCTCGGGCGGCACTGAACTCACCACGCTGCCGTGCCCGGTCTCCTTCCGCGAGGTCGTCTGTCTCGAGCGTCACGGCGCGCACTCCATGCGAGGAGAGCGCCGACGGTCAATCACTCGCGTTCCGCGGCAGACGCGCATACGAAGAGCGGGTGAACGGTCGGAGTGAGATCTCCTGCTTCGAGGGCTGGGCGGGCCTCAGCCATCCGCTCAAGCCGGTGCGGCCGCTGACCCCCGAGCAGGCGCTGCAGCGCAGACGGTTCCAGCGCGCGCACGTCCTCGACGGGCGCCTGATGCTGCTGGAGACGGTGGAGAACGGACCGACGGGGCAGACGGTGATCTCCAGCTTCCGCTATCGCTACCGCCTCGACGGCACGCTCGAGCACGTCACCATCGTCAACCCGGAGGGAAAGACGAACGAGCTCGAGTACTGAGGCCGTAGCATCGCGCTCGATGCAGAACGCCTCGAGCCGAGACTTGATCCTCATCGCCCTCGAAGAGCTGCGCCTGCGGGAGCGTGGCGCGGAGAAGGTCTTCGAGTGGTTCGGAGAGCGGGATGCGCAGCGCACCGAAGCCTGGCTCCGGAACTGCGAGCAGGCCCTCGAGGCGCTGCGCGCGGCGCCCGCTGGGGCGCTCTCTGACGATCCGTTCGGCCTGAGCGGTGACTGGTCTTCCGCGCTCCCCGCGGCCTTCGCGTTCTCGCGCCTGGCGCGGGCGCATCCGCTCGAGGCTCCGTTCTGCCGGAAGGAGGGCTCGGTGACGGTGCTCGGTAGTCGTGGCTCGACCGTCGTCTTCGACGGCCCGGTGCGGCTGCGCGGCGAGGTGAAGATCGAAGGCACGGTGCTCGTGGTGGGCGACCTGGAGCTCGAGGGCCTGCTCGACCACTGCACCGATCCGGGTGATTGCCTGATGGTGCTCGGCGACGAACGCGTTCGCGCGATGGAGGTCGGCTGGGCCCACTTCGTCATGGGCACCCTGCGCGCGCAGGTGCTGCATTGGTCGTACGACGCGCTCAACGACGGGCTGCTCTTCGTGTCGGGCGCGTGCGAGGCCGCGCTCGAGATCCAGAGCGCGCATGGCAGCGGCGATGACGAGCTGGTTCTCGAGCGCACGCGCCGGCTCCGCGCCGTGCTCGAGCCCGACGTCGAGGGGCCGCTCGACGGTGAGACGGCGGCCCGGCTCGTCGGCACAGGCACGCACCGCCTTCGCCAGCCGGGTCCGCTCAAGCTCGAGTTCTGAAGCGGGGCGCTTACGGCGCGTAGTGCGCGTCGAGCGCGTCGGCCCACTGCTGGTTCTCGGCGATGTAGCCGTCGGGGTCGGACGGGCTGATGCCCATCCACTGCGGCTCGCAGTCGCTCGTCGAGCTGCAGAGCAGTTCGTGATGCGTCGCGAAGAAGGTGTACAGGTCTGGAGCAGGCGTCAACCCGTGCTCGGCGACGAGCTGGTCGATGATCGCGTTGTAGTCGCTGGCGCGCGCGAACTGGCTCGCCGTCGAGTAGCGGAGCTTGACCAGCATCGGCTCGTGTCCCGCACTCTTGATGCGTTGAATGAGCGTGGCGAGCCTGGGCTTGAATTGCGCCTGCGCGGGCGTGACTCCAGCGCTCAGCTCCTCGAGGCCGGCGGCGATGACCCAGTGGTGCATTCCCGGGTTGAGCAGCAGCGCGTCGTCGATGGCGCCGAGCAGGAAGTCGAGGCTCCCCGGAAGCTCTGCCGCGTCGATGACCGCCGGGGTGTAGCGCGGGTGCCTGCGCGTGACCGCCGCCGAGAAGCCTGGGTGGAAGTGGCCGTCGTAGGCGAAGCGAGACGGTCCGTTGCCGAGGAAGATCCACGTGTCGTCGTTGCCGTTGCTCACGTCGTAGAGCGCGACCTCCGCGAGCCGGGGCCTGCGCCCCGATTGGCCGGTCGCCATGCGCGTGACGGTGAAGCGCACGAAGCATTTCCCGGCGGTGTCGAAGCGGTGGCTGCGGCTGCGGTACGTGGTGGTGCTGTCGTCGACGCTGACCGCCGTGGTCCAGCTCATCCCGTCGGAGGACGTCTCGATGGTGTACCCGGTCGGTGAGTTGTAATTGACGGCGCGCTCGATGGTGTAGTCGGGGTTGCCGAGCGACGACCACACCAGCAGCACCTGCGAGGGCCCGACGCACGGAGTGCCGCTGCCGATCTGCACGCGGACCCACATGTCCGAGATGGAGTCGTTCGCGCCAGGCGGCGGGCCTTCCCAGTCACCGGTGTCGAGGCGGTTGTCGAAGGCCTTCGCCACCGTCGAGGCGGTGCTCGAGGACGCGACGACGGGCGCGCCGAGAGAGAGGAGCGGGTTCGGCCGGAAGTACGCACCGGCGTCGAGGTCGGTTGCGCCCGCGTCGATGCTGGAACCGGCGTCGGGCGGCGGCGTCGACCCCGCGTCGCTCCCTGCGTCGTGAACGGTGGACGCCCCGGCATCTGCCGCGGGGACGAGCACGACCTCGGGCAGCTCGGCGACCAGACCGGTGCATGCGCTGAAGACTCCACAGACGACGAGCCATCGCCTCATGCCGAGGAGACACCGTGCTCGTCCGAAAGTGGACACGCGCGACCTTGAGGAGTCGCGAGCGCACTCCGTCTTCAGCGCGGCGGCATGGTCGCGAGACGGAACAAGACGAACGCGATCTGCCCCGCGAGGATCAGCACGCCGATGCCGCCCAACACCAGCGCACCCGACGTGGCCGCGCTGACGAACGACCTGCGTCCACCAAGCGTGGCGAGCAGGGTGGGCGGTGCTTGCTTCATCGCGTGCCGGAGCCGGAGCGCCGTTCCGAACGAAGGAAGGCTGAAGGCGAGGCCACCCAGGATCGGTTCATCGCGGGCTCGGAAACGCGTCTGGGGTCGGCGGGAAGACGGAGTCCCACTCGTCCAACGTGTTGGTCGTGTCGTCGTACGGCATCATCGTCGCGCACAGCCCGATGTTCTTCCTGGCGTTGAAAACACATTGCCCGTCTTCGCCGCACTCCGTTCCGGGCGGGGTGCACGTGGGGTGACAGACATGGGGTCCCGTCAGTTTCTGGAGATCAGCTGGCGCGCAGTATTTGTTCTCCGGGCACTGTCGGGTCGAACACTCCGACAGGCACCTTCCATAGAACTGCCCGCCCCAGCGTGCGCCCGCACACACCTGTCCTTGAGGGCACGACCCCGGGACACAGCCCGGCTGGCCGCTCGGCAGCGGTGTGGCGGTGACGCAGACAGAGGTTCCGGCGCGCTCGTCAGCGAGACACGCCTTGCCGTCAGGACAAGGACGCCGGGCGTCACAGAGTCGATCCGAAGGAACGCAGAACTTCCCTGCGCTCGCGTCGAGGCAGGTCGCGCCCGGCGAGGCGCACGTTGCGCCTTCTCTGCACGGTGGGCTGCAGAGCCCCGCGACACACAGCAGCCCCGCACGACAGCGCCTTGCGACGTTCGCGGATTGACGATCGACGCAGGCTTCACCTTCTTCGAGGAAGCCCGCGGGAGCACACCGGAAGAACTGCGGAGCCACCTCGACGCACGACTCGTCCTGGGCACAGCTGGAGAAGTCACCGAGGCCGGTGCAATTCGAGACATAGCATCCAAGCGCGCCGGCCGAGCTGCGGGCGCATTCCATGCCATTCGGGCATCGGTGCTGTGACCTGCAGTCGGCGAGCTCCGCGAAGTTGCGTGAGACGTCCGCCAACGCTCGCTGGTTCTGCCCGTCGAAGGTCGGAGCCGCCGATGCGCGGCCTCCTTGCGTGTCGGAAGTCGGATCGACCGCGCCAGAACTCAGTGCGACGGCAACGGCAGGCCTCGAGCTCTCAAGGCCTGCGACGACCGGCAGCGCAGCCCCCGTTCCCGGGTTTTCCGGTCGAAGAAGACGAAAGACGACAAAGGCTGCCACGAACGAGATTCCGGCAACCACGAGAACGAGGGTGCGCTGCCGCATGTGACGCAAACTGGCTAGCAGGACGCCTTGAGGCTGACGAACTTGTAGCCCCAGCCCTCGTCGTACACGGCGTACAGCACATGGCCGAGACACGTTCTGAGGACCGCACCATCGCCGGGCAGCATTGCTGCCGCGTACCCCGAAGTCAGACCAGCGAGGATCGCCAGAACAACGGTGAGTCTATTCAACTTGGACATCGCCTCTCCCCACACCCAACAGGTGGCACCATTGCCACGGCGCGGCGTCTACCAGCTTTCCGCGGGCGCGCGACTCCCGCTTTGAGGGGGCAGTCGGCTGTGGAGCGATGCAGTGGAGCACCTCGCTCTGTCTGGTAGTGAGCGGCGGTGAACCTCAGCTCGATCCTCGCCGCTCCAGACGATCTCTCGCCGCGCCAGGTCTACGCGGATCAGCTCATCGAGGCCGGCGACCCGCGCGGTACCTTCATCGCGCATCAGGTCGCCCACGAGCGGCTCGACCCGCTCGATGAGCGGTACGCTCCGATGATCGCCAGCGCGCGGCGGCTCGAGTTGAAGCACCGCGCGGACTGGCTCGCGCCCATCTTGAAGAAGCTGAAGGTGAAGGACGTGCGCGACCTGCGGCCGGTGTTCCGCGGCGGCTTCCTGCAGCGCCTCGCGCTGACGCCCGAGCAGGTGAAGTTCTTCCCCTTCATCGCCTCGCAGGAGCCGGTCGCAGGCATCGAGCTGCTGGTGCACGAGCACCTCGCGCCCGAGTTCCATCGCCTCGAGGAGCCGAAGGCCTTCCGCGTGCTCAAGGTGTCGCCCGAAGGCTGGTTCACCGCGAACTCCGCGGGCAACGTGCTCGCGTGGGGCATGCCGGCGCTGAGGGAGCTCGACCTCTCCCGCGCGGATCTCGGCACCACGGGCGCGCAGCTGCTGGCGAACGAAGAGACGGACCTCGCGGACACCTTCGAGGGCTTCGTCGACCCGCCGCCGTTCGAGAAGGGGCAGCTCACGCGGCTGGTGCTGCAGGCGTGTCAGCTCGGCGACGCGGGCGTGCGCACGTTGATCTCGGCCGAGCACCTCACGGCCCTCGAGGAGCTCGAGCTCGGCGGCAACCGCCTCGGTGAGGAAGCGACGCTCGAGGCGATGAAGAAGGCGAAGAGCCTGAAGACGTTGCGACGCCTGGGGCTCGCGGGCAACGCCGTGCCGCTCGACGCGCTGGTGGGGTGGGACGTGCTGCCGAAGCTGAGCGCGCTCTCGCTGCCGCAGAGCGTGTCCGCGTCCACGCTGGCGAGGCTGTTCCCGAAGCCGTCGCCGCGGCTGCGCGAGCTCGACGTGCGCAGCGCGAAAGACCTGATGAAGTCACCGCGGGCGCTGCTCGATGCCGCGGAGGCGTTCACCAACCTGCACGTCGGCACCACGAGCCTCGGCGACGCCGGCTGGCAGCAGCTGCTCACCGCGCGCTCGACGCAGACGCTGTTTCACCTGCAGGCCAACGGCTGCTCGCTGAGCGACGATGCCATCACGGCGCTCTGCGCGTCGAAGCTGAAGCGCCTGGTGACGCTCGACGTGTCGAGCAACAAGCTGACCGACGCCGCGCTGACGAGCCTGATGAAGTGGCCCGGCTCGGAGCTGCTCACGCACCTGCGCATCGCCAACAACCGCAAGCTGACGATGAAGGGCTACCAGGCGTTGATCGACGCGAAGCACTTCCAGCCTGCGCTGCTCGAGGTCGGGAAGGTGGCTGACGCGAAGGCGAAGAAGGCGCTGGAGGACCGGTTTGGTGACGCGCTCGCGGAGTGAGACGGTGCTCGCTGGGCTCGATGAGATCGACTGGGGCCGGTACCACCACGCCCAGGGGCCCGCGAGGAACGTTCCGGGTCTGCTTCGGTCGCTGGTGAGTGACGTATACGCGACGCCGGAGATCCTGGCGCGTGCCGAACGTCAGCGTCTCTCGGTGCTCGAGGCTGTGTCTCGCGAGTTCTATTCGCGCGTGACACACCAGGGACAAGTCTTCGGCGTGAGCGCGAAGGTCGTGCCGTTCCTCGTCGAGCTCGCCTGTGCCGACTCCATCCGGCAGGAGGCGCGGACGTTCGCCGTTCGGTTCCTGCGCCACCTCGTCATCGGCGAAAGTTCCTGGAATGAGCGACTCGAACTCGATCGAGTGCTCGAACTGTGTGTCCTGTTGGAGCGTTCAAACCTCCCGCAGTCGGTCATTGACGGTGACGCCTTCGAGGCGGTGCCGGACGGCGTAGATCCTCAGCTGCTCTCCAACATCCAGGCGCTGTGGATTCGGGACTGTCTCGTCGCGGTCGAGAGCGCAGTCCCGCAGTTGCTGGGCCTGGTGGGCACGCCCCTCGCCAGCGACCTCGTGGCGCTGCTCTCGACGCTGCACCGCGTGAAGTCGACGTTCGTGCCCGCGCTCTGGGCGCTCGCTGGTGATGCGAGGAGTGCGATTGGTGGTCAGGCGCTGTTCGCGTTGGCGTGCCTCGAAGAAGAGGGCGTTCCTGCGGCGGCTCGAGTCTTGAGCGACGCGATCGACGGTCAACATCCTGGCGCGATCTACGCCGCCGCCGCCGATCTCTTCGCCTCGTCGCCAGGTGCGTGCAGCGCGGCGTCAGTCCGCGCGCTCGTTCGAGTTCCAGCTTCGTGGCTTGAATCTCCGTGTCCGTTCAACACGCGACTGAGCTGGTTCGTCGTGTCGATGCGCGCGTGGTTGCCGCAGTCGACGCACCTCGAGATCATCGAGCAGCTGGCGACAGAGCTGAAGGCAACCCCTGCGGAACAGCGATTCCCGCTCTTCCGTCAGCTCATCTCTCTCGTCGAACTCAACGCCGACGACTACGTCGATCAGCGAGGGCGCGCGGTCATTCGGCTCATCGCCGAGTACGCACCGTGGGACTCGAGCCGAGCACGAGCCTCTCTCCATGAACTGCTGAAGGAGGCAGGCCTGCCTCGGGAGCGAATGGTGCTCCAGGCGCTCGCCCGCACGTGATCCAGGAAACGAACTTCGGGCACCGGGTTCTCGAGCTTGAACGGTGGCTCACTGCGCCGTCGGCACGTCGCGGCGATCGGTGTCACCGAGCCCGAGCTGCCCCTGCGCGTTCTCCCCCATGCACGCCACCGTGCCGTCCGCGCGCTGCAGGCAGGTGAAGAAGAACCCGGTCGCGAAGGTCGTCACGTCGCCGCTCACCAGCCGCGGCGCCGGCTGCGGGTCGAGCATCCCCAGGCCGAGCTGCCCTTCGATGCCGCGGCCCCAGCACCACAGCCGGTTCGCGGTGGTGAGCGCGCAGAAGTGGAACCACTGCGTGTCGACCAGCTTCGGCGTCTCCCCGCCGAGGTCGACCTTCGTCGGCGTCTCGTGCACCAGCACCTGACCGAAGTCGTCGAGGGGCACGTCGCTCCAGCAGAGCAGCTCGCCGCGCTGAATCGCGCACGCGGTGAACGCGCCGGCCACCACCTGCGTCACCGGTCCGTCGAGCGTCTTGATGGGCGTGCGGTGCTGGTGCTCCGTCGAGGGCGTGCCGAGCTCGTGGCGCGTGTTGCGCCCCCAGCACCACAGCGAGCCGTCGCGCTCGATGCCGCACGCGTGGCCCTGACCCGCGGTGACGTCGGTGAAGCGATGCTCGAAGGCCACGCGCACCACGCCGGTCGGCACCGGCCACGTCATCGGGTTGGGGTCTCCGCGCGCCAGCGTGCCCTCGGAGTTGTTCCCCCAGCCGAACAGCCGCCCATCACTCCCCAGCGCCAGCGCGTAGTCCGAGTGCAGCGCCAGCTTCGCGATGGGCACCGGGAGCTTCACCTCGAGCGGCGTCGCGCTCGCCGCGGGCTCCGGGGCACCGAGCTGCGCGCTCTCGTTGCTCCCCCAGCACCACACCTTCCCCGTCACCGTGCGCGCGCACGCCGTCGACGCGCCGACCGCGAGCTGGGCCACCGGCTCCGCGAGGCTCACCGCGCCGGGCCGCGTCTCGCGCGGCGTCACGCTGCCTCGCCCGAGCTGCCCCTGCGCGTTGGCGCCCCAGCACTGCACCGCGCCGCTCTTCACCGCGCAGCCGAACTCCCCGCCGAGCGCGAGCTGGGTGACGGGCGCGTCATTCACCGGCGGCGCGAGCGCTCCGCCACAGTCGGACACCACCTCGAAGTGCTGCGCGAGGAGGATGAGGCCAAAGACGCGGAGCTTCACCAGCGCACCCCCACGCGGAGCGAGACGTCACCGAACAGCCCGCGCACCCGCAGCACCGGCACGCCCTCCGCGAGCACCGCGCCGCCCAGCAGCACCGCGCCGACCTCGCCCACCACGCCCACCGCGAGCCGCTTGAACTCGAGGCCCACGCACGCGCCGCCGCTCACCCCGAGCCACGGCGTCGTCGCGGAGACCGACGTCTCCTCCTTCACCGCGAGCGTCAACGCGCCCGCCTGGCCGCCGACGCGGAGCCCCGCGCGCAGCACGCCGACGCGCACCGGCACCCACGACACCGCCAGCGCGCCGCGCACCACCGAGCCGCTCACCTCGCCGCCCGTCGGCAGGGTCGTCCGGGTGAGCGCCCCGCCGTCCGCCGACAGCTCCAGGCCCAGCGCGGGGTGAACGAACCACTCCGCGCCCGCGCCGCCACCGGCGAGCAGCGGCCCGACGCCGAGCGGCGCGACGCCTCCGCGCGCGAAGAGCCCGAAGCGGGGCGGCGGCGGCGCCTCCCAGGTCGAGCGCACCAGCTCCTCGGCGGCGGCGGCGACCTGGTAGCGGAAGAGCTCCGCGCCGTCGGTGCGCGAGACGCTGCGCTCGCGCCGCTGGCCCTTGAACTCGAAGCTGATCACCGCCTCGAGCTCGCCGAGCTGCAGCGTGAGCCCGCCCGCGCCGTCACACACCCGCCGCTCGCGCGCCTCGACCCACGCCGCGAGCTCCGCGCGCAGCCAGCGGGCGTCGTCCTCGGAGAAGCCTTCCACGCGCACGGGGACCTCCGCGTCATCGCCGGAACAGGTCGCGGTGAGGAGCATCAGCGACACCAACGTCAGGGACACGCCTTCGTCACGCCTCGAACGTGCGGGCCACCGGGGAACCGACGGAGGTACTCCGCCTGCACCCGGCGACAGGAGCCCACGTCATAGCGTGCGTAGGCCTCGGTGAGGCGCGCGAGTGCGTCTTCGATGAGCGACGACGAGGTGGCGAGCTCCAGCGTGCGCTCGAAGGCGCGGGCCGCCTGGCGCGGGTCGTCCTGCGCGTCGAGCGCGAGCCGGCCCCACTCGAAGGCGCTCATCGGCGCGTAGGCGCTCGACGGGTAGCGCTCGCAGACCTGCTGGAAGCCGACGATGGCCTCCTTCACGTGGCCTGCGCCACGGGCGCGCATCGCGGCGGCGAAGGCGTCGGCGGCGGTCGGCTCCGGCGGCGCGCTCGGCGCGGGCGTGGGCTCCGGCTTCGGCTCGGCGGTGACCAGCGGCTCGGACGTCTTCGTCGGCGCCTCGGTGGCCATGCCCGCGCCCCCGCCGCCCGAGGGCCGCGCCGGCCGCTCGACGTGCGTGCGCTTCGGAGGGCGCGTCGCGGTGGGCTCCTCGGCGCTCGGCGGCGTCGGCTCGACCAGCTCCGGCTGCTCCACCGCGGGAGGCGGCTCCGCGCTCGGCGTCTCGCCGCGCACCGGCAGCTCGGCGCTCGGCGCGTGCGTCGCCCACGAGCGGCCGCGCACCAGGCGGTGCACCGCGCCGTGCTCGCGCACCTCGACGATGCCCTCGTGCACGTCGACCGCCACGCGCGCGTCGTCGAGCCGCTCGACGGTGAACTTCGTGCCCACCACGCGCACCTCGACCTCGTTGGCCTTCACCACGAAGCGGCGCGTGGGGCGCTTGCTCACGTCGAAGGTGACGCGACCCTGCTCGAGCAGCACCACCACGTCAGCCTCGGTGACCGTCTCGACGCGCGTGGTGGAGCCCTGCGCGAGCTGGAGCCGCGAGCCGTCGTCGAGCCGCACCGTCTGGGCGACGAGCGCGTCGAGGCGCTGGCCTTCTTCGAGGCGCGGCGGCCGGAGCGCGAGCGCGCCGACCACGCCCGCGAGCAGCAGCGCGGCCACCGCGGGCACGGCGACGCGGAGCTGGCGGCGGCGCTTCACCCGGCGGCGCACGTCGTGCCACTCGAGCTGCAGCTCCGCGCGTGCGGGCTCGACGGGCTTCACCCACTCCGAGAGCGGACGGTGCGCGTTCATGACTCCACCTCCTGATGGAGCGCCTGGAAGCGCTCCTCCGCCGACGTGAGCCGGCGCTTCACCGTGGCCAGCGACAGGCCGAGCTGCTCGGCGATCTCTTCCAGCCGGTACCCCTCGACGCGCCGGAGCACGAGCGCCAGCGCCTCGTCGGTCGGCAGGGTGCGCAGCAGCGACGCGACCTGCCGCAGCTCGAGCGCGGCCTCCGGCGGTGCGTGCGGGCTGATCAGCTGCTCGAGCTCCACCGGCTCCACGGGCGAGAGGCCGAGGCGGCGCAGCAGCCGCTGCTTGCGGAACCGCCGGCGCACCTGCGTCAGCGCGATGGTGCGCAGCCAGCCGCGGAACGACTCCGGCTGCTTGAGCGCGCGGAGCTGCAGGAAGGCCGCGACGAAGGTGTCCTGCACGATGTCCTGCGCGTCGTCGCTGCCGAGCACCACCCGCGACACCCACCGCGTGAGGTCCGGCGCGCAGACGAGGAAGAGCTCGTGGGCCGCGTCCTGGTCGCCGCGCATGGCCCGGCGGACGAGCGTCACCTCGTCGGGTCCCTCCACGATGCGCAGTGATGGCCGGGGGTTACGGAGCTCCAAGCAGGTCCTCGGTGCAGTGAGCCCCGGCGCGCCCCAAATGGCTCACCGGGCGCCGGGTGGGAGTGTATGTGGGCGCGATGCGAACCGCGCTCCTTCTCGTGCTCGTCGCCGTGGGCGTCGTCGGATGTGGGCCTCAGGCCGCGAAGTGCGACACCACGAGCTGTCAGGGCTGCTGCAACCAGGACACCGGCCGGTGCGAGGCGGGCTCGACGGCCGCCCTGTGCGGCACTGGCGGTGTGCTGTGCATCGCGTGCGCGTCGGGCCAGGTCTGCTCGAGCACCACGCAGCAGTGCGTCGCGGCGGGGTGCTCGGCGGCGACCTGCGACGGCTGCTGCGACGCGCAGGGCAGTTGTCAGCCCGGCAGCGCCGCGGAGAGCTGTGGCAGCGGCGGGGCGCAGTGCGCGGCGTGCTCGAGCAACCAGGTCTGCTCGAGCTCCCATCGTCAGTGCGTGTCGGCCACTCCGAACTGTTCGTCGTCGAACTGCGACGGCTGCTGCGACGATCAGGGCGCCTGCCAGACCGGCCGCAACACCCAGAGCTGCGGCAGCTCGGGCGCGTCGTGTGCGGTGTGCAGCGCGAGTCAGGCGTGCGTGGCGGTGTCGACGAGCAGCAGCTTCGGCGGGCGCTGCCAGTAGCCCGTCACTTCTTCCCGCACGCCGCCACCTTCGCCGCGGTCCTCTCGAGGTAGTCGCGGAGCTTCTGGCTCATCCCCTCCGCGACGAGGGTGCGCAGCTCGGACAGCCGCAGGTCCGCGGTGATGCACTCGCGCTGGTGGAGCGCGAGCTGCACCGCGAGGTCGGTGAACTCGACGCTCCACGGGGCGAGGGTGCGGCCGCGCTCGACGAGCTCCGAGGCGGCGGTCGCGTCGGAGTCGCGCATGGCCAGCTCCGCGGCGAGCAGGAGCAGCTCGACCTTCTCCGGCGTCTTCGCCAGCGCGGCGGTGACGCGGGCGCGGTCGGCCTTCTCTGCCTCGTCGTCCCAGGCGGCGACCAGCACGTCGGCGTCGTCGGGGTAGGCGGCGAGCACCTGCGAGACAGGCGTCTTCTCGAGGCTCGCGGCGATGAGCGCCACGCGCGCGGGGCGGGGCGTCGGCGCGAGCTTCACGGCCTGCTCCAGCTCGCGGCGCGCGGCGTCCTGGTCGCGGATGTAGAGGCGGCTGCGCAGCGCGTGCACTTCCCACGGGGCGAGGGGCTGCGGGCTCGAGAGCGACGGCGTTCGGCCGAGGTCGGTCGCCCAGCCGCGGAAGCGCGCGTTGCCGACGTACTTCACCACCTCGTCGTGGAGCCGCTTCGCGTCGTCGGGCGGGAAGACCTCGCGCATCACCTGGTCCATCGGCTTGACGCCGCGGAGCTCGGCGAAGAGCCGCGTGAGGCGCGCCTCGTCGTGGTTCGACAGGTAGTGCACCCACGCCCACGCCGAGGCGTAGAGCCGCGCTTCGCTCTCGTCGAAGCGGAGCCCGCCCCACTGCATCAGCTCGTCGAGCGTGGCCACGCCCTCGTAGAAGGCGCGGTCGGCGCGGCCCGCGTTCCAGCGGCCCATGCGCACGCGGCGGTCGCCGTGGAACTGCGCGTCTTCGAAGAGCGTGCCGAGGCCTTCGGAGAGCCAGCGCGGCTGTCGCGGGAGCATGTAGGCGCTCACGAGGTGCGTCAGCTCGTGCGCGGTGCTGCCGCCGCTCCCGTCTTCGTCACCCACGCCGCCCACCACCAGCACCGTCGGCCCGCGGCGTGACACGAAGCCGGTGTAGTTCTCGGCGAAGCTCGAGACCGCGGCCTCGCTGTCGAGCATCACCACGGGGATGCGCGCGTGCGGCACCTCGGCGTGGAAGAAGGCGGCGAAGGTGTCCCAGAGCAGCTCGAGCCGCGTGGCGACGAACTCGTGCTTCGCCGGCGGGAGATCGCTCGTGACGATGAAGTGCTCGGTGGTGATGGCGCGCGCCTCGCGGCCTCCATGCACCGTGCACTCGAAGTGCGCACACCCCTGCGCCGCCACCGCCACTCCCAGAGCCACCCACACCGCTCGCATGCGCCGCTGTGTAGCAGAGTCTGTCGTGTGCGCGAGCACGCGGAACTGATCAGTCAGGAGCGAAATGAATGCGCGCGCTGGAGCGCGTGACGAACCCGCATGCTGCTCGTCGTCTTGCTGTCTTCGTTGTCCGCGGTGGGTGAGGAGGGGTGGACGCCCCCTCCGCTGGTGAGCGCGGAGCCCGGGCGTGAAGCGTCCCAGCCTCCTCCGCCGCCGCGGGCTGCGCCGGAGGTGAAGCAGGAGACGCCGAAGAAGCCGGAGCCCGAGCGTGACTTCCCGCTGTGGCAGGTGACGGCGCTGGCGACGGCGAACGTGCCGAGCTCGCTCGACGGCAGCGACTTCCTGCTGGGGCTGCGCGGGGAGCTCGACGTGTGGCGCATCGGCGCCGTGGTGAGCTTCGACCGCACCGGCACCACGCCGCTCACCATGAGCGACACGCGGCACTGGACGGGGCTCGCCGGCTACGCGGTGCTGCTCAACCGCTGGGTGCGCGTGCGCGCGCTCGGCGGCGTCAGCGCGCTCACCACCGACACCTCGTCGACGTTCGGGCCCTCGGTGGGCGTGACGGCGCGCGTGGGCTGGGCCTTCCTCGGCGCCGAGGCCGCGGCGGTCTTCACGCCAGTGGGCTTCCGGCAGCTCGACGTGCGCGCGGAGGGCATCCTCAAGGGCGGCGTGTTCGAGCTCCACGCGGGCTACCGCGCGCGCTTCCTCGACGCGTCGGCGACGGGGACGCTCGAGACGATGTTCAGCAACGCGCCGGTGGCGGGGCCGCACGTCGCGGTGGGGCTCTCGTTCTGACGGTCCCCGTCACGGCGACGACAGCTTCTTCAGCTCCTCGAGCCGCGCGACCTCATCGTCGGGGATGAAGGTGCCGGCCGAGCCGGTGAAGCCGAGCGTGACGCGCGCCGACAGCCGCTCGAAGCACCGCCGCGCGAGAGGCGTCTTCGGGTTCTCGCGCACGCACGCCTCGTAGAAGAGCTCGTCGACGTCCCACCATGAGGGTGAGCGGAGGCCCTCGGCGCAGGTGCCGAGGAGGAACAGCGCCTCGCCGCGCTTGCCGAGCTTCGGGTTCTTCGCCAGCGCGAGGTTGAGGTACCCCGACGCGCGGAGCCACAGCACGTCCTTGCGTTGATCCGCGAACACCGCGCCGCCGTTCGCCTTCTGCACCAGCGCCTGGGCCTTCTTGAAGAGCGCGTCGGGCGTGGCCTTCGGGGCGTCGAACTTCTCCGCGCGCCAGTCGGCGACGTCCTTCTTCCAGCCCGGGAGGTTGGCCGCGATGTACTTCGGCAGGTTGGGGCGCGCGGCGATGTCGTCGAGCAGCGCCGAGGTGCCGAGCGGATCATCCTTCACGCGCACCAGCAGCGTCAGCGAGTCCTGGAGCGCGCGGGCCCACGACTGGAAGTCGACGCCGGGCGTGTCGAGCACCTTGCGGTACTCGGCGAGCGCGAGGTCGAACTGGCGCGTCGAGACCAGCACGGTGGCCTTCTCCAGGCCGCTGAGCGGGAGCGCGTCGATGCGCTTGAAGGCGTCGGCGAAGTCGCCCGTCGCCCGCTCGCGCGAGTGGCAGGTGACGCACAGGCTCATCAGCGTGCGCACGCGCGGCGCGACCGACTCGAGCTCGTTGGCGTCGAAGCGGCGCTGCGTCTCGGCGGCGTAGCGGCCGAAGAGCGACGAGAGGGCGGCGGTGGCCGGCTCCTGGGCCTGGGCGTCGGCGGGGAAGGCGTGGGGCAGCGTCTTGAGGCGCGCGAGGTCCGACGAGATGGCCGCGGTGGCCTTCGGGTCGCGCAGCGCGCCGGGCTTCGAGGCGACCTCCTGCAGGCGCACCAGCGCCGCGAAGGCGTCGCGCATCGTCGCGGCCGGAGCCGTCGCCACGCCCGCGTCACCGGCCGCGAGCGTCACCACCATCAGGGTCGAGAGCATCATCCCTCCTCACTCCAGCGCGGGAGGTGTCGCAGCGCGAGTTTCTTCACCCGTGCGCGGTCAGGCGCGGCAGGAGCGGGCGTGCCAGCTCGCGCGCGGCGTCGAGGTGCTCGTCGCGGCTCGCGCGGCCGCCGTCGTCCTTCATCCACGTGCGCGCGGCGGCGATGAACGGCGCCGCGTCGGGCTCGCGCTCCAGGGCCGCGAGCAGCCGCTCCATCGAGCGCTCGTCTTCTTCGTCGAGCGCCTCCTCGAGGGCCACCGCGAGCTTCGCGCCCGCGCCCGGCGCCTTCGTGCGCCACGCCTCGATGGCCGCGTCGACGTCGGCCTCCTCGCGGCGGTGCTGGGCGTCGAACCACAGCTTGAAGGACAGCGGCACCACCGCCACCGCCCAGAAGGCGAGGGCGATCATCCACGCCGAGGTGTGGGGGAACGCCGACCAGGCGACCCCGCCGAGGAGAGCACCACTGCCGAGCAGCCAGCCGTAGAAGAGCGCGCGTCGCATGAGCAGCCACGGCAGCAAGCGATGCGCCAGACGCAGGGCCGCGAAACCCCGAGGCTGCCCCTCGACGAGTCGCAAAGCTTGCGCGGGTTCTGGCCGCGGCGCGCGCGGGCGCAACGAGCGTCACGCCTTCTTGACGAACTCGCTCTTGAGCTGCATCGCACCGAAGCCGTCGATGCGGCAGTCGATGTTGTGGTCGCCCTCGACGAGGCGGATGTTCTTCACGCGCGTGCCGACCTTGAGCGACGAGGTGGCGCCCTTCACCTTCAGGTCCTTCACGATGACGACCGAGTCGCCGTCGGCGAGGAGGTTGCCGTTCGCGTCGCGCACCACGAGCTTCCCGTCGTCGACGGCCTCGGCGGGCGCGGCGGCGGTGGGCGACCACTCGTGCGCGCACTCGGGGCACACCAGCAGCGCGCCGTCTTCATAGGTGAACGTCGACTGACACTTCGGGCACGGGGGGAGCTGGCTCACGAGGTCGGAGGTACCAGCCGCCTCCACGCGCGTACAGCGCTGCGTACACCGGGCGCTGATCAGCGCGGCGCGCTCGAGAGCACCACCGAGCGCTGCACCGCCTTCCACAGCTCGGCGCAGGTGTCGGCCTCGGCGGCGGGGCAGGCCATGGTGAGGCGCACCTGCGCGGCGCCGAGCGTCTCCTCGAGGCCCCACCAGGCCACGTCCTTCGGGGTCGTGCCGTCGAGCACCCTCAGCGCGCCGGGCCGCAGCTCGTCGGGGAAGGTGAGCCGCTGGCGCGCGCCGAGCGCGAGGCCGATGGTGCGCTGCGCCGACGCCGCGAGCTGCGAGCGGGGGCGCGTGCGGTCGACCTCCACCAGCAGCGAGGCGTTGGGGCCGGTGCGCGCGCGCAGCCGCTGCACCGTCACCTCGCGGCGGCTCACGTCGTAGTCGAGCCACGCCCACTCGCGCGGCGGCTGCGCCGAGAAGCCCGGCACGCCCAGGGTGTTGCGGCGACCGTCGAACCTCCACTCCGGCAGCTCCCGCCACGCGCGCAGCAGGCGCGCGGTGTCCTCCTCGAGGCCGTCGAGCACGCTCGAGAGCTCGGCGCGCGTCACCCCGGTGGTGGGCGTCAGCGTCACGCGCTGCTCGGTGCCCAGCGCCGCCACGTCGACCTCCCACGCGCGGCCGTCGCGCACCGCCACCAGCGTGCCGGCGAGGCGATCCGCGCCGCGCACCTCGAAGCCGCGCCCCGCCAGCGAGAGCCACGTCGCGTCGAAGACCTCGTCGGTGGCGCCGCTCCAGGTGCGCGACGAGAGCGCCCGCACCTCCGCCGCCTGAAGCACGCCCGCGCTGACGCAGCCAGACAGGAGCAGCCCGCAGACGACACCGCAAAGACGCACCCGGGAACTGTTGATCAGTTTGACCGCGCGCGCACTCCCTGCGAAGTCATGCGTCATGCGCGCCCATCTCCTCTCCTTCTTCTTCGGTGCAGTGGTGTTCGCCGCGATCGCGGCCTGTGGTCCCACCAACAAGTGCTCCACGGCCACCTGTTCCGGCTGCTGCGACGCGAGCGGGCAGTGTCAGCCCGGCAACCTGCCCACCGCCTGCGGCGTCTCGGGCGGGACCTGCACCCCGTGCGCGACGGGGCAGAGCTGCAGCTTCGGCGTGTGCGGCGGCGCGGGCATCGGCGGCGGAAACGCGACGGGCGGTGGCGGCGGCAGCACCGGCGGCGGCGGTGGCTCGACGGGCGGCGGTGGCGGCGGCGGCGGCAGCATCACCGTCGAGCGGATCTGCACGGAGATCATCGACGCGCAGATGGCGTACCTCGTGCGCTGCGGCGCCTACTCGGCGGCCGGCGCGGCGGACCTCGGCACCCAGTCGAAGCAGAACTGCATCTCGCGCGGGCTCCCCGGCCTCAAGGACGGCCGCGTGATGATCAACGCCACCAACTACAGCGCGTGCCTCGCGGCGCTCCCGTCGCTGGCGTGCACCTCGTCGCCCGAGACGCTCCCCTCGTGCATGGGCCTCGTCGTCGGCACCGTGCCGCTCTCGGGCTCGTGCTACGAGGACCAGGACTGCCAGACGGGCCTGTACTGTAACTCCGGCACCTCGTGCCCCGGCACCTGCGCGCTCCGCATCGCGGTCGGGCAGACCGTCGTCTCGGGCCAGAAGTGCGTCGTCACCGCCGAGAACTACAACGGCACCTGCCTCGAGCTCGTCGCGGTCGGCCAGTCGTGCGCGCCGGTCGGAGGCTCCACGGCGAAGCGCGCGTGCGTCGCGGGCGCGACCTGCAACGCGGCCGACCAGTGCGCCACCCTCACGCGGCAGACCAACGGCATGAGCTGCAACGACGTCGAGCTGCGCTGCGCCCTCGGCCTCCAGTGCGTCAGCGGCACCTGCATTCCGCTCGTTACCGCGGGCAACGCCTGCGACAGCGTGCGCTCGTGCCAGGAGGACCTGCGCTGCAGCTCCGCCAACGTCTGCACTGCGCCGGGCGCGGTGGGCGCGACCTGCTCCAACACCGGCGACTGCAAGTACGACCTCTTCTGCAACAAGCCCGTGGGCATGAGCACCGGCACCTGCGCGGCGCGCCGTTCCGCCGGCCAGACCTGCACCTACGTCGGCTACGAGTGCGCCGCGGACCTGTACTGCGACGCGACGGCGAGCTCGATGACGGGCGCCTGCCGTCAGCCCATCGCCGCCGGCGGCACCTGCTCGTACACCGGGCCGTACAACCAGTGCGCGGGCGGCACCTACTGCACCGCGACCAGCAGCATGATGAGCGGCGTGTGCGCCAACGAGAAGGGCACCGGCGCGAGCTGCGCGTCGTCGCGCGAGTGCCAGAGCAGCAACTGCGCGATGGGAACCTGCGCCGCGCCGACCTACTGCTACGACCCGACGCCCTGAGGCGCCGTGAAACACGAGGGGCCTGATCCGCCGGGCCCCTCGCGAGAACCTCCAGCCCGAGGCAGAGTTCGACCCATGCGCCGTGCGCTCATCGTTTCGTGTGTGTCCGTGTGGACGTTGCTCGGCTGTGTCGACCCGTCGTCGCTGGCGGGCTTCGAGTGCACCGACGGTGGGAGCTGTCGTCCACCCGGCGGTGGCGCGACGGGGGGCGGCTCCGCGACGGGCGGTGGGGCGGCCACCGGGGGCGGCGCGTCGACGGGCGGAGGCAGCGCCACGGGCGGCGGCTCGGCGACGGGCGGAGGCGGCGGCGCGACCGTCTGCAACGCGGCGAGCTGCACCGGCTGCTGTGACGCCGAGGGCAACTGCCGGTCGGGCTCCGAAGCGGCTGCGTGCGGGCAGGGTGGCCAGCAGTGCAGCGCGTGCGGGGCGGGGACGAAGTGCCAGGGCGCGGTGTGCCAGCCGCTGGCGGCGAATGGAGACAGCTGCTCGACGGGCGGCGACTGCGCGTCGGGCTTCTGCGTGAGCGGTCTGTGCTGCAACGCCGCGTGCACCGGCTCGTGCGAGACGTGCGCGGCGATGGGCTCGCCCGGGCGCTGCACGCCGCTGGCCGAGGCGACGGTGGTGAGCGCGTGCGGCGCGTACGCGTGCGACGGCGTGAGCGGCGAGTGCCCGACCTCGTGCACCACCTCGCGCCAGTGCGCTGCGGGGCGGTTCTGCGACAACGGCCGCTGCGAGGCGCTGCGCGACCAGGGCGTGGCGTGCACCGCCTCGAGCCAGTGCCGCACCGGCTTCTGCGCCGACGGCGTGTGCTGCGACAGCGCGTGCAGCGGCAGCTGCGACCGGTGCAACCTCACCGGCCAGGGCGGCGCCTGCCGACCGGCGCCCTCGGGCGACCCGGGCAGCCCGGCCTGCGGCGGCACGGTGAGCTGCAACGGCACGCTCGCCGACTGCCCCATCCTCTGCTCGAGCGGGTGCCCGGGCGGCACGTACTGCAGCGGCACGTACTGCAGCGCGAAGAAGGCCAACGGCGTGGCCTGCGGCGCGGCGATGGAGTGCCAGTCGAACTTCTGCGTCGACGGCGTGTGCTGCAACACGGCCTGCGCGGGGGCGTGTGACGCGTGCAGCGTGGCTGCGGGGGCGAGCACCGACGGCACCTGCGCGCTCCTCGGCGCGAGCCGCATCTGCCGGGCGGCCTCGGGCGCCTGCGACGTCGAGGAGCGGTGCGATGGCACCAACGCCGCCTGCCCGTCGAACTCCTTCGCCGACGCGGGCGTGTCGTGCGGCACGACGAGCTACTCGGGGTGGAGCGCCTGCTCCGGCAGCACCGCCTGCGCGACGAGCGGCACGCAGACGCGCACCCGCACCGACCGCACCTGTGACGGCGCCGGCGCGTGCGGGAGCGCCAACGCCAGCGAGTCGCAGAGCTGCATGCAGCAGACCGACGGGCTGCCGTGCGGCACCACCACGTACAGCGCGTACACCGCGTGCACCTGGGCCTCGGCGTGCAGCACCACCGGCACGCGCACCCGCACGCGCACCGACCCGCTGTGCAGCTCCGGCGCGTGCACCGCGGTGCAGAACACCGAGACCGACACCGCGGGCTGCACCCGCAACACCGAGAACGTGAGCTGCGGGAGCTCGACGTACGGCGCCTACGGCGCGTGCAGCTACCCCAACACCTGCGCCGAGACGGGCACGCGCATGCGCACCCGCACCGACCCGGTGTGTCAGACGGGCGCCTGCGGCGCGACGACGGCGACCGAGAGCGACTCCACGGGGTGCACGCGCACCACGAGCGGCCAGTCGTGCGGCACCACCAACACCACCGCGTGGACCGCGTGCAGCTACGCGGCGACCTGCTCCACGAGCGGCACGCGCACGCGCCAGGTGACGACGTACACCTGCGGCAGCGGCGCCTGTAACTCGTCGGCCATCACCGAGACCGACGCCACCGCCTGCGGCCGCACCACGACGGGCAACAACTGCGGCACCACGCAGTACGGTGCGTGGAGCGCGTGCAGCTACGCCAACGCGTGCAGCAACTCCGGCACCCGCACCCGCTCGGTCACCACCTACGCGTGCAACGCGAGCGGCACCTGCGTGGCCAGCACCACCACCGAGACCGACGCCACCGGCTGCGGCCGCAGCATGGACGGGCAGTCGTGCGGCGCGGCGGTCTACGGGACGTACACCGCGTGCAGCTACGGCGGCACGTGCAGCAACTCCGGCACGCGCACGCGGTCCGTCACGACGTACACGTGCGGCGGCGGCACCTGCAACACGAACAACACCACCGAGACGGACACCGCCGGCTGTGCGCGCAACACCGACGGCACCACCTGCGGCACGACGAGCTGTGGAGCGTGCAGCTGCCCGCTCTGCGAGCGCAACTGCACCGTGTATCAGTGTGGCGGGGGCACCTGTCAGAGCTCGCTCGAGCCGCGCTTCTGCGCGTGCAGCGGGCAGTGCGCGGTGCGCGCGCCGGATCCGGAGCAGTGAGGCGCGTCCGCTGATCAGCGGGGCTTTCGGGCGCTCGGGCCGCGGGGATGGTCCACGCGGCTGAGCTGCGCGACGGAGGCGACCTCATGTCCTTCGTGGTCGGAGGCGCGCTCGAGGTGGACCACCCGGCGCGATTCAAGCACCGCGCACCGACGACAACCCGATGATCTGGCCAGAGCCAACGACGGTCCACGAAGGTCGACCTCGACAGAACACCGGCCAGCGTCGCTGAACCTGCGAGTCCTCGAGTCGCGCAACTCATCAACATCGTGGTCAGTGACAACTTTGTTGATGAGGCGGCAGACCCGCCCCGGTCGACACCCTCGAGCGAGAGCGTGATCTGACATCGTGAGCGTTCATCGCGGGGCGCGAGGGGGCACGCGCGCGACGAGCACGACCGAGCCACCCGCGCCCATCGAGGCCACTTCACGAATGGCGCATGGAACTGCCTGCACAGGCGCTCGTACGCGTCGGTGGACGCGCGTCGCGGTGCGAGGGGTCACGCCTGGAGCGGGCAAGTCCGGCGCCGTTTCCTGCCACGGTTCAGGAGCGACTCCGCAGGCCCGCCCAGGCGTCGTTCGTCGCTGCGCGGCGCCGTCGGCCGTGTCGCACCAGCGCACCCGGGTCGTTCGCGGAGCGGAGACGCGGGGCTTCGAGCGAGGTGCGCCTTCGTCGCGGGCGTGACCCTCCTCGCGCGACGCGGCATTGGCGTTCGAAGTCGGGCGGAGACTCTGGTTTGGTGTCGGTCGTGCGTTGGCTCCTCGTGGGACTGATCTGGCTCGGCGGCGTCGGGTGCGGCGGCATCACCACCAAGCTGTGCGGTGCTCCGGGGCAGCCCTGCTGCGCGGAGGCGGTGTGCGACCCCGGCGCGCGCTGTGGCAGTTCCTCGCTGTGTGAGCCCTGCGGCGCCGAGGGTCAGCAGTGCTGTGGTGACAACAGCTGCGCCTCGCCGCTGATCTGCACCAGCAACGCGTGCGTGCAGCCCGTCACCTGCTCGGTGAGCTGCACGCTGGGCTCGCTGCGCTGCGCCGACGCGAACGTCGAGCAGTGCGTCGCTGCCGGCCTGTGCCCGGAGTGGCGTCCCCTCGTCTCCTGCCCCATCGGCGCGCCGTGCGCGGCGGCGGGCACGAGCGTCGACTGCCGCGAGACGTGCCCCGGCGCGTGTTCCCCCGGCACGCTGCTGTGCACCAACGAAGGGCTGCGGCGCTGCGACGCGAGCGGTGTCTGCCCGACGCTGGTCGCGGTGCAGGACGACGCCGACGTGCCCGCGTGCATCACCGGCGCCGCCGTCACCCCCGAGCTGAGCTGGGAGAGCCCCGCGCCCTTCGGGAGCAACGTGGTCGACATCGCGGGAGACCTCGCCGGCAGCTACTGGGTGCTCGACGAGTTCGGCAACATCGTGCGTTACGCGCTCGGGCCCTGGGAGTACGAGCTCCGCGCCACGCCCGGCAAGCGCATGAAGAAGCTCGCGTCATGCGGGCTCGGCAGTCGGCTCTACGCGGTGGGTGAGGGCGGCACCGTCTTCCGGCGGGCCGCCGCGGCGTGGACCGAGGAGAACGTCGGCAGCGCGGTGGACCTGGTCGACGTCGCCTGTGACTCGTCGGGCGTGTACGCGGCGAGCCGGCAGGGGCGGCTCTACGTGCGCGGCTCGTCGGGCGGGTGGACCGCGTACGAGACGGGCGTCTCCGGCTCCTTCAACGCGCTGACCACCAACTTCGCGTACTCGGAGCTCTACCTCGCCGGCGACCAGGGCGCGCTCGTCCGCTGCAGCGTGGTGGCGATGCCGCCGACGTGTGCCGCCGAGAACAGCACCGTCACCGCGAACCTCCGCGCTCTCTGGGCCGACGGGAACACCAACACCGTCTTCGCCGTCGGTGACAACGGCACGTTGCTTCAGCGGGGCTTCGACTGGACGAAGGTCGACGTCGCGGGCCTCACCGAGAACTTCGTCGACCTCGCGGGGCTCTACGACGGGGTGCTGCCGATCATCGTGGTGCTCGGTCAGCAGGGGACCATCGCCGTGCGCCGAGGCGCGGACCTGCGCGAGGTGGTGCAGGTGCCCGACGCCGACCTCTCGGCGGTGTGGATGCCCGACGACAACACGCTCGTGGCGACCGGCCAGAAGGGCGCGCTGTGGTACCGCCCCGGGCACACGAGCCTCGCGCCCTTCGTCGCGCGTGGCGGGCGCAAGCCGCTGACGGCGGACCTCCACGCGGTGACGAGCGCGGGGCAGGGGAGGCTCTTCGCGGTCGGCGCGAACGGCGCGCGCGTGCGACGCCAGAACGGCACGTGGACCGTGGATCAGCTCGGCGTCGCCACCACCGCGACGCTGTGGGGCGTGGCGGCGCGCTCGCCCGCCGAGGTGTACGCCGTCGGCGAGCACGGCACGGTGCTGGTGCGCCGCTGGGGCACGTGGGTGCGCGAGGCCGAGGGGCTCACCGACGAGACGCTGGTGGCGGTGGTGTTCGACTCCACGCGCGTGTGGGCGCTCGGGCAGCACGTGCTGCTCGAGAAGTCGCTGAGCACCGGGCAGTGGCGCACGTGGTCTCTCCCCGCGGGCACGCCCGAGGCGACCACGCTGGCGCTCCGGAAGGACGTCACCGGCGCGGCGACGGAGCTGATCATCGCGGGCCTCAGCTGCGCGCTGCTCTCCTTCGACCTCACGAGCGGAGCGTTCACGACCTCGGCCACCTGCCTGCAGTCGGTCGACTTCACGGCGGCGACCTTCCTCTCGTCGACCGGCGACCTGCTGCTCGCGGGGAGCACCGGCGGCATCTACAAGCGCGCCGGCGCGACGGTCGAGCCGGAGAACGTCACGGGGCTGCGCGGTGCTCCGTGGTTCGCGCTCGTGCCTGACGGCTCGACGGCGTGGGCGGTCGGCGAAGAGGGCTCGCTCTACCGGCGCGTCTCCGGCAACTGGACGGATCTCGCGCCCGACGTCACGCGGCTCGGCCTCTTCTCCGCGGTGAAGGACGACGAGGGCCTCTTCATCGTTGGCACCGCGGGGCTCGTGCTGCGCCGGCTGTGACGTAGGCTCTCCGCTCTTCCTCGTCGATTGGAGGTCGCATGACGACTGACCGCCGTGGCTCGGCGCTGCCGTGGTTCCTGCTGGTGCTCGTCGTCGCGCTGGTCGCCGCGGCGGTCTGGTTCGGCAAGCCGCTCTACGACGCCGAGAGAGCGCGCGCCGAGGCAGAGAAGGCGCGGGCCGACGCGGCGGTGCTCGCGGCCGACGAAGCGAAGCGCGCGATCGGGGAATCGAACGCGAAGCTGAAGGACGTCGAAGAGCACGCGCAGGCGCTGCAGCAGAAGGTGGACGCGCTCTCCACCGAGAAGGAAGACCTCTCGCGCGAGCTCGAGGCGGCCGAGGCCGAGGTGAAGCGGCTGAAGGCGACCTACGACACGCTCGAGCAGAAGATGCACGAGGAGATCCGCAAGGGAGAGATCCGCCTCACGAACGCCGAAGGGAAGATCCGCGTCGACCTGGTCGACAAGGTGCTGTTCGACTCGGGCAAGGCAGACATCTCGACGCACGGTGAGGAAGTGCTCGCCCGGCTCGGCGCGGTGCTGGCGACGGTCGACGACAAGATGGTGCAGGTCTCGGGGCACACCGATGACAGCCCCATCGCGTTGCCCGAGCTGAAGGAGAAGTTCCCCACGAACTGGGAGCTGTCCGCGTCACGCGCGGTGAACGTGGTGCGCTTCCTGACGGAGAAGGGCGGCGTGCCCGCGAAGCGGCTCTCCGCGGCGGCCTGGGCGCACTTTCAGCCGGTGGCGACCAACGCGACGCCAGCGGGGCGCGCGCAGAATCGCCGCATCGAGATCCTGCTGGTGCCGGTGGTGGCGAGGGTCGCGGCGGCTCCCGTGGCGCGGCCCGCGACGGCAGCGCCCGCGAAGCCGGCCGCGGTCAAGCCGGTGAAGAAGCGCTGAGCCCGCTCTTCCCTCGTTCGCGCTGCCGAGAGGCGAATGACGTTCGCGCACTTCGTCTTGTGCTCGAGGGATTGGGTCGCGCCCTCAGACGATCGGCGTTCTCCACCGCGCGAGCAGCGCCGCGCGGGAGGCCGCGTCGAGCTGCGCGACGAGCGCGGAGCCATCGAGGAACTCCGACTGCTGGCTCATGCCAGCACGCTCCGCGGCGGTGAGCGGCACCACGCGCACGAACGCAACCTCGCCCTCGCTCGTCTTCACTGGCCGCGCATGTCGCGCGAACAGCACCGAGTCCCACCCGGCGACGCCGGCGCCGCGCGGGAAGGACAACGTCTGCCCGAAGAACCACGGCGCACCGTCCGGCGCGCTGGTGCCATGCAGCATGCGGCCGAGCGCCGAGAGCACGAAGAGCACGTCCTGTCCGCGACCGAGCTCCGGGTGCAGCTCGAGCGAGTCGACGTGGGTGAAGAGCTCGACGCGCGCGAGGCTCCCCGTCACCGCGTTGCGGAGCGGGCGCAGGCCGAGGCCGGTGGTGACGGCGAAGAGCCCATCGTCTGCTCTCGTCTCCTCGCCGAAGAGTCGCTGGAACGCGTGGATGTTGTGCGCCGGTGCCTCGGGCGCGGTGCAGGTGCTCACGCGCGCGCGCTTCACCCCGGTGACGCCGTCGCCGGCGATGGAGTCGACGAAGCCCTGCAATACCTCGCGGTCGTAGCTCATGGGCGCGCACCGTATCGCCCGCTCCCGCACGCGCGCGCGCCGAGCAGAGACGGCGCTCAAGCTGCGCTCATCGCTTCGAGTTCGTCAGAAGAGGAGCGCGTACGCGATCGAGGCCAGGGAGCCGGCGTAGGCGACCCCGCTCGAGAGCGGCGCGAGCTGCAGCGAGCCCGAGAGCGACAGCTCGTGCTGTCGCGCCGCGCCGAGGCGCACCGCGAGGAGCGTCAGCGTCGGGCCGAGCGTGAAGCCCACTCCAATCGTGCTGCCACCCGAGAAGCCGGCGCCGGGCGAGTTGCCGCTCAGCGCGGCGAGGCCCAGCTGCAGGCCGAGGCCGCTCGAGACGCGCGGTGAGAAGAGGAACCGCACCTGCGTGTCGAGGCCGGCGAAGAGCTGGAAGAACGGCTGGTAGTAGCCGAGGAGCGGCCCGAGCTGGATCGGCGTGGTGAAGCGCAGGCCGAGGCGCGAGAACTCGAGGTCGATGATCAGCGCGAGCACGCCCGCCGCCCAGACCTTGGGCCCCGAGCTGTAGAAGCTCACGCCCGTCGGGCCGGCCCCGACGCCGAAGGAGACGCCGAGCCTGAGCGGAGAGCTCCCGGGCGGCGGCGGCGGCGGTGGACGCGAAGGCGAAGCTGCGGGCGCGGCGGTGGTCGGCTGGTCGCTCGCGGCGATCTCCTCCCAGCGCACGAGCACGTTGCCCGCGTCGGTGCGCACCAGGAGCCCGCTCTGCGTCTCCATGACGAGCTCTCCGCGGACGTCGCGGCCGTCGTACGTCTTGAGCGCGATGGCGCGCGCAGCGACGGCGGGCAGGGCGAGCAGCACGACGGTCAGGGCGAGGGCACGCATGGGGCGCGGCCATACCTCAGGCTCGCGGCCGCTGCAGCGCACTTCGGGGTGATGACGTTCTGGGAGGTCCGCGGGAGCGTTGCGCGGCCCTGTCGCAGGCGACGACTTCGTCGCGTGCGTCAACGGGCTCGAGGTCGAGGGGCACGCGCGAACGAGGGAGAGCACGCTGACTCGCGACACCTGCGTGCCCTCGAGCCTGCGCTCCGTGTCGTCGCCGGCGAGAACGTCGTCACCACGCGGACGCGCTTCTTGAAGAACAGGACGCCCACGCCGGCGATCGCTGCGAAGGCGGGGCACAGCCCGGCGACGACGAAGAGCGCCTTGTGCTGGTTCTTCGACCGAGATGCGGTCGCGCCGGTGACGTTCACGGTGCCTCCCGGCGCGCGCACGCGTTCAGCCCGGAATACCTCGCGGCCCCACGGTTGCGCGCTCGGGCTGCGCGGCGGGGCGGCGGTCGGAGTAAGCCCACGTCGTCATGAGCTTCGACGATGTCCTCGCCGCCACCGCGCTGGAGCAGGCCCACCTCATCCGCACCCGGCAGCTCTCGAGCGAGGAGCTGACCCGCGCGACGCTGGAGCGCATCGACGCGCGCAACGGGCACCTCCACGCCTTCGTGCGCGTGTTCCACCGCCGCGCGTTGCGCACCGCGAAGGCGAAGGACGCGATGGTGAAGCGCGGTGAGCCCCTGCCGGTGTTCCACGGCGTGCCGATCGGCATCAAGGACCTCAACTTCGTGCGCTTCTCACGCACCAGCATGGGCTCGCGCGGCGCGCTGCCGCTCATCTCGCCGGTCGACGACAAGAGCGCGGCCTCGGCGCGGCGCGGCGGCTTCGTCTTCGTGGGCAAGACGGCCACCTCCGAGGTGGGGGCGATGCCCGTCACCGAGCCCGACATCCACGAGGCGACGGCCAACCCGTGGAACCCGCTGCACACCGCCGGCGGCTCCAGCGGCGGCGCGGCGGCCTCGGTCGCCGGAGGGCTGCTCTCCATCGCGCATGGCTCGGACGGGGGCGGCTCGATCCGCCTGCCGTCGGGCTTCTGTCACCTCTTCGGCCACAAGCCCTCGCGCGGCCGCGTGCCCAACGCCTTCGGTGCGCCCGACAAGGAGATCCTCTACACCTGCGGCCCGCTCGCGCAGTCGGTGGCCGACGCCGCCGCGTTCCTCGACGTGCTCGCCGGGCTCGACATCGGCAGGCCGCACTGGGCGCCTCCGCCCGCGAGGCGCTACCTCGACGGCCTCGCGCCGCCGTCGCGTCCGCTGCGCATCCGCTTCACCACCGTGACGCCGCTCGGCCCGACGGACCCCGAGGTGGCCGCGGCGGTGGTGCGCACCGCGAAGCTGCTCGCGGATCAGGGCCACCACGTCGAGGAGGGCACGATGCCCTCGGCCACGCTCGAGGAGTTCCTTCCGGTGTGGCAGCGGCTCATCTCCGGCGTGCCGCTCATCCGCTGGAGCCGCGCGCAGCCCATCACGAAGTGGCTCCGCGAGGTCGGCGCGCGCCTCGACCCCGAGCAGGTGCTGAAGACGCGGCGCGAGCTCGAGCGTCGCTTCCTCACTGCCTTCGACGAGGTCGACGTGTGGCTCACCCCGACCAGCCCCACGCCCGCGCCGCGCATCGGCGCCTTCACCGGTGACAAGTCGCCCGAGCAGGGCTTCGCCGAGGCCGCGGTGCTCGGCTCCTTCACCGCCATCTTCAACGTCACCGGCCAGCCGGCGGCGAGCGTGCCCTCGGGCCTCTCGTCGCGCGGGCTCCCGATGGGCGTGCAGGTGGCCGGCAAGCCGTTCGCCGACGACGTGGTGCTCTCGGTGTCGCGGCAGCTCGAGGAGCTGATGCCGTGGCGTCAGCGTCGTGCGCCTCTCGCATGAACGTCTCGACGCGCGCGGCGCTGCTCTTCGCCTTCCTGAGCGCCTGCGCGCCGCACGAGCGCTTCCTGCTGCGGCCCACGCCGTCGTCGCTCGCCGCGCCGGGCCCGGTGGTCGGCGTCGCGACCGTCGACATCACGCCGCCGGTGGGCAGCGCGCTCGGGGGGCACGGGCCGAATGGGCTCCTCGCGCAGGGCCGGCGCGGCCACCTCGAGTGCGGCGTCGTCTTCTTCGCCGACGCGCGCGGCGAGGCCTTCGCGTGGGCGAGCTGCGATCTGCCCTTCGTCTCCACGCTGCTCCAGCGCGAGGTCAGCATGCAGGTGCGCCAGCGTGCCGGGAGCAGCCGCTGCGCCGCCCTCGGCAGCGACCGCCTCGTCATCGCGGCGTCGCACACCCATGCGGGGCCGGCGCACTTCCTCGACGCGGTCGGCTACACCGAGCCCTCGCCGGGCGCCGACGGCTTCTCCCCGCCGCACCCCGGCTTCGACCCCACGCTGTCGCGCTTCCTCTCCGAGCGCCTCGCGAGCGCGGTGCTGCGCGCATGCCAAGACGCGGAGACGTCGGCGGCTGCCGAGGTCCGCTGGCTGCACGGGACGGTCGCGCAGAGCATCTCGCTCAACCAGAGCGTCGAAGCGCATTGCCTCAACCGCGAGGAGCGCTGCGCGTCTCCCCCGGTGCCGCGCGAGGAGGTCGACCGCGCGCTCGACGTGCTCCAGGTGCTGCGCGCCGGGCGCACGGCGGCGGTGCTCTTCTTCTTCGGCGTTCACCCCACTGCGGTGCCCAACGGCGCCGACGTGTTCCACGCAGACCTCGTGGAGTCGGCGCGCACGCGCGTCCGTGCGAAGTGGAGCGGCGCGCCGCTGGAGCCCGACGCCGTGGTGGCCTTCGTCAATGGCGCGGAGGGAGATGTGGCGAGCGCGCCGCTGCCCGGCTCCGACGCGAAGCCCGGCTTTCGGCTCGCGCGCGAGGTGGGGCGCGCGCTCGGCGACGCGGTGCTCGCGCTCGCGCAGTCTCGCGGTGGCGCGGAGCCGCTGGTGGTCTCGCGCGCCTCCGCCGACGTGGCGCTCGCGGGCGGGCAGCCCGTCATTCCGGGCATCACCCGGCCGCTGCCCTGCGGCACTCCGCGGTGGCGCGCGCCGCCGCGCGACGACGACACGCTCTGCCCGCTCGGCGCGACCGGGGCAGGTGCGGCCGGAGGCTCCGAAGATGGGCCGACCGTCTTCCGGCAGTTCCCGTTCTCGATGCACGAAGGCCTCACCGCGGCCGGCCGTGGGTGTCAGCGGCCGAAGCGCCCGCTCGTGCTGGGCCTCATCGAAGAGAGCGCGCCGTGCGAATACCCGGAGGTGGCGCCGCTGACGCTCGTGCGCCTCGGCTCTCGCGCCATCGTCACCGTGCCGTTCGAGCCGACCGTCACCGTCGCGCGCCGGCTCCGTCGCGCTGCGCAGGAGGTGCTCGGTGCCGCGCCGGTGCTCGCGTCGCTCAGCAACGGGTACCTCCAGTACGTGGCGACCGGCGAGGAGTACTCGCTGCAGCACTACGAGGCGGCGTCGACGTTGTACGGCCCCGAGGAGGCGCGCTTCTTCGAGCAGCGGGTGCGCGCGCTGGCGTCATCGCTGGGCACGTCGCGGCCCGTCGAGGCACGTGAGTGGTGGACCGAGGTGGTGCCGCTGCCGTCCGCGCTCCGTCTGACGGAGGACGAGCGCACCTCGCAGGCGTCGCTGGCGCGGGCGCTCGTCGGCGGGAGGCCCGAGCACGCCGTGCCGCTCGAGGAGCCGCCCTGTGCGCCGGTGCGGGCGCCAGTGCCCCGCGAGCTGCTGCTCTCGCCCGGGCTGGTGACGGTGCGCGTCGTCGACCCGTCGGGCGTGGTGCTCGTCAACTCGCTGGGTGTCGAGCTCACCGACGCCGTGCAGGACCTCGAGCTGCGGCTGACGTCCACCGGCGCGGAGGCGCGGTGGTACCCCGAGCGCTGCGATGAAGCCGCGTGCCTCGAGGTGAACGGCGTGCGGCGCTGCGCGGCCGAGCTGCGCTGATCACAGCGTGGTCCGGTGCCGCCCGAGCTGACGTGGTCATCTCGTTCCCGCCTCGAGGTGAGCTGTGTCGGTGCCCGTGAGCAGTCGGGCTGGGTGATGCTGCGAGCGCTGCGGTGACCGCGAGCCGCCCTGCGTGCGCGTGACTTGCTCGTCGTGCGCGAGCCGGTGCGGTGCATCGTCGTCGAACCGGCGAAGTGCTGATCAGTACAGATCCGCGGGCAGCAGCAGGTGGAGCTTTTCCTCGAGCGCCTGTCCGTCCTCGCGCGTGGGCGGTTCACGGCGCACGGTGGTGCCGGACACCCACGTGACGTTGCCCTCTCCGTCGAGGGCGATGCGCCACGCGTTCTCGGGCTGGAGGTCGCGATCGAGCGCCGCGGCCAGCTCGTGCGCGAGCGGCTCGCAGTCGATGATCATCCCCATCTCGGTGTTGTGCGACCAGCTGCGCGGGTCGAGGTTCATCGAGCCGATGAGCACCTTCTTGCGGTCGACCACCATCACCTTCGCGTGGAGCCCGACGAAGCCCGACCTCACCGGCGGCGTGTCGGCGACGAGCTCGCGGAGCTTCGCGTCGTGCTTGAGCTCGTACAGCTCGACGCCGCCGGCCACCATGCGCGGCCGCCACTCGGTGTAGTGCGCGTGCACGCCGGCGGCGTCGGTCGAGCCGAGCGAGTTGGTGAGCATCACGAAGCGCACGCCGGTCTTGAGCTCCTCGGCGGTGCGCTTGAAGACGAGCTCGTCGGGGATGATGTACGCGTTGGCGACGAGCACCTCCTGGTTCGCCTCGGCCCACAGCGTGCGGATGGTGGCGGGCATGTGGTGCGTGAGCGAGCCCTCTTCGGGCGTGTCGGTGACGACGCGGCTGGTGCCGGCGTGGAGCGTCAGCGCGGCGAGCTCCGCCGCCCAGTCCTTCGGGGCGAGGGGAAAGCGCGAGAGCGTGGTGGCGGCCGCGAGGCGCGCGGCGAGCTCGGCGCGCTCCGTCGCGAACGACTCGGCGGTGCCCGCGGCGGCGAGGCTCTTGAGCGGCACGACCCACTCGGAGTTCCAGTAGCGATCGAACACCCCCGAGACCTGGCGCGTGGCGGGGCCGACCGAGAGCACGTCGACGTCGCGGAAGTTGAAGGTGGGCGAGAGGCCCATGTACTCGTTGCCGAGGTTGCGGCCGCCCATGATGGCGGCGCGGTTATCGGCGATGAGCGCCTTGTTGTGCATGCGCTGGTTGAGGCGGGTGAAGTCGCCGACGAACTCCACGGCGCGGCCGACCGCCTCGCGGTTGCTCCACGGGTTGAAGACGCGGAGCTCGATGTGCGGGTGCGCGTCGATGGCGGCGTTCGAGACGTCGCGCAGGCGGAGCTCCTTGCCGTCGTCGATGGTGGTCATGTCGTCGACGATGAGGCGCACCTTCACCCCGCGGTCGGCGGCGTCGAGTCGAACACGGTGTGCTCGAGCACCAGGTCGCCCGCCTCGTCGCCCCACCAGAGGAAGGTCATCACGTCGAGCGAGTGCTGCGCGGAGTCGATGAGCGCGAGCCGCCAGCGCAGCGCCTCTTCATTCACCTCGAGGAGCTTGAAGCCCGAGCGGTCGCCCGCGGTGGCGGCGTGCCGTCGCTCGAGGTCGGCGAGCGGGCCGGTCCTGGCGGGCTCGGCGGCGACCTGCCGGTCGCGGATGACGAACTTCGTGGTGGTGCAGCCGGAGGCGACGAGCAGCAGGAGCAGCGGTACGGCGCGGAGCATGGGGCGGACTCTCCCATGGGCGCGGCCGAAATCCGTTTCCACGTTCGTGACCGGCCGTGGTCCGGTTCGTGGAAACCGTTTCGTGCGAGAGTCGCGAGGTGCTCCTTGCTTCGGTGGTGATGGTGGGGATCCTCGGTGCAGCGCCGCGGACCGATGGGTTCTACGTGCCGGCTCGCTTCGTTCCGCTCGCTGACGCACCGGCGGTGACCGGCGTCGAGCTGGGCTTCATCGAGTACCTCGAGTTCACGCGCACCGAGGTGCGCGAGCATCTCTTCCTCGAGACGGATCTCCACCCATGGCGCTGGCGCAAGGGCGTGCTCGAGGTGAAGCGCGCGGACGGCTGGGAGGCGGTCGAGTGGCTCGACCGCGGCGCGGAGGTGGAGACCGACCTCTTCCCCGGCGGCGTGCTCCACTTCGTGAAGGGCTCGCTCGACGCGCGCAAGAAGAGCGCGACGACGCGCTTCGAGCGCGAGCAGTGGACGCGGCTCGCCGGCACCTGGGGCGAGGGCGCCGACACGCTCACGGTGGAGAAGACCGGCCACGTGGTGCGGCACGGCGCGCGACGGCCCGCGAAGCTCGAGGCGTGCGCGCCCGACTGCGACCTCCTGCCGGTGGTGTGCCTGGAGAGCGGAGAGACGCTGTGGCTCGAGCGCGGCGACGCGCTGCTGGAGTTCCCCGTCGCCACGGGAGGGCTCTGCACCTCGTACTGGATGGGCGTGCCGACGGCCGGTGGCGTGGTGCGCGCTCGGAAGCAGCCAGGCTCGCCGAAGGGCGCGTTGTCCGAGGCGGCGCTCCAGGCGGCGCTCGAGGCGCGGCGGCCGCTCCTCGCGGAGTGCTGGCGCGAAACGAAGCCGCTCGACACGAGGCTCAGCCTCACCGTCGTGCGCTCAGGGCTCGTCGAGCGCGTCGAGCTCGGTGGCGATCTGCCGGAGCTCCTGACGGCCTGCGTCACCGTGACGCTCGGCCGGCTCGCCTTCGCTCCGCAGGCCGAGGCGCGCGCCTTCTCCGTCGACTGGCACTTCGAGCCGGCTCTTCGCGCTTGCAATGGCGCTGCGGGCGGGGGTGCATGCGGGGATGATCCGAGCCCTCGCGGTGATGGTGGCGTTGTGGGCGGTGAGCTCCCTCGCTGACGTGCCCGGGCCGCGGGAGGTCTGCGTCGCGCCCGAGAGCTGCGTGGGCTGCAGCGCTGGCGACCCCGGCTGCGTCGCGGCCGCGGAAGACGCGGGCCTGGTGGCCACCGGGTGCACCACCCAGCGGGGCGTGCCGACGAGCTTCTGGTGTCCTCCCGGGGTCAAGCCCGCGCAGAGCTGCGGCTGCAGCGCCGTGGGTGGGCTGGGGGCCGCGTTCGCCGTGATGCTCGTCGCGCTCCGACGACGCACCGGTGGCGCCCGGCCGGAGCGCGCATGAGGCACCTCGTCACCCTCGTCGTGCTCACGCTCGTCGGCTGTGAGTGCGCGCCGCCCGCGCAGTGCACCGCCGACTGTGCGCCCACCGCGGAGTGCGTGGACTCGACGCTCGTGGTGCGCACGCCCGCAGGGTGCGGCGCGAAGGGGGAGTGCCTCTTCGACACGTCGAGCGTGCGCTGCGACTTCGGCTGTGCCGCCGGCCGGTGTCTCCCTGGGCCCGACGCAGGCGACTGCGCCTTCGGCACGCACCACTGTGACGGCGCGTGCGTCGCGGACGATGACGTCGCGACCTGCGGCGCGCGCTGCACGCCCTGCCCACAGACGACCGGCGGGCGAGCGACGTGCACGGCAGGCGCCTGCGGCTTCGAGTGCCTCGCGCCGTTCATTGCGTGTCCGACCGGGTGCTGCGAGCCGGCGGGCTGCGTCGACGGCGGGGTCTGCCTCGCGCGCTGTGGCGACGACGCGGGCGTGGCGCCGAGCGCGGTGGGGGCGTTGGTGACGACCTCCCTCGCTGCGCTGGGTGACTTCGATGGCGATGGCGCGCTCGATCTCGCGGTGGGGCCCGGCGGCAGCGCGTCCGACACGACGCTGGTCTGGCGTGGCCGGGGCGCACGGTTCGAAGAGCCGCCGACGCCGCTGCTCGTCTCGGGGGACACGAAGGCGCTCGTCGCCCTCGACCTCGATCGCGATGGGGTCGACGAGCTGCTGGCGCTGAGCCGCGTCATCGAGGTGTTGGGTCGCGACGGGGGCGCGCTCGCACGGCGCGTCGAGCTCGACGTGCTCGACGGCGTGCTCGCCGGTGCGAAGACGGCGGTGCGCCTCGACACCAACCGCGATGGTGTGCCCGAGCTCGCGGTCGCCGAGGGCGCGCGGCTGCACGTGTTCGACGTTCGCGATGGCGGCCTCTCGCGCCGCGCATCACTCGATGCCGGGGTCTTCGCGCTCGCCGCGGGCGACCTCGACGGCGATGGTGACGACGACCTGGTCTTTGCCGACGGGCAGGGCACCACCGTGACGCGCTTCGACTCGCTCGCCGACGGAGGCTTCGGGCCGCCGGTGAGCATCGACGTCGGTGCGCAGCCCGAAGGTCTCGCCGTCGGCCACCTCGCGCCGTCCGCGCCCGCGCAGCTCGCCGTCGCCACCGTGTCCGGCGTGGTGGTGGTCAATGGCATGGGCCCGAGCTCGCTCGGCGGGCCGGGGTGCGAGGCGCTGGTCATCGCCGATACCGATGGGGACGGGCGGAACGAGCTGGTGTGCCGCGGCTCAGGCGAAGTGACGCGCTACTCACCGACCGACGGGTGGGCGCCGCGTGGACAGCCGCTGGGAACGAGCGCCGGTGACTTCTTCCTGCGCGCGGCCGACCTCGATGGTGACGCGCGCGCCGAGCTGGTGTGCTCCGTGCTCGACGCCATCGTCGTGCTGCCCGGCTCGCCGGGGGGGCCGCAGTGGCCGCAGCCGGCGCCGCTCGCGCAGCCGGCCCGGGCGCTCCTCGGCGGCGACCTCGATGGCGATGGGCGGGGCGACCTCGCGCTGGTCAACGGGAGCAACGTCGTCGAGGTTCGCTACGGAGATCCACTTCAGCTCGGCGCGGCGACCTTCCTCGATGCGGGCGCCCCGCGAGAACAGCTGGTCGAAGCCGACGTCGACGGTGACGGGCGCCTCGACCTCGTCACCGCCGGGCCGGGCGGGCTGATCACCCTGCGCGCGGTCGGACCGCGTCGCTTCGCGCCCGCGACGTCGAGCGCAGGCTGCGCGGCGACGTGGCGCCTCGCGGTGGTCGACGTGGAAGGCGACGGCCAGGCGGAGCTCGTCGAGTCGTGCCGCACGACGGACACGGTGGCCCTGCGAGGCTGGCGCGATGGTGGGCTCGCGCTGGTGGGGACCCTGACCAACACCGCGCACTCCGCCGTGCCCGTCGCGGGAGACTTCACCGGCGATGGGCGCGCCGACCTCCTCGTCGCGCGAGACGACTCGCTGCCCGGGCTGTCCCTCTGGCGCGGCGCGGGTGACGGCGGCTTCGTCTTCGAGCGGCTGGTCGGCACCTCGGTGGGCGCGAGCTCGCTCGCCAGCGGAGACCTCGATGGCGACGGCCTCGACGACGTCGCCGTCGTCTCGACGCACTTCGCCTCGAGCTGGGCGACGAGCGTGGTCTTCTCTGGAGACGCGGGCGTCGAAGTGGGGCTGGTGACCAGCGCCCGCCCGAGCATGGTGACCCTGGTCGACCTCGACGCCGATGGTCGCCTCGACGTCGTCGTCGGGCGTCCCGAGGGCACCATCAGCTACCTGCGCAACGCGGGCGGGCGGCGGTTCGAAGGGTACCGCCCGCTCTTCCTCGGGCCTGGTCCGGCGCTCGTCAGCGCCACCGACGTCGACGGTGATGGCCGGCCGGAGTTGCTCTCGACGACCACCGCCGACGGAGGCGGGCTCGGCGTGCTCGATGGGACGTGCGTGCCGCGGTGAGGCGCGCCGGTCAGGCGCGGCGTTTGACGGCGGTCAGCCCCTCGCGCTACGCAGCCGCGTCGCTTTCGAGGAGGTGCCCCGTGGATATTCAGCCTGACGGTTTCCGGGACTGCTCCTCGAGCTGCGCGTAGACGACGTTCTCCGCCCGTCCCTCGAGTGAGCGCTTGTGTCGTGCACCCGCCCCGGCCGCGTTGGCCCGCGCGCGCCTGAAGACCGTTCACTCATGTCATCCAGACCCCGTCGTTCCCGACTCGCTCCGCGCGACGTCGAGGGCGCTGGCCACCGCCACGCCCGCATCGAGCAGCTGCTGCACCACGAACTCCAGTCGTTGATCCGCGACGAAGCCGGCGACCCTGCGGTCGAAGGCGTCATCGTGCTCGCCGTTCACCTCTCACCCGACGCGGGCCACGCGCGCGTGCCCTGGGCCGTCGTCGGCAACCTCGACCGCGAGCAGGCGCTGGGGCTGCTCGGCGCCGAGGCGCTGCGCCGGGCCACGCCGTTCTTCCGCGCGCGGCTCGCGGAGGAGCTCCGGCTCAAGAAGCTGCCGCAGCTCACCTTCACCTTCGTCGGCGTCACGCAGCCGGGAGGTGACGCATGCGAGTAGTTCAGCCTGCGCGGGGTGTGCCGATCTACCTCTGGGGCCGCGACGTGCCGCGCGGCGCGCTGGAGCAGCTCGAGCGTCTCGCCGCCCAGCCCTGGGTGGTGGAGCACATCGCCGCGATGCCGGATCTCCACGTCGCGCACGGCGTGGCGGTCGGCTCGGTGTTCGCCACCGAAGACGTCGTGGTGCCGTCGGCGCTGGGCGGCGACCTCGGCTGCGGCATGAGCGCGCTGCGCTTCGACTTCCCCGCGGCCCGGCTCTCCGAGGCCGAGCTGCGCGGGCTGCTCGCGGCGCTGGCGAAGGCCATCCCCGTCGGCGACGAGGTGCACCGCGGCCGCGGCGTCGACGTGCCCGACGCGCTGCGGTCGACGCCGCTGTCCACCAGCGCGCTCGAGCACGCGCGCGAGCGGCTCGCGCCCCGGCACCTCGGCACGCTCGGCGGGGGCAACCACTTCCTCGAGCTCGATCGCGACGGGGCCGGTGACCTCTGGCTCCTCGTGCACTCCGGCTCGCGGGGACTGGGCGCGGTGGTCGCCGCGCACCACCTCCGCGCCGCCGAGGTGGAAGGCGAGGGCGAGCTGCCGGGGCTCCGCTGCGCGACTTCGGCGGGTCAGGCCTGCGTCGCCGACCTCGCGTGGGCGCTCACCTTCGCGCGCGCCAACCGCGACGCGCTGGTGGAGCGCGCCTCGCAGGTCATCGCCGAGCACCTCGGTCAGCCGCCGGAGCTGATCAGCCGCGTCGACGTGCACCACAACTTCGTGCGCGAAGAGGAGCACTTCGGCCGGCGGCTCCTCGTGCACCGCAAGGGAGCGATCGCGGCGGCGCGTGGAGAGCGGGCGCTCATCCCCGGCTCGATGGGCACCTCGTCGGTCATCGTCGAGGGCCTCGGGGAGCCGCGGTCGTTCGCGTCGGCGTCTCACGGCGCGGGGCGGGTGCTGACGCGCGGCGAGGCGCGCCGGCAGATTCCACCCGAGCGCTTCGCGCACAGCATGCGGCGCGTGGTGTTCGACGAGCGACGGCGACGCGCGCTGGTCGAGGAGGCGCCCGCCGCCTACCGCGACCTCGACGAGGTGCTCGAAGACGAGGTCGACCTCGTGGTGCCGCGCGTGCGGCTGGTGCCCCTCGCCGTGCTCAAGGGCTGAGCGCGGGGCGGCCCTCTCCTCGGTGGTGCGGGGGAGAGGGCTGGCTCAGTCGCCGATGACCGGGCCGAGCCACTTCGTGGCCTCGTCGACCGTCATGCCCTTGCGGCGCGCGTAGTCTTCGACCTGATCGCGGCCGATCTTCCCCAGCCCGAAGTACTTCGCGTCGGGGTGGTTGAAGTAGAAGCCGCTCACCGACGCGGGCGGGTTCATCGCGAACGACTCGGTGAGCTCGATGCCCGCCACGCGCGTCGCGTCGAGCAGCCTGAAGAGCGTGCCCTTCTCGGTGTGCTCCGGGCAGGCCGGGTAGCCCGGCGCCGGGCGAATGCCGCGGTACTGCTCGCGGATCAGCTCCTCGTTGGTGAGCTTCTCGCGCAGCCCGAAGCCGCACAGCCGCCGCGCCTGCTGGTGGAGGTACTCCGCGAACGCCTCCGCGAGCCGGTCTCCGAGCGCCTGGGTCATGATGGCCGAGTAGTCGTCGTGCGCCGCGCGGAACTTCTTCGCCAGCTCCTCGACGCCGTGGCCCGCGGTCACGGCGAAGCCGCCGCAGTAGTCCGCGCGCCCGGAGTCCTTCGGCGCGACGAAGTCTGCCAGCGAGAGGTGCCGCTGCCCCTCGTGCTTCTCCTGCTGCTGGCGCAGCATGTGGAAGCGGGCCAGCTCCTTCGTGCGCGAGTCGTCGGTGTAGAGCACCACGTCGTCGCCGTCGGAGTTCGCCGCCCAGAACGCCAGCACGCCCTCGGCGCGGAAGCTCTTGTCCTTGATGATCTTCGCCAGCAGCACCTGCGCATCGCCGTACAGCTTGCGCGCCTCGGCCCCGACCTTCGGGTCGTCGAGCAGCTTCGGGAACGGCCCGTACAGCTCCCACGCGTTGAAGAACGGCCCCCAGTCGATGAAGGGCACCAGCGCGTCGAGCGGCACGTCGGAGTACGCCCGCGTGCCGAGGAAGTCGGGCTTCGCGATGTCGACGTTCGCCCAGTCCGACGGCTGGCGGTTCGCCCGCGCCTCGGCCAGCGGCAGCAGCTTCTTCGCCACCCGGCGCTCCTCGAAGTCGGCGCGCGCGGTCTGCTGCTTCTTCACCACCTCCGCGAGGAAGGCCGGCTTCTGCTGCGGCGAGAGCAGCGCGCTCACCACGTTCACCACGCGCGAGGCGTCGATGACGTGCACCACGCCGTGCTCGTACTCCGGGGCGATCTTCACCGAGGTGTGCGGGTGGCTCGTCGTCGCGCCGCCGATGAGCAGCGGCACCGTGAAGCCCTGGCGCTTCGCCTCCTTCGCCACCGACACCATCTCGTCGAGCGAGGGCGTGATGAGCCCCGACAGCCCGATGACGTCGACCTGCTGCTCCTTCGCCGTGGCGAGGATCTTCTCGGTCGGCACCATCACCCCGAGGTCGAGGACCTCGTAGTTGTTGCAGGCCAGCACCACGCCCACGATGTTCTTGCCGATGTCGTGCACGTCGCCCTTCACCGTGGCGAGGAGCACCTTGCCCTGCGCCTTCGCGGTGGTGCCGGCGCGCTTCTTCTCCTCTTCCATGAAGGGCGTGAGGTACGCCACCGCGCGCTTCATCACGCGCGCCGACTTCACCACCTGCGGCAGGAACATCTTCCCCGCGCCGAAGAGGTCGCCCACCACGCGCATGCCGTCCATGAGCGGGCCCTCGATGATGTCGAGCGGGCGGGCGAACTGCTGGCGCGCCTCCTCGGTGTCCTGCTCGATGAAGGCGTCGAGGCCCTTCACCAGCGCGTGCACCATGCGCTCGTGCACCGGGGCCTGGCGCCAGGCGAGGTCTTCCTTCACCTCGGCCTTGCCGCCCGTCGCGGCCTGCTGCGCCTTGAGCGCGTCGGCGTAGGTGACCAGCCGATCCGTCGCGTCGGGGCGGCGGTTGAGCAGCACGTCCTCCACGCGCTCCAGCAGCTCCTTCGGAATCTCCTCGTACACCCCGAGCATGCCGGCGTTGACGATCGCCATGTCCATGCCGGCCTTCACGCCGTGGAACAGGAACGCGGAGTGGATCGCCTCGCGCACCGGGTTGTTCCCGCGGAACGAGAAGCTCACGTTCGACACGCCGCCCGACACCTTCGCGTACGGCAGCGTGGCCTTGATGGCGCGCGTCGCCTCGAAGAAGTCGACCGCGTAGTTGTTGTGCTCCTCGATGCCGGTGGCGACGGTGAGGATGTTGGGGTCGAAGATGATGTCTTCCGGCGGGAAGCCGATGCCGGTGAGCAGCCGGTACGCGCGCGTGCAGATGCGCACCTTGTCGTCCTTCGTGGCCGCCTGGCCCTGCTCGTCGAAGGCCATCACCACCGCCGCCGCGCCGTAGCGCTTGATCAGCTTCGCGCGCCGCAGGAACTCCGCCTCGCCGTCCTTGAGCGAGATGGAGTTGACGATGCCCTTGCCCTGAATGCACTGCAGCCCCGCCTCGAGCACGCTCCACTTCGAGCTGTCGAGCATCAGCGGCACGCGCGCGATGTCCGGCTCCGCGGCGATGAGGTTCAGGAACTTCACCATCGTCGCTTCACCGTCGATGAGCGCCTCGTCGACGTTGATGTCGAGGATGTTCGCGCCGCTCTCCACCTGCTGCCGCGCGATGGCCAGGCACTCGTTCCAGTCGCCCGCCTTGAGCGCCTTCGCGAACTTCGGCGAGCCGGTGATGTTGGTCCGCTCGCCCACCATCAGGAACTGGGCGGCGCTGGGGGTCGTCTCGGTCGGACTGGGAGGCTGCATCGACACATGTAGATATGTCGATATGGGCAGATGATCAAGCGAGCCGCGCGTTACGGGTTTCTTCGGCCCGTCGCGTGGTGGGCGCATGGTCCGAACTTCGTGGTGCGCGCTCGCGCTCGTCTGCCTCGTCTCCTGCAGTGGTTCCACTGGAGTGGACGGCGGCTCCCCGACAGGAGGGGGGAGCGCGGCGACCGGCGGTGGCGGTGGCGCTGGCGGTGGTGGTGGTGGCGTCGCCGCGTGCGTTCCGCTCACCTGCGCCACCTCGCCGGTGACGTGCGGCATCGTGTCGGACGGCTGCGGGCGCTCGCTCAACTGCGGCCCGTGCAACTGCACGTCGGCGACCTTCCTGACCGACTGCCCCGCGCGGCCCTGTGAGGTGACGACCGGCTGCGCGAACAACACCTGCCTCTACGAGCCGGTGACGTGCACCAACTTCGAGCGGTGCGAGACCTGCGTCGCCGACCCCGACGGCGGCACCGACGGCGGCTGCGCGGACACGGCGCTGCGCGCGTGCGGCTCCGGCTGCGCGAGCGAGTTCTGCGACCCGACGCCGTCGTTCTCCAACGGTCGCGCGGTCTTCGCCAACCGGTGCGTGTTGCGCACCGAGGTGTCGTGTGGCCTGTGTGGGCTCTCGGGGCTGACCTGCGCGGCCGATGGCGGCGCGGCGACCTGCTCGGAGTTCGCGCTGCCCGGCGTCAACCCCGCCTTCGTCGAGTGCAACGGCGGCTCGTCGTCGGCCACGGTGCTCTTCGTCGACCCGGCGTTCAGCGGGAGCTCCCACACCGGCGCGCGCGAGGCGCCCTTCCTCACCCTGGCCGACGCGATGTCCGCCGCGGCGGTGCGGGGCTCGCGCGCCATCGTCATCGGCGGCGCGCCGGTCTTCCCCTCGAGCCTCACCCTCACCGACGGCGTGTCGCTGCTGGGCGGCTTCAGCGGCGCCCCCACCTGGACGCGCGACCCGAGCCGCCGGCCGGTCTTCCGCGTGCCCACCTCGGAGCTCGTCGACGGCCGGCTCGTCGGGCTGGTGGCCACGGGCATCACCACCTCGACGGTGTTGGCGAACGTCGACATCGTCACCGCCAACCTGACGCTGACGCCGGCGGGCGCGGGCGCGAGCAACCTCGGCGCGGTGCTCGCCGACAGCCCGGGGTTGAGCCTCGTCGACGTGCGCTTCGAGGTGGGCGACGCATCGCCCGGCGCAGACGGCGTGACGCCCGCGGCCGTCGTGGGCTCGTTCTCGCCAGCGGGCGTGCCGGGCAACTCCCGCTCCGACACCCACTCGTGCCCCACGTCCTCGCTGGCGCCGACCGCGGGCGGCACGAGCAGCGTGCCCTCGTGCGATGGCGTCGCTGAGGCCAACGGTCGGGGAGGCGACGGCGCGAGCGTGCCGCGCCCCCCCAACTCAGACATCGTCTTCACCCGGGGCAACGCGGCCCCCTCGGGCGCGCCGGGCGGTCTCGCGTCCTTCACCTCGATGTGGAACCCCGGCCCCGGCGCTGACGGTACGCCGTACTCCACGCCGGCGGTCTCGGGCACCACGCCCGCGGCGAGCTTCGTGTGGGCTGCCGGCGTGCCCGTCACGCAGGGGAAGGGGGGCGATGGTGCGCGCGGCGGCATGGGGCGCGGCGGTGGTGGCGGAGGCGGTGGGGCGGCCAGCGAGGCGGGCGGTCTGGGGACCTGTCGTCTCGGCGCGGGC
>JBMORD010000256.1:0-9575 GCA_049322495.1 Myxococcota bacterium | reverse complement strand
GAGGCGCTCGGGCGTGCGGGCACGACGCCGGAGGCCGATCTCCTGCGCGCGGCGGCGGAGAACCTCGAGGGGCAGGTGCGCGAGGGAAGGGCGACCTCGACGGCGCGCTGCAGGCGTACGAGGCGGCGCGCGGGCTGCTGCAGTCGGTGCGCGCGCGACGCCCCCACGACGCGCACGCGCTGGGCCTCGCGGCCGACGCCCACAACGACGTGGGGCGCGTGCTCTTCGGCCTCGGGCGGCCGGCCGACGCGGCGACGGCGCACACCGCGGCGCTCGAGGCGAGCACCGCGAGCGCGCTGCCGGGGCGCGATCCGCTCTTCGCGCGCGCGAAGTCGAGCATGTACCTCGGCCGCGCGAAGGAGGCGCTCGGCGCGCTCGACGAGGCCGAGGCGTCCTTCCGCCGGAACCTCGAGCTGGCGCGGCGGCTCCACGCGGACTTTCCGCAGGACCTCGAGCTCGAGGACTACCTCGCCATCTCGCTCAACGACCTCGCCCGCGTGCTGCGCCTCGAGGGGCGCCCCGCAGAGACCGAGCCGCTCGCCGAGGAGGCGCTCCGCTTCAGCGAGGCGGCGCTCGCGCGCGACCCGGGCAACGCGCTGCGCATCGACGGCCTGTCGGCGAGCCACGCCTCGCTCGGCCGCGCGCGAGAGGCGCTGGGCAAGCTCGACGGCGCGCTGGCCGAGTTCGAGGCCGACGTGAAGCTGACCGAGGGGCTGCTCGCGAAGGAACCCGACAATGCCTTCGCGCAGGCCGCGCTGGCCGACGGGCTGACCAACCTGGGGCGCGTGGAGCGCAAGCGCGGCCGGCCGGTGGAGGCGCGCCGCGCGCACGAGCGGGCGCTGGCGCTGCGCGAGGGCCTCGCCGCGAAGGACGAGAGCTTCCTGCCGGACGTGGGCGTGTCGCAGCTCGAGCTCGGGCGCGTCGAGAAGCTCGAGCGCCGCGACGGGCGGGCGCGGCTCGAGCAGGCGCTGGCCCTCTTCCAGAAGCTGGCCGGCGCCGCCGACGCACCGGCGAAGCAGCGCGGGCGCCTCGCGCAGGTGTTGCTCGAGCTCGGCCGGGTCGACGAGGCCCGGCCCCTCGTGACGGCGCTGCTCGACGCGGGCGCCGCCGACGCGGAGCTGCGCGCGCTGTGGGACGAGCAGACCCGAACGGGCGGCAGGTGACCTGCGGGCCGCTCGCGGCAGGTGCCGCTCATCCTCGCCGCCGCGGCTGAAGCCCGGAGCGCAAGCTGCACCGGTCACGGCGACCCGCTCGCCGCAGCGGACACCGCGTCACGGTGCGGTCTGAAGCCGGAGCGGAAAGCTCGAAGCGGTCGCCGCACGCGCTGGGGGACGAGCAGACCCGAACGGGCGGCAGGTGACATGGGAGCCGCTTGCTCCTCGCGGTGTGCGTGCCTGAGGATGGCCGGGTGCAGCTCCTTCGTGGGTCGAATCGGTGGTGGGTCGCGGTGGTGGGCTTCGGCCTCTACGCGCTGGTGTTGCTCCTCGTCCCCTCCGCGCATCAGCCCTCGGTGCTGCCCTTCACCACCGCGCCGGTGCTCCTCACGGGCGCGCTCCTCGGGCGGCGGCAGGGCGCGCTGGCGGGCGTGTTCGCCACCGGGCTGAACCTCGCGCTCCTCGGCGTGTTGAGCGTGTCGCGCGGGCTGGGGCCGGTCGAGTGGGGCGGCTTCTTCGTCGGCTCGTTGATGGGCGTGCTGCTCGGCGGCGTGGTGGGCGCGCTGCGCGACCTGCTCGTCGAGCGCGAGCGCCTGCGCAGCCGAGACCGGGCGTTGATCCGCGCGCTGCCCGACGGGCTCCTCAGCCTCGACCACGAGGGGCGCTGCGTGGAGCTCAACGAGCTGGCCGCGGGGCTCTTCTCTCCGCCGCCGCGCCTCGGGCAGCCGTTGACGCTCGCCGGGCCGGCGCCGGCGGTCGCCACGCTCCTCGAGGCGGCGCGCGCGCTGGGGGCCACCGGGCTCGCGCGCGTCGAGCTCGCGCTGGGCGAGCGGCACGTCGAGGCGCGGCTCGCGCGACGCGGCGGCGGGGTGCTCTGCGTGCTGACCGACGTCACCGCGATGCGCGCGGCGCTGGCGCTCCAGCACGAAGAAGAGCAGCTCCGGCTCGAGACGCAGGTGGAGCTGGAGCTGCTGCGCAACCGCCAGCTCGAGCTCGTCGAGCAGCTCGCGACCGGCCTCGCGCACCAGGTCAACAGCCCCATCGCCTACAGCCTGTCGAACCTGCGCTTCGTGCAGGAGGAGCTCGCGGGCGCGCCGGTCTCGCCGGAGGTGCGCGACGCGCTCGTCGAGACCCAGGCCGGGGTGGAGCGCATCGAGCGGCTGGTGAAGGAGCTCAACGCCGCGGCGTCGGTGCGCGCGGGCAGGCTGCGGCTGGTGTCGCTGGTGGAGCTGGTCGACTCCGCGCTGGCCCGCGTGGAGCCGATGCTCTTCGGCGGCGCGCAGGTGGTGCGGCGCTACGAGGGGCTGGAGCGGCTCGGCCCGATGCGCGCGTACCCCGACGGGCTGCGTGAGGTGATGGTGCGGATGCTCCACGCGGCGGCCGGCGGGCGGACCACGCCGGCCGCGCCGCTCTCGGTGGCGGTGACGCTGTCGGCGCTCGGGGAAGAGGTGCGGCTCGAGGTGCGCGACTCCGGGCCGACGCTCTCGGCCGACCAGCTCACCCAGGCGCTCGAGCCGTTCCCGCCGTCGAGCGGGCAGTCGGGTCGCGAGACGCCGGAGCTGTTCATGGTGCGGGGGGCGATCGCCGCGATGGGCGGGCGCTTCGAGCTCGAGGTGCCGCCCGGCGGCGGGCTGGTGCAGCGGCTGTGGCTGCCGCGGCTGGCGCCCGAGAAGGCGCGGAGCCTCGAACGGGCGCACGTCTCCGGGGCGCGGGTGTTGATCATCGACGACGCGCCGGTGGCGCTGCCCTCGCGCGTGACGGGGGAGCACGACTTCGACGCGGTGGTGACCAGCAGCGTGCCCGAGGGGCAGCGGCTCGCCGCGCAGGGCGGCTGGGAGCTGGTGGTCTTCGGCGAGGAGGCGCCGCTCGAGGAGCTCGAGCACTGGGTGCGGCAGCTCAAGGAGCTCGACTCGCCGCCGCACTGCGCGCTCGCGCTCTCGCACCGCACCGATGACGCGCTCGCCTTCGCGCGCCGCGAGGGGCTCCTGGTGCTCGACAAGCCGGTGCTGCCGAGCGCGATCCAGCAGCTGCTGGTGCGGTGACCGCGGCTCCTTCGGCCGCCACGCGTCGGGTGAGCGCCTTCCTCACGGAGTAGGCTGCGGCGGCATGGTGCGCTGGAGCTTCCTGTTCGTCGTCGTCGCGGGCCTGGCGCGCGCGCAGCAGCCGGGGGAGGACGACCTCGCCAACGCCTTCGGGCCGCAGCGGGAGGTGAAGGTCTTCGAGCCGGAGCACAACGTGCCGGCGCCGCCGCTGCCCGACGACCCGAACGCGGCGTTGCGGGCGACCTTCGAGGCCGACCTGGCGACGGCGAAGAGCGCGCTCGAGGCGGGGAACGCGGCGGCCGCGCGTGACGCGGTGGCGCTGCTCGAGCTGAGCGCCTTCGTGCTCGGCGGCCCGGAGCGGGTGCAGGTGCAGCAGCTCGCGCGCGCGGCGGCCCTCGCGCTCGGCGACCGCAAGGCCGTGGGCACCATCGACGGGAAGTGGCTCGCGGCGTGCGGGCCCAACGAGGTCGACGCCTGTCGCGCCGCGGCGCTCGAGGCGCTGGCGACGCACGATCGCGAGCGCGCCCAGAAGCTCCGCGCGGCCGACGCGTGCCTGGCGACCGCCGAGAAGGCGCCGGGGAAGAAGGCGCCCCCGTGCCTCGCCGCGGCGGTGAGCCTCTACCGGAAGACCGAGGACACGCTGATGGTCGCTCGCGCGGAGCTGGTCGAGGCGCTGGCGCTGGCGGCCGAGCCGCGTCAGGCGAAGGCGGCGAAGAAGGCGCTCACGAAGCTCGGCGAGGCCATCGACGGGCGCAACGGGCACGTGCGGCGGGCGGCCTTCGAGGCGCGCGCGAAGCTCGAGCTCGCCGAAGGCGACGTGGAGGCCGCGGCGAGGAGCGCGCTGCAGGGCGCCGAGGCCTTCGCCGCGACGCTGCCGCTCGCGCAGCGGTACTGGGCGCGCACGCCGCTGGTCGACCAGGTGTGCACGGCGTACGACGAGCGCAAGGGCGCCGACGCCTGCCGCCAGCTCGAGAAGGCGGTGCTCGGCTTCTACGTCTTTCACGACTTCTCGACCGAGCACCTCGGCGACCGGCAGCTGATCAGCGCCGAGCAGCTCCGGCGGGTGAACGAGCACTACGGGGTGCTCATCAAGGACTGCCTCGCCGCGGAGATCCGCGAGATCGCCGACAAGGCCGCGGTCTCGTACCTGGTGCAGTGGCTGGTCATCACCACCGGGCGGGTGGACAACTTCCACTCGGTCAGCTCCGAGCAGGACCAGAGCCGCTTCGTGCGGTGCCTGCGCGAGCAGTTCGGGTACTGGCGCTACCCGACGCACGAGGGAGATCCACAACGCATCCAGCAGGGCTTCTCGGTGAAGAGCCGGCTGCGCGAGACCGAAGAGACCGCGCCGGAGTAGCGGCTTCCGCCGCAGTGACTCGTGCTAGGCGGGGCCATGCGCCGAGCCCTGTTCGCCCTTGCCGTCTTCACCGCGGCCACGTCCTGCGGTCCGACCCAGCCGGCCTTCGTCTGCGGCCCCAACAACTGCACCGGCTGCTGCGTCAGCCCCGAGGTGTGTGACCCCGGCACGACGGACCTTCGCTGCGGCAAAGGCGGCGCCACCTGCAGCACCTGCGGCCGCAGCACGCCGCTCTGCGTGAACCAGGCGTGCGCGGTCGAGCCGCTGCCGGCTGGCGCGAAGCTCGTCTTCGTCACCCGCACCACGTACACCGGCGACCTCGGCGGGCTCACCGGCGGCGACGGGCTCTGCGCGGCCGCGGCGAGCGCGGCGTCGCTCGGCGGTACCTGGCGCGCCTGGCTCTCGAGCACCGTCGGCACGCGCGTCAACGCGTTCGATCGCATTCAGGGCGACGGGCCCTGGTACCTGGTCGGCACCGACGACGCGGGGCGCCGCATCAAGGCCTTCACCAACAAGACCTCGCTCCGTGCCTCGCCGCTGGTGCCCATCGACCGCACCGAGCTCGGCGAACGGCTTCCGGGCGGCCGCTTCGTGTGGACCGGCACTTCGTCCACGGGCGACGCCTCCGCGGTGGCGCTGTACGACAACTCCTGCGCGAACTGGACCGACGCGAGGTTCGGCAACCAGGGCGACGTCGGTGACGTGTACTCGCAGTGGACCAACCAGCGCGGGCAGGACTGCTCGGGCACCGCCTCGCTGTACTGCTTTCAGCAGTAGCGCCGGCGCGCCCGCAGCAGCAGCAGCCCGAGCGCCGCCCAGGCCACGCTGGAGCGCGGGCCCACGCCGCAGCCACAGCCCGACGGCGCCTCGCACGGCCCCACCTGACCGAAGACCGCGCACTGGCCGGTCCGCTCGTCGCACCTGCCGTAGTGGCACGCGTCGTTGAGCTGCGAGCAGTCGAGCGTCGTACCTGCGCACACGCCCTCGCGGCACACGTCTCCGGTGGTGCACGCCGCGTGGTCGTCGCACGCGGTGCCCTCGGGCACCGGCACCGCCGCGCAGGCCCCGGTGAGCGCGTCGCAGGTGCCCACCACGCACGGCGCGTCGAGGGCGCTGCAGTCGAGCGGCTGCCCCGGCTGACAGGCGCCGGCGCGGCACACCTCGCCGACGAGACAGCGCTGCCCGTCATCACAGGGCTGTCCTTCCCGCTGCGGCTGGCTGGCGCACGCGTCCGCTGCTTCGTCGCAGACGCCGAGCGCGCAGCCGGTGGTGAGCTGCGCGCAGCTCCGCGGCGAGCCCACGCACGCGCCCGCGGTGCAGCGGTCGCCGGTGGTGCAGAAGGCGCCATCGTCGCAGTCCTGACCTTCGTTGGCGGGCGTCGCGCGGCAGCGCTGGGTGGTGTCGTCGCAGGTGCCGCGGGTGCACGCTCCGCTCAGCGACGAGCAGTCTCGCAGGGCGCCGGTGCAGGTGCCGGCGACGCACGTGTCGTTCTCGGTGCAGTAGCGGCCGTCGTTGCAGGCGCTCCCTTCGTTGCGCGGGTTGGCGCGGCACGCTCCCGCGGCTTCGTCACAGGCGCCGACCGCGCAGGTCGAGTCGAGCGAGGCGCAGCTCCGCGCCTGGCCACCGCCGCACACGCCCGCCGTGCAGGTCTCGCCGACGGTGCAGTACCGGCCGTCGTTGCAGGCCGTACCGTTGGTGAGCGGTACGGCGAGGCAGCCGCCGGTGGCAGGGTCGCACTGGCCGCGCGTGCACGCGGTGTCGAGCGACGAGCAGTCGAGGGGCGCGCCTGTGCAGCTGCCGGTGGTGCACACGTCTCCGGTGGTGCACCGCAGCCCGTCGTCGCAGCTCTGGCCCTGGTTGGCGGGGCTGGCGACGCAGCGGTCGGTGCCCTCATCGCAGGTGCCTGCGGCGCACGCCGAGCTCGAGGCAGAGCAGTCGCGCGGCGCGCCGCCACACGTGCCCGCGGTGCAGCGGTCGCCGGTGGTGCAGAACAGGCCGTCGTCGCAGGCGCCGCCCTCGTTGCGGGGCGCGCGGGCGCAGACGTTGGCGGTCTCGTCGCACACGCCGAGGTTGCAGGCGTTCGACTGGGCCGAGCAGTCGCGCGCGGGGCCCGCCACGCAGCTGCCCGCGGCGCAGGCGTCGCCCGTGGTGCAGTAGAGCCCGTCTTCACACGTGGTGCCGTTGGCCAGCGGCACGCTGCGGCAGGCGCCGGTCGCGGGATCGCACTCGCCGCGCGTGCACGGGGTGTTGAGCGACGAGCAGTCGACCGCGGTGCCGGTGCAGGTTCCCGACGCGCACGAGTCGCCGGTGGTGCAGCGCAGGCCGTCGTCGCAGCTCTGGCCCTGGTTGATGGCCGTGGCGACGCACCGGTCGAGGCTCTCGTTGCAGGTGCCGGTGGCGCAGGCGGTGTTGAGCGACGAGCAGTCTCTCGCCGTGCCGGTGCAGGTGCCCGAGGCGCAGGCGTCGTTGACGGTGCAGTACAGGCCATCGTCGCACGTGCCGCCCTCGTTGCGGGGTGAGCGCACACAGGCGCGCTGCGGCTCGTCGCACACCCCGAGGTTGCAGGCGTTCGACAGCGCGGAGCAGTCACGCGCCGAGCCCGCGGTGCACGCGCCGGCGGCGCAGCGATCGCTCGTGGTGCAGTAGAGCCCGTCTTCGCAGGTGGCGGTGTTGGTCGGGTACACGCACTGCCCGGTGGCGCTGCAGCGATCGTCGGTGCAGGTGTTGGCGTCACCGCAGCCGCGGGCCACCGGCGTGGTCGGCGTGCAGTCGGGGTCGGCGACGCCGCAGTTGCAGTCGCAGCCGTCGAGCGCGTTGTAGCGCGCGGCGCTGCAGGTCCACCCCGCGGGGGCGCGCACCGCGAAGCCGGTGAAGCTCACCACCTCGCCCGAGGTGGGGCCGTTCGACTGGGCGATGACGCCGGCGGGGTCGATCTCCACGCTCAGCGCGTAGGTCCCCGGGGGAATGCCCGCGGGCACGGTGGCGGTGAACCAGTACGTGCTCTGCGCATGCGCCGAGAAGCTCGGCTGCGTCCAGGCGCCGATGACGTGCGTGCCGAGGCGCATCTCGAGGTCGAACGGGCCGGCGGCCGTCGAGCCCGCGTTGCCGTACGAGAGCTGCACGCGGATGGTGTCTCCGGCGCGGAGGTCGGTGCACGAGCCGGAGCAGGTCGGCGGGGCCGACTCGGTCATCGAGCGCTGATCAGGCACGATGGGGCTGCTGGCGACGATGCGGTTCAGGTACAGGTCGGGCAGCGTGCTGGTGCCCGAGCCCCACACGCCGCGCAGGAAGGAATGATCAGCGGCCGTCAGGTACGTGAAGTCCGTATCCGAGTAGCCCATGATCGACAGCTCGTACCAGTCGTGCGCGGCGTTCTGGTAGTGGCCGAGCTCGTGGAGCGCGGTCGCCTCGAACTCCACCGTCGAGAAGGGGTAGCCGCTGTTGAAGTACACGACCTCCTTCACGATGGAGCAGCTCTGGGTCCACACCACGGTGACGCCGACCTCCGAGGCGCCCCACGCGTGGCAGGTGCCGTCGTCCCAACCGATGACGCTGACGCCTGCGTTGTCGCCTTTGGTGCAGAAGCCGTAGCCGCCGCTCGGCGCGCTCAGGTTGTCGTACGCGCCGACGACGGAGTTCCAGGTCTGCATCGCGCTCGCCACGCCCACGCGGCCGCTGCTGCCCGCGGGCATGTTCGAGAGATACTGGAGCGGCCACACGGCGCCACCCGGGTAGGTCGGCTGCAGCGACGAGTTGGTCGAGCACACGCGGGTCGACCACGCGTGCGCGGTGAGCGACGCGCAGAGCACCACCAGCAGCGGAGCGCGCGTCACGGCAACGCCCTCAAGGCGGCGAGGACCTCGGCGACGGACAGCGCGGGACCCTCGGGCGCCGCCACGCGGGTCGCCTTCGCGGTGCCGTGCGCTTCGAGTGCGGGCTCGGCCGGCGGCGCGTCGGGAGCGCGCCCGAAGACGAAGCCCTCGGGGCGGACCTCCACGAGCGGGCGGCCGTCGTACGAGAACACGCGCCCGTCCTTCACTGGCAGCACGCCGCCCGGGCCTCCGACGAACGGGTGCAGCGCGACGGTGGGGTCGACGAAGACGATCGCCTCGTCGCCGGCCTCGAGCGCCACCTGACCGCTGACGTGCATCGCGCGCTCTCCGACGCGACCGCCGAGCGTGGTGAGCGCCAGCGAGTCTCCGTTCCCGCGCAGCGGCGCGAGCACCTGGAGCGTGAGGTCGGTGAAGAGGGCCTCGTTCTTTGCCGTGCCGACGACTCCGGCGCGGCCCGTCGCCGCGATCACCTTCACGTGCGCGACGCGCGGCGTCTTGTCGATGAACGCGCGCAGCGAGGCCGACTGCGTGAGCGACGCCTGCTGGCGAGCGGCGTCGGGCGAGGGTGACCGGGTCTCACAGGCGGTCAGCACCACGAAGAGAATCGGGAAGAGCCGCCGCTGCGTCATGCGCGGCACTTAGGCGTGAAGGGCGAAGGCCGGCAAGGTCGCGACGGGCTCTTTCCAGGGGCGGACAGAGGGGTCGCTCTCACTTTCGCGGGCCGAGGCTGCGCACGAGCGCGACCACGGCGTCGAGGTGCTCGGGCGCGAGCTCCGTCTTGAACGCCGGCATCTCGCGGAGCTTGCCGTCGCGCTCCTCGCGGAAGCCGTTCGTCACCCGCTCGCGGATGAAGTCGTCGGTCGTCTTCGCCTGCCACTCGGCGGTGGAGAGGTCGGGCACCTGCAGCTTGCGCCCGCTCTCGGTCTGGCCACGGCCGTCGACGCCGTGACAGGCGGAGCACTTCGCCTTCCACAGGCGTGCGACCTTCTTGTCCGCGGCATCGTCGGCGAGCGCGGGCGCTGCGAAGAGGGCGACGAGCAGAATGACGCGGCTCATCGGCGCTTCGAGCCCTTCTTCGGCGCAGCCTTCTTCGGCGCAGCCTTCTTCGGCGCAGCTCTCTTCGGCGCGGCCTTCTTCGGCGCAGCCTTCTTCGGCGCGGCCTTCTTCGGCGCGGCCTTCTTCGGCGCGG
>JBMORD010000255.1:0-9713 GCA_049322495.1 Myxococcota bacterium | reverse complement strand
GGCGTGACGCTCACCGGCTCGTACTGAGCGGTGAGCCCGACCTGCGAGGGGGGACGCATTCCTCCCTCGCACGGTCCTAAGATGGGCCATGTCCTTCGAACGAGCGAACGCGGCGGCGATGAGAATCCTCTCTGGCATCGAGGAGGGGACGATGACCGCCGCACAGTCCGCCGAGCTGGCGGCTGACGCGGATCCCGCGCTCGTCTATCTGATCTTCACGTGGATCCGCCGGCGCTACGCGGATCACCCCAACGCCGACGCGGTGGTCGGCCGGCTGCTCGCGGTCCTCGATCGCGAGCCGTCGCTCACCGCGAAGATGAAGGAAGGTCAGGCCGACCCGGTGGTGGCCTGGTTCGAGGAAGAGCACTCGTACTGCGACCTGCCCGCGCGTGAGTTCATCGAGCTCGTGGTGGACAAGCTCGAGAGCTGAGACCTGCAAGGGGGCCGCGGTATCTCCCTCGCATGAACGTCGTTCGCGCAGTGCTGGGGTCGGCGCTCGTCGTCTTCGGCGCCTGTGAGTGCCGCGGCCCGGCGACGTCGCAGGTGAGCCCTCCGCGGCTCACCGCGCGGCCTTCCCCGCTGGTGCTGCCCGCGACGTACGTGGGGCAGGCCGCGCGCGCGACGCTGGAGCTCCACAACGAAGGAGGCGCGACGGCGGTGGTCGAGCCGTCGATCGAGGCGCCGTTCTCGCTCGACGCCGACGCGCGGCTCGAGGTCGGCCGCGGCGACGTGCAGCAGCTCGAGGTGTCGTTCTCGCCGGTGTCGGCGGGGCACTTCGCGGGCGTGCTGCGGCTCGGCGAGCTCGAGGTGCCCGTCGAAGGTGACGGCCTCGAGGTGCCCGAGTGCCGCGCAGCCCGCGCGTGCGAGGCGACCCACTTCGACTTCGCGACCGCGCAGTGCGTGACGGGGCAGACCCCAGACGCGACCGCCTGCGAGACGAGCTGCGTGCGGGGCCAGTGCCTGGCCGGGGAATGCGTCGGACAGCTCAAGGGCTGCGACGACCAGGACGCCTGCACCGTCGACGCGTGCAGCGAGGCGGGCGGCTGCAGCCACGAGCCGCGGGCGTGCCCGGCGCCGGCCTCCCCTTGCGAGGTGGCGACATGCGACGCGCTGGCGGGCTGTGGAACGGCCCCCGCGCCCGACGGCATGCTGTGCGGCCCCGACGTGTGCACGGCCACCACCGTGCGTGTCTGCATCAACGCCCGGTGTGTCGAGCGCGCGCGCCCCGACAGCGGCCGCTGCGCGAACACGTGGCTGCCGCTCGAGGTGCCGGCGCGCTTCCGGCACACGCTCGCCTTCGACCCGGTGCGCCAGCGCACGCTGCTCTTCGGCGGCGCGGATGGGACGGGCGTGCCGCTCGCCGACACCTGGGAGTGGGACGGCGCGGCGTGGAGCCAGCGAACCCCGGCGGCGTCACCTCCTGCGCGCAGCGGCGCGGCGCTGGTGTGGGACCCGGTCCGCCGGCGCGCGGTCCTCTTCGGTGGCCACGACGCGAGCGGCACGCGGCTCGCCGACACGTGGGAATGGGACGGCACGACGTGGGTCGACCGCACGGCCTCGTCGTCGCCCTCGCCGCGCGCCTTCCACGCGATGGCCTGGGACGGCACGCGGCGGCGCGTGGTGCTCTTCGGAGGCTTCGACGCCAACGGTCGGCTGGGCGACACGTGGGAGTGGGACGGGCAGGGCTGGCTCGAGGTCACGCCGCCGACCTCGCCCCCGGCGCGTCACTTTCACGCGCTGACCTGGGACTCCGTGCGAAGGCGCGTGGTCCTCTTCGGTGGCTCCATCAGCACCGGAATGACCACCGACACCTGGGAATGGGACGGCGCCGCGTGGCTCGAGCGCCCCTCGTCGGTGAGGCCGCCCGCAAGAGACTCGCACGCGCTCGCGTTCGACGCGGCCCGGCAGCGGGTGGTGGTCTTCGGCGGGCGAGGGGAGTCGGGGCCGCTGGCCGACCTCTGGGAATGGGATGGCGCGGCCTGGGTCGAGCGTGCGGTCACGAGCGCGCCGCCAGGGCGGAGCTCCCACGCGCTCGCCTGGGACGCCGTGCGTCAGCGCCTGGTTCTGCTCGGCGGCGACGCGGGCGACGTGCTCGCCGACACCTGGGAATGGGATGGCGCCGCGTGGCGTCGGCCGCTCCCGGAGCCTCCTCCCGGTCGGCACTCGCACGCGCTGGCGTTCGACGGGGCGCGACAGCGCCTGGTGCTCTTCGGCGGCCAACGCAACGCGCAGTCGCTCGGCGACACCTGGACCTGGGACGGCGTCAGCTGGACGGCGCAGCCGACGATGACCGGACCTTCCGCCCGCTCGGGTCACGCGCTCGCGTACGACGAGGCGCGCCAGCAGACGGTGCTCTTCGGGGGCGGCGGGCCGCTCGGAGACACCTGGTCGTGGGATGGCGCGAGCTGGCAGTCGCGCGCCCCGGCGGTGAGCCCGTCGGCGCGCTACGGCCACGCGCTGGCGTGGGACTCGGCGCGGCAGCGGCTGGTGCTCTTCGGCGGCACCGACACCAGCGGCGCGGGACCCTTCGCCGACACCTGGGAGTGGGACGGCACGACCTGGCTCCAGCGCACGCCCGCGCGCTCCCCGCCCCCGCGCGTCGGACACGCGCTGAGCTACGACGCCGCGCGCCAGCGCGTGGTGCTCTTCGGGGGCGCGGCGGCCGGGGTGCTGTACGACGACACGTGGGAGTGGGACGGCACGACGTGGACGCAGCGCTCGCCCGCCACGTCACCCTCGGCGCGCCTGTACCACGCGATGGTGTACGACCCGACGCGGCAGCGCGTGGTGCTCTTCGCGGGGCGGGACACCGTCGGTGTCTCGCTGACCGACACCTGGGAATGGGACGGCGCGACGTGGACGCAGCGCACGCCGACCGCGTCACCGCCCAGGCGCTACCGCCACGCGCTCGCGTGGGACGGCGCGCACGTCGTGCTCTTCGGCGGCGGCACCAACCTGGCCGACACGTGGCGTTTCCTGCCGTGACGTCAGCGCCATGAGCCGCCCGCCCGCGCCCCGGCCTCGCGCACGCGGTGCACCAGCACCAACAGCACCTGCCTCTGCACGGCGGGGAAGGCGGCCATCAGCTCCTGCAGGTCGGCGGCCTTCAGCTCCAGCAGCTCGACCGACTCGGCGCAGACGGCGTCGGCGCTGCGCGGCTCGCTCGAGAGCGCGGCGAGCTCGCCGAACACGTCCGGCGCAGTGAGCGTCACGAGGTGCCGCTGGGCTTCGTCGCGGATCTCGACCTTCCCCCTCGAGAGCAGGAACAGGGAGTCGCCGGGGTCTCCCTTGCGGAACACCGCCGCGCCCCTCACGAAGGAGCGCTCGACCAGCTTCGCGGCGATGGCGAGGAGCGCCTGGTCTCCGAGCCCCTGGAAGAGCCCGGTCGCCCGGAGAATGCCAATGCGTTGCTCGCGGTGCATCCGGCGACCGAGTGTAGCCGCTCGCACCGTGCACGGCGTCCGCCCTGACAGCGCTACCAGTGGAGCCGGCCCGGCGCGCCGTTCGTCCCCTGAGCGGTGTGGCACGAGTTGCAGTCGCCGCTGGTCTGCGGCGTCATCATCTCGGCGCGCACCTGACCGTTGACCTTGATGCGCGCGCGGTACGGCGACGGACTGCCCGGCGTGCCGCCGCGGAAGTTGCCGTCGCTGAGCGCGCCCACGCTGAGCGTGCTGCGCACCGTGCCGGCCATGTCGAGGATCTCCACCGTGACGCCCGAGGGCACGGAGGTCACCATGCACAGCTTCGCTTCGTGCAGGGCCGGGTACACCGTGCCCATGAAGCCGTCGACGGGGCCGCGGTTGCGCATGGTGTGACAGGCGATGCACGCCTCGCCGGGGTTCATGCCCGCGGTCGAGTCGCCGAAGGACCAGGTGAGGTTGCTCGCGCAGGTGGTCATCACCGTGCCGCCGCCACCACCGGTCATCGAGCCGCCGCCACCACCGCTCGCCGAGCCGCCGCCGCCGCCGGTCATCGAGCCACCGCCGCCGCCCGTCCCCGCGCAGTCAGGTGCGCTGGCGTCGCGCCAGGCCTTGAGGAGCGCGATGTCGGCCGGCGCTCCGCCGACGTTGGGCGGCATGGCGGTCGACACGGGCAGCGACTCCATGCGCGCGATGCAGCGGTCGAGCATCGTGCCGCCGCGTGGAGACGCCGCGAGCAGATCCGCCCGCGAGACGAGCACCGGCGCGCCGCTCGACGGCGTGGCTCCGTGACAGGAGCCACACTTCGCCGCGAGCACCGGCTGAACTTCGCAGAACGTCGCCGCCGCGCTGCCGCCACCGCCGCCGGTCGCCGAGCCGCCACCGGTCGCCGAGCCGCCGCCGGTCGCCGCACCACCTCCGGTCGCCATGCCGCCGCCAGCGCCTCCCGTTCCGCCGCTGCCGCCTCCGGTGCCTGCGTCTTCCTGTTCGCCCACCGGGTCACGACCACAGCCTGAGAGTGCAGCGAGGGCCAGCGACGCGACGAGGAGGGACGTGCGGATCATGCGCGCGTGACCCGCCACCCCCTCGAGCGGCCACGGCGCGGGGCAAAATCGGACCTCAGCCGTCGAGCATCGTCTGATCCGACTCGTCGTTCGGAGGCCGGCCGGGCACGGTGGCGCGCTCGTTCGCGGGTACGGTCGGCACCGGGCCGCGCTCGGTGGGCACGAAGGCGGGCACGAGCTCGGTGGTGGCGCCGACGCGGCCGTCGAGGAGCTTGAGCGCGGCGAGGGCGATCTCCGCGTTGGCGTGGCGGCGGCCGGGCTCCTTCTCGAGGAGCTGCGCGACCCACGTCTCGAGCGCGCCGGGCAGCTCGGGCTTGAGCGTGCGGACCTTCGGCGCTGGATCCTGCACGTGCGCGCGCGCGTTCTCGGGGATGTTCCTGGTGGGGAACACCGGGCGGCCGGTGAGCATCAGGAACGCGACGCAGCCGATGGCGTACAGGTCGCTCGCCGGCTCGGCGTGGCCCATGATCTGCTCCGGCGCCATGAAGCCCATGCTCCCCACCGCCATCGAGGGGGCGGTGAGCAGCTCCTTGCGGCCCTCGCGCCGCGCGACGCCGAAGTCGACGAGCTTCACGCGCACCCGGCCGACGCGCTCGTCGAGCAGGAAGATGTTCGACGGCTTGAGGTCGCGGTGCACGACCCCCGCACGGTGGGCCGCGGCGAGCGGCTCGAGCACCCCCTCGAGGATGAGCTTCGCCTCGTCGAAGGGCACCGGGCCCTGCTTGATGCGCAGCGAGAGCGGGCGGCCGTGGAGCAGCTCCATCACGAGGTACGGCCGGCGATCGGCCGCCATGCCGAGATCGAAGACGTCGACGATGCCGGGGTGGTGAATGGCGTTGACCGACCGCGCTTCCTCGAGCAGCCGCTGGCCCGCGTTGAGCAGCTCGTCGGCGCCGGGCCGCAGCACCTTGATCGCCACGCGCCGCCCGATGACCGAATGTTTCGCCTCGTACACCTCGCCCATCGACCCGCTGCCGAGACACCGGCCGAGGCGGTAGCCGTTGATCACGGTCCCCTCCGGCAGTGACGGCGTCACGCGAGCGCTCATGCAGTCCCCTCCCCGGCGCGCACGCTACTCCTGCCCGACGCCGAAGTGTCAGCCGCCGAATGGCCAGCTGTACAGCTGCGCGTCGAACGAGCCGCTCACCACGCCGCCGTCGGTGAAGCTGGCGCTGGTGAAGCGCATGGTGCCGTTGCCGAGCAGCCCGACGGGCACCACCTGCTGCTCGCGGAACTCGAACACGATGCCCACGCGCGCGAAGAGGTCGAACGGCTGCGGCCCCGAGGGCGGGTAGAGCGCGGGCACCAGCCGCAGCGCCGTCGCGCCCACGCCGCCGTCGCCGTAGAGCGCGAGCACGTTGACGCCCACGCGCGGGCCGTCGTTGCCGCCGGTGTCGAGGCCCGCGCCGGAGCTGACGAAGGCGACGGGCACGCCCGCATCGTCGAGCTGCAGGTCGTACGTACCGGTGCCGGTGGTGAAGGGCAGGTTCGAGCCGAGCGTGCCCCACGTCGTCGAGAAGCTGGCCTGGATCGACCCGAGGTGCGCGAGGCACGGCGAGGGCCGCTGGGTCGGCATCGGCGCCGGCGGGTTGGCGAGCACCGCGAGGAGCTTCGCGCGTCGCCCGGTGATGAAGGCGCGCACGTTGGCGAGGCCCGCATCGAGCTGCGCCGCCTGGATGGCGTGCAGCTTCGGCGCGAGGAGCCGCTCGAGGCGCGAGAGCTCCGCGCGCAGCGCCGCCTCGTCGAACACCGTGTCGAGGAAGTGGCGCAGCCGCAGCAGGTAGCGGTCGCGCGTCGCGGGCACCGAGTACAGCCGCTGGGCGAGCACACCGCGGAGCAGCAGCCCTTCCGGGTTGTCGGCCGTCGACGGGGCCTGGCCGAAGACGGCGTCGGCGCCCCACGGCACGAAGACGAACTTCCCCGTCGCGGGGTCGCCGTAGAGGAAGAAGTTGTTGGTGTTGCCGGCGTAGCCGTCCCAGTGGCGCAGCAGCGTCTCCATCGCCCAGAAGTCGATGAACTGGTTCACGTCGAGCACCGCGTCGAGGCGCGCGACGACCTCCGCGTCGGGGACGGCGAGCGCGGCGTTGAGGGCCTCGCGGTCGGCGCGCGCGGGCAGACGATCGACGGCTCCGGGCGCCTGCTCGGCGTCGGCACCGACATCCCGAGCTTCGGCGTCATGTTCCAGGCGCTCCAGAACAACAGCAACGTGAACGTGCTCTCCTCCCCGCACATCCTCACGACCGACAACGAGCAGGCGGAGATCACGGTCGGGCAGAACCTCCCCTTCCAGGGCGCGTTCGTGGGTGGACTCGGCAGCCTGGCCGGAGCCGCCGGCGGCGCGGCGGGCAGCCTGGCCTCCTATCTTCCGACGGTGTCGGTCCAGCGGCAGGATGTCGCTCTGAAGCTCAAGCTCACGCCGCACGTGAACGAGAGCGACATGGTCCGGCTCGAGCTGGACCAGGAGGTCTCCGATATCGCCTCGCAGAACTTCAACGGGCTCGGCCCGGCCACCTCGAAGCGTACCGCGAAGACCACGGTCGTGGTCCGCGACCAGCAGACGGTCGTGATCGGCGGGTTGATGGGGAATCGGGTTCAGAACGTCGTCAGCAAGGTCCCGCTGCTCGGCGACATCCCGATCCTCGGCTACTTCTTCAAGCACACCCAGAAGACCGTGCAGAAGACGAACCTGCTCATCGTGCTCACGCCCTACGTGATCCGCGACCAGACCGACCTCCGGCGGATCTTCAAGAAGAAGCTCGAGGAGCGGCGTGACTACATCCGCCGGTACACCAACTTCAGCGACAAGGAGCTCTCTCAGGATATCGACTTCCGTCACAAGCGCGGGCTGCTCTCGGAGATCAGCAAGGTTGGTGAGGCAGCGGAGCAGGAGCAGAAGCTGCTCGACGACGCCAAGAAGCGAGGGGTGCAGGATTCGGTGGAGGGGGTGGACATGCCGAAGGGGATGGGGCCGAGCTCGAACCCGTCGTCGCCCAGCTCGCCCTCGGCGCCGCCCGACACCTCGGCCGGCACGAGCTCCGAGAGCTCGCCGCCGCCGCTCCGGATCGACAGCCCGAGCCCGCCGCCCGCCCGTGGCGTCGGCCCCACCCGATGAGGGCGAGCGCCGTGGCGAGGGAGCGAGCGTGTCGTCGTGCGAGCGCGCCACGGGGCGCAAGAATAGGAGTGACGCGCCATGGATGAGACCCAGCTCGCCGCGATCCTGGTCCGCGACACCTCGCTGACGCGCGAGCAGCTCGAGTCGGCGCTCGAGATCCAGCGCGTCGAGGGCGGGATGCTGGTCGACGTCCTGCTCAAGGCGCGCTTCCTCCCCGAGGAGGAGCTGATGCGCGCGCTCGCGCTCCAGCTCGGCGTCGAGTACCTCTCCCGCCTCGATCCCGAGGAGGTGGACGGCGAGCTCGTCGCGGAGCTGCCGATCAACTACGTGAAGTCCCACCTCGTCCTCCCCTACCACCGGGAGGACGGCGGCATCCGGGTGGTGGTGGCCGACCCTCGCGCGATCCACGCCGTCGACGACCTGCGCACGATGCTCGACGCCGAGGTGCTGCCGGTGCTCGCCACCAGCGATCGCGTGCTCGAGCTGATCAACAAGGTCTACGCCAAGCGCACCTCCGGCGTGGACCTCGACGAGGAGGCCGAGGAGTTCCAGGGCGAGGCGGAGGAGCTCGTCGACATCATCGACGCCACCGACGAGGCGCCGATCATCCGCTGGGTGAACGCGCTCATCTTCCAGGCGGTCAAGGAGCGGGCTTCGGACATCCACATCGAGCCGGGCGACCGCGAGGTGGTGGTCCGCTACCGGATCGACGGAGTGCTCTACGAGACGCGGCGCGCGCACCGCAACTACGCGGCCTCGATCGCGGCGCGCGTGAAGATCATGGCCGGGCTCAACATCGCCGAGAAGCGCCTGCCGCAGGACGGCCGCATTCGCCGCCGGATCGCGGGCAAGGACATCGACATGCGCGTCGCGACCGCGCCGACGGCGAAGGGCGAGCGGACGACGATCCGCCTGCTCGACAAGACCGCGGTGCTCGTCGACATGTCGGAGATCGGCCTCGGGCCGGACCACCTGACGGCGATGGAGGAGATCATCCACCGGCCGCACGGCATCCTGCTCGTCACGGGTCCGACCGGGAGCGGCAAGACCACGACGCTCTACTCCGCGCTCTCGAAGATCAACCAGCCGGACAAGAACATCCTCACGATCGAGGACCCGGTCGAGTACCAGATCGAGGGGATCAGCCAGACGCAGGTGAACCCGAAGATCGAGCTCACCTTCGCGAGCGGGCTGCGCTCCTTCCTCCGCCACGACCCGGACGTGATCATGGTCGGCGAGATCCGCGACTTCGAGACCGCCGAGATCGCGATCCAGGCCTCGCTCACCGGCCACCTGGTCTTCTCCACGGTGCACACCAACGACGCCGCGGGCGGGATCACGCGCCTGGTCGAGATGGGGGTCGAGCCCTTCCTCGTCTCCTCCTCGCTGATCGCGCTCGCCGCGCAGCGGCTCGTGCGCAAGGTCTGCCCCGAGTGCAAGAAGCTCCGGCCGCCGACCGAGGAGGAGGTGCGCAAGCTCGGCTTCGGCAGCGCCGACGAGTTCGTCAAGGCCGGGGGGAAGGACTACGGCTTCCACGACGAGGCGCGCCCCGCGCCGCCGCCCGGGATGGTCTACCAGGCGACCGGCTGCCAGAGCTGCCTCGGGACGGGCTACCAGGGGCGAATCGGGATCTACGAGCTCCTGACGATGAACGACGAGATCCGCGCGCTGGTGCTCAAGGACACCGACTCGAACACGATCAAGCGCACGGCGGTCGAGCAGGGGATGCGGACGCTGCGGATGGACGGCGGCGCCAAGATCCTCTCGGGGCTGACGACGATCGAGGAGGTCATGCGGGTGACCCAGGAGGACGCGAGTTGACCCTCCGTCCCCATCTCGCCTCCATGCCCCAACGTTTTCTTCAAGCGATCGGTGTCGCTCGCGAGCGCCCTCGGCCGCTTCCGGAAAGAGATAGTGCCAGCGCGGGCGCCGAGGCTGTTCCTCGCGGCGCACCGCTCCGGGCTGGTCTGTGCGCTTCTGCGCCGCTCGGTTGCGGCCGAGGGCGCTCGCGAGCGACACCGACCGCTCTGAGAAGCAATGCTGGTAAGGACGCCATGCGCCACCTGCGCTAGATGTACTGCCCGCCGTCGATCTTGATCACCTCGCCCGTGATCTGGC
>JBMORD010000254.1:0-9749 GCA_049322495.1 Myxococcota bacterium | reverse complement strand
GCGGCGCGTGAGCGTGGTCGCGCACGGGGACCGCAGCGAGCAGCTGCTCTCGCGCTGGGTCTCGGCGAGCGCTGCGCCCTGATGACTCGCGCCAACCTGACGGCGGCGCACCAGGGTTGCGTGCGCAGAGCGCGAACGTCCTGCGCCTGACGCACACGCTCCGCCGGTTCAGCGGAAGCGCTGCTTTGCAGCTTCGGTCACGGGGGCGAAGAGGTTGATGAGGTTCCCTTCGGGATCACGAAAGAGGAGCGAGCGATTGCCCCACGGCATCGTGGTCGGCGGCTGCACGAGATCGGTGATCACCCCGTCGAGCCTCGCGAACACCGCGTCGACGTCGTCGACGAGGAACTCGACGATCGCGGTGTGGTTGTCGGCCGCCCTCGCGGCGCCCTCTGCGAACAGCTTGACGGTCCGCTCGCTGCCGATGGCGAGCGTGCAGGCGCGGGTGGGGAGCTCGGCGAAGTCGTCGTTGAGCCACCTCGCGGGGCGCGCGGTGACGGCCTCGTAGAAGGCCACGAGCTTCTTGATGTCGCGAACGATGAGGCGAACGGAAGAGAGGTTCATGGAGGGCGCCGTACACGGGGGCTGCTGACAGCATGATGTCAGCATGCGACGCGCTGACCGCCTCTTCCGGATCATCCAGACGCTGCGGCGCTCGCGGCGGCCTGTGACCGCCACGGAGCTCGCGGCCGAGTTCGAAGTCACCAGGCGCTCGATCTACCGCGACGTCGCCGTGCTCATGGCCCAGCACGTCCCCATCCGCGGCGAGGCAGGCGTCGGCTACGTCATCGATCGGGAGTTCGACATGCCGCCGCTCATGCTCACCGCCGACGAGCTCGAGGCGGCGGTCCTGGGGGCGCAATGGGTCGCCGAGCGCGGAGATCGAGCGCTGGCCACGGCCGCGCGCGACCTGCTGGCGAAGATCTCGGCGTCCATTCCCGCGCACCTTCGCGTCTTCGTCAGCGAGCCAACCGTCGGTGCGCCTGTCCCGCTCGATCGACGTGACGACCGGGTCGACATCGCGCAGGTGCGACGCTGGATCCGCGCCGGGCGGAAGATCCGCATCCGCTACGAGGACGAGGGCGGCAAGCGAACGCGTCGCACCATCTGGCCCGTGATGATCGGCTACACGGACGCCGTGCGCCTGATCGCCGCGTGGTGCGAGCAGCGCAGCGCGTTTCGCCACTTCCGCACGGACCGCATCCTCGACGCCGAGTTCCTGGAGGAGACGATCGCCATGCGCCCCTCGAGTCTGCTCGCACGGTGGAGAGCGCACATGGACGAGCGTGGCGTGCGCCTGCCGTGACAGCGCCGCGTCAGCGGAGGAACTCGATCAGCGCCGGCGTGACCAGGTCAGGCCGCTCGGCGTGGACGAAGTGGCCGCAGCCGGGGATCTGCTTGATCGTGAGCTTCGAGACGAACTTCTCGGTGCCGGGCACGAGGTCCGCGTAGCCGAGCGCGGGATCGTCCATGCCCCAGATCAGCAGCGTGTCCGCGGTGATGTCGTCGTAGGCCGGCGGCGAGAACGGGTTGCGCAGCCCGCTCTTCACGATGTCGCGGTACCAGCCGACCATCGCCGACGCCGCGCCCGGCTTCTGGATCCCCTCGCGGAAGGGCTGCAGCTCGTCGTCGAGGAAATGGGTGCGATCGATCGACGCGCTCTTGATGGTGCGCGCGGTGTTCGCGCCGTCATTCCGGGTGAGCAGCCACTCCGGCAGGCCGGGGAGCAGGAAGAAGAAGAAGTACCAGCTCCGCTTGAGCTGCTCGAGCGACGGCTTGTTGATCAGCGCCTGCCGCATGACCGCCGGGTGCGGGCAGTTGAGCACCGCGAGCCGCTCGCAGAAGTCGGGGCGCTTCGCGGCGAGGTGCCAGGCGACGGCCCCGCCCCAGTCGTGACCGACGATTCTCGCCTTGCGCGCGCCCAGCGCCTCGATGAAGCGGCACACGTCGGTGGTGAGCGTGTCGATGTCGTACGGGCCGTGCTTCTGCGTGTCGCCGTAGCCGCGGAGATCCGGCGCCACCACGCGGAAGCCCGCGTTCGCGAGCGGCTCGAGCTGGTAGCGCCACGACCACCAGTTCTCGGGGAAGCCGTGGAGCAGCACCACCAGCGGCCCCGATGAAGGACCCACCTCCACGTAGTGCATGCGCAGCAGCGCGAGATCGACGAAGTGGTGCGAGACCTTCAGGTCGGCGGGCGTCATGGCGCCAGCGGTCGTACTCGCAGCTGCAGGGCCTCGTCGATGGTCACCATCGAGTCGAGGGGCACCTCCTGCCACTCGGCGCCTTCGAGCGGGAGCCGCTCGCTCGCGATCGCCGCCAGCGTCGGGCTCGAGGCGTAGAAGAGCGTGCGATCGCGCCGCGTGCAGAAGAAGCGCGCGCCGTCGGTGACGAGGAAGTTCATCGCCGAGCGCTTGCCGGGCGAGGCGTCGTCGCACAGGCGCTCCGCGGTGCGGAAGGTGCGGGTCAGCGCGTCGACCACGTCATCGAAGGCGGTGCGAGCCCCGAGGAACGTGCGGAACAGGCCGAAGCAGCGCTCGGAGTCGGTCTCGCCGGTGAACTGACGGAACTCCGGGGCGATCTGTGCCTCGAAGTCGGCGCGGTGCTGCTCGAAGTTCTTGAGCGTGCCGTTGTGCATGAAAACCCACGGCTTCGCGAGGAAGGGGTGGTTGTTCCGCTGGTGCACCGTGCCCACCGACGCCAGGCGGATGTGCACCGCGATCGACTGCACCGCGCGGTGGCCGAGCTCGTCGAAGCGCCGGCACTCCTGCGCCGAGTGGACGCGCTTCTCGACCGTGGGCGAGCACGCGTCGCCGCTCGTCGTCTCGCAGCCCTCAAAGATCGCCACGCCCCAGCCGTCCTTGTGCTCGGCCGCGAGGGCGCGCAGGCCATCAAACGCGGGCTTGACCGAGATGGGCTGCGACGAGCGAACGGCGAAGATGCGACACATGTGATTCGAGACTCTTCTAACGCGGAGGGATTCAGAACACCGGCTGTCCTGCCTTCACCACGTGCGCCACCTCGTTCATCGCGAAGTGGTAGGGGAGGGCGCGGTAGCTGGCTGCCCGGAAGATCACCAGATCGGCCGGGGCGCCCACCGCGAGGCGCCCGAGCGACGGCTCGCCGACCGCGTCAGCGGCGTGACGCGTGAAGCCGAGGTAGGCCTCCGCGGGCGTGAGGCCGTTCTCGACGCAGGCGAGGCCGAGCGCGAGGGCGACGTTCTCCGAGTGGGAGCTGCCGGGGTTGAGGTTGGTGCACAGCGCCACCCGCACGCCGGCGTCACACAGCGCGCGGCCCGGGGCGAAGGGGCGGGCGCGCGCGAAGAGCGTCGAGGTCGGCGCGAGCACCGCGATGGTGCCGGCCTTCGCCATCGCCGCGATCCCTTCGGGGCTGATCTGCTCGAGGTGATCGGCGGTGAGCGCGCCCACCGAGGCCGCGAGCTGCGCGCCGCCGTTGGGGGTGAGCTGATCGACGTGGAGCCGCGGGACGAGCCCGAGCTGCTGCCCGGCCTCCAGCACCTCGCGCGCTTCGTCGTGGGTGAAGGCCGACTGCTCGACGAAGGCGTCGTTGAAGCGGGCGAGCTTCTCGGCCGCCACGACCGGGAGCAGCTCGTCGATCACCTTGCGGAGCCAGCCCGCGCGGTCGCTCTTGAACTCCGCCGGCACCGAGTGCAGCGCGAGCAGCGTGCCGATGGTGCTCACCGGCTGGAGCTCGCCGAGCCGCTGAATCACCCGCAGCATCCGCAGCTCGGTCTCGACGTCGAGGCCGTAGCCGCTCTTGATCTCCACCGTCGTCACGCCGTGCTGGAGCAGCCGATCGAGGCGGGGGAGGGCGAGCTCGAGCAGCTCCTGCTCGGACGCGGCGCGGGTGGCGGCCACGGTGCGGGCGATGCCTCCGCCCGCCGCGGCGATCTCGAGGTAGGTGCGGCCCTGGCACCGCTGCTCGAACTCGGCCGAGCGATCTCCCGCGAACACCACGTGGGTGTGACAGTCGACGAAGCCCGGCCCGACGAAGCCGCCTCGCGCGTCGAGCTCGAGCTCGGCCTCGACGGGGGGCTCGGTGCCCAGCCACGCGATCCGCCCGTCGCGCACGCCGACGCAACCACCGGCGATCGGCGCGAGCTGCTCCTCCGCGCGTCCGGTGCCGGTGCAGGTGAGCACCTCCGACGCGTTGCGGATCAGGAGATCGAAGCGGGGCTCCATCAGACGGTGATGCCGGGGATCTTCACGCCGCGCTCCTTCGCGGTCGCGATGGCCTCGTCGTAGCCCGCGTCGGCGTGGCGGATGACGCCCATGCCCGGGTCGGACTGGAGCGTGCGCTCGATGCGGCGCGCCGCGGCCTCGGTGCCGTCGGCGACGATCACCTGACCGGCGTGCAGCGAGTAGCCGATGCCCACGCCGCCGCCGTGGTGGAACGACACCCACGACGCGCCGTTCACCGCGTTGATCATCGCGTTGAGGATCGGCCAGTCGGCGACGGCGTCGGTGCCGTCCTTCATCGCCTCGGTCTCGCGGTTGGGCGACGCCACCGAGCCGCAGTCGAGGTGATCGCGCCCGATGACGATCGGCGCCTTCACCTTGCCAGTGCGCACCAGCTCGTTGAAGAGCAGCCCGGCCTTGTGACGCTCGCCGTAGCCGAGCCAGCAGATGCGCGCCGGCAGGCCCTGGAACTTCACCTTCTCGCCGGCCATCTTCAGCCAGCGCACCATGTGCTTCTTCTCGGGGAAGAGCTCGATCAGCGCGTCGTCGGTGACCTTGATGTCCGCCGGATCGCCCGAGAGCGCCACCCAGCGGAACGGGCCCTCACCGCGGCAGAACATCGGGCGGATGTACGCCGGCACGAAGCCGGGGAAGTCGAAGGCGTTCTCGAGCCCGCCCTTCACCGCGCCCGCGCGGAGGTTGTTGCCGTAGTCGAAGACGTGCGCGCCCTGTTCCTTGAAGGCGAGCATCGCCCGCACGTGCTCGGCCATCGAGCGGTGCGCGCGCTCGACGTACTGCGCGGGGTCCTTCGTGCGGAGCTCCGCCGCCTGCTCGAGCGTGAGCCCGGCCGGCACGTACCCCGCGAGTGGATCGTGCGCGCTGGTCTGATCGGTCACCAGGTCGGGCTTGAAGCCGCGCCGCACGAGCTCGGGGAGCACCTCGGCGCAGTTGCCGATGAGGCCGATCGAGCGCGCCTGCTTCGCGTCCTTCGCGGCCTTCACCAGCGCGAGCGCCTCGTCGAGGTTCTTCGCGAGCACGTCGAGGTAGCGGGTCTCGATGCGGCGCTGCGCGCGCGCGGGGTCGACCTCCACGGCCAGCATCACGCCGCCGGCCATGGTGCACGCCAGCGGCTGCGCGCCGCCCATGCCGCCGAGCCCGCCGGTGAGGATCACCTTCCCCGCGAGCTCGTCGGTGCCGTAGTGCGTTCGGCCGGCCTGCGCGAACGTCTCGTAGGTGCCCTGCAGGATCCCCTGCGTGCCGATGTAGATCCACGAGCCGGCCGTCATCTGGCCGTACATCATCAGCCCGCGCTTCTCGAGATCGCGGAAGTGATCCCAGTTCGCCCAGTTGCCCACCAGGTTCGAGTTCGCGAGCAGCACGCGCGGCGCGTCGACGTGCGACTTGAAGATGCCCACCGGCTTGCCCGACTGCACCAGCAGCGTCTCGTCGTCGGCGAGGCTCCTCAGCGCGGCGATGATGCGGTCGAAGCTCGGCCAGTCGCGCGCGGCCTTGCCGGTGCCGCCGTACACCACGAGATCCTGCGGGCGCTCGGCCACGTCGGGATCGAGGTTGTTCATCAGCATGCGCAGGGCGGCTTCCTGCACCCAGCCCTTGCACGTCAGTTGGCTGCCGCGCGGCGCGCGGACTTCCCGGGGTCCACTCATGGCGCGGGGTATAGACCACCGGTTCGTCTCTCAGGTAAGCGCGAACGCATGACGCGTCAGGTCGCGATCGGAGCCGTCATCGCCTTCGCGGCGACGGTCCTGTTGTTCTCGGTGTGGACTCCTTCGCCGGCCCCTCTGCCCGCGCCGCCGCCGCCGCCCGCGCCAGCGCCCGCCGTGCTGGTCCCGAACAAGGAGGTCCGCCTCCGGCCGATGGAGATCAAGCCGCTGCCGCCGGGGCTGATCGATCGATCGCTGATCGTCCAGGGGGCTCGCGACGCGGGGACGCCGTGAGGTTGCGGCTGCTCGTCGCCTCGGTCCTCGGGGTGGCCTGCGCGCCGGCGCGCCCGGCGGTGAGTCCGCCCGCTCCGCTGCAGCGCGAGCCCGAGCCGTCGCGCGACGCGGAGGTCCGCGCCGTCACCACACGCTTCGTCGAGGCCGCCTCGAAGAAGGACTTCGCGACCGTGCACGCGCTGCTCTCGAAGGCGCTCCGCGAGCGCTACACGATCGCGCGCCTGGCCGAAGACTTCGCGAACGATCCGCTCGCGACCGTGCGAGTGGAGCACCTCGCACGACACCTCACCGACCCCTTCCGCCTCGACGGCCGGAATGCCTCACTCGAGTGGGCCGCCGGACGTGCGTTGCGGCTGGCGAGGGAGCCCGAAGGGTGGAGAATTACGGGCCTTGAGTAGTTGTTCTGCTAATCTTTTGGTCTGAATAAGTAAGTTTCCGAAATCCATGGCGAACGCATGGGGCTCTGACTCGCGGGCAATTCTGCCCCCGAGGAGGACTCATGAAGCTCGCAGCTCGCTGGCTCGTGGTTCTCGGGCTGTTCGCCGGTTGTCCGACGCCCACGCCCGAGAAGACGTGCACTGACTTCTGTGGTGACGGTGCGACGTGTGTGAACGGCACGTGTGTGCCGCTCCGGTGCGAGCCTGCGTGTGGGGTGGGGCAGGCCTGTGAGAACGGCTCGTGCCGCGCGGTGCCGGCGGTGACCTGCGAGCCGGCGTGCGGTCCGTGCCAGGTGTGCAACTCGATGGGCGCGACGCCGGTGTGCGTCGATCTGTGCGGCGCGGGAACGACGTGCAACGCGACGACGAAGCACTGTGAGCCGCTGCGCTGCGAGCCCGCGTGTGGGCCGGGCACGGCGTGTCAGGACGGCACGTGCGTGCCGGTGCAGGCGGTGACGTGCAGCCCCGCGTGCGGGCCGTGCGAGACGTGCAACACCGCGGGCGCGACGCCGGTGTGCCAGACGACGTGCGGCGTGGGCTCGGCGTGCGACACCACGCGGAACGTGTGCATCTCGGTCGCGGCGCTCCATGAGAACGCGACGCAGCTCAAGGGGCCGTTCACGAGCGGCTACGCGGTGACCGCGCAGTGCGTCGGCTGCCACCAGCAGCAGGCGCAGGACTTCATGGCCACCATCCACTGGAAGTGGAAGGGCCCGACGCCGCAGCTCTACCGCGTCGGCGATCCGACGCAGTCGCTCAACACCGGCGACATCGGCAAGGCGGTGCTGGTGAACAACTTCTGCGTCGCCACCGCGAGCAACGACAAGCGGTGCGATCAATGCCACGCCGGCTACGGCGGCGATCCCGACGCGACCAGGCCGCAGAAGACGGCCCGCGCGTACGCCAACTTCGCCCCTGACGGCGGCGACTCGTCGATCCCGCTCGCCAACCGCATCGACTGCCTCGTGTGCCACAGCGATCCGACCGCGGGCTACACGAAGGATCCGAAGAACTTCGGCAACCCGGCGGCGACGTCGAACCTGGCGGTGGCCGCGCAGGACATCATCATGCCGACGCGCTCGAACTGCGGCGCCTGCCACTTCTATGCGGGCGGCGGCGACAACGTGAAGCTCATGGGAAGCTCGCTCAAGAACCCGTCGATCGCCATCGACGTGCACATGGGCCGCGGCATGGAGTGCAACGACTGCCATGCGGAGTCGGGCCACCGCTTCAAGGGCGCAGGCGTGCACACGCCGAGTCACAACGCGCGGGTGTCGTGCGCCGACTGCCATGGCTCGAGCCCGCACGCGGGCCGCGTGGCGTCCGGAGGGGAGACGCTCGATCAGCACAGCGGTCGCATCGCCTGCCAGACCTGCCACATCCCGAAGTTCAGCCGCGGGCAGTTCGCGAAGGTCGACTGGGACTGGTCGACGGTCGGCAACAACTCGCTCGGCGCGGCGGGCGTGGTGACGACCAAGGTGAACGATCTCGGCCAGCCCGATCCCGCCGGCACCGCGGTCACGACCTACGACTACATCAAGGGCAACTTCGTCTGGCAGCGCAACGTGGCGCCGGCCTACGCGTGGACCAACGGGACGTCGGTGCACATGACGACGCTCGACAAGCTCGATCTCACCGCGAAGGGGCTCACCACGGCCGACGCGACGCGCATCAACATGGGCTCGCCGCTCGGCGCGCGCACCGACCCGAACGCGAAGATCATGCCCTACAAGCTGATGCGCGGCCGGCAGGGCGTATACCTCGACGGAGCCCACAGCTTCGTGATCGCGCCGAACGTCTTCGGCCCGGGCAGCCTGTGGGGCGTGATCCAGGCGCCGGGGTACACGTGGACCGACCAGGCGACGCAGGACACGCTGTGGTCGACGGTCTTCACGAAGGGCGCGCTGGCGGCCGGGCAGATCCAGGCCGGCACCACGCTCTCGAAGTACTCGGGCAGCGGCGCTGGGTGGGACTGGCGCTACACGAAGCTGTACATGGACCTGAACCACGAGGTCGCGCCGAAGACGCAGGCGCTCGGCGCGGCGGGCTGCGGCGACTGCCACAGCGCGAGCCCGAAGATCCCGCTGTGTGAGCTCTACGCGGGTGGAACGCCGCCGTGGGGCGTGACGTGTCCGTGAGCTGCTGAGCGTCGCTCGCAGCTCTGCCGGCGCGCGCGGACCTCCCTCGGCCGCGAGGCGAGCGTCGAGGCCGGCGTCGAGGGGCTCTTCGGGCTCCTCGCCGCCATCCGGCGCGCCTACCCGGATCTCGACCCCTCGCAGCTCCTCGGCCTGATGAGCGAGAGCAGCTTCGACGGGACGGGACGCACGGAGCGGTCGGGGCGCATGAGCGGGACCCTCGCCGTCTACGTCCGCCGGGTGATGCCGAACGGCGACCTCTACATCGAGGGGAGCAAGGTCGTGCTCCTCAACAACGAGGAGCTCCACCTCTACGTCTCGGGCGTCATCCGGAGCGAGGACGTGAGCGAGGACAACACCGTCTCCTCGTCCCGCATCGCCGACGCCCAGGTGGAGTTCAGCGGCCGGGGCGACCTGACGGACCAGCAGGCGCCCGGCTGGCTGCAGCGCGCGCTCAACGCGTACGCGCCCTTCTGAGGAGGCGAGGGAGGACGGCCATGAGCAGCAGATCGATCACGGCTCTCGGGCTCCTCGTCGCGGCGCTCCTCGCCCCCGGCTCCGCCCAGGCGACGCGGATCCGCGACCTCGTCGACGTCGTGGGGGTCCGCCAGAACCAGCTCGTGGGCTACGGCCTCGTCGTGGGGCTGAACGGCACCGGAGACAGCCAGCGGGCCGAGATGACCCCCCAGTCGATCGCCGCGATGCTCCAGCGCATGGGAGTCCAGGTCGACATGGAGCAGCTCAGGGTCCGCAACGTGGCCGCGGTCATCGTCACGGCGACCCTCCCCCCCTTCGCCCACACGGGGAGCCGCATCGACGTCACGGTCTCGTCGATCGGAGACGCCTCGAGCCTCCTCGGGGGCGTCCTCCTCCAGACGCCGCTCCTCGGCGCAGACCGCAACGCGTACGCGGTGGCCCAGGGCCCGCTGGTCGTCAGCGGGATGAGCGCCTCGGGCTCGACGGGGAGCCGGGAGATCCGGAACGTGCCGACGACCGCGCGAATCCCAGCCGGGGCCCTCGTGGAGC
>JBMORD010000253.1:0-9757 GCA_049322495.1 Myxococcota bacterium | reverse complement strand
CGGCGCGAGGTGTGGCTCGCGCTCGAGCGGCCGGCACGCGCGCGGCTCGCCCTCGCCGCCGCGGAGCGCTCGCTTTCCGTCTGGGAGGCAGCGTGGCCGGAGGACGACCTGCCGCATCAGCTCCTCGAGCTCGCGGGGGGCGTGAGCGCGGGCGAGCTCGAACCCGATGCCGAAGAGACGGCCACGCAGCTCGACGATCTCTCGACGATGAGCGCGAACAAGACCGCGGTCGCCGCCGGGTACGCGGCGCTCGAGGCGCTGCGCGTGGCCGCTCGTGACGAGCTGCTCGACGAGGCCGACGCGACGGACGAGACCTCCTCGCCCGAGCTGAAGGACGCCGCCTGGCTGGCGAGCGTGGCCATCGCTGGCGGGCCGCCGTGGAGCGCGGGCGCCGACGCCGAACGACGCCGCGCCTTCTGGCGCTGGTGGCTCGAGGAGGCCCGCGGGCTGACGACCTCCTCGTGATGCGCTGACTCGTTCGCCCCACGTGCGAACGACTCGTTCGACGCGAGCCGCGTGCTACTGCCCTCACCATGCGGATGCGGGACGACAGGTTGGCGTTCTGGTTCGGTCGCTGGGACGAAGCCCCGCGGGGTGATGAAGCGTGGCGACCGATGCTCGAGCGGCTCGAGGCGTCGTTCCTGCCACGCCCGACGTCGGTGTTCGTGGACGGAGCGAAGCCGAAGAAGGCCTCGTCGTGGCTCGACAAGCCGGTGCTCAAGGAGCTCGCGCGCGCCCGCGGCACCAACCTCGAGGGTCCCGGGCTGCTCGCCAGGCTCAGCTCGAACCGTGGCCGCTCGGTGCTCGCCCTGTGGTTCGACGAGTGGCCCTCGAACGCCGAGGCCGTGCAGCTCTTCGTCGACCTGTGCCGGCGCCTCTCGCCCGACTACGCGTTCGGCCACCCTGACCAGCACACCCGGCGCTTCGCCGCGGCGCACCCCGTCCCCCGGCGCACGACGCAGGCGAGCTCGCTGTGGTGGCTCACCTTCTTCGGCCCGGCCGAGGAGGCGCAGCAGGGTGGCCCCGCCCTCGCGCAGAACCCGCACGCGCGCGCCGAGCGCTTCCCCGAAGGGCTGCTGCTCGAGGTCGGTGACCCGCTCGAGGCCGTGACGCCAACCGGAGAGCAGCGGCTCCTCGACGCGACGCGCGCGCTGCCGCCGACGCTGCCGCAGCCGGCGGGGCCGGTGGTCGAGGTGACGACGGTGCCCGCGGAGCTGACCGAGCTCGGCGGCGTGCGCGGCTTCGTCGAGGGCGCGACCTTCTGGGTGCCCAAGCACGTCGACGCCTCGCAGCCACTCGACGCGCGCACCGTCGCGCAGCTCGCGACGGTGAAGCGCGGGTTGAAGGCGCCGCTCGAGTTCGTGATCGTCCTCTTCAGCGACGAGGCGGCGGCGAAGGCCAACGCCGGCGCGCTCTCGGTCGTCGGAGTCGGCGCCTGGTGCCTCGACCCCGAGACCGCGCGCCCGCGCCCGCTCCGCTGACCTGACCTGAGCTACGGGCAAACCCGAGGGCAGCCTCGGAAACTCATCGGCGCGCACCTGCGACAATGCGCACATGGCCATCACCACCCGCAACGTCACCACCCGCCGCACCCAGGCCCAGAACGCCCTCCGCCGCGCCGACGCGAACCGTGACGGCAAGCTGTCGCAGAAGGAACAGGCGAAGGCACGCAGCCTCGTGAGCGGCGCGACGCGGGCGGCGGTCGACGCGGCGATGGCGCAGGGGCGCGTGCGCGGCGGCGTGAGCGTGGCGAAGGCGAGCGAGCGGCTGACGACGGCGGGGCGCACCGCGGCGGCGGTCGATCGCAACCGCGATGGCGTCATCTCCGCGGCGGAGCGCTCGCGGCTGAGCGGCCCCATCGCGCGCGCGCTCACGCAGGGCGCCACCGGCACCACCGCGCCTGCGACGAACGCCGGCTCGACGACGGTGAGCGGCTCGCGTCGCCCCGGCTCGCTGGTGGTCCCCGCGGAGCTGCGCCGCTACGGCAACGGCCGCATTCCGGCGAACAAGCTGAAGTCGGTCGGCATCGGCAGCCACAAGCTCTACGGCCCCGCGGCGGACAACTTCGTGCGCATGCGCGCGGCGGCGAAGGCGGCGGGCATCAACCTCACCATCACCGACAGCTACCGGAGCTACGCGGCGCAGGTCGACCTCGCCCGGCGCAAGGGCCTCTACTCGCAGGGCGGGCTCGCCGCGACGCCGGGCCGCAGCAACCACGGCTGGGGCCTCGCCATCGACGCCAACGTCAACTCCGCCGCGACGCTCCGGTGGATGCGCAACAACGCGCACAAGTTCGGCTTCTACGAGACCGTGCGCCGCGAGCCGTGGCACTGGGAGTTCCGCCCGCGCTGAGCGCAGCGGCTCGGTCAGAGCTCGCTGCTCGAGAAGTCGATGGTGACGGTCTGCGTGCTGCCCGGCGCGACGGTCACCTGACCTTCCTTCGCGAGCTTGAGCGGGCCGGTGGAAGGAGCCCCCTGGTGCGCCTCGACGCGCGCGACGGCGCTCCCCGCAGGCACCGCCTTGAAGCTCGTCGCCCAGCGACCGTTGGCGCAGCTCACCGAGACCGAGCGCTCTCCGAGGCGGGCGACCCAGAACGTCACGCCCTCCGCGGGGCACACCGTGGCAGCACCGCTCGCGCGGCCGTCGATGGTCCATGAGAGCTCGACGGCGCCGACCGCGAGGTCGAGCGACACCGGCGTGACGCCATCGCCGGCGAGCACCGTCACCTCGCGCGTAACGCTCGCCACCAGCGAACCGGAGAACGCCGGCGCGGCGTGCGCTTCGAGCACCACCGTCCAGGCGCCCGCGGAGACGAGCCGCGCTTCCGCCTGCCAGGCGCCGTTGACGCAGTCGACGCTGAGGTCGAAGGCGTCGCCGCCGTCCGCGCGCGTGGCCCGCAACGTCCAGAAGGCAATCTCTGCATCAGCGCACCTCGCCGCGGGGCTGGCAGTGCTGCCGTTGAGCGTCCACGACGCCTGCACCCTTCCCTGCGACGTCGCGCCCCCTCCCCCTCCGCTCGCCCCTCCCGCGCCACCTCCCGTTCCAGGCTGAGGGGCAGGGCCGCAAGCGATGAGAAACACGACGAAGAGGAGGACGATTCGAAAGTTCATGCCGGGAAGACAGGCCTCGCGCGAAAAGCGCGCAGACCAGCGCCTCGTGACGGTGCGATCAGCGTCCCTCGCCTTCGAGCTCAGCCCTGTCGCGGCGGCGCTCGAACGCCCTCACGACCGCCGCGAAGACGAGCGAGGCCACGAAGAGCCCGCCGAGCACGCGCCACGCGCCCGGCTGGAGCTGCCCCGCGTCGTCGAAGAGCTCGCCGCCGAGCCAGCTCACGACGAGCAGCGGCGGCACGTAGCCGAGGAGCGAGCCCCAGAAGTGGGTCCAGAACGGCACCCGCGAGACGCCGAAGAACCAGTGCAGCACCTGCGGCATCCACAGCAGCAGCCGCAGCAGCACCACCGTCGAGAAGGCGCGGCGCGCGAGGGCCTCGTCGTACCGGCGCAGCCGCTGCGGAATGCGCGCCGAGACCCAGTCGCGCGCGAGGAACCGGGCGAACCAGAAGCCGACCACGCTCGCGCCCATGGTGCCCACCATCGAGAGCACGAAGGCCGTCTGCCACGGCCAGATGAGCGGCGCGGCGACGATGAAGATGGTGCCCGGCACGCCGAACGGCTGCAGCACCGTGTACGCCACGACGAACGCGAGGTAGCCCCACGCCCCCGCGTCGACCAGCGCCTGCGCGAGCGCCCGCGGCTCCGAGAGCTGCGCGAAGACCCCGAAGCGCCAGGCGGCCGCCAGCAGCGCGAGCACCAGCACCACCACGGCGAGCCGCGCGCGCGTCATGCGCCGACCCGGTTGATGTCGGCCGACTCGAGGATGAAGCGATCTGCCCGCCCTTCGACGACGCGGAGCATCGCGCGCCCGAGCCGCTCGGACGTGGTGAAGAGGAACGGGAACACGCGCACCAGCAGCGGCGTGAGCAGGAACAGCGGCTTCAACAGCACGACGCCGAGCTGGTACGCGCGCGTGCGGCTGCGGATGCCCGGCCCGGGGCGGATGAAGCCGGGGCGGACCGCGCCGGCGTGCGCGAAGGGCATCGCCTGCAGCGCGCCCTCGACGCGACGACGCACGCGCGCCCACATGCCGGGCCCGCCCGCCCCGCCCGCGGAGCAGTAACAGAACGACATCCCCGGGTTGAGCCGGAGCAGCGCGCGCGCCCAGCGCAGCGTCAGCTCCTCGGTGACGCGCGCGTAGCCCGCCTCGTCGAGCCCTACCGAGCTGACGCCGACCGCCCAGAGGCACGCGTCGAAGCCGACCAGCTCGCGCTCGACGTGCGCGAAGTCGAACAGCTCCGGCAGCAGCAGCTCGCGCAGCTTCGGGTGCACCACGCCGCAGGGGTGGCGCCCCACGCTCAGCACTGCCTCGACCTCCGGCGCCGCGAGCGCCTCGCGCAGCGCCCCCGCGCCCACCATGCCCGTCGCGCCGAACACGATGACCTTCATCGCTTCTCCTTCGGGGCAAAGCGCGCGACGAGCAGCCGCGTGCGGTCCTCGAGCACCGCCGTCGACGGGGTGTCCGCCAACAGCCCGTCCAGCGCGAGGAGGAAGACCTCCGCGCTCGCGGCGTCGCCGAGGAGCGCCCGCGCGCAGCCCAGCAACACCTTGCGGTGCTGCGCGCTCGTCGCGGGGTCGATGCGCTCGCACGCGTCGAAGAACTCACCCGCCATCGGCGCGCCCACCATCTCGGCCCAGGGCTCGAGCACCATCAGGCGGCAGACCTCGAACAGGCGCTCGCGCGCGGGGCCGGGCGCCGTCACCGCCCGCTTCGCCGCCCCATGCCGTGACCCCAGCCAGTCGACGAAGACCGCGCGGAAGATGTCGGCCTTGTCCTTGAACACCCGGTACAGGAGCGTGCGCGACAGGTTGGCGCGCCGCGCGATGTCCTCGAAGGACGTCTTCGCGAAGCCGAAGTTGAGGAAGCACCACCGCGCCGCGACGAGGATCTCCGCGCGGCGCGCGTCAGCCTCGGTCCTCACACCCGCTCGAGTCATGCGACAGTTGTGACAACCGTCGCAGTTTCTGTCAACTACGTCACACTCGAGCGTCACCGCCGACCAGGCCCTTCGGCCGGGGCGTCACTGGCTCGGGTCGATGGTCTTCGTCAGCGCCTTCGGAATGCGGAAGCGCGCCTGCTTCCCCTCGCGCTGCACGGTGACCAGCCCCACCATCAGCTCGTGCGAGGCCCAGGCGAGCATGCGCGCCAGCGGGTCGCGCGGGTCTGCGCGGGGGATGAAGCGGTCGACCGCCGTCGCGGTGTCGACGAGGGTGCGCGTCCAGTCGGCCTTCGGCAACCCGAGGAGGTCACCGCAGTGCTCGCCGGTGAGCGCGCGGATCAACGCGATGGGCAGCCCGTCGAGCGGCGCGGGGAAGTACGCCTGCATCATCCCCACCAGGGCGTTGGTGAGCACGCGGCCGTCCTCCGAGGGGCGCCACTGGCGATCGCGGATCGCCTCCATGAGCTCCTGCGCGTCGATGAGGTCGGTGGGGAGCAGCTCCTCGTGAATGCCGAGCACGTGCCCGATGACCTTCCACAGGTGGAGCCACGCGTTCGCCTCCTCGGGCGAGTACGGCACGCCGGTGAGCCGCAGCGCGTCGAGCGTCACCACCGAGAAGGTCATCAGCGTGCCGGCCTCGTCTTCCTGGTTGATGGGCAGCCCGAGCACCGCGGTGTCCCACTTCGGGTCTTCGCGGCGCAGGAGGAAGTGCCGCACGGTGGCGTGCATCAGCCTCACCTTCTGCGCGGTGCGCAGCCCGCGGCCGCTCGGCTCGAGCGCGCCCTCGTCGAGCACGTCGAAGAGGAACTGCGCGGTCTCGAAGATGCGCTGGCGCACGTGCTTCGTCATGCCCTGGGTCTGCACGATGACGTGCGCGCCGTTCGCCGCCGCGTAGGCCTGCGGCAGCGACGAGCAGAACAGCCCCATGGCGATCTCCCAGCCCGCGCGCGTGAAGAGCTGCTGGGCGAGGGCGATCTGCGCCTTGTCGGCCCACGGCGGCAGGGTCACCGTCTCGAAGTACTCGGCCGCCTCCGGCGGGAGCCCCGGCGGCAACGGCTCGTCGGACCGGAACAGCGAGAACATGAGCGAGTTGACCGCGTCGACCTGGCCGCGCGCGAAGAGCTTCGCGATGACGTCGTCGGCCACCGGGTCGATGACGTGGCGGAAGGCGTCGAGCTTCGCGTTGCTCCAGCGCTCGCGCTCGTCGCCCGCCGTCGAGCGGTGCTCGAGGTGCGCGAGGTACTTGCCGAGCGCGCTCGCCGGGTAGAAGCGCGCCGCCTCCTCGTACACGTAGAAGGTGTCGGGCGGGATGTTGACGTGCAGGTACTCGCCGTTGGCCCACGTGCCGTCGGCGCGCTGCGCGTCGAGCAGCAGCCGCACACCGCGCTTCACCGCGTCCGAGTCGCCCTCGCCCGCGTCGACGAGCGCCTGCAGCACCAGCCCGGTGAGCGGCAGCATCGTCGGCCCCACGCCGGCCTGGCCCTCGGAGCGGTACGACGCCGGCCCCTCGCCCCAGCCGCCGTCGGCGTTCTGCTTCGAGAGCAGGAACTTCACGCCGCGCTGCACCCAGCCCTGCTTGAGGTCGACGCCCACCGCCTTGAGGCCCATGAGCACGAAGGCCGTCGCCGAGAGGTAGTTCACCACCCAGCGGCCCCACCACCCGCCGTTCGACGCCTGCTGCTTCTGCAGGAAGGCCACCGCGTTCTGGATGGCCGGCGACGAGGTGACCGTCTGCCCGAGGTGCCCCATCGCGTGCAGCACGCGCGCGGTGACGTCTTCGGTCGAGGGGTCTCCCGTCACCGGCGGCGGGTCGATGATGGCGCCGGCCATCGAGAGCAGGCTGCTCAGGTCGATGCGCACCGGCGCCTGCATGATGGGCCCCGGCGGCTTGCCCGGCAGGCCCCACACGAAGGCCGACCAGCCGCCGTCGGGGTTCTGCATGTCGAAGAGCCAGCGCGTGCCCAGCTCCGCGGCGCGCGCGAGCTGCGGCCGCTGCTCGGCCGGGAGGTCGGCGTCGTCGAGCGCGAAGGCGAGGGCCGACAAGATGACGCCCGCGTCGTCGTTGTCGGGCATCGTCTCGTTCGCCTTCTGGAAGCCCCAGCCGCCGAGCCGCACCGCGTTCGGCTTGCGGTTGTCGACGCGCGGCTGCGGGCGCGTGAGGAGCTGCGCCTCGGCCATCCACTTCAGCGCGCGCGCGAGGTCCGGGTCGCTGGCGCGGATGCCGCCCTCGAAGAGCGCGCGCGCGTCGAAGGCGGTCGACCACACGTCGGTGCCGTAGCCCGCGAAGTGCACGCCGGTCGCGTCGCGCCGCTTCTGCAGCTCGAGCCACGCCACCGCGCGCTCGAGCATCGCGAGCGCGTCGGCGTCGCCGATGGTCTGCATCATCGGCAGCGCGAGCGCGGTGATGGCCGTGCCGCCGTTCCAGCTGCCCTCGGTGTTGAAGAAGGTGCCGAACAGCTCGAGCGCGGCGCGGCACTTGAAGTGGTCGATCAGCCCCTTGCGGCGGCCGTCGGGCCCGAAGTCGCCGCGGAGCCGCCGGATGAGGAACTCCGTCTGCCACGCGCCCATCAGCACGCCGGCGTGGAAGCGCGTCTCGACGAACGAGAGCACCGGCGGCAGCAGCAGCGCGGTGGTGCTCGGGCACGGCAGGCGCTTCGCGTCGACGAGCCCCGCCATCGCCACGAAGAGCGCCGAGAAGTCCTGCACGTTCATCAGGTCGATGACCGCCCTGGTGCCGCCGCGCGCCTCGACCCAGCGCTGCGCCTTGCCCGCCGCGTCGGTCGCGCCGCACAGGTGGAGCGCCGCCCAGCCGCAGGCCGTCGCGCCGAGGTCGCCTTCCTTCGCGTAGCGGTGCACGGTGAACGAGCCGTCGGGGCGCTGCTGGCCGGCGAGCCACTTCGCCGCGCCCTGCGTGTCGTCGGGGTTGAGCCGCCCGAGCCAGCGCAGCACCACCACCACCTGCGCCGTCACCCACGCGCCGATGTCGGCCGGGCAGTCCCACGAGCCGTCGGGGCGCTGCGACTTCCACAGCACGCGGTGCGCACGATCCACCGCGAGCTGAACCTCGTTCACCGTCACCGTCATGTCTTCCCCCTCGGAGTTGCGGATCAGCTCGTGCGCTGGAGCGAGTACCAGCACGCGTCGCCGTCGCGCTGCTTGATCTCGATGCGGTCAGGCCAGCCCTCGAGCTTGCCGACGCCCGCGCTCAGGATGCCGGCGTAGAAGCCGGGCACGTCGGTGACGTCGCTGAGCCAGAGCTCCCAGCTCCGCTCGTCGACCACCGTGAGCTTCGCGTCGAGGTAGTTCGCACCCGAGCGCAGGTTGTGGCTCATGCGCTCGAGCACGCGGCGCGCACCGACGAGGCGCGCGGCGGTGAACATCGCCTTGCCGAGGAAGCCCTCGGTGAACTGCTGCACGGTGGCCTGCCCGAGCTCGCGGTGCTGCACGTCGGGCTCGAGCCCGCGGAACAGCTCACCGCTGATCAGCTTCACCGCCTTCGCCCAGTCCTGCGCGGGGTACGCCGGCTCGAGCTTGTGGCTCGGCGAGATGCGCATCGCCGCGAGCTGCTGGCGCGTCGCGCTCGACAACCGGTCCCACGGAGTCACCTTGAGCAGCGGTTCCACGGAGCTGCTGAACACGAGCTTCGACGCCGGACCCATTGCCCGAAGGCTACCTGCAACGCGCGCGGCGATGACTCAGAAATCAACCTCAGCCCTCGCGGATGAGGTCCAGCGAGAGCTGCAGCTCGATGTCGCCTACCACCTCCGACACCGGCACCTGTTGTGTCTCTTCTTCGTCGAAGGCTGTCTGTTTTTCTGGAACGGCGCGCTTCGTGGCGACCGGCTTCTTCTTGCGCGGCGCCGGCTTCGACTTCTTCGCGGCGACCTTCTTCTTCGGCGGGCGCTTCGCGACGGTCTTCTTCTTCACGACCTTCTTCACCGGCTTCTTCTTGCGCGTGGCCATGGGCGCGGCAGCGTAATCAGAGTTCGCGGCTGATGAGCACCCAACCCGCGTTCGGCGTGAGCGCCACGACTTCGACGACGCCGTTGCGGGCCTGGACCGCATGGATGGCCTCGACGAGGTCTGGCGGCAGCTCGTCCCACACGAGCGAGTCGCCGAAGGCCGCGATGAAGTGCCTGTTCGCGGGAACGAACCAGTCCAGCCGCTCCTTCGCCTGGAGTCGACGCATGAACTCGGCGGTGTTGTTGAGGCTGATGGGCGCGCTGTCGACGACCAGCTCCGACGCCCCTCGCACCGCGAAGACGCCACGCTCGTACAGAGCGAGGATCCGCACCGGATTGGCGCCCGCAGGTTCGAGTCGCTGGATGTCGAACTCGAGTCCGTCTGAGACGAGCGTGCGCTCGTGCGCGAGGACCCAGGCATCGTCGGGCCAGCGCACGGACACGAGCCGAACCGGCTCGCGGCGAGCCCGCGCCTGCTGCAGGGCGGCCGTCAGCTTCGCAGGGATCTCGTACGCCTCGACGTCTCCGCGGTCGTCGAGCAGCACGAAGCCGCCGGAGGTCGTGAAGACGATGGACCTGACGCGGCGGTGCCTCGCCTCGACACGCGCGATGCCCTCCAGCAGCTCGGGCGGGACATCGCGAGAGCAGGTCGTTGCGTGGCCCTGGGCGCGCGCCTTCGCGAGCAACGCCTTCCGCTTCTTCTCCTCGAGCGCTCGCCGCTTCGCCTCCGCCGCCTCGGCGC
>JBMORD010000252.1:0-9761 GCA_049322495.1 Myxococcota bacterium | reverse complement strand
AAGGCCCGCTCGATGGCGCGCGCCTTCTCGAGCGGAGCGAGGCGCGGCCGCAGCGCGGCGAGGTAGTCGACGCCGAACGCGTGCTCGACGGCGGTGAAGCTGACGCCCTCGGAGATCGACTCGATGACACGGATCGGCGCGTGGCCCTGAAAGTCGGCGCCGCTCTCGTACGTCTTCCACTTCGCGGGGTAGCGCCGCGCGAGGAGCTCGCTGAACGTCTTCGCCTTCTCGACCTGCGCCTGCGCCCACCGCTGCACCTCGGGGTCGGCGTCGAAGGCCTGCTTCAGGTCGGCTGCGGTGCCCACGTAGAGCTCGGCGTGCGGCCAGAAGCCGGGGAGGCCGATGTTCGAGAGGAACCAGTTCTGCCGGCTGAGGATCACGTCGCCCGGCTGCACGCGCGGCAGCACCAGCTGCTCGATGTCGTCCTTCGTCACCAGCGGCTTGCCGATGCGCGCCACCCGGGTGTCGCCCATCCACTCGGCGAAGGTCTTCTGGGCGGGGAAGAGGGCGTGCGCGGACTTGTCGACCACGATGTCCTTCGCGTTGCCGAGGAAGAGCTTGCCGCCGTTCTTCACCAGCGACGCCTTCGCGGTCTTCGAGTCGGCCTTCATCTCGTCGATCGCCCACTTCACCGCGGCGTCGGCGGCGTCCTTCTGGCGCTTGAGGAGCGGGACGGCGACGACCCCGTAGTTGTCGCCGGTGAAGAGCTGGGTCGACGTGGCGACGTGGATCGCCTTGAGCTTGAAGGCCGCGAAGGCGCCGCGCGGCACGCCGAACTCGTCGTTGGGCTCGTCGAAGAGCGTCTCGAGCTGCTTGTTGTTGAGCGAGAGTTCGGCGAAGCGCAGCCCGTTGGCCAGCAGCGCGGTGAGGGCGGTGTGCGTCAGGAGGAAGCCCCACGCGTGCCGGGGATCGGTCGGCGAGAGCTTCACGAAGTCCCAGTACTTCTGGCGGAGGCCCTCGGTCGCGCTGAACCAGGCGAAGAGCGAGCCCCACGTGGTGAGCAGCGTCTGCTTCTGCTCGGGCGTGTAGACGGTGTCGGCCTTCGCGGAGAAGAGCGCCTTGTTCTTCCCGACCTGCGTCATCACCCCCTTCATGCCGCCGACGAACTGCTGGAGCGTCGTCAGATCGCGCCGCGCGGTCTCGACGAAGGCGTCGGGAGGGAGCGTGTAGACGTCGGCCTGCTCCGCGACGGGAGAGGCAGCGAGCAGCACCGGGACGAGCAGGAGGGCATTCATCGGGCGCGGAGGATAGCCCGTGGTTAGCTCGCGGACATGGCACGGCTGATCGAAGACGAAGCGGGCGTCGAGGCGCTGGTGAAGAGCCTGAAGCGGGTGGCGGTGCTGGGGATCAAGACGGAGCAGCACCGCGGACAGCCCGCGTTCTACGTCGCGGAGGCGGTGCAGGACGGCGGCGTGGAGATCGTCCCCGTGCCGGTCTACTACCCGGAGGTCACCGAGATCCTCGGCGAGAAGGTGTACCGCACGGTGGCGGCGATCCCGGGCGAGCTCGATCTCGTCGACGTCTTCCGCCGCCCGCAGGACATCGATCAGCACGTCGACGATCTGATCGCGAAGAAGCCGCGCGCGGTGTGGTTCCAGCTCGGCATTCGCAACGACGCGGCGGCGCAGCGGCTGGTGGCGGCGGGCATCGACGTGGTGCAGGACCGCTGCCTGATGGTGGACTTCCGGCGTTACCGCTGAGGGCTCAGTCCTCGCCGGTCCAGTCTTCGGGCGGGCGGTCGAGCGCGAAGAGCACCGACTCGCGACCCGCCTTCACCGCCTCGGCTCCGCGGTGCATCTCCTTCGGCGAGACGGGCGGCAGCCGCGAGGTGATGACGTGCACCTCGACGCCGCGCGCGCGGAGCAGGGCGAGCTGCAGGCGGAAGTGATCCTTGCGGATCGCGGCGAAGCCGTTCGCCATGCCGCTGGCGTAGGCCATGGCGCCGCGCGGCTCCTTCGCGCCGTCGCGGCTGGGGAGGAAGTGCACCAGCAGCACGTCGAGCGCCGGGCCGATCGCCGACTCGGAGAGCGCGAGCGCGGGCGCCTTGTCGACGATGCCGCCGTCCCACAGCAGCTGCCCCTCGCGGCGCACGGCCTGGAACAGCCCCGGGTACGCGCAGGTGGCGTGGATCGCCGAGGGCAGATCGCCGCTGGTCATCACGCACGGCGCCTGCGTGCTGAGGTTGGTGCCCACGAGGACCAGCGGCGTCTTCAGCGCCTCGAAGGTGCGCACGGGGAGGAACTGCTCGAGCAGCGCCGCGAAGCGCCGGCCCTGGAGGAGCCCGCTCGGGCGGTGGCCCTTCTTCACCGCGTCGACCGCGATGCCGAGCCAGTCGGGATCCCAGAAGTGCTCGCGGCGCTGGGCGAGGAGCAGCTCCGCCATGCGCGCCGGGGTGATCCCCGCGGCGGCGAAGGCGGCGATCATCCCTCCGGCGGAGGTGCCCGCCCACGCGGTGGGGATCACGTCGCGCGCGAGGAGCCCCTCGACGAAGCCCGCGTGCCCGTAGAAGCCGAAGTAGCCGGCCGACAGCACGACGCCCACGCGCCGCCCGGCGAGTCGATCGATGAGTCTCATGGTTCTCGCTGCCACGCCTCGTACACCGCGGCGGCGCTGGTGAGCACCGCGAGGAGGATGAAGGGCAGCGACCACAGGCTGAGCTGCCGCAGGAGCCCTTCGCCGAAGAGCACGCCGCAGCACACGAAGAAGAGCGTCATCGCGTCGAGGACGAGCTCGAGCGGGCGCGGGGTGATGCCCGGCTCCGAGGGGTGGATCGGCCACGAGGGGATCGGCGAGGCGTCGCCCCAGTTGGCCTGCGCGAGCCAGCGGCTCCACATGAAGCGGCGGGTGCCCCACGCGCCGAGCAGCAGCCCGATGATCGTCGCCAGCACGCCGAGGCTGAGCGCGGCGATGGTGAAGTAGCCGAGCGACAGCACCAGCGACGGGAGGCTCACCAGGTACAGCACCCAGGCGCTGGTCGCCGCGAGGCCGCTCTGGTGCACCGGGCGCGGCGGGGGAGGGGCGGGGCGGCCGCGGAGGGGCGTCGGCAGCTCTCCGGGGAGCGTGTCCACCGCGTCGACCACCGCGAGCACCAGCGGCAGCAGATCACCCTCAAGCGCGCCGTCACCGCGGAAGTCGGCCTCGGCCAGCCGGCGCGTGCGCACCTTCACCTCGGGCGTCAGCACCGCCGCCGCGGCGTCGAGGAAGTCGTTGATGGCGCGCATGCCCTCGAGCGGCACCGAGTGGCGCGACACGCTGTCGAGCGCGCTGGCCCGCAGCATGATCGGCCGGGCGTCGCGCACCGAGACGAGCAGCGCGCGATCGGGCGCGCCCTCCTCGGGGCGCCAGTCGAGCAGCGTGAGCGCGGTGATGTCGTGCGGCGAGAAGGTGACCGGCTCCCCTCCGCGCACGTGCGCGCGCCAGGGCTGCGCGGTGAGCTCGAGCGAGGTGGCGACGGTCCAGCTCAGCTCGGCCGGGGGCTGCTCCGGGCCGGCCACCGCGACGCCCAGCCGCAGCCGCTGGAGCTGCGAGGCGATGCGCTCCACGTCGGCGGCGCTGTCGAAGATCGCCAGCAGCCGCGGCACCTGGATCGCGAGATCGGGTTGCGGCTCGCCGGCGCGCTTGAGCAGCACGTGGCGCAGCTCGTCCGGCAGCTTGCCGGGGCCGACGAAGAGGGCGTGGCGGGCGGCGTACATGGCGGGCCGATGGTGGCCGGTCCTCGCCAGAAGCTCCAGCGATGTCGGATGTTTCGCGCCTGTTGGAACCTGTAGCGGTTTTCTTGCGGGGTCGATCGCCGCTGGTACCTTGGCGCGTGCGAATGGACCGTCGTCGACAAGTCGTCTGGGGCGCGGTCGGAGTCGCGCTGGTGCTCGCGGTGGGCTCGCTGTCTGCCGAGGGCGGGTTCCGGCGGTACGCGAGGCTGCAGCGCGATCTCCACTCGCTCGAGGAGCGCAACGCGAAGCTCGTCACCGAGAACGATCGCATGAAGCGCGAGATCCAGCGCCTGCGGTCGGAGCCGGCGGCGATCGAGCGCGCGGCGCGGGAGAACCTGGGGCTCGTGCGGCCCGGAGAGATCGTCTTCAACCTGGAGGCTCCATGACGCCTGGCTCGTCGCTGCCCCGACTCCGCTCGACCCGGCCACTCGCCTTCACGCCCGGGCGGTGGATGCAGGCGCTGGTGCGGCTGGTGCCCGCGGTCGCGGTGCTGGTGATCTTCGCCTTCCTCGCGCGCGGTCACTTCCGCTCGCTCGAGACGCTGAGCTGGGCCGACGCCGGGGCCTTCGGGGTGCTGCTGGCGGGCGGCGCGCTGGCGACGGTGCGGCGGGTGCGGCGCTCGGTGACGGGCGCGCCGCTCCTCCTGCGTGACGAGCTCGAGTTCGGCGGGTCGCTGCTCGCGGCGTCGTTCATCGTGGTGGCGCTGGGAGGCGAGCTGCTCTTCCCGATCGTCTACCTGCTGATGGCGTTCCTGGTGACGTTCCTCTCGCGGCCCGCCGCGGGGACCTTGCTCGGCGTGTCGGTGCTGTTCGACGCGCTGCTCACGCTGCCCGATCGCTGGGGCGTGTTCCTCGGCCGCACGCTCTTCCTCGCGCTCTTCGCAGGGCTGTACCACCTCGTGCTCTCGGCGCGGCTCGCCGTCGCCCGGCGCGCCGAGGAAGACGCGGTGAAGAACAAGATCAAGGAGATCGAGGAGCGCGCGCGCACGTTCCGGCTGGTCTCGAGCGGCGCGTCGGACTCGATGCCCGGCGTGAAGGATCAGGAGAAGTGGCTGGTCGCGGCGGTCAAGGAGATCGAGGGCGCGACGGGCTCGGCGCTCGAGGTCGCGGAGACCGCGCTCCACACCCACACCGTGGGCGTCTTCCTGCTCACCAGCGACGACAAGTCACTCAAGCTCCACGACTGCCGCTCGAGCTCGGAGCACATTCAGCGCGAGCGCTTCGCGGCGGGCGAGGGCATCTTCGGCGCGCTCCTCAAGCGCGGCGTGCCGGTGCGGATGAACGCCATGTCGGCGCTCAAGGGCGTGACGCACTACGAGCCGGGCGGCCCGGGCGTCAGCGCGCTGCTGGCGGTGCCGATCACCGAGGGCGGCGGGCTGGTGCGAGGCGTGCTGGTCGCCGATCGTCTCGAGAACAAGCCGTTCAGCGAAGCAGACGAGCGCCTGCTGCAGGTGATCGCCGGCGAGGTCTGGCGGGCGATCGAGATCGAGCGGGTGATGTCGTACATCCGCCGTTCGCGCGACGAGAAGGAGCGGTTCTTCCGCGCCATCGAGGAGCTGAACCGCGCCGGCTCGCCCGACCAGGTGTTCCTCGCGGTGCTCGAGAGCGCCCGCCAGGTCGCGCCGCTCGAGTTCTGCGCGGTGACGCTGGTGTCGGAGCAGAACGGCCACCGCGTGCACCGCATCATGCGCATGTCGGGCGTCACCTCGGCCGGCCGGGCGCTCGAGAACCAGACCTTCGCCGACAACAACGGGCTCGTGGCGAACGTGGTGCGCTACGGCGCGCCGCTGCCCGGCCGCGACGTGGGCGCGATGGATCGGCAGATCATCTTCGACGACGACACGCAGATCCGCGGGCTGCAGTCGCTCAAGATCTTCCCGCTGGTGGCGGGCGATCGCATCCTCGGCACGCTGGTGGCCGGCTCGCGCAAGAAGGCGGCCTTCGACAACGACGAGCTGCGCATGCTCGAGGTGATCGCCATTCAGGCCGCGCAGGCGGTGCTCCGCGCCCAGCTGTACGAGGCGATGGAGCGCATGGCCACCACCGACGGCCTCACGGGCCTCTTCAACCACCGCACCTTCCAGGGCCGCTTCGACGAGCAGCTCGCGACGGCGCGGCGGTACGGCCGCAAGATGTCGTTCATCCTCACCGACATCGATCACTTCAAGTCGGTCAACGACACCTACGGTCACCCCACGGGCGACGCGGTGCTCAAGGGGGTGGCGAAGATCCTCAAGGATCAGGCGCGCGACACCGACATCGTCGCCCGCTACGGCGGTGAGGAGTTCGCGATCATCATGCCGGAGACCGACGCCCAGGGCGCGAAGATCATCGCCGAGCGCATCCGCGAGCGGATCATGAAGGAGGTCTTCCAGACCGAGCAGGGGCCGCTCAAGGTCACGTTGTCGCTGGGGATCGCCACCTTCCCCGAGAGCTCGATGGAGAAGCACCAGCTCATCGACCTCGCCGATCAGTGCCTGTACTACGCGAAGCGTCACGGCCGGAACCAGTCGGTCACGGTGGCGCAGATGCAGGCGAACAAGCCGAAGGCCGCGGCGAGCTGAACAGGCGTTTTTCGAGACTTTCCCCCGCCTTCGGTGCCAGCATCAGGGGGACTGATGGGCATCCGAGGGCAGCTCACGCTGTTGGTACCCGGCATCGTCGCCCTCGCGCTCGCGGTCGGGACGGTCTTCGAGGCGCGGCGGGAGCGGCTGGACTCGCTCGAGGACTTCCGGCAGCGCAACGAGAAGGTGCTCCAGGCGATCGGCGTCACGGTCGCGGTGCAGGTCGCGCAGAACGACATGGGCGGCCTCGACACGCTCGTCGGCCACCTCACGCAGACGATGCGGCAGCGCGATCTGCTCGAGCTGGCGGTGCTCGACGATCAGGGCCGGGTGCTGGCGCACAGCGAGGCCGAGCGCTTCAACACCATGGTGAACGACGAGTTCAGCCGCCAGGCGATCGAGGCCGACGGGCCGACGTTCCACCGCGAGCCGACGGCGTACTGGCAGTCGGCGCCCGCGGTGTCGGGGATCCGCTGGGGCACGGTGACGGCGCGCTTCTCGCTGGCGCGGCTCGAGGCCCAGTCGCGCAGCACCACGCTGCGGCTCGCGCTGTCGTCGGTGCTGATCTTCCTCGCGATGGGCACCATCCTCTTCCTGGGGCTCGATCGGCTGGTGGTGAAGCCGGTGCGCACGCTCCAGAGCGCGGTGCGACGCATGGGGGAAGGGCACCTCGCGACCCGCGTCCCGCGGCTGCGCGGCTCGGAGCTCGGCGAGCTGACCGACGTCATCAACCGCATGGCCGCGGCGCTCCAGCACGAGCGCGAGAACCTCGAGAAGGCCGTCGCCGATCGCACCCGCGAGCTGCAGGACGCCAACTCGCGGCTCGAGCGGCTGGCCGTCACCGACGGGCTCACCGGCGTCTTCAACCACCGCCGGTTCCAGGAGCAGCTCCAGGCCGAGCTCCTGCGCTCCGAGCGCCACAACCGCTCGATGGCGGTGCTGATGGTCGACGTCGACTTCTTCAAGCGCGTCAACGACGCGATGGGGCACCCGGCCGGCGACGAGCTGCTGCGCCGCCTCGCCGAGGTGCTCAGCCGCGATCTCCGCCAGACGGACATGATCGCGCGCTACGGCGGCGAGGAGTTCGGGGTGATCCTCCCGGAGACGACCAAGAGCGAGGCGATGCAGGTCGCCGAGCGCATGCGGCAGGCCGTCGAGAACCGCATCAACACGCCCGAGTCGACCTGGCCCACCCGCGTGACGGTGAGCATCGGCGTGGCGACCTACCCGGAAGACGGCCGCAGCGGCGAGGCGGTGCTCACCGCGGCCGACCAGGCGATGTACGTCGCGAAGCGCGCCGGGCGGAACCGGGTGATCGGCGCGCGGGGGGTCGTCTCGTGACGCGCGCCCTCGTCGTGCCGCTGCTGCTGCTCGGGGTGCTCGGGTGCGTGGCTGGCGAGCCGGGGGAGTCCTCTCCGGTGCCGCCCCGCCGCGCGCCGCCGACGCTGCCGGTCTTCACCCCTCCCGCGGGCTTCACGAAGCTGCGGCTCGGGCTGGTGCCCTTCCTCGCGAAGGACACCATCGCCGACGCGCACCGGAAGCTCGGCGACTACCTCTCGCGCTCGCTCTCGGTGCCGGTGGAGATCGTGGTCGGCGACAGCTACGGCGACTCCATCGATCGCATGCAGCGGGGGGAGTTCGATCTCGTCGAGCTGAGCCCGCTGGCCTACGCCGAGGCGTCGTCGCGCATGAAGCTGCGCTGCCTGGTGCAGACCATCTCCGACGGGTCGGCCTCGGCGTCGGGCTACATCTTCGTGCGCGAAGACAGCCCGCGCCGCACGCTCGAGGATCTCAAGGGCGCGACCTTCGGCTTCGTCGATCCGATGTCGACCTCCGGCTCGCTGTTCGCGAAGAAGCTGCTCAAGGAGCGAGGGTTCGATCTCCAGAAGGATCTGGCGCGCGTGGAGTACCTCGGCAACCACGAGGCGGTGCTCCTCGCGGTGATGGAGGGGCGCGTCGACGTGGGCGCGACGTACCAGGGCTCGTTCAACGCGCTCCGCCGCGCGAAGGGCATCGACCCGCTCACCTTCCGGGTGATCGCCAAGACGCCGCGCACGCCGCGCGACATCTTCTGTGTGCGGCCCGATCTGCCCGGGGAGATCTCCGAGGCGATCACCGCCGCGCTGCTCTCGCTCACCGCGCGCGATCGCGTGGGCCGCGAGATCCTCGGACCGCTGGGCCTCAACGGCTTCGTGCCCGCCGACGATCACGCCTACGATCAGGTGCGGGCGGTGGCGGCGGAGCTGGCGAAGTGAAGCTGCCGCTGGGGGTGACGGTCGCGGGGAAGCACCCCGGCCGCTACCTCGACGAGGCGAAGGCGCGCGCCGCCGAGTGGGGCCTGCCGCTGCTCGAGCGCCCGCTCAAGGGCTCGCTCGCCGAGCTGCTCGAGACCCGCGCCGACGCGCTCTTCGTGCTCGGCGGCGACGGCTGGGTGCTGGCCGACGCGGCGGGCTCGCTCTCGTTCTCTCCGGGCATGTCGCTGCTGCGCATCAAGCGGCTCGCCGCGGGGCAGGCAGACGACGTGATCGTGCGGCTGTGCGAGCTGCGCCCCGGTGACTCGGTGCTCGACGGCACGCTGGGGCTCGCGGCCGATGCCCAGGTGTGCGCGCACGTGGTCGGCGCGACGGGGCGCGTGGTGGGCGTGGAGGCCTCGCGGGCGCTGGCGCTGCTCGCGCGCGAGGGCCTGCGCCGGGCGGGCTCGCCGATCGAGGTGGTGCACGGCTCGACGCTCGAGGTGCTCCGGCGCCAGGAGGCGGGCTCGTTCGACTGCGTGATCCTCGACCCGATGTTCGAGCTCCCGCGCCGCGCGTCGCCGGCCTTCGAGACGCTGCGGCGCTTCGCGGTGCACGAGCCGCTCGACGCCGAGACCCTCGCCGAGGCGCGCCGCGTCGCCCGTCGCTGGGTGGTGGTGAAGGGCGGCCGCTACGGGAAGGACTTCAAGCGCGTGGGCCTCGCGCCGGTCGAGCTGACGCGCGGCTCGCCGGTGATGTGGGCGCGCGTGCCCGGCGGTTCGCGCTGACCCTCAGGGAATGTCGGCGGCGCGCAGCGTGCCCTTGGGCAGGCCTTCCGCGCCGAGGGCCGCGAGCTTGAAGGCGGTCGCGCTCTCGTGCGGCATCAGCTCGCGCTGGCTGCGGAAGAAGTGGATCGGCGAGTAGAAGACGAAGTTCGACACGCGCGAGGTGTAGAGGCAGGCGTACTGCTCGACCTGCTCGCCGAAGCGCGAGTTTTCGTTGCCTTCCTTGAAGTGGAGGCCCCAGAACGGGTTGAAGCCCCGCTCGATGTCACTCTCGAGCGTCCTGGCGATCTCGTTGCACTCGCGCAGCGCGCGGCGCAGGCGATCGAGCTCGCCCTTCACCTTCTTGAAGTCGTCCTCGAGCTCGGCGGCCTCGGTGGGCGAGGGGTGTTCCTTCTCGAGGCGACGCTCGATCTGGTTGAGGCGCGCCTTGCGCGGGGCGATCTCGTCGTCGAGCCGCGCGGTGAGCGACTCG
>JBMORD010000251.1:0-9801 GCA_049322495.1 Myxococcota bacterium | reverse complement strand
GCGCGAGAGGCGCTGCTCGACAAGCCGGAGCTGGAAGGCCCGATTCGCACGTACTTCCTCATGGGCCGGCTGCGGCAGTCGGCCAACGACGCCAGCGGCGCGCAGGCCGAGTTCCAGCGCGCCGGCCGGCTCCTCGACGAGTTGGTGGCGCGCGTGCCCGCGGTGCGGCGCACGGCGTTCCTCTCGCTCCCGCGCCGCGCCGAGGTGGTCGCCGCCGTCGAGCCGGAGCTGCGCCTGCCGCGCGCGATGGCCTCGCTCGCGGCCCGGCCGCAGGTCGACGTCACCTACGGCTTCGTCGGCCGCTCCGCCGCGCTCCAGCGCATCACGCGTCAGCTCGAGCCCATCGGTCGCAGCAGCGCCACGGTGCTGGTGCGGGGTGAGAGCGGCACCGGCAAGGAGCTGCTCGCCGACGCGATCCACACCCTGTCCGCCCGCCGGCACATGCCGCTGGTGAAGGTGAACTGCGCGGCGATGGTCGAAGAGCTGCTCCTCTCGGAGCTCTTCGGTCACGAGAAGGGCGCCTTCACCGGGGCGATCCGCGAGCGCAAGGGGCGCTTCGAGCTCGCCGACGGCGGGACGATCTTCCTCGACGAGATCGGCGACATCAGCCCCAAGGCGCAGGTCGCGCTGCTGCGCGTGCTGCAGGAGCGCGAGTTCGAGCGCGTCGGCGGCTCGAAGACCATCAAGGTCGACGTGCGGATCATCTGCGCCACCAACCGCGATCTCGAGGGCCTCATCGCGCAGGGCCGCTTCCGCGCGGACCTCTACTACCGCCTCAAGGGCGTGATGCTCGAGCTCCCCGCGCTCCGCGAGCGCCTCGAGGATCTGCCGCTGCTCGCGGCGCACTTCCTCGAGCGCGTGGCGAAGGAGCGCAACGAGCCGGTGCGCCGGCTCTCGCCGGCGGCCCTCGAGCTGCTCGCGCGGCACCGCTGGCCGGGCAACGTGCGCGAGCTCGAGAACGTCATCGCCTCGGCGTCGATCTTCGCCGAAGGAGTGGAGATCGACGTCGACGCCTTCGGGCACGTCGCCGAGCTCCGCGCGCTGGTCGACGGTCAGCCGGTCGCCGCGCCGATCGCGCCCCCGCCGGTGCAGCCCGCAGTCGTGCGCGTGCCCGCCGAGGTGCCGGTGGCCCCGCCGCCGTCGGGCCCCTCGCAGGCCGAGCTCGACTACTACGCGCTCGCGCGGCGCCGTGACATCTCGCTCAAGGACCTGCGCCACGAGATCGAGATGCAGTGCATCAAGCGCGCGCTCGAGGAGGCCGACGGCAACATCAGCGAGGCCGCGCGGCTGCTCAAGATGAAGCGTTCCCGCCTGTCACAGATCGTCAACGGGGAGTCGGAGTTGAAGGAGGTGGCCCATGGCGACGAGTAACCGCACTTCGGCATCGGGGTTGCACATGGTCGGACACATGAAGCTGGTGGCTGCTGCAATTCTGGCGATCTTCGCGCTCTCGGCCTGTGGCGTGGGGGCGGACGAGACCTGGGACGGTGCGAACTACGTCACCGCCAACGGGCAGGCCCTCGAAGGGGCGGGTCAGAACACGACGCCAGCGGCGGTGCCGACGGCGGTCCCGACCCTGCCGACGCCGCAAGTCCCCGCGGCGACGACGACTTCGCCCGGTCGCGATCCTTCCCTGGTGGCGCTGCCGCAGGACCCGATCCCCGTATTCGAGGGGCGGCCGGCGACGCAGCCCGCGGTGGTCGACCCGCTGCTCGGGCCGGCGCCGCGGCCAACGCTGCGCTGAGACGCCAGCAGGCTAACGGGATGACAGGCGTGGCAGGCAGACGCGGAAGAGCGCGCCGCCAGCCGCGCCGTGGGTGACCTCGAGCCGGCCGCCGTGCTCGTGGACGATGCGCTGGGCGATGGGCAGGCCGAGGCCGGTGCCGTGGGCCTTGGTGGTGACGTAGGGCTCGAAGAGCCGCGCTCGCAGCTCGGGCGGGATGCCGGGCCCCTCGTCTTCCACCTCGAGGCTCACCTCCGGCCCGTTCTTCACGCGCACGTGGATGGCGCCCGTGCGGCCGGCCATCGCCTCCTCGGCGTTCTTCACGAGGTTCACCAGCACCTGCGTGAGCTGATCGCGATCGATCGACACCTGCGCGCCGGGCTCGAGCGCGACCTCGAAGCGGATGCCGTCGTGGGCCGCGTAGAGCGCCATCACCGGCTGGACGACCGCGGCGAGCTCGTGCGGCGCGAGCTCCGGCCGGGGGAGCCGGGCGAACTGGCTGAACTCGTCGACGATGCGCTTGAGGCGGTCGACCTCCTCCAGCACCGCGCGGGCGCTCTCTGAGAAGAGGCGGTGGAACCGCTCGTCGAGGGGGCCGCGCTGGCTGGCGGCGAGCAGCGTCTCGAGCGACATGCGGATGGGCGTCAGCGGGTTCTTGATCTCATGCGCCAGGCGGCGGGCGACCTCCTGCCACGCGGCGATGCGCTCGCTGGCGACGAGCTTGTCGGTGGCGTCCTTGAGGTCGCCGGTCATGCGGTTGAAGGTGTCGATGAGGCCCTTGAGCTCGCCCGAGGCGCCGCGGCCATCGACGGTGACGCCGGGCGTGCCGCCGGCGATCTTCTGCGCGGCGTCGGTGAGGGCCTCCACCGGCCGGGTGATGCGGCGGCTCACGAGGAAGCCGAGCACGACCGACGCGAGGATCCCCACGCCCGCGAAGCCGAGGAAGGCGCGCAGCACCTCGCTGCGGGTGGCGACCAGGTCGGCCGACGAGAAGGTGAGGCGCACCTGCGCCACGTCGCCGAGCGCGAGGGTGCGGGTGAGCACCGGGGGCGCCGCCGCGCCGGCCGAGGCGAAGGTGGCGCCGTCGGAGACGATCTCCACCCGCGCGCCGGTGAGGCGGGCGAGATCCTTCGCGCGCGCCTCCGAGAGCAGCACGCCGCCGATCGCCCACACGCGGCGCTCGCCGTAGTCGATGGCGCGCGCGGTCACGAGCGCGGGGGCGCTGACCAGGCCCTCCGCGGTCGAGAGCTCGACCCGGGTCGCCAGCACCGCGCGCGGCGTCTTCTTCGTCACCGCGAAGAGCGGGTCGTCGGGCTCGCCGAGCCGCGCCGGCAGGTGACCGGAGGAGAGGGTGCGGCCGGTCTCGTCGACGAGCGCCAGCACGTCGAGGCCGCGCGGCGTCATGAGCGAGGTCGCGGCGGTGGTGACGTGCGCCGGCGCGGGCACGCGGGCGGCGTCGCGGGCCACGTCCTCGAGGGCCTGACTGGCGGCCAGCTCGTCCATCGCGCGCTTGACGTCGCCCTGCAGGCGCTGGCCCTCGGCGTCGACCGTCACCATCAGCTGATCGACGCGCGCCTCCTGCTGCCCGGCGAGGAGCGCCGAGAGGTTGCGCAGCGCGAGCGGCACCACGACGGCGATCTGCACCACCGAGAGCGCGAGAAAGACGACAACCAGCGTCCAGCGCAGGCGCATGGCTACTCCGACGAGAGGAAGACGTCGTCGAGGCGCGGGAGCCCGAGCACGTCTCGCTTGAGGTTCTGCACTTCCCGGGCCGCGGTGACGCCGAGGCCGCGGGTGACGAGGGGCACCACCGCGAGCTCGGTGGCGAGCTGCGTGGCCAGCTCGCGGGCCCGCGCCTCGGGCTCGGGCGCTGCCCCCAGCTGCTGGAGCACGGCGGGGATGCGCGCGCGCTGGCCAGCGAGCTCCAGCCACACCAGGAGTGCGCCGGTGGCCGTGGGCGGCAGCGCGAAGCTCTGCACGAGCAGCTCGCCATCGAGCGGCTGGCGCCCGCGGAGCTGCGCGCGGGGAGTGGCCTTGAGCGCGAGCCGGTAGCCCAGCGGTTGGAGCTTGACCTGGAGGCGCTGGGCGATGCTCCGCTCGTGGGCCGCGTCTTCGTCGAAGAGGATGGTGAGCTCGCGCGCGGGGACGAGCGGGGCGGGGCGGGTGACCGGCGGCGCGGCCGGGGCGCCGCCGAGCGCGGCGGGGAGCAGGCCCGTCATCCCCGCCGCCGGGCCACCGACGAAGAAGCGCGCCAGATCCGCGCGATCGGTCGTGCTCTCCACGGCCTGCTTGAGGCCGTTGCTGCCCGGCCCGAAGACCAGCGCGGTGACGAAGAGCTGGGCGCTGTCGTCGGCGCTGGCGTCGCCCGCCACGAGCTGCACGCGCCGCTGCGCGAAGAGGCGCTCCGCGGTGCGCGCGTCGGCGGCCTGGAGCACGACCGCCTCGAGGTGCGGGCGGCCGGCGGGCTGCTCGTCGACGCCCTCGAGCCGCCCGCCCTTCGCGCGGAAGGGGCCGGAAGGGATGGCGAAGGCCGGGTGGCACAGGCTGCGCTCGAGCTCGGGCGCCGGGCTCTTGAGCGTCAGCTCGACGGCGCGGCCGTTGACGGTCCACCCCGAGACGGGTGCCAGCAGCGCGCGGGCCGGCGACGACGAAGACGACACCCGCTGCAGCGCGTCGGTGACGAGACGCGGCTCGATGGACGGCGGGAGCGTCAGGCGGAGCGTCGACGACAGCGGGCGGCCCGGCTCGGCGACGCGGCAGAGCAGCTGGTGGGTCAGCAGCAGGCGCAGCGCGTCGACCGGCGCGTCGGCGGTCAGCGGCTCGACGGCCGCTGCCGGAGCCACCAGCGCCACCTGGAGCGTCCCGCCGGGGCGCGCGCGGTTGCCGGCGAGCGCGGTGGTGGCGAGCGCGAGCGACAGGGCGAACGCGGCGCGGCTCACGGCGTCCTCCGCAGCACGAGGAACTCGCCGGTCGCGTCACCGAGCCACGAGCCGAGCACGACCTCGTCGGCGCCGTCTCCGTCGAGGTCGCCCGCGGCGGCGAGCACGATGCGCCCCTCGAGCTTGCGCTGCCAGGTCGCGCTCGCCTCGGCGACGTTGCCACCGCGCGCCTGCGCAGACTCGAAGGCCCCGAGCGCCAGCACCCGGAGCTCGTCGCCGTCGCCGCTCGAGCGGCTGCTGGTGACGATGACCTCCGGCGTTCCGTCGGCGTCGAGATCGGCGAGCGTGCTCCCGCAGCCGACGCCGGACAGCAGCGTCGTCGGCGCCTGACCGCGCGAGAGCGCCGCGTTGCCTGTGGGGCCGACGCCCAGCGCGACCGCGCCGAAGACCGCCACCTGGGTCACGGGCTCGGGCCAGGTGAGCGCGCGGCCGCTCCACGACAGCTCACGCGCGAAGCTCTCGAAGCCCGGACGGACGCTGAGCGTGAGCGCGCCCGCGGTGAGGGGCTCGGTGGTGCCGGCGCTCTTCCAGGTGCCGCCCTGCCACACGAAGAGCTCGGCGCGCTCGCGCCGCGATGACCACGCGAGGAGCTTGCCGTTGGAGAAGGACAGCCAGCCGAAGGGCTCGCGCGTCGGGCGGGTGGCGAGCGGGGTCGACAGCTCCACGCGGGCGCGGAGGCGGCCCTCGGCGCTCCAGGTGTGCACCGCGTCTCCGACGAGGGCGATCAGCTCGGCGTGGCGATCGCCGTCGACGTCAGCCACGGTCATGGCGGCGGGCAGGCCCTGCGTGCGGGTGAGCACACCGAGCGCCAGCTCGAGGGGGCGGGGCGCAGCGGGCGAGGGGGCGCCGGCGAGGGTGAGGACCTCGAGATCGGCGTCGACCGCGCTGGCGATGGCCGTCGCGGGGCCGGTGCGCGTCGGCGTGGCGCCCGACCAGAAGTTGACCCAGGTGCTGAGCGCGTCGCCGCGGACCACGAGCTTCGGCGCTTCGAGCGCGAGCGTGAGGCGCACCAGCGCGCGCAGGCCCTGCTCACGGGCGAGGCGCTCGGCCTCGGTGGCATCGCGGGCCGTGACGGGCACCGGGGCGAGGCGCTTCTGGGCGAGCGCGGCGCTGACGAGCGAGACGGTGGCGCGGGCGAGGGGCGCAGGCGCGCCTTCGACGTACACGCCGATCGGGCCCTCGAACCCAGCCGAGCTCACCGCGCGCGTCACGTCGTCGGCGACGCGCTCGAGTGAGGACGCGCTCGTCGGCGCAGCGAGCAGGAGCGCGACGAGGAGGCTCACAGCCCGCCCTTCTGATCGTGCAGCAGGAAATCGTTCGGATCGACGGCGCGGGTCTCCTCGGTGGGCTCGGTGCCCTCGAGGAACCACTCGTTGCGGCCGGGCACGGAGCCGCCGGCGAGCTTGCCCGTCTGCGGATCGATGCGGACCTGCTTCACGCCCTCGGGCACCGGGAACTCGCGCGGCGGCAGGCTCTGGTGCGCGGCGCGCATGAAGCCGAGCCACAGCGGGAGCGCGGCGCGACCGCCGGTCTCGCCCGGGCCGATCGGCTCGTGATCGTCGAAGCCCACCCAGGCGGTGGCCACGAAGTCGGCGGTGTAGCCGCTGAACCAGGCGTCGCGGAACTCCTGGGCGGTGCCGGTCTTGCCCGCGGCGGGGCGGTTGAGCTCGAGCACCGCCACGGCCGTACCTTCTTCGACGACGCTGCGCATGAGCGAGGTGGTGAGGAACGCGACGGCGGGGTTGAGGGCCTGCTCGGGCGCGGCGTGGCGTTCCTCGAGGACCTTGCCCTTCGAGTCGGCGACGCGGATCAGCGTCACCGGCTCGGCGTACTGGCCGTTGGTCTGCAGCGTGGCGTAGGCGTTGGCGATCTCGAGCGGGGTCACCTCGCCCGTGCCGAGGGCGAGCGTGAGGTTCTGGGGCAGCTCGGAGCGGATGCCGGCCTTGTTGGCGAAGGCGATCACCGTGTCGGGCCCGAGGGCCTCGATGAGCCGCACCGAGACGGTGTTCTTCGACCTGGTGAGCGCGCTGCGCATGGTGATCGGCCCTTCGAAGCCGCCCTTCTCGTAGTTCTGCGGCTTCCACACCTTGCCGGTGTACGGATCGCGGATCGCCTCGGGCGCGTCGTTGATGATCGAGATCGGCGTGAACTTCGTCGACTCGAGCGCCGCGGCGTAGAGGAACGGCTTGAACGACGAGCCCGGCTGGCGGTGCGCCTGGGTCGCGCGGTTGAAGGCCGAGAGCGTGAAGTCGTAGCCGCCGACGAGCGCGACGACGGTGCGGTCCTTCGGGTCGATGACCACCAGCGCGCCCTGCACCACGGGCAGCTGCGCGAGCGTCGCCGAGAGCGTCTGCGACGCGGGGAGCGCGGTGCCGAGCCGCACGCGGACCAGCTCTCCCGGCTTGACGATCTCCGAGAGCTTCGTGGGGTTGGGGCCGACCTTGCCGTCGGTGCTCCGCCGCCGCGCCCACTTGAGACTGGTGAAGTCGAGCTGCGCGCTGGCGCCGATGAGATCGAGCTGGGCGGTGCCCTTCGCGTCGTCGACGGAGCTCACGAAGGCCACGGTCTCGACGCCCTCGGCGAGCGTCTTGACGCCGATCGCCCGCGCGAGGCGGAGCTCGCGGGTCTCGACCTGCTCCTCGGGATCGACCGGCTGCTCGTCGGGATCGGCGAGCGGATCGGCGCCTTCCTCGAGCGCGGGCGGCTCGAGATCGCGGAGCACGGTGAGGTCGGCGACGAAGCGCTCATCGGGCCGACGTTTGCCGGCCTCCGCGAGGCGCGTCTCGAGGAGCGGCCGGAGCGCCTGGAACCGCTCGGGCGCCACTTCCCCCACGGGGCCGCGGTAGCCCTGGCGGCGATCGACGGCCTCGAGCCCGGCGCGCACCGAGGCCTCGGCGGCTGCCTGGAGCTTCGGGTCCATCGCGATCTGCACCCGCAGGCCGCCCTCGAGCACCGCCTTGTCGCCGTAGCGCGCGACGAGCGCCTTGCGCACCTCCTCGGCGTACGACGCGCCGACCGGCGTCGGGGGGCGCGGCCCGAGCACGATGGGCTTCTCGAGCTCGGCGTCGGCGCGCTCTGCCGGCACGAAGCCGTGACGCGCGAGCTGCGTCAGCACGTAGCGCTGGCGCTTCTTGGCCTTCACGATGTTGGTGACGGGGTTGATGCGATGCGGCAGCTGGACCGTGCCCGCGAGGACCGCCGCCTCGCCGAGCGAGAGCTCCTTCGCGTGCTTGCCGAAGTAGAAGAGCGCGGCCTCCTCGACGCCGTAGCGGTTGTGCCCGAAGTAGATGGTGTTGACGTAGAGGTTGAGGATCTCGTCCTTCGTCAGCGCCTCCTCCATGCGCGGCGTGAGGATCCACTCGCGGATCTTCCGCGACAGCGTGCGCTCCTGGGAGAGGAGCAGCGCGCGGCAGGTCTGCTGCGAGATGGTCGACGCGCCCGACTTCATGCCGCCGGGACGCAGGTTCTTCACCGCGCTGCGGATGATGCCGAGGTAGTCGAGTCCCTGGTGCTGGTAGAAGTCCGCGTCTTCCGCGGCGAGGAAGCTGTCGCGCACGTGGCGCGGGAGCGTGGTGATGTCCACCCAGGTGCGGCGCTGGAGGTAGAACTCGGCGCACACCGAGCCGTCCCGACAGGTGACCTTGGTGACCTGGGGCGGGCGCCAGGTGCGCAGCTCGTCGACGCTCGGGAGGTCGCGCGAGAAGTGGAAGTAGGCGCCGACACCGACCGCCAGCGCCAGCACGACGCCGACGACGGCCAGCACCAGCAGACGTTTGGTCCAGCGCCACAGGCGGCTCCGCCAGGAACTCATGGGAGGTCGGGGACTGTAGCCGTCAGGAGCGGGCGACGGGGCAGAGACTTCGGCGTGGCGCTTCGGACGCATCCTGCGGGCGAACAACCACGACGCGGTGGGCATTCTGCGTCACGGAGCAAGCCCTGCGCCCGCTCACTGAGGCGTGAAGCGCAGGCCTGCGCCGGCGGCGATGGTGTTCGGGGTGCGGAACGAGTGCTGCACCGCGTCCGTGCCGCTGGCGTTCTCGACGCCGACGGTGGAGGTCGAGCCCGTGAGACGGTTGGGGTCTCCGTTGTTGAGCTGCATCGAGCAGTAGTGGAACTCGATCACGTTGGTCGTCTCGAGCAGCTTGATCTGGAAGCGCAGGCGCTCGGGGCCGATGCCTCCGCCGAGGAACGCGAACTCCATCCACTCGATGACGAAGGTGCGCGCGGGGGGCAGGCCGGTGGTGAGGACGCGGAGGTGCGTCTGCGGTCCCGCCGGGGCGAGGTCGGTCCACAGCGGGGCGACCACGGCGTTCGGCGGGTTCGCGTTGGGCATCGCGGCGCCCTGGAACGCGTTGCTGGTCGGTGAGTTCGCGCTCGCGTGGAGCTGCGCGAAGCCGTTGGTCGCCGCCGACCAGTGGGAGACCGGCGCGCGGAAGTACGCGAAGGGGAACGGCAGCGCGATCGCCGGGGTGGTGACGTCGTCGCCGATGCGCGGGTTGGTGTTCGGACCGAGGACGTCGGGCTCGAGCGAGAGGTTGTCGCAGTTCGCGATGATCGGCGTGAGCGCGTACGGCGGGAGCCCCGGTTGCGAGAGGTTCGCGACGATGGTGAAGGTCGAGTTGGCGCCCGCGACCGTCGCCGCAACCGAGACGATGATCGACTGCGTCGTCATCGTGGAGTTGGTGAACGACAGCGACTGCGCGCCGCTCCCCTGGTTCGTCGCCAGGCAGGTGGAGGACGTGCACGTGCTGAGGAGCCGCGTGGTGAGGCTCGCGTTGCCGTCGCCGGTGACGGTCACCTCGGCGCGCTGCATCGGCGGCACGTCGAGCCGGTAGAAGAGCTGGCCACCCGACGCGGTCGCACAGCGGCTGCTCGGCGTGACGCCGCTGGCGCTGTCCTGCGTGAGCGGGACCGACGGCTGGAGCACGGTCGGCGCGGAGCAGCTGACGTTCGGCGTGGTGCTCGCGCTGAGCGTGTAGCTGCCGCCCGAGGCCGCGGAGAACGCCTTCACGAAGACGAAGTACGTGCCCGGCTGGAGCGAGAGGCTGACGCGGCTCGAGGAGTTGATGCCAGGCGTGTCGTCGTTGCACGCGAGGTCATTCGACGCGCCACACGTCGAGCGAACGAAGAGCACGGTGT
>JBMORD010000250.1:0-73591 GCA_049322495.1 Myxococcota bacterium | reverse complement strand
AGCGGCGCGCAGGTGACGGCGCCGGTGGGCATCGGCGGCGTGGTGGGCCCCGACCCGCGCGAGCTCGGGGTGACGGTCGAGGTGCAGGTGCCGACGTACCTCGACGTGACGAAGGTCGAGCTCTACCTCCACACCCCGGGCGACGACGGCACGTGCCCCCTCGACCCGATGAGCCCGCAGGCGCGCACCACGCGCGTGTCGTGCAACGGCGTCACCAACTCCAACTGGCCGGCGTCGGGCATCGCCGCGTCGCAGGCGGTGAGCCTCACCGCTGGAGATCGCGAGCTGGTCACCACCGACGGCGCGACGCAGTTCTTCCGCTACCGCAAGCAGGTGCAGTTCCGGCTCCCCGCGCCCACCACCGACAACTGGCTGGTGGCGATGGTCTACGGCTCACGCTCGCTGGCGCCGGTGCTGTACCCCTACCCGGGCACGGGCAACGCCAACGCGCCCTTCGCCTTCACCAACCCGGTGCTGATCGACGCCGACGGCAACGGGTACGATCACCCGCCGTTCACCCGCTCGCGCCGCACGCGCGCGCTGCCGAAGAGCGAGGCGCCGCCGTCGCTGCCGCTGACGCCCGAGGAGCAGCTCCGGCGGTGGGGCGAGGCGTTCGAAGCGCACTGACGGTCGGGGACGTAGTAAGCGCCCCTCGCGTGACGGGGACCCGCTCGATCGATCAAATGGTCGAAGCCGCCATCTGGTTGATGGTGCAGGGGGATCGTGTGGGCGCGGAGGCCCTGCTCCAGCAGGTGCTGCGGCTCGACCCGACGCACACGCGGGCGCGCCAGGCGATGCGGTCGACCGGGGCCACCACCAGCCCCGGCGAGCCGATGCCGCAGCCGATTCCCCCCGAGACGCAGCCGGTGATCCCCCGCAACCCGGTGCGGATCACCGAAGCGACCCCCCTCGAGCCGCTGCCGGCGCTCGACCGCGCGGTGCCGCCCGGCCTGACCCGGCGCACGCTCACCGAGGTGCCGGGGCCCTTCACCTCGACCCCTTCCGCGCTCGTCAGCGGGCTGGCCGCCGAAGAGACGACGCCCCGCCCCTCCGCGGCGCAGACCGACCGCCAGCCGGCGCTCGAGCCGCCTCCGCCGCCTGCCGAGCCCGCGCCGTCGGCGCCGCCCCGCCCGACCGCGCCCACGGCCCAGGGCAAGGCGTGGTCGCTCGAGGTGCTCACCGGCCCGCACGCGGGGGTGAGCCTCCCGATGAGCAAGCGCCCGATGGTGATCGGCCGCGGGCTGGGCGTGCTCGACGTCGAGAACGACCCCTTCATGTCGGCGGGCCACGCCTCGTTCTTCCAGCGCGGCGGCGAGCTGTGGATCTCCGACGGCGGGAGCGCCTCGGGCACGTGGCTGTCGCTCGACGGCCCCACCCGGCTCTCGGCGGGCGACTCGTTCTCGGTGGGGCTCCAGCGATTCCGCTACCTCGGGCCGGTCGAGGCGGGCAGCGTCGAGCAGCCGTGGCCCTACGGCGCGCCCCGCCCCGCGGCCTCGTGGCGGCTGGAGCACGTGCTGGTCGGCGCGCGCCCCGGCCGCACCTGGGTGCTCCGGGGGACGGTCACCATCGGCCGGGAGAGCGCGACGCTCCGCTTCCCCGAGGACGACGCGATGACCTCGCTCCACGCCGAGCTGCGGCCGGCGGGTCAGCAGCTCGAGGTCATCGACCGATCGGCGCGCGTCGGCACCTTCCTCGCGCTCACCACGGGGGGCGAGCGGCGGGTGACCGAGGGCATGCGGGTGCGCCTGGGGAGCACCGTCTTCCGCGTCGTCGCGCGATGATTCCTTGCGTGGGCCCGGTGCCCTGTGCCACACGCGTCGCCCTGTTTCAGGAATCTGCAGTTCGTCTCGGAAGGAGGTGACACATGACCACCATCAAGCTCAAGGAAGGCGAGTCGATCGAGGGCGCCCTCAAGCGTTTCAAGAAGGCGACCGAGAAGGCCGGCATCCTTTCCGAGATCCGCAAGCGCGAGCACTACGAGAAGCCTTCCGTGAAGAGGAAGAAGAAGGCCATCGCGGCGAAGAAGCGCGCTGTGAAGAAGAACCGCCGTTCGTACTGAATCTCTGAGGCCGGCACCCCCGGTCAGGAGCCTCCGGAGGTTGGCGACTTCACCGCGCCAACCTCCGTTTGTCGTTTAGGAGCACCACGAAAGGACGCAAGTCATGGCCACGCTGCGGGAGCGACTCGACGCTGATCTGAAGGACGCGATGCGCGCGAAGGACGAGGTGAAGCTGACCACCATCCGCGCGATCAAGAGCGCCATCAAGTACAAGGAAGTCGAGGGCGCGGCGAAGGTGCTCGACGACGCCGGCATCCTCTCGGTGCTCACCAGCGAGGTGAAGAAGCGCCGCGACGCCGTGGCCGAGTACACCGCCGCCAACCGCGCCGATCTCGCCGCGAAGGAAGAGAAGGAGATCGTGATCCTCCAGGGGTACCTGCCCGCGCAGCTCACCGCCGAGCAGCTCACCGCCGAGGTGGCGAAGGCCATCGCCGAGGCGGGCGCGAAGTCGGTGAAGGATCTCGGCGCGGTGATGAAGATCGTCACGCCCCGGCTGAAGGGTCAGGCCGAAGGCAAGGCGATCAGCGACGAGGTGAAGGCGCAGCTCAGCAAGCTCGGCTGAGCTGGTTACTGATCAACCCCTGAATGCTGCTCCCCGACTCGAAGATCCAGGAGGTGCGTGAGCGCGTCGACATGATCGCGCTCGTGCAGCGCCATGGGGTCGAGCTGAAGAAGTCGGGGCGCAGCTACAAGGGGCTGTGCCCGTTCCACGGCGAGAAGTCGCCGTCGTTCTACGTGTGGCCCGACGAGAAGCGCTTCAAGTGCTTCGGCTGTCAGGCGGGCGGCGACGCGATCAGCTTCGTGCAGCGGCTGCTGGGCAAGACCTTCGTCGACACGGTGCGCGACCTCGCCAAGGAGCTGGGCATCGACCTCGAGGCCGCGGTCGACCCGGCGATGCGCGAGAAGCAGCAGGTGAAGGACGCCACCGACTTCGCCGCGCAGCACTTCGTCGAGAAGCTGTGGGATCCCACGGTGGGGCGGCACGCGCGCGACTACCTCCACTCGCGCGGCCTCACGGACGATCTGATCCGCGCGTTCGGGCTGGGCTGGTCGCCCTTCGCGTGGACCGAGCTGGCCGATCGGCTGCGCGAGCGCGGGCTGCTGGCCTTCGGCGAGAAGGCGGGCCTGGTGGCGCCGCGGCAGAAGAGCGACGGCTACTACGACATGTTCCGCGGGCGGGTGATCATCCCCATCCGCTCGCCGGAGGGCCGCACCATCGCCTTCGGCGGCCGCCTGCTCGAGGGCGACGACGGGCCCAAGTACCTCAACTCGCGCGAGAACCGGCTCTACAACAAGTCGGAGATCCTCTACGCGACCGACCAGGCGCGCGACGAGATCCGCAAGAAGAAGTCGGCGGTGCTCTGCGAGGGCTACTTCGACGCCATCGGGCTCCACCAGGCGGGCGTGAAGAACGCCGTGGCGCTCTGCTCCACCGCGCTCACCCCGGGGCACCTCAACCTCCTCCACCGGCTCGAGGCGAAGGAGCTGGTGCTCCTGCTCGACGGCGACGAGGCCGGGCGCAAGGCGGTCGAGCGGCTCGCCGGCGCGCTCCTGGCCGGGGGCGTCAACTGCCGCGTGGCGGTGCTCCCCGAGGGCGAGGACCCCGACACCTTCGCCCGCAAGGTGGGGACCGAAGGCGTCCAGAAGCTGATCCAGGAGGCGAAGCCCCTGTCGGCCCACCTCTTCCTCACCCTCCTGCCGGGCGGGCTCCAGGCGTCCTTCGAGGACAAGATGGCCGCCCTCGACCGGTTCCGGCCGATCGCCGCCCAGGTGCCGGTGGGCCTCACCCGCAGCGCCCTCTTCGGCGCCATGTCCAAGCACTTCGGCCTCCCCGCCGCGGAGCTCGAGACTGCCCTCAAGAGCAAAGCCCCGCCCCCCGTTCGCCCGGTGGCCAAGCCGAAGTCGAATGAGCCGCCGCCCGACCAGAACGAAGCGACCTGGGTGGCCGCGGTGCTCAAAGATCGCAAGCTCCTCGACGTCGACGCCCAGGGCCACAAGGTCGCCTTCGAGCTGAAACACCTCGGGTTACGGGCACTTGTGGCGACGCTTCAGCACGGTGGCAGTGCGGAGGACACGCTCTACGAGGCGTCTGAGGTGATGAAGGCTTCGCTGACGAAAGCCAGAGATCTGCTCCCGGCAGACGAAGAGGCGCTCCGCAAGGGCTTCGAGGCGGTGTCGGCGCGCCTCAAGTTGAGGGTGGTGGAAGACCGCCTCCAGGTGATCGCCCGGGCGATCGCCAACACACCGGGAGGAACGTCTGAGTTGACCCAGGAGTCGAGAGATCTCCTGACCGAGCAGGGCGCCCTGATGCTCCTGAAACAGAAGTTGAAGTCACAAAAGTGAAGTGGCAGGCGTTGATTGATAGACGACCGGCTTCTGGGCTAAGGGCGGCCGATTCCCGTATTTCCCCGCGTTTCCGTTTGGAGACCACCTCGCATGGCGACGAAGCAGATCATCCCCTCTCCAAAGGCCAAGAAGGACCTCGAGAAGAAGAAGAAGATCGAGGACAAGGCGAAGGAGAAGGAAAAGAAGCGCGTGAAGGACGCGAAGGCGGCGAGCGCCGCAGCCGCAGCGCAGGCCGCTGACGCGACCGCGCTGGCGAAGGAGAAGCTCAAGAAGCGCGCGGGCCGCGGTGCGACCGAGGTCGAAGACGACGAGGTCGAGGAGGCCGCCATCGAGATGATGGGCGGCGCCGAGGTCGACGCCGACGCGCAGAAGGAAGCCGACCAGGAAGAGCCGCTCAGCGAGCGCAAGGAGGTCCAGGATCTCCTCGCCGCGGGCAAGCAGAAGGGCTTCGTCACCTTCGACGAGGTGAACGACGCGCTGCCCGGTGGTGACGCGGTCTCGACCGAGCAGATCGACGACGTGATGTCGATGTTCGGCGACAACGACATCGAGGTCGTCGACGCGCAGAAGAACTCCGAGGGCCAGGTCGAGGTCAAGCCGACCGTGGCCGCCGAGGAAGACGGCGCGGAGGAGGAGGAAGAGGAGGAGGAGGACGAGGACAAGCCGGCGGTGGTGGCCGCCCCCGGCGCCGCGGCGCCCGCGAAGGAAGACCCGGGCACCAAGTCGAACGACCCGGTGCGCCTCTACCTGCGCAAGATGGGCTCGGTCTCGCTGCTCACCCGCGAGGGCGAGGTCGAGATCGCCAAGCGCATCGAAGACGGCGAGAAGGACGTGATGCGCGCCCTGCTCGACTGCAAGGTGGCCGTCAACGAGATGCTCGACATCGGGCCCCGCCTCAAGACGGGCAAGCTCCGCGTGCGCGAGGTCTTCAAGGACGCCCCCGAGGAGCCGCAGCGCGAGGAGGAAGAGGAGTCGGAGTTCGAGCCCGAGGCCGAGGCCGACGGCGAAGGCGCCAAGGAGATCCAGCTCAACGCGGCCGAGCTCAACCGCATCGAGAACCTCTGCAAGCAGCTCGACAAGCTCAAGAAGCTCTACAAGGACGTCGAGGACATCACCGAAGACCTCGGCGGCCACAAGAAGCTCTCTGACGTCAAGAAGAAGGAGCTCAAGCAGGAGGAGAAGGACCTCCGCGAGAAGATGATGGAGCAGGTCGAGGAGATGCGCCTTTCCAAGAAGGCCGTCGACCGCATCGTCCAGCACGTGAAGGGCATGATCGACACCGTCGATCGCGCCGAAGACGAGCTCCGCGATCTCGAGCGCCAGTACGGCATCCCGCTCAACGATCTGAAGGTCGGCCTGAAGGAAGCGGTGGGCAACCCGCCCGCGGCGAAGCGGCTCCAGAAGCGGCTCAACATCACCGAAGAGCACATGGAGTCGCTCGACCGTGACGTGCGCACCGCCCTGCGCCGCATCAAAAAGGTCGAAGAGGACGCGGGCATGGAGATCGATCTCCTCCGCGTGAAGTACGAGGCCATTCGCGTCGGCGAGCGCCGCGCGGAGCGGGCCAAGAGCGAGCTGGTCGAGGCCAACCTCCGCCTCGTGGTGTCGATCGCCAAGAAGTACACCAACCGCGGCCTGCAGTTCCTCGACCTGATCCAGGAAGGGAACATCGGCCTCATGAAGGCCGTCGACAAGTTCGAGTACAAGCGCGGCTACAAGTTCTCGACCTACGCCACGTGGTGGATCCGCCAGGCCATCACCCGCGCGATCGCCGATCAGGCGCGCACCATCCGCATCCCGGTGCACATGATCGAGACGATCAACAAGCTCATCCGCACCAGCCGCTACCTGGTGCAGGAGATCGGCCGCGAGCCGACGCCGGAAGAGATCGCCGAGAAGATGGAGCTGCCGCTCGACAAGGTCCGCAAGGTCCTCAAGATCGCCAAGGAGCCCATCTCGCTCGAGACCCCGATCGGCGAGGAAGAAGACTCGCACCTCGGCGACTTCATCGAAGACAAGGCGCACGTGAAGCCCGACGAGGCGGTCATCAACATGAACCTCGCGGAGCAGACCCGCAAGGTGCTCGCCACGCTGACGCCGCGCGAAGAGAAGGTGCTCCGCATGCGCTTCGGCATCGGCGAGAAGAGCGATCACACCCTCGAGGAAGTCGGCCAGGACTTCGAGGTCACGCGTGAGCGCATCCGCCAGATCGAGGCGAAGGCGCTGCGCAAGCTCCGCCACCCGTCGCGCAGCAAGCGGCTGCGCAGCTTCGTCGAAGGCCAGTGAGCCTCGCGCGGTGCTGACGTGCCGACGCCCTCTCCAGCGATGGAGGGGGCGTCGTCGTTTCGGGCGCTACTTCTTCGTCGGCGCGGCCTGCACCTGCGCCTTGAAGCTCCCGTGGCAGGAGACGCAGAGCTCGACGACCTGATGGTACTTCGTGCTCGTCGCCGCGAGGTCGTTCGCCTTCGCGGCATCGGCGAGCTCCTGCGACGTCTTGCGCAGCAGCTCCTGGAGCTCGAAGAAGCGCGCCGGCAGCTTCGTGGCCGCGCCGCTCGAGCGATCGAGCCGCGGCTCGTTGGCCATCGCCTGCGCGAGGCGCTGCGCGTCGCTGAGCTTCACGGTGGCCACGGCGACCGAGAGCTCCTTCATCTCCTTGCTGTGATCCTTCATCTTCGTGCGGAGGAAGGCGCGGTTCTCTTCGGAGACGCTGCCCGGCTCGAGCAGCCGCGCCGCCTTCTTCGTCGCTTCGTCGGGGAAGATGCTGCCCTGCGCGAATGCCGGGGCAGCGAACACTGCCAGCAGGATGAGGGTGCGCATGCTGGCCGGGATTGCAGCGCACATGCCCCGCGGAACGGGGCTCAACGACTGGAGGTCGCGTCGTTCGACACCGCAGAAGCTGCGGGCCGTGACGCGACGAGCCGTTGGCAGCGCAGGACGACCTGATCGGCCAGTCGTTTCGCGGCCGTCTGCACGAGGGCGCGGTGCATCCGCTGGAGGCGGACTTCCGCTGCGGGTGGAGCCACCATCGCCTCCTCGGCGACGCGCTCGTGCACGGTGAAGAGGATGGTGCCGGTCTTCACGTCGAAGAGCGTCGCCTCGAGCACGCCGCGCGTCTCGAGCGTGGTGCCGGGCAGGAAGAGCGCGCCGATCAGCGTGAGGAAGCCGACCGCGAAGCCGTTGGGGCGCGTCGCGTCGGCGAAGCGGTGGCGGTACAGCAGCACGTACTCGGTGCGGTAGCGGGCGGCGAGCTCGCGCAGCCCGGCGGTGCCGCTCGCGGTCGGCCACTCGGTGGAGATCTCCGAGGCGAGCTCGAAGAGGCCGCTGCCCTCGAGGGTGTCGGCGAGCGTGGCGGGCGCGCTCTCGACGGGCACCTCTTCGTCGGGGGCATAGCCGGTGCGCACCGGCAGCACGCCGATGCGGGCGCGCTCCTCGAGGAACACCGGCGCCGCGAGAATCTGGCGGAGCTCGGGCTCGCCGAGGCCGAGACGATCGCGCGCGAAGTGATCCTCCTCGAGCGGCGGCGGCGCGGCGACGGTGGCGAGCTGCAGCGGCGCCAGCTCGGGGTGCTTGAGGGCACAGCCGGTGACGAGCAGCGACAGGACGACGAGCGTGCGGTGCATGAGACCTCCAGGGTGAGCTGCGGGGAGGAGACGACGGGGCGCGGACGGCCGCTCCACGGCGGGCTCACGCGCGCTTCATCGTTGCTTCACGACGTGCGATGGAGCCGGCATGGGCAAGACGCGCGCGCAGCCGGAGTTGACGCCGTGGTTGAAGGCGGTGCGGCGCGCGGTGCGGGCGATCCCCCGGGGGGAGACGGCGAGCTACGCGCGGGTGGCGCTCATGGCCGGCAAGCCGGGCGCGGCGCGGGCGGTGGTGCGGGCGCTCCACGCGCTCGACGACGTGCCCTGGTGGCGGGTGCTGCGCAGCGACGGCACGGTGGCCCCGCAGATCGCCGACGAGCAGCGCGCGCGGCTCACGGCTGAAGGAGTGGTCTTCTCGGGCCGGCGCGTCGTGTCGCGAAAATCCCCGCGCTGACGCGGAGTTGCCTCGCAGGAATAAATCGACCGGGCCCAGCCTTGACAGGCCCGCGACCTGCTTTACCTGAGGCGCCGCGAAAATCTCTCGAGCCTGAGACTCCCCATGCCGAACTCGATGATTCGAATCGAGGGGCTGAGCAAGCGCTACGGCACGACCGAAGCGCTCAAGAGCCTCTCCTTTGAGGTGCCCCGTGGGCAGGTGGTGGGCTTCCTGGGGCCGAATGGCGCCGGCAAGTCGACCACCATGCGCATTCTCGCGGGGGCGCTGAACCCCACGTCGGGGCGCGCCTTCGTGGGTGACGTCGACGTGGTCGCCGAGCCGGTGCAGGCGCGGCGGCTCATCGGCTACCTCCCCGAGAACAACCCGCTCTACGAGGAGATGATGGTGGTCGACTTCCTGCGCTTCGTGGCCGAGGCGCGGGGCGTCGAGAAGTCGCAGCGGAGCGCGCGCATCAGGACCGCCGTCGAGCGCTGCGGCCTGGGCGGGGTGATCTCGAAAGACATCGGGCAGCTCTCGAAGGGCTACCGGCAGCGCGTGGGGCTGGCGCAGGCGATCCTCCACGATCCGGCGCTGCTGATCCTCGACGAGCCGACCACCGGCCTCGACCCGAACCAGATCGTCGAGATCCGCCAGCTGATCCGCGAGCTGGGGCAGGAGAAGACGGTGATCCTCTCGACGCACGTGCTGTCGGAGGTGCAGAGCACCTGCTCGCGGGTGCTGATCATCAACGGCGGGCGGCTGGTGGCCGACGACTCGCCGGAGCACCTCACCTCGGGCGGCGGCGAGGGCGCGCTGCACGTGGTGCTGGGCAGCCGCACCGGGCCGCTGCTGCCGGAGAACGCCGAGACGGTGCTCCGCGCGGTGCCGGGCGTCACCGGCATCGAGCGCGCCGACGGCGACGGCCTGGGCACGGTGGGCTTCAAGGTGCGCTTCGGCGCGGAGGATCCGCGGCGGGCGCTGTTCGACGCGGTGGTGAAGCACGAGCTGGTGGTGCTCGAGCTGCGGCGCACGCAGGTCAGCCTCGAGGACACCTTCCGCAAGCTCACGGGCGCCGAGTCGGCGCGGAGGGCCGCCTGACATGGAGACCACCCTCGCCGTCGCGAAGCGCGAGTTCCGCACCTTCTTCGCCTCGCCCATCGCCTACATCGTGCTCGGCGGCTTCCTGCTGCTCGCGGGCTGGCTGTACTTCTCGACGCTGTTCCTCGCCGGGCAGGCCAACCTCCGCGGCTTCTTCGGGGTGGTGCCGGTGCTCTTCGTGGTGCTGGTGCCGGCGATCACCATGCGCGCGCTCGCCGAGGAGCGGAAGAGCGGCACGCTGGAGCTGCTGCTGACCCTGCCCATGGACGACTGGCAGATCGTCGCCGGGAAGTTCCTCGCGGCGATGGGCATGGTGGCGGTGGGCCTCGCGTGGACCGCGCCGTACGCGCTCTCGGTGGCGGCCCTCACCGGCCCCGGCGCGGCCTTCGACTGGGGCCCGGTGTTCACCGGCTACCTCGGGCTGCTGCTCCTCGCGTCGAGCTTCATCGGCCTGGGGCTGTGGGGCAGCGCGATGTCGAAGAACCAGATCGTCGGCTTCATCATCGGGCTGGTGCTCTGCTTCGCCTTCGCCTTCATCGACAAGTTCGCGGTGCTGCTGCCGGAGTCGCTGGGCCAGGCGCTCGAGTTCCTCTCGGTCGACTACCACTTCGACAACATCGCCCGCGGCGTCATCGACACGCGAGATCTCGTCTTCTACGCGTCGCTGACGGTGCTGGGCCTCACCCTGACCACGCGCACGCTGTCGGCGGCGCGCCAGTAACGGGAGCTCCCCACCATGAAACTGCAACACGGCGTCTTCCTCGCCGCGCTGGTCGGCTGCCTGGTGCTCGTCAACCTGCTCGGCCTGCGCCTCTTCGGCCGCGTCGACGTCACGCGCGACGGCGCGTACACGCTGGCGAAGGCCACGCGCGACACCATGGCCTCGCTCGAGGAGCCGGTGACGGTCACCGCCTACTTCACCAACGAGCTGCCCGCGCCGTACTCGAGCAATGCGCGCTACGTGCGCGATCTCCTCGAGGAGTTCCGCGCCGCCTCGAAGGGCCGGCTGTCGTTCGAGTTCATCGACCCCGCCGCGCAGGAGACCGAGGCCGACAAGGAAGCGAAGCGCGAGGTGAAGCAGGACATCTTCGGCCGCCGCTTCCGCGAGCCCACCTCGGTCGAGCGCGAGCTCACTGCGGCCGGCGTGCAGCCGGTGGAGATCCGCGTCATCGAGGACGATCAGCAGCAGACGAAGCGCGCGTACATGGGCCTCGTCATCAAGCACCGCGAGAAGCAGGAGGTGATCCCCGTGGTGCAGCGGCTCGAGGGGCTCGAGTACGACCTCACCTCGCTCATCCGCAAGCTGACGCGCGAGAAGCAGCCGGTGCTGGGCATCGTGCAGGGGCACGGCGAGCCGGGGCTCAACGAGAAGCTGCGCTTCCTCCAGACCACGCTCTCGCAGACCTACGAGGTGCGCCCGGTGGAGCTCGGCGGCAAGGACCGCTTCGACGCGTCGCTCGACGCGCTGATGGTGATCGGCCCGAAGACCGCGCTCTCGCCGGCCGAGGTGAAGGCGATCGATCAGTTCCTCATGGAAGGGAAGTCGGTGGCGCTCTTCCTCGACTCGCTGCAGGTCGACCTCCGCGAGTTCAACCCGACGGAGGCGCAGCACGGGCTCGGGCCGCTGCTCTCGACGTGGGGCATCACGGTGGGCGATCAGCTCGTGGCCGACGTCACCTCGGCGAGCATGAACGTCAGCGAGCGCCGCGGCTTCATGATCGTCCAGATGCCGGTGCCCTACCCGTTCCTCCCCGTGGTGCGGCACCTCGAGGGTGACAGCGCGGTGAGCCAGGGCCTGGGCGAGGTGATCTTCCCCTTCGCCAACGCCCTCACCGTCACCCCGCAGGACGGCCTGCAGACGGTGGTGCTCGCGCGCTCGTCGAACAAGAGCTGGCTCGAGCCCAAGCCGCCCAACGTCGACCCGCGCCGCGACTGGCGCAGCGAGTCGCCCACCTTCGGCGGGCCCTACCCGCTCATGGTGCAGGTCAGCGGCAAGCTGAAGAGCCACTTCGCCAGCGAGGCCTCGCAGTCGGCGCCGGGCGGGGCGACCCCGCTGCTGGCCGAGAGCAGGGGCGAGGCGCGGCTGATCGTGGTGGGCACCTCGGCCCTCATTCAGGACGAGTTCATCGGGCAGAACCGCGGCAACCAGGCGCTGCTGCTCAACGTCGCGGACTGGATGATGCTCGACCCGGCGCTGCTGGCGATGCGCACCCGCGGCGTGGCGATGGCGACGCTCAAGCCCGAGCTCGGCGACGCCGTGCGCAACTCGGTGAAGTTCGGCAACGCGCTGGGGCTGCCGATCGCCCTGGCGCTGTTCGGGCTCGTGCGGTGGCGCGTGCGCGAGGCGCGGCGCGCGACCGTGACCGTCTGAGCCCTGGGAGAGACGCACATGAAGAAGTCGACCCTGATCGTCGTGGGGGCGTTCGTGGTGCTGGCCCTCGCCTGGTTCGCCACGCGGGAGAAGCAGGTCGCGGTGGGCGTGCATCGGCTCTCGCTGAGCGCGGTGCAGCCCGAGGCCCTGACGAAGCTCGTGGTGGGCGCCACCACCCTCGAGCAGGACGGAGGCCGGTGGGTGGTGAGCGTCTCGGGCGGGCCGAAGTTCGCGGCCGACGAGGCGGCGGTGAAGTCGCTCCAGCGCACGCTCGCGCAGCTCAAGGCTCCCGACTTCGTGTCCGATCGCGCCGAGAAGCTCGCCGACTACGAGCTCGACGACGCGAAGGGCGTGAAGGTGAGCGCCTCGACGGCGCAGGGCCCGGTGCGCGAGCTGGTGGTGGGCAAGGCCGCGAAGAACGGCGGGGAGTACCTGCGCGACGCGAAGTCGAACGACGTCTTCGTCACGCGCGACGGCCTCGGCTACCAGGTGCGGCGCACGCTCGCCCTGTGGCGCAAGAAGGATCTCGTCTCGCTCAAGCCCGAGGACCTCGTGCGCGTCGAGCTCCCGGGCGGCGCGCTGGAGCGCAAGGACAGCGCGTGGAGCCTCAGCGGCGTCGCCGACGGCTTCCCGCTCGACCAGGACGCGGCGAAGAACCTCGTCGCGCAGCTCGGCGCCCTGTCGGTGGTCGACTTCCTCGACGCCGCCCCGACCGAGCCGGAGCTCGCCCGGGTGAAGCTGGTGGCGGCAGACGCGGCGAAGAGCGTCGAGCTGGTGCTGCACGGCAAGCGCGGCGATGGGAACTACCCGCTGCGCGTCACCGGCGACGCGCAGACCTACGTCCTCGGCGCGTGGATCGGCGATCGCCTCGCGGCGGGCGTGGAGAGCGTGCGCGATCTCCGCCCGCTGCACTTCGACGCCGCGCAGGTGAAGAAGGTGACGCTGTCCACCGGCAAGGAGCGCGTGGTGGCCGCGAAGGACGGCGACGCCTGGAAGCTCCTCGAGCCGAAGAAGCTGCCCGACGGCTTCGACTTCGATGGCGCGCTGGTGGGCACGCTGGTGCAGGAGCTCCAGGGGCTGCGCGGCGACAAGCTGGCCACGCTCGACGAGGCGAAGGCGGGCCTGGCCAGGCCGGCGGTGCAGGTCGAGCTCGAGCTGGCGGCCGGGGGCGCGAAGAAGCTCCGGCTCGCGCAGACGGGCCCGACGGTCTTCGGCGCGGGCGACGACGGGCACGTGTACGAGGTGAACGCCGGGCGCAAGGCGGCGCTCGAGCGGGGCCTCGAGCGGTTCCGCCGGCTGCCTCCGCCGCACCCGAGCGGCATCACCGGGCTCGAGCAGCTCCCGCCGGAGCTCCGCGCGCAGCTCGAGGCGCAGCTTCGGGCGCAGCAACGGTGAGCGTGTCTGCTAGGGTGCGCGCCGCTCGTCGTTCGACGCGCCCGGGCTCATAGCTCAACGGTCAGAGCTGGCGGCTCATAACCGCTTGGTTCCAGGTTCGAATCCTGGTGGGCCCATTTGATCACCGCCCTGCTCGTCCTGCTGTCGGCGACGCCGGTGTCGCTGCAGCTCGATCTCTCCGAGGCCACGCGGGCGCGGATCGGGCTGCGCGTGCAGCAGGTGCTCGAGCAGCGCCTCGCGGAGGAGGGCTTCGAGCTCCGCTCGGGCGCGCGGGTGAAGCTCCTGGTCGAGGAGCTCCACGGCACGCTGCGGCTCACCGCCAGCGCCGGCGACTTCCTCGCCTCGAGCGAGCTCCGCCCCTCGAGTGACGCCTGGCGCGACGAGCTGGCGCTCGAGCTCGCGATGCGGCTGAGCGTCCTGGCGCACGAGGCCGCAGAGAGCCCGGCCCCACCACCGCCCGAACGCCCCGCGCCACCTCCCGAGGAGCCGCCGGGCCCCTCGGTGCCGCCATCGGAGCCACCGCCGACGGAGCGCGTCCGCGTCGGCGCCGCGGTCCGCCTCGGCGTCATCGCGCGCCCGCCGGCGATCGATCCCACCTTCGAGCTCGTCGGCTTCCTGCGCACCGGCACCCTTCAGCCGATGATGGTCGCGGGCCTCACCGTCGCGCCCGCACCGCGCCTCACGGTGCTCGAGGTTCCGCTCGGCGCAGGCCTGCGGCTGCTGTCGCCGCTCGGCGCCGGGTTCTCGGTGCTCGCGGAGCTCCACGGCGGGCTCCGGCTGCACCTGCCCCTCGGCGCTGATGCCGTCGCCGCCCTCGACGCCTTCGGCTCACTGGGAATTGGCCTGCTCCACACGCTGGGCCCGCTCAAGCTCGGAGCCCGCCTCAGCGCGGAGCTGGGCACAGCGCGGAGACAACTGCTGGGCGCCGAGGTCCTCTGGGGCCGCGAGCTCGTCGCGGTCGGCGCCCAGCTTCACCTCGAGCGCTGACCTACTTCTCCGTCAGCACCTCGACCGCCAGGGTCGGCTTGGTGTCGAGGTGAATCAGCAACGTCCCCACGTGGAGCGTCACGCGCCCGGGGAACGCAGCGTCCTCCGTCACCTTCTTCACCGGCGCGAGGTCGAGGTCTGCTCTCGTCACGCCCTTCTCGTCCTGCAACACGCACATGAACCGCTGCTGGCCGCCTTCGATGTTCACCTTCAGGCGCGAGCCATCAGCGCCGTCGACCGCAAAACGTGCGTCAGCGCCCAACCCCTCCAAACCAGTGGCCCCGAGCACCTTCGCGAGTCGACGAATCGTGTCATCCATGGGAGTTCTCTCATTCTGTGGCCAGAAGTTCCGGCCGTTTGACCCGCTCACACGCAACACTTGCGTGGGTGGAGCGTGCACCCACCTCACGGGAGGAAGTGAAAGCAAGGAAAGTTCCGCCGAGCCCGGGCGTGGAGGACCATGATGGAGCCCATCACAGCCAGCACGAGCGTCCCGCTCAGTGACGAGCGCGTGCCGGCGTTCGACGAGCTCTACCGCGAGCATCGCGATCGCGTGTTCGCCTGGGCGCTGCGCTACGGCGCCGGCCGGGTGGCGTGGGCGGAGGATCTCACGCACGACGTCTTCCTCCAGCTGCACCGCCACCTCGCGCGGCTCGAGACCGACGATCTCGGCGGCTGGCTGTACCGCGTGACGGCGAACACCGCGCTCTCTCGGCTGCGCTCCGAGGCGAGCTGGCTGGGGCGCCTCACGCGCCTGCTCTCGTTCCGCGACGACGAGGGGGAACGGCCCGACGACGCCTTCGAGCGCAAGGACGACGCGGCGGCGGCGCTGCGCACGCTGCACGCGCTCCCGCCGAAGGAGCGGATGGTCATCTCGATGGCCGTCCTCGACGGGTTGAGCCAGCGGGAGATCGCCCGGACGCTGCGCCTCTCGGAAGGGTACGTCTCGAAGCTGCTCACGCGCGCGTGGTCGCGCATTCGCGCCGCGGGCTGGGAGGTCGACCATGGCCCGTGACTTCAAGACGGCCCTGCTGGAGGCCGACGAGCGGCTCCTGGCCCCGGGCCTGCCGCGGGCGGTGCGCGTGCGGCTCGACGCGCGGCTCTTCGCGCCACGGCGGAGCACCTCGCGGCTGGTGCTGGCGGTGGTGGTCCTCTCCAGCGTGCTGGTCGGCTTCGGGCTGGTGCAGTGGCTCGCGCCGCAGCCGCCGCAGGTGCTGGGTGGCTTTCAGCTCGCGCCCGAGTCGGCGCACCGCGTGCAGATCGCGCACGAAGCGTCGATCGAGCTCTCCGCTGGCGCGCAGGTCGTCGATGCGCCGCGCGGCGTCACGGTGACGGCCGTCACGCGCGCCAGCGTGCGTCGCGAGAGCCGCGGCATTCGCGTGCTGGCCGGGCAGGCGCAGTTCGCGGTGGCGCCGCGAGCGCCCGAGGCCGGCGTGGTGCGGGTGCTGGTGTCGGCCGGGGCGATCGAGGTGCACGGCACGCGCTTCACGGTGACCGAGAGCGGTGCGGGCATGGGACAGGTCGAGCTCCATGAGGGCGCCATCGACTTCGTCGACGAAGCGGGGCGCCACCACGCGCTGCGGCCGGGCGAGGTGTTGCGGTGGCCGGTCGCGCTGGAGCCGCCGCCCGACGCCGACGAGGCCGGCGAAGACGAGCTGGTGCCGCTCGGGCCGGTCCGCGTGCCGCCGCGGCGCGCGCCGAGCCTGCGCAACCAGGACGTCGACTGGCGCGCCTTCGACCAGCGCGTGCACGCCGAGGCCGTCGTCACCCAGCTCAGCCAGCTCCGCCGACAGGGCGCGTGGGACGAGGCGGTGCGCCTGCTCGAGCGCGAGCTCAACCGCGGCGCCCCCGACACCCGCGAGCGCCTCTCGTTCGAGCTCGGCACCATCTACACGTGGCAGGTCAAGGACCCCGCGGCCGCGTGTGCCCACTGGGCGCAGCACCGCCGCGAGTACCCCGCCGGTCGCTTCGAGGCCGAGGTCGATCGCGCGCTCGCCTCGCTCGGCTGCGCGGAGTGACTACCCGTCCCACCTCCGCGTCCGCTCGGAGGCCTCGAGCACCACGTCGCCGCCCATCGCGCGCACGCGGGCGAAGAGCTGCCCGAGGCGCCAGCCGCTGTCGTCGCCGAAGACGTGATCCTCGGGGATCACCAGCTGCCTGACCTGCGGCCCCAGCCACACCACCTCGAGCATCCCGGAGTCGATCCATGAGGAGGCGGCGCGCAGGCGATCTCCCTCCCAGGTCAACGAGCCCACCTGCACCCGCTCGAGCCCGCGCGCGCGCACGAAGTCCCAGAACGCGCGCGCGTCCTCCACGCGGTTGACGTGCAGGCGGCGCACGCCGGGGAAGCACTCGCCCAGGCGCGGCCCGAAGCACGAGAGGGTCAACGTCTCGACGTGCGGCACCGCGACCTCCGGCAGCGCCGTGCACACCAGCGAGCGCAGCGCGGGCATCGCGTTGAGGAAGGCGCCGAGCAGGAAGCCGCGCGGTTCGCCGCGGAACTCGAGCGCCTCCACCGTTCGCCACAGCGGGTCGTCAGCGCACTCGAGGAGCGCCGGGCAGCGCCGCACCATCGCCTGCACCAGCGCGTCGCCCCGGAGCTCGTACCCGTCGAGCACCTTCGCCACCCGGCCCAGCAGCGCCCGCTCGCGATCGCGCCGAACCTTCGCCAGGCGCATCCGCGTCCGCCCCGGCGTGCGCCCCTCCGCGAGCTCCTGCTCCAGCCGCGCGAGCTCCGCGTCGAACCCCAACACTCCCTGTTCCATGTGCCCTCTCCCCGTTCGGCGTCATTGCCGCGCGCCACTCTACGGAGGGGGTCTGACATCCTCCCCTGCGGGTGGAGCATCGCTGTCGCGGTGGATGCAGGTTCTTTTGCACATCCCCCGCCCCTGCCGGGTTCATGTCCCTGCCATGCGGACTCTCCTCACATCAATTCTCCTGTCCTTCTCGCTGGTTGGCTGCGCGCACATCGATCGCGAGCAGGCGCTGGCGGCCACGTCGTACGACGTGATGACGGACGCGGAGATCGCCCGCGCGGCGATCGCCGAGGCGACCGGTGAGCTGCACCAGGTGGCGACGGTGGACGCGGACGGCGTGGCGTCGGGGCGGGCGGCGTTCTCCAACCGCGAGGAGCGGCTGGCCTTCGATCGCCGCGTGGACGCGCTCGTGCGCCAGCGCGTGTACGGCCAGGGCCCGACGCTGCAGCTGGTGCGGGTGCGCTGCGAGCAGCTCCAGAAGGCGGGCTGGGCGTCGTGGCCGGGTGACGAGGCGAGCCGTCGCAACGCGTGCGAGTACGGCGACGCGTCGGTCACCATCCACTCGCTGTTCAAGAAGCCGCAGCTCCACCGCGCCTTCCTCGATCTGATGCTCGAGGCCGCGGCCGATCCGATCCTCGCGGGCCAGGTGAAGCGGAAGCTCGTCGAGCTCGGGCGCAGCGGCATTCAGCCGTACGTGCTCGCCGTCGAGCAGTGGGAGCGCGTCGAGGGCTTCCGCGCCCGCCCTGTCGAGCCCGAGCAGTTCGCCGCGGTGTCGCGCGAGTGACCCACTTCCGGGCTTCTGCGCGGGGGTGCTAGGCGTCGCGCAGTGGCCGGAAGTGAGACGACGACCGTGAGAGCCCCGTGGCTGCTGATCTTCCTGCTCCTCTCGTGTGGCACGCCGGAGGTCCTCGTGCGGGGGGCTCCGTGCACCGGCTGTCGTGACGCGCACGGCGCGTGCCTGCCCGGCGACGTGGTGAGCGCGTGCGGCGCCGCCGGCGCGAGCTGTGAGGCCTGCGCCTCGACGCAGACCTGCCGCGCAGGAGCCTGCGTGTCGGAGGACGCGGGCGTGAGCGCGAGCGCCGACGGAGGCAGCGACGACGGCTGCGCAGCCGAGGCGAGGCTGGTCTACGTCATCGATCAGGACCGCACCGTCTCGTCCTTCAACCCGCAGGCGATCGGCGTCTCCAACGCCTTCACCGAGCTGGGGCGCATCAGCTGCCCGTCAGCCTCCGGGGCGGAGCCCTTCTCGATGTCGGTCGATCGCCACGCGACGGCGTGGATCGTCTACGACAGCGGCGAGCTCTTCACCGTCGCGCTCCGCTCGGCGCCGCTCACCTGCGTGAAGACCGCGTTCAGTCCGCAGCTGGGCGTCGCGAAGTTCGGCATGGGCTTCGTCGCCAACGCGCCAGGCAGTCACGACGAGACGCTCTTCATCTCCGGCAGCGATCTCTCGTCGACCCTCACCACCACGAAGTTCGGGACGCTGTCCGTCACGCCACCGCACGCGGTCTCGGTGCTGGGGACGCTCGGCGGCGCCCCGGAGCTCACCGGCACCGGCGACGGGAAGCTGTGGGCCTTCTTCCCCAACCTCTCGCCGCCGAAGGTCGCCCAGCTCTCGAAGCTCGACGGCGCGTCGCTCACCACGTTCGAGGCGCCGACGCTCGCGGGCACCCCCCGCGCCTGGGCCTTCGCCTTCTGGGGCGGCGACTTCTTCGTCTTCCTCGAGCGCGACACGGAGCTCTCGACCAGCGTCTGGAAGCTCGATGGCCAGACGGGCGCGCTCTCGAGCGTGCTGCCGAGCACCGGGCGGCGCATCGTCGGCGCGGGCGTGTCGACCTGCGCGCCGGTGGAGATCAACTGAGCCGGTGCTGACCGCGCTCCTCGCCCGACCGAAGAGCTGCCGACCGTCTTTCACCGCCCCTCACAGCTCCGGCTCGCCGTGCGAGGTGTCGTAGACCGGGTCGGGCTTCAGCTCACGCACGTCGTAGGCCGTCGCGCGCCAACGCCTTCAGCGTGAGCTCGACTTCCCGACGAGCACGGAGACCGCCGCCGCCATCGAGCACCAGCTCGCGCCTCGAGTGGCGCGGAGGCTCGAGACAGCCCGACGAGCAGAGCCGTCGCGGCCGAGCTGTTCGGCGCGCTGCCACCCGGCGGCGACGTCGTGCAGCCGCGCCCCGCGTCGGCCCGGGCGCTTGGGCCGCCCTTTGCGTCCGGGCGGCGCTGTGGGCCGCTCGCCATCGAGGCGCAGGAAGCTGACGTAGTCGAAGCCCACCCCGAACAGCTCGTCACAGAACCTCGCGTGGTTCTGCTTCACCGCGTCAGCGTTGTCGGCGCACGGCCGCCTGTGGCGCACAGGTGTCTCTGGCGCAGCTGCAGCGCGCCGCAAGGCAGCGCGCGGGTTTTCCGTGCTCCGCGATGTCGCCTTGATGGAGGCGACGAGCTGGGAACGACGCTGACCCGCCTCAGTTGGGGAAGCAGACCCGTTCGCGTCACAGGTCCCGGCGCACGCTGGCGCAGCTCGTGAGCGAGAGGAGGTTCCCACCTTCGTGCCGCGCGCGACCGCCAGTGGGGTGTCTCCGACGCAGCTGCAGCGCGCCGCAAGACTCGGCCTCCATCAAGACGACATCGCGGAGCACGGAGAACGCAGACCGCCTCAGTTCGGGATGCAGACCCCGTTCGCTCCTGAGCGAGAGGAGGCTCCCACCTTCGTGCCGCGCGCGACCGCCTGTGGCGCGCGGGTATCGCTGGCACCGCTGCAGCGCGCGGCAAGGCTCCGCCTCCATCAAGACGACATCGCGGAGCACGGAGAACGCAGGCCTCAGTTGGGGATGCAGACCCCGTTCGCGTCACAGGTCCCGGCGCACGGGCTGGCGCAGCTCGTGAGCGAGAGGAGGTTGCCCGACGCGCCGCGCACGCCCGGCGTGCCCGAGCTCGAGGCCGCACCCGGAGAGCTCCCGCCCGCGCCCGGAGGACCGCCGGTGTCCAGCCCCGCCGAGGTGAGGAACGTGTTGGTCGACGAGAAGGCGGAGAGCGGCACGTTGAAGGACAACACGCCGAACGAGGGACCGCCCGCACCACCGCCACCGCCGCCGCCCGGCCCACCGTTCCCGCCTTCGCCGCCCTTCCCGCCCACGGAGCTGCTCCAGCGCGCCGCGGTGCCGCCGAAGCCGCCCGCGCCGCCGAGCCCGCCCGCGCCGCCGAAGCCTCCGTCGCCGCCGGCGCCGCCCGCGCTGCGCTGGATGCGGTTGTTGAGGATCGTCGGGAGCGCGCCGTTGGCCGCCGTGGAGCTGAGCAGGATCGCGAACGAGCCGCCGCCCGCCCCGCCCGCCGCGCCGCCAGTGCCGCCACAGCCGCCGGCGCCTGCACCACCGCCGCTGGCGCCGATCTCCCAGCCCTGACAGCCGCCCGGTGTGAAGCGCGCGACGCCGCCGCCCGCGCCACCACCGCCGCCCCCCTCCGCGGTGCCGCCAGACGCCCCGGCTGCGGCCATCGTCGGCGAGGCCACCCACCGCCCGAGCTGGAAGCTGCCCAGGCGTGCGCCCGCGGTCGCGCCCGGCCCGCCCGCGCCGCCCAGGCCGTCGGCGCCCGGCTTTCCGTCGACGCCGTCGTGCTGCTGGATCGCCGTGGGGAAGCCCGACTCCGTCACGTGGCCGCAGCGCGACTCGGAGAGGTTGTCGAAGCTCCAGTCGAAGCCGCCCGCGCCGCTGCGGCTGGTGGGCGCGGGGTTGACGTACATCTGCTGTTGGCCCTGGTTCCCGGCGAACGTGTACACGGGGCAGATCACGTTGCCGCCCGGCTCGCCGTTCGCGGTGGCGCAGCTCGGGTTGGTGCCGGCCGCGCCGCCGTTGAGGTGGTTCGCCGGCGTGCAGGTGCCGTTGGGGAAGAAGTTGCTGTTGAGGCCGCGCTGGCCGTTGAGCGCGGGGCTCACCTGCCGGCCGAAGCCCTGGCTGCCGGTCGCGCCGCGGCCGCCCGCACCGCCGCGGCCCGCGAAGACGTCGTTGCCCTGGAGCACGAAGCGCGGCCCGACGTCGCGGAGGAAGACGCCGATCGAGGTCGCGCCCGCCGCGCCCGGGGCCGCGGTCTGCGTGGCGTCCCACCCCACGAGGGAGAAGCCGGAGACCACCGTCTCGCGCGCCGCGCCGCCGGCGCCGAGCGCCTCGGCGTGCACCGGGGCGATGGCCGTCGCCGTGGGCGCCACGCCCTGCCAGGTGGTGGTGTACAGCCGCGGATCGCGCTTGAGGAAGTCGGCCGAGTAGCCGCCGAAGATCTGCGCGCCGTCGAACAGCCGCACGTTCTCGCGGTAGAGGCCCTGCGCGACGAGCACGTAGCGGCGGCTCTGCGCCTGCTGCGCGGCGACGCCGGCGGCGATGGTCTGCAGCGGCGCGGTGCGCGTGCCGTTGCCGCCCGGCGCGGCCGACGCAGAGACGAAGATCGCGTCGGCGATCACCCCGTCGATGCCGTCACAGTTCTCGTCGACCCACGAGGGCCCGGCGCCCGTCGACGGGAGGCGATCGGGCAGATCGTTGGTGAGGTTGCCCTGCACGCGCCGGCACTCGCAGCCGTCGGCCGACTCGCCGTTGACGTTGACCCACTCGAAGGTGGTGCCGCCGACGACCTCGGTGAGGCACGGCCCCATGGTGCAGCGCGGGCGCGCCGGCGCGAGATCGCACACCCCGGTGGTGTGCTGCAGCGAGGGCGAGAAGTACTTCGTGCAGTCGTTGTTGCAGAAGCCGCAGTGCTGCGCGGCCTCGTAGCGGCCGGTCGCCTGGTTGAGGAAGCCCTCGTCGACGCGCGTGTCGCAGTTGTTGTCCCGCCCGTCGCAGATCTCCGGGTTGAAGGTGTTGACGTCGCAGGCGCTCCACGCGGGGCCGGGGCCGCAGGTGCGGAAGCCGTTGCAGGTCATGCCGCCGGCGGTGAGCGCGCAGGCGCGCGTGGTGCCCTGCGCGGTGGTGGTGCAGGCGCAGGTGCCGGTCGTCGGCGCGCACTGATCGCGCCCGCCGGCGAAGGCCTGGCACGAGTAGCCGACCGGGCAGCCCGGCGGGTACGCGCTGCCCGCGCTGCAGTCGCGGCCGCACACGCGCGAGCCGTCGAGGGTGAGGCAGCGAGCGCCCGGCCCGACGCAGTCGCTGTCGACCTGACAGGGCGAGCAGAGCGTGTCGGGCAGCTGGAGGCACATCGTGCCGTCCTCGAAGGGAAAGTAGCCCAGCGCGCACTGCGTGACGCGGCAGCGCGGCGCGTCGGTGCTGGTGTCGCAGGTGGTGGTGACCGCATGGGCGATGATCTTCGAGCAGTCGAGGCCGCACGCGCCGCAGTGCTGGGGCGTCACGTAGCGCCCGCGGCCGTCGCCGAAGTCTTCGTCGATCATCCCGTCGCAGTCGTCGTCCTCGTAGTTGCAGGCCTCCGCGGCCGGCGTGCGGGCGGTGCACACCAGGCCGGCCGACGCGAAGCACACCTGCGGCCCGCGGCAGGTGATGTTGCCCACCACGCGCGTGCACTCCGGCGGCATGAAGTCGTCGATGGCGAAGTTGCAGTCGTCGTCGGCGCCGTTGCAGGTCTCCTGCTGGGCTGCCGGCGCGTTGCAGGCCGTGAAGCCGCCGTCGGCGAGGCAGATCTGGTTGCCGGGGCAGCGCCCGAAGGCGTTGGGCTCGCCGCGGCACGCCTTCTGGAGGCCGACCGTCTCGGGCACGCAGTCGCAGGTGCGCCCCTCGGGCACGCACTGCTTCGTCCCATCGGGGAACGCCTGGCAGGAGTACAGCGCCGGGCAGCCGTCGAAGGTGCAGTCGCGGCCGCAGAACGAGCCGCCGTCGAGCGCGAGGCACCTGTCGGCGCCCGACGCGCCGCAGTCGAGATCGCCCTCGCACGCCTGGCAGAGCAGCGGCTGGGGCACGGTGCACACGCTGGCGCGCACGTTCCCCTCGAAGGGCACCTGCTTGCAGTCCCACGCGCCGGGGCAGCCGGCGTCGGCGCCACACGGCGCGGTGCAGAAGGCGCCCAGCGGACCGCCGACGCACAGCGTGGAGTCGCACTCCGCGCCCGCGTCACACGGCTCGCCGAAGCGCTTGCCGCGCACGCCCGCGTCGACGATCTGCAGCGTGGTGCACACCTGATTCACGCAGCGCAGGCCGTCGCTGCAGTCGGAGTCGAAGACGCACTTCTCCTCTCGCGGGACGAAGAGCGTGCGGCCACACGCCGGGGCGAGGGCCAGCACCGCGAGCGCGAAGACGAGCCAGGAGCGGATCGAGGTATTCACGTCAGAAGCTCTCCACGCTGAGGAGCACGCCCGCGGCGCCGTCTCCGCCCTTGAAGCCCGTGCCCGCTGGCGACGCACCGCCCACGCCACCCGCGCCCACGCCCGACACCGGCGGCGCGGGGATCAGGTTGCGCGAGGCGTAGTTCTGCCCGGCGATGCCCTGGCCCGCGATGCCGAACACGCTGCCGCCACAGCCGCCGCCGCCGCCGCTGCCCGCGCCGCCGTTGCCGCCGCGCCCGCCCGGGCCGCCCTGCCCCGCGCACCACGCGACGGAGGTGTTGAGGCCGCCGCGCCCGCCCTGGCCGCCGAGGCCGCCGTAGCCGCCCGCACCGCCGTTGCCGCCGAAGCCGCCGAAGCCGAAGTCGATGAGGTTGCCGTCGATGGCCGGGGGGCTGCCCACGACGAAGATCGCGAACGAGCCGCCGCCGCCCGCCGCCGCCGAGCCGCGCCCGCCGCCACACCCGCCCGCGCCGCCGCCGCCGCCGGTGCCCCCGAGATCGCCGACGAGCCGGCCGATGGTGCACGAGGGCGGGTTCTGGTTGCGCACGCAGCCGCCGGCGCCGCCACCTCCACCGCCGCGCCCCGCCGTGCCGTCGGTGCCGGGCGTGCCGGCCGACGTCACCCACTCGCCGTTGACGATCGACCCGCGCGCCGCCGCGCAGCCGAGGCCCGCGCCGAGCGCCAGGCCGTCGCCGCCGTTCTGCGCCGCGCCGCCCGCCAGCCCGTCGCCCGGGACGGTGCAGTCGTACTTGCAGAACGCGTTCTGCGACGGGTCGCTGTGGGCGTAGATGGCGTTCGAGCCGCCGGTGCCGTTGAGGCCGCCGGTCGTGTACTGCTGCGGATCGACCTGGAGATCCGAGCCCGCGCCGCGGTTGCCGGTCGTGCCCGCGGGGCACGCCTGGTTGTTGCCGGGCAGGCCGCCGAGCTGCGTCTCGCCGAGGCAGTCGGGGGTGTTGCACTCGCGCGCGTTGAGGCCGCTCTGGCCGGCGCTGCCGTTGGCGCCCGCGACGCCGGGGAGCGCCGGGCTGCCGTCACCGCCGCGCCCGCCGACGATGTGGTTGTTCTGGATGACGAGGCCCGGCGAGTCGCGCACGTAGACCGCGTAGCTGTTCTTCGCCTGGGTGCCGGGCAGCGGGCGCGAGTTCACGTCGTACCCGCGGATGGTGAAGCCGGAGATCACCGTGCGCGCCGCGAGCCCCTCGGCGTTGACGGTGCCGCGCGAGGTGACGACGTCCGACTCGGAGGCCTCGATGAAGGTCGGGAAGAGGATGATGTCGCGCCGCGTGAAGTCGGCGGAGTAGCCGCCGTAGAGCTGCACGCCGCTCAGCAGCACCACCTGCTCCGCGTACGTGCCCTGGGCGACGAGGATCGCCGTGTGCTGCGCGGGGCGGAAAGCGGCGATCGCCTCGCGGATGGTGCGGTACGGGTTCTGCCGAGTGCCCAGGCTCGAGGTCGACTGGGCCCACACGAAGAGCGAGCGCGAGGCCTGGCCGTCGACGCGATCGCAGTCGCGGTCGACGTAGGGCAGCCCGGCGGTGGGGTACGTCGTCCACCGCTCCGGCTCGTCGAGCACGCTGGAGTTCGACGCGCACTCGCAGCCGTTGGTGTCGTCTTCGTCGGCGTCGACGAACTGGTAGCCGAGCGAGCAGGTGCCCGCGCTGCAGGTGGCGCCGGCGCCGAAGGCCGCCACGCACTCCGCCGTCGAGCCGCAGGTGCGCGTGCACAGACCGCCGTTGCAGGTCTCAGTGGGCTGGCACTGCGCGCTCGGCCCGCCGTCGGGAGCGTTGCAGGTGCGCACGCACTGCCGGTACGTCGGGTGGCACACCGCGCCGGTCCCGCACTCGCTGTCGAGGCGGCACGGCCCGCCGCCGGGGATCTGCTCCGCCGTGCAGCGCACGATGACGCACTTCGGAGGCGAGCCGATCATCACGCCGCACCCGCCGATGGCGTGCTGAATGGTCTCGCTCCAGCGCGCGCGGCAGTTGTTGTTGCACGAGCCGCAGTGCTCGTCGGTGTCGTAGGTGCGGGAGAACTGGGTGTTGATGAAGCCGTCGTCGATCACCCCATCGCAGTCGTTGTCGCGACCGTCGCAGAACTCGAGCGAGGTCATCGAGGTGTCGCACGCGCCGTAGGTGCCCTGCGCGCTGCAGGTCTGGTTGCCGATGCAGGTCGCCGCGCCGTTGGTGACGAAGCACGAGCGCGAGAGGCCGACGCGATCGGGCGTGCACTGGCAGCTGTTGCCCTGCGGCACGCACAGCTTCTTGCCGTTGACGCTCTGGCAGGTGTTCCCCGCCGGGCAGCAGCCCTGCTGGCCCACCACGCCGGTGCAGCCCGGCATCACCGAGGTGACGTCGCACGCCTGCGCGCAGAACGGGTCGGGGTCGGTGCCGACGGTGACGCACTCGTCGCCGGGCACGCGGCAGTCGGCGCTGGTGGTGCACGGACGGCACTGCGAGGTGACGGCCTTCTCGCAGATCTGCGCGTTGGGCCCGGGCGGCGTGAGGTACGCGCCCTTCTCGCACTTGACGGGCACGCACTGCCGCGTGCCGTTGCGCACCTCGCAGGTCGCCGCGCCCTCGACCACCACCCCGCCGTCCTTCTCGAGGTTCTGCAGCACCTGGAAGCAGTCGGTGGCGCAGCTGCCGCACGCGCGCGGGCTGACGTAGTTGCCCATGCCGTCGACCAGCCCGTCGTCGATCTGCCCGTCGCAGTCGTCGTCGGCGCCGTTGCAGACCTCCGCCTTCGGATCGGGCGCCGAGCAGGTGAAGGCGTAGCCCGCGTCGGGCGAGCCGGTGCAGCTCCACAGGCCGGTGCAGGTGAGGCCCTTGCGGCACGACGGGTAGCCGGGGAGCCCCGCGGTGACGAGGTCGGGATCGCGCGAGTCCGTCAGGCCGTCGCAGTCGTTGTCGACGCCGTCGCAGCGCTCCTCGGTGGCCTCGGGCGCGTCGCAGCCGGACCAGGTGCCGTCGGTGCGGCAGGTCTCGACGCCGAAGCAGGTGGCGCGCGGGTTGGTGCGCTTGCACGCGCGCGTCAGGCCGGCCGTCACCGCGCTGCACTCGCAGGTGTTGCTCTGGGGAATGCACTGGCGCACCGCGGTGCCGGCGTCGAGGGTCAGCGTGCGGCAGACGCTCCCCGTGGGGCACAGGCCGGTGAGCGAGCAGTCGGTGGTGCAGAACGAGCCCGCGCCCAGCGGCGTGCAGCGATCGCCCACCGCGTTGCAGTCGGAGTCGGCCGCGCAGGGGATGCACTGCACGCGGATCGGCGGCGCGCAGAGGAAGCCCGCGTCGGCGCGCTTGCACTCCCAGCCCTTGTCACAGCCCAGGCCGCCGTCGACCGCGCACACCGCGCTGCACACCCGCCCGTTGCCGGGGCCGCGAGGCAGACAGGGGCCGTGCAGACACACGGCGTCGTCGGTGCAGGGCCAGCCCAGCTCGCCGATGCCGGCGTCGGGCACGAGGAAGCACTTGCCGTCGACGCACTCCTCGCCCGGCTTGCAGTCCGCCTTGAGCTTGCACTCGCAGGTGCCGTCGAGGAGGCAGTCCGGCTCGCGCGCCGGTGACAGACACGCCTCGAGCGCGAGGAGCGCCAGCAGGCCCAGCCACTTCGGGGATGCCATGACGTTGGTGTTCCTTCGTTGCCACCCCGTCGGCCAACGCGGGTGGGAAAGCGGGCGGGGACCATACTCCTGAGAAGACGCCCGGGTGCCTTGTAGTGCTACGACCCCGCTCATGCCTTCACGAAATGTGCTCGACAGCGTGGTGGTGCCGACCGACTTCTCCGAGGGAGCGCACCAGGCGCTGGAACGTGCGCTGCACCTTCCGCTGGGGCCGAAATCGAAGGTGACGCTGCTGCACGTGTTGCCCGACGACATCCCCGGGAAACTGAGGAAGGAAGCCATCGCCGAGGCAGAAAGGAGCCTCGAGAAGACGCTGGCCCGGGCGCACCAGCTCGCGCTGCGCCGGGAGCTCTCGCCGCGGAACTTCGTGGCCGACGTGGTGGAAGGCGACCCGGCGCAGCAGGTGCTCAAGCGGGCGCACACCGTCGAGGCCGACGTGATCTGCATCGGGCGGCACGGGCGGCGCACGCTGTCGAACCTCCTGATCGGCTCGACGGCGCGCAAGGTGGTGAAGCTGGGTGACGTGCCGGTGCTGCTGGTGCGCAACCCGCCGGTCAACGCGTACCGCCGCGCGCTGATCGCCGTCGATCTCTCGCGCACCACGCCCTCGCAGCTCAAGGCGGCGCGGCCGTACGTCGAGGAGGCGCTCGATCTCGAGGTGCTCCACGCGTCGTCGGTGCCCTACGAGGACTACGTGCTCATTCCTTCGGAGCGCGCGGAGGAGTTCCGCGCCGCGGCGGTGAAGACGGCGCAGAAGGATCTCGCGGCCGTCATCTCGAAGGTGGGCATGGTGCGGGCGGAGCCGGTGGTGCTGGGCGGTGACGCGCGCCTGCTGATCCTCGAAGAGGCGAAGGCCCGCGGTGTGGAGCTGATCGTCGTCGCGACCCACGGCCTCAAGGGCGCGAAGCGGCTGATCCTCGGCAGCGTCGCGGAGTGGGTGATGACCAACGCGACGTGCGACGTGCTGGTGACGCGCGGCTGAGCTGCGGCAGCGTGACGAGGAGGGGCCAGCCGCCCCTCCCCGCCGGCGCACGTCACTTCAGGAAGGTCGTCACCGCGTCGGCCTTCGTCTCACCCGCCGACGGGTCGATGATCACGCTCTTGTCCTTGCCGACGACGATCACCAGGCGATCCGAGAGGGCGAGCGCCGCCTTGAGCTCGGGCCGCGCCTTGAGCAGCGCGAAGTAGGCGTCCGAGAGGTACTTCACCTTGAGCTGCTTCGCGGTGCCCGAGAGCGCCTCGGAGTCGATCCACCCGCCGTTGCGGTAGATGAAGGTGCGGCCCGCCGCGGTGCGCACCGGCTCGTTGACGCGCTCGCCCTCGGTCTGCTCCTTCATCTTGCGCACCGCGCGGCTGATCTCGATGCCGTCCTTGCCGTCGGCCTTCTTCATCGCCTCTTCCTTCGCCGGCGCGCGGGCGAAGGTGTTCGAGAAGTCGTCCCCCGCCTCCGCGGTCGTCGCCGGCGCGGGAGCCGAGGGCGTCGTGGTCGCGCGACCTCCGCCCAGCCCGCCGAAGCCCGACGCCGCGCCCTTCGGCGCCGCGGCCTTCTCCTCGGGCCGCATGAGCCACGGCTCGGGGCGCGGCGGCGGCGGCGGGCGGTTCTGCGCCACCGGCATCGGCACGTCCTCGACCACCAGGTACGAGGTGTACGGCGTCACGATGCCGTACTTCTTGCCGAGGGCGACGATCTCCTCGCGCAGCTCGGCCTTCTCGCCGCGGAGGCGGATCTCCTCGAGGAGGTAGCCCACCTTGCGGATCGCCCACAGCCGCGGGACGAAGTCGAACTGCTTCGAGTCCTTCGCGGCGTCGGCGCGGTACTCGAACACCTGCTTCTTGCCGTTGAACGAGCCGGTGAGCAGCACCGTGCCGTCCTTCGGGGTGCGGTACCGGCCCATCACCACCAGCTGGCTGCCCTTGAAGAGATCGCCCAGGCGCCTGGGGTACACGTCGTACGCGCCGAAGGCCGACAGATCGAGCGCCAGGTCGGCGAGCACCGGGTTGGCCACCTTGTCGTAGAAGCCGCCGATCTTGAGCTCGAAGTCGCGGCCGTCGCGCGCGAAGTCTGAGGTGCCGCCGCCCTCGTCAGCCACGCGGTCGAGCAGGCGCGCGTTGAGATCGTCGCCCACGCCGAAGGTGAAGACGCGCGAGCCCTGGTTGGCCGCCTTCGCGTTCTTCGCGATCGTCGCCTCGTCGGTCTCGCCCACCGTGGGGTGGCCGTCGGTGATGAACATCACCATGTGCGGGCGGTCGCCGCGGTTCGCCCCGTCCTTCAGCGCGCGGGTCATCGCCTCGTCGATCGCCGTGCCGCCGATGGCCTCGAGGCCCGACACGAAGTCGACGGCCTTCTTGACGTTGGCCTCGCTGGCGAGCTGCGGCTTGTCGAAGAGCGCCTCGACGTCGGTCGAGAAGCGCACCACGTTGAACTCGTCCTTCGGGTTGAGCTTCTGCACGCAGTACTTGAGCGAGTCGCGCGCGAGCTTCATGCGATCGCCCATCATCGAGCCCGAGGTGTCGATGACGAAGGTGAGGCGCTTGGCGATCACCTCGTCGGCCTTGGTCTCGGTCTTCGGCGAGATGAGCGCCATGAAGAAGCCGGGCTGCTCCGGGTCGGGCCGGTGCGACATGAAGGTGAGGCCGATCGACTTGTCGGACACCGTGTAGAAGAGATCGAGATCCTTCGAGATGTCGGTGCCGGGGCCCATCTCGAGCCCGGTGACCGCCTCGTTCTCACCCTTGCGCGAGACGCCGAGCTTGTGGGTCGGCGAGTAGATGCTGCGCAGCGGCGTCTTCGACTTGATGTTCGCCGAGAAGACGAAGTCCTGCTTCACGGTGAGCTTCGGCGCGCCGCGCGTCGAGGCGCCGAGCGGGTAGTGGTACTGGTAGAGGCCGGCGTTGAAGTCGAGCACCTGGCTGAAGGTGAGCTCGATCTTCTGCTCGCCGTTGGCCGGCACGGGGAACACCCGCGCGCGGAAGGCGTCGGTGTCGACGTACTCGAGCAGCCCGGGATCCTGCAGGCGGCGCACGATGCCCTCGTAGATCTCGGTCGCCTTCTGCTTCTCGAGCATCTCGCCCTTCGTCTTCTTCCCGTTGATCCACAGGTAGAAGTCCTGCAGCGCGGCGCCCTTCGGGAGCGGGAACACGTAGTGCGCCTCGAGCTGCCGCGGCGAGCTGTTGACGAACACCTGCTCGACCCTGGTCACCGCGGCGCCATCGACGATCTCCGCCGAGACGCGCTGGTACTTGATGCCCAGCGGGCCCATCGAGGTGTCAGTCGGGATCAACATGCCCTGCGCGAGCGCGAGTGGCGCTGCGAGCACCGCGGCCAGCAGTACGAGTCGTTTCATGCCCCCTCCAACGGATGAGTGGAGTGGACGATCTCACACTTGTCCGTTTCTCTTCAGCTTTCGCGGGGTTGAGATCTTCCCTACATTGCGCGCCCGCAATGACGACCCCCGCGCCCCAGAAGCCCGCTGACGACGACAGGAACTGGCTCTGGCCGCTCGGGGTGCTCGGCATCGGCCTGGTGCTGGCGGTGCGCTTCGTGGGCGAGCGGCCGTTCGGCATCGAGCACGACACCTCGGCGCAGCTGGTGCAGTTCGCGGTGGCCGTCGCGACGTTCGGCGTCATCGCGTGGGGCATCAGGCTCCACTGGGCGGGGCGCGGGCAGGAGAAGCAGCTGCTGCGCGATCGGATCCTGGTGGCGCTCGGGCTGCTCGGCTTCCTCGGCTACTTCAACTTCGGGCACCTGCACTTCGGCAACTTCGTGCACGTGTGGGACACGTACCACTACGTGATGGGCTCCAAGTACTTCCCGGAGCTCGGCTACGAGAAGCTCTACGACTGCGCCGCGGTGGCCAACGCCGAGAACGGGCGGCGCGACGAGGTGGTGCGGCAGACCATCACCGATCTGCGCACCAACGTGATCGTCAAGACCGACGAGATCCTCGCGCACCCCGAGCGCTGCAAGGAGAGCTTCTCGGCCGCGCGCTGGGAGGCCTTCCGCAAGGACATCGCCGCCTTCCGCAGCTTCGTCGGCGAGCCGCGCTGGAGGGACATTCACCTCGACCACGGCTACAACGCCACGCCCGTCTGGACGCTCGCCGGCTACGCGCTCACCAACACCGGCCCGGTGACGATGGCGTCGCTGACGAAGCTGAACCTGATCGACCCGGTCTACCTCGCGCTGACGCTGCTGATGATCTGGTGGGCCTTCGGGCCGCGGGCCTTCGCGATCGCCGCGGTGGTGCTCGGCACCAACTTCCCCAACCGCTACTACTGGACCGGCGGCGCCTTCCTCCGCCACGACTGGGTGTTCTGGTTCGTCGCGTCGATCTGCCTGCTCAAGAAGAACCGGCCGGCGCTCGCGGGCGCGGCCTTCGCGTACACCACGCTGCTGCGCCTCTTCCCCGGGCTCGCCGCGGCGGGCGTGGCCGTCTCGGCCTTCGAGTACTTCCGGCAGAACAAGAAGCTCGACCCGCGCTTCGTGCGCTACGTGGGGGCGGGCGTCCTCACCTCGGCGATCCTCGTCGGCTCGTCGTTCGCCTTCTTCGGCGGCCCGCAGACCTGGCAGCGCTTCGCGCAGAACACCGTCAAGCACGCCAACACCCCGCTCACCAACCACATGGGCCTGCGCACGGTGCTCTCGTGGAGGCCCGACTCCATCGGCCAGAAGACGGTGCGGCCGGGGCTGATCGACAGCTGGTACCTGTGGAAGTCGACGCGCCTGGCGAACTGGCAGCAGGCGAAGCCGCTCATGTGGCTCGCCTTCCTCGCGGGGCTGTACCTGGTGTGGCTCGCGCTCAAGCACAGCGGCGCCGACCCGTGGCTGGGCGCGGCGATGGGCGTGGGCTTCATCGTCATCGGCGCCGAGCTGACCAACTACTACTACTGCTTCCTGATGGGCATCGCGGTGCTCCACGAGAAGCGCCGCGAGGTGGGCGCGATGCTCGCCGCGCTGGCCGCCGTCACGCACTACCTGAACTGGGGCCCGGAGAACCTGGTGTCGATCGCCCTCGATCGCTTCGTCGACGCGCTCAACTGGCTGGTGCACCTCGTCGCGCCGACGCGGAGCATCCCCTGGCGCCACCACACGTGGATGAGCCACTGGCTCGACGAGCAGTACGTCACCATGTCGCTCGCCTCGCTCATCGCGGTGGTGGGCATCTGGTGGCTCTTCACCCGCAACGCCTCCGACGCCGTGGTACCCGAGGAGCCGAAGGCCGTGCTCTTCCCTTCCGCCGCCGCGCCCGCCCCGAAGGCCGAGCCCGAGCGCAAGAAGAAGAAGAAGCGCTGACCAACGAAAAGCCCGCCCCGGCGACGTGCCGGAGCGGGCTCGTGATGCACAGCCGGGGGGACCGTTACTTCTTCGCCGGAGCGGCCGGGGCAGCGGCCTCCTTCTTCACCAGCTCCGCCTCGATCGACACCTTCACGTCCTCACCGATGAGCAGGCCGCCCGTCTCGAGCGGCGCGTTGAAGGTGAGCCCGTAGTCCTTGCGGGCGATCGTGGTGGTCGCCGAGAAGCCGCGGGTCTTCGCCTTGGTGAAGGGGTTGGCCGCCTCGGCCGACAGCTCGCCGTCGAGGACCACCGACTTCGTGATGCCCTTGATCGTCAGATCGCCCGTCACCTTCAGCTTGTTGCCCTCGCCCTTCTCGATCTTCGTCGACTTGAAGGTCGCCGTCGGGAACTTCTCGACCTCGAAGAAGTCCTTGCCGCGGAGGTGCTCGTCACGCTTCGCCTGCTTGGTGTTGACCGCCTTCACGTCGATGGTCGCCTCGACCTTCGACTTGGTGACGTCCTTGTCGTCGACCTCGACCTTGCCGGTGACGTCGCCGAACGTGCCGTTCACCGTCGAGACCGTCATGTGCTTGATCGCGAAGTTGGCGGCGGCGTGCGCGGTGTCGATCTCCCACGTCGACGCGAAGGCGAACGACGAGAGGGTCAGCGCGGCGGCGAGAATCAGCTTCTTCATGTGGTGTGGCTCCTGAGGTTGCGTTGGTGGACTGCGTGATGGGACCTACGTGTCGTACCCACAGCAAAGCAGCGGCCACTGTCTAACCACGCATTTCCCAAGCGCACGCCGAAATCACGCGGAACCCACCGGCCTCAAAACGACCGTCAGACTCTCATTTTGAGCGTTCGTTCCGAGAGCCTCTTTGCGCATGCGCGCCGCGCGGCGTCGGGCATCATGCCGCGCCATGAGAGTCGTGCTGGCAGGCGTGCTGCTGCTCGCGAGCGTCGCCGGAGCGGAGGCGGCGGACGGCGGCACCCCGGTGAAGCTGTTCGACGTGACGCAGGCGGCGCCGGTGAAGCAGGCCGAGCGCGCGATGGAGAGCGCGGGGGGCGTGCTGCGCTCGCGCCTGCCCGACTCGTGGCAGGAGCCGTCGGTGCTGGGGCTCGAGCGCTGGCAGTGGGGAGCGATCCCCGTGCTGGCGGTGCTGGTGGCGCTGCTGGCGGTGCTGCTGACGCGCGGCACCCGGGTCGTCGCGCGGCGCTTCAGCCGGGGCTCGCAGACCACCGAGCAGATCACCCTGCGGCTGATCGGCCCGCTCAAGCTGTGGTGGACCTCGCTGCTGGCGCTGATCGCCCTGCCCGCGCTCGGCCTCACCGCGGGGGCAGAGGACTTCTGGCGCCACGTGGCGCGCGTGGGCCTCACCGCCGCGTTCTTCTGGGGCGCGTTCGCGGCCGTCACCGCCTGGAGCGAGCACTTCGGCGCCAGCGAGTTCGCGGTGGCGCGACCGGGCAGCCGGGCGCTGGTGGGGCTCTTCACCCGCATCGCGCGGTTCGCGCTGATCGGCTTCGCCGCGCTCGCGGTGCTCTCGGAGCTCGGCTACTCGGTCACCAGCGTGCTCGCCGGCCTCGGCATCGGCGGCATCGCGCTGGCCCTGGGGGCGCAGAAGACGCTGGAGAACGTGTTCGGCGCCTTCGCGCTGGCGGTCGATCAGCCGATCCGCGAGGGCGAGTTCGTGCGCATCGACAACACGCTCGGCACGGTGGAGAGCATCGGGCTGCGGAGCACCCGGCTGCGCACGCTCGACCGCACGGTGGTGTCGATCCCCAACGGCAAGCTGGCGGAGATGCGCCTCGAGACCTTCGCCGCGCGAGATCGCATCCGCTACGCGATCACCCTCGGCCTGGTGCACGGCACGCCGTCGAAGACGGTGAAGGCGGTGTGCGCGGGCTTCACCGCGGTGCTCGAGGCGCAGGCGACGCTCCACCCCGGCAGCGCCTCGGTGCGGCTGGCGGCGCTCGGCGACTCCGCCCTGCAGCTGGAGATCGCCGCGTCGTTCGTCACCGACCCCGACACCTTCACCCGGGTGCGCGAGGAGGTGCTGCTGGGCTTCCTCGAGGTCGTCGAGAAGGAAGGCACCGCGCTCGCGTTCCCCACCAGCACGGTGCACCTCGCCGGGAAGCAGTGAGCGCGCTCGCCCTCGCCGCGTGGCTCGTCTCGGCGCAGGCCGACGTGAAGCTCGTGCCCTTCGCCGCGCCGGCCTACACCCCGGAGCTCGGCTTCCTGCTCAACGCCGGCGGCGCGATGACCTGGAACGCCGACGTCGCGCACCCCGGCATTCCCCGCTCGTCGCTCACCGTCACCGCGGGCGCGGGCACGGTCGGCGCGTTCCTGGTGCAGGCGCGGCTCGTCTCGTTCCTCGAGGACGATCGCACGCGCATCAACGCGCTGGTCGACGTGCGCGATCAGCCCGATCACTTCTTCGGGGTGGGCTTCACGAACGGCGCCACGCGGCCGCTCGGGCGCGACACCACGGCGCTCCGGCGCACCTGGTGGACCGCGGATCCCACGCTGCTGCGCAGGCTCTTCGGCGCGCTCTACGGCGGAGTGGTGCTGCAGCTCTCGGGCACGGTGGCGCGCGAGCTGAGCGCCGGCGTGGCGACCGACGCGGACTTCCAGCGCCACGGCGCGACGGTGGTCAACACCGGCGTCGGCCTCACGGTCCAGCTCGACACGCGCGACGTGCCGATCAACGCGTGGCGGGGCGCCTTCTTCGCCGCGACGTGGACCGGCTTCGGCCGCGCGCTCGGCGCCAACACCGAGTGGCACGCGCTCGCCGTCGACTACCGGCAGTACCTGACGCTGTTCCGCCCCGGCAGCACGCTCGCGTGGCAGGTGAAGTACCGCACTGCGTTCGGCGACGTGCCCTGGTCGGAGCTGAGCCAGGTCGGCACGCCGTTCGATCTCCGCGCGTACCGCTGGGGCCAGTACCGCGACCGCACCGGCTTCACCGCGGTCGTCGAGTACCGCTTCATGCTGCCCTTCCCCGCCGAGTCGCTCTGGTCGCACCTGGGCTTCGCCGCCTTCGGAGGCGTGGGCGCCCTCTCGTCGACGGTGGTGCCCGACTTCTCGGAGCTGCTGCCGTCGCTCGGCGGCGGGCTGCGCGTCGAGCTGCTCAAGCGGGTGACGGTGCGCCTCGACGTGGGCGTGGGGCGCGACTCGCGCGCGGTGTACTTCAACTTCGTCGAGGCGTTCTGACCTACAGCGGGTACCAGTACTCGCGGCCGTCGTTGGCCACGAAGCGGTAGTCCATCACCGCGGGCCACAGCGGCTCGCGACACTGCGCGTCCCACGCGTCGAGCTCGCCGAGCAGGCGCTGCACCTCGGCGGGGCGCGCGGGCGCGAGATCGTGCTGTTCGCCGGGATCAGCCGAGAGATCGAACAGCGACGTCACGCCCGACAGCCGATCGCGGATCAGCTTGAGCGGCCCGTGCCGCACGGCGCTGGTGTAGTTCGCGCGCCAGAAGAGCGCCGCGTGCGGCGGCCCCTGCTTCTCGCCGCGCAGGTAGGGCAGGAGATCCACCCCGTCGTACGGCCGATCGTCGGGAAGCGGCAGGCCCGTCGCGCCCGCGATCGTGCCCACCACATCGAGCGCGCTCACCGGCTCGTCGTAGCGGAGCCCCGCGGGGATCTTCCCCGGCCAGCGCATCGCGAAGGGCACGCGGATGCCTCCCTCGAAGAAGGTGAACTTGCCGCCCTGCAGCGGCGCGTTGGTGGTGGCGTGCGTGTAGAGCGCGCCCCCGTTGTCGCTGAGGAAGATCACCAGCGTGTCGTCGGCCAGCCCCCGCTCGTCGAGCGCCGCCAGCACCCGGCCCACCGACTGATCGAGCGAGCGGATCAGCGCGAGGTACGTGCGGCGGATGGGATCCTTCTCGTCGGGGAAGGCGTCCCAGTCGGACCGCTTCGCCTGAAACGGCGTGTGCGGGTTCTGGTACGGGAGGTAGAGGAAGAACGGCTCGCGCTGGTGCCGATCGATGAAGTCGATCGCCTCGTCGGTGAAGCGATCGGTGAGGTAGCCCGGCTCCTCGATCTCCTTGCCGTCGTGCACCAGCGCGGCGATGCCGCTGCGGCCGCGCTCCCAGATGAAGCGATCCGAGAACTCCGGGAGGTGCTGCTCGACGATGTCCTTCCGCCCGACCGGCGCCGCGTAGAGCGAGTACGCCTCGTAGAAGCCGGTGAACTCGTCGAAGCCGCGACGGTGCGGCTGCGAGTCTTCGTTCCACCCGAGGTGCCACTTGCCGAACATGCCGGTGGCGTAGCCCGCGCGGTGCAGCAGCTCCGGCAGCAGCAGCTCCGACCGCGGGATGCCCTGGCGCTGCACGTCTTCCGCGTCGGGCGCCTTCCAGGTGAGGAGGCGCCAGTCTTCGGTCTGCATGAAGAGCCGCGCGAAGAAGAACTCGAGCCCGCTGCGGGCGTAGCGGTCGTGCGGCTGCACCTCGTGCCCGAAGCGGCTCTGGTAGCGGCCGGTGAGGAGCCCCGCGCGCGAGGGCGAACAGAGCGCCGCCGTCACGTAGCCCGCGCCGTAGCGCACGCCCTCGTTGGCGAGGCGATCGAGGCTGGGGGTCGAGACGCGCCCGGCCTCGTACATCGAGGTGTCGGCGATGCCGAGATCGTCCGCGACGATCAGCACCACGTTGAGCTTCTGCTTCGGCGCGAGCTGCGGCTGCGCGAGCCACGCCTCGCGCCCCGTGAGCAGCCGGGCGTCGGGGCGGATGCGGTACCGTTCGCCGCCCGTGGCGCACGACGCGAGCAGAAGGAGCAGACCCCACCGAGCCATGAAGCCGCGCACCATACCTCCGCTCCTCGCGCTGGTGCTCAGCTCCGCGTGCCGCCCCGCGCCGACCCCGCCCGCCATCACCGAGACCTGCCAGGGCTGTCACCCGTCCCAGTTCGAGGCGCTCGCCCGCTCCCACCACGCGCAGGGCCAGCAGCGCGCCGGGGCGCTCCCGGGCGGCGCGGTGGCCGGCTTCGCGATCGCCTCCTCCGACGGCGGTGCGCGCGTCTCGTGGCACGAGCCCGACGGCGGCGTCGCCAGCGGGGCGGCCCGCTTCACGCTCGGCGTCGAGCCGCTGGTGCAGGTCGCGGTGGAGCTCCCCGACGGGCGACTGCAGATCCCTCCCCTCGCGCTCGTCGACGGAGGCTGGCGCGAGGTGCCGTCCGCGCTGGGAGGCGTCGCGGGCGACTGGCGGGGTCCGGCCTTCTCGTGGAACGCGGGCTGCGCGCCGTGTCACGCGACGGGCTTCGTGGTCGGGGCACGCGAAGACGGTGGCCTCACGAGCCGCTGGGCGGCGCTCGCCGTCACCTGCGAAGCCTGTCATGGCGCCGACGAGGGCCACCGCGCCTGGCTGCGCGCGGGGAAGCCTCCGCGCCGCGGCAGCGGCTTCGCGCTCGACCTCGCCCAGCGCGCAACCTTCGCGTTCCCCGACGGCGGCGCCATCGCCCGCCCCGACGCGGTGCACCCGGACGTGCAGTCGGAGGTGTGCGGCGCCTGCCACTCGCGCCGCCGGGCGCTCACCGATGACGGCGCGCCGGCGGGTCGGCTCTTCGAGCGGGTCGAGCCGGCGCTCCTCGCCCGTGGGCTCTACGAGCCGAACGGCGCGGTGCTCGACGAGGTGTACGAGCTGGGCTCCTTCCTCCAGAGCCCGATGCAGCGCGCGGGCGTGCGCTGCACCGACTGCCACGAGCCGCACGCCGCGACGCTGCGCGCAGCGGGCGACGCGCTGTGCGCCCGCTGCCACCGGCCGGAGGTCTTCGCGACGCGCACGCACCGCGGCTCCGACGCCGGCACCTGTGTCGGCTGCCACCTGGCCGAGAAGCGCTTCCTCGGCGTCGACGTGCGGCACGATCACTTCATCCGACGGCGCGCCGAAGGAGGGGACGCCTTCGCCGCCGCGTGGGCGCAGCGGCCCGACGCCGACGCGCGGCTCCTCGCGCTCGTCGGCGATCGCACGCGCCCCGTCTTCCAGCGCGCCTCCGCGCTGGCGCTCCTCACCGAGCCGTCGCCCGCCGCCCTCGGCGCGCTCGCCGCGGCGGTCGGCAGCGACGAGCCCTGGCTGCGCTATGGCGCCGCGACGGCCCTGCCCGGGCTGCCGCCACCGCTGCGCGCCAGGCTCGGCGCCCCGCTCCTCGACGATCCCTTCCTGGCGATCCGCGTCCGCGCGGCGCGCGCGCTCGCCGGCGTGGTGGAGCTGTCCGCGACGCGCCTGGGCGAGGTCGAGACGGCGGAGCGCGCGAACGCGACGCGTGGGGAGGCCTGGCTCAACCTCGGCTCGCTCGCGGCCGCGCAGGGCGATCGTCGGCTCGCCGAGGCCCGCTGGAGAGCCGGGCTTCTGGTCGACCCGGCCTTCGCGCCGCTCGCGATCAACCTCGCCGATCTCCTCCGAGAGACGGGGCGCGACGCGGAGGGGCGGCAGCTCCTCGAGCGCGCGGCCTCGACGCCCGGCCCCTGGGACGCGCCCCTCGCCTACGCTCGCGGCCTCGCCGCCTGGCGTGCCGGTGAGCGCGAGCAGGCCCTCGCCGCCTTCGCCGCCGCGCGCGCTGACGGCGACGTGCGGCACCTCGGGGCCTGGTGCCTCGCCGTGAGGGAGCTCCGCGGGCTCGCGGCGGGGCGGGCGGCGGTCGCCGAGGCGTTGAAGCTCCGCCCCGACCACCCCGACCTCCTCGCGCTCGCCGCGCAGTGGCGCTGAGCGCACAAACGAAGACCGCCGGACACCTCGAGGGCATCCGGCGGTCTCGGTCGACCGGAAGGTCGCTCAGCGGCTCACGCCGTCTTGGGCATGCCGCCGGCGGCGGCTTCCTTCTCGTGCTGCCGCTCATCGAGCCAGATCACCAGCGGGCTGGCGATGTAGACCGACGAGTACGTGCCGACGACGATGCCGAGCAGCATCGCGGCCGCGAAGTCGAAGATCTCGCCGACGCCGAAGATCAGCAGGCCGACCAGCGAGAGCGCCGTCACACCGGAGGTGAGGATGGTGCGCGCCAGCGTGTCGTTGACCGCGATGTTGATGATCTCGGGGAGCGACTTGCCCTTGTACTTGACCATCTCCTCGCGGATGCGGTCGTAGATCACGATCGTGTCGTTGATGGAGTAGCCGATGATCGTCAGCAGCACGGCGATCGACGTGAGGTTGAACTCACGCCGCGTGACCAGGAAGTAGCCGGCCACCATCACCACGTCGTGGAGCATCGACAGCAGCGCGCCGGGACCGAACTTCAGATCGAAGCGGAACGCGACGTAGATGAGGATGAAGAGCATCGCCCACAGGAGCGACATGATGCCCTTGTTGCGCAGCTGCTTGCCGACCTGCGGGCCGACGTAATCCGTGCGGCGCACCTCGAAGTCCTGCCCCGCGAGGCCCGCCTTGAGCGCCGCGGTGACCTTCGCGGCCATGCCCTCGGCCTTCACCTGGTAGTCGAACTCGCCGAGCTTCATCACGTCGGTGACGCCCGTGCCCGAGGCCACGACCGCCGCCTTGATCGCCGCAGGATCGACGACCGCCTTGTAGCGGACGTTGATGATGCCGGTGTCGAGGTTCTTGGTGACCGAGACCACCTCGCCCAGCCCGCGCAGCGCGGCCTCGGCCGCCTTCTCGCTCTCCTCGGTGAGCTGCGTGACGCCGCCCATGCGGAGGATGAAGTTGCCCGGGTCGCCGATGGCCTGCACCGTCGGCTCCTTGAGGCCGCCCTTGACCGCGCCCTCGCGCACCTGCTCGGCGGTGGTGTTCGGCGCGAACTTGATCTCCACGAGCGTGCCGCCCGCGAAGTCGACGCCGAAGTTGAAGCCGAAGATCGCGATGCCCACGAGGATCGCGATGTTCAGCAGCGAGCTGATGTAGACGGCAATCTTGCGCTTGCCGATGAAGTCGAAGTTCGTCTTGCCCTTGATGATCTGCATGGCGGGCTCCTCTCAGACCGACACGGTCGTCGCGTTGCGACCGTGCACCAGGTAGGTGGTGATGAGCCGCGTCACCACGATCGACGTGAAGAGCGAGGCGATGATGCCGATGACCAGCGACGTGGCGAAGCCGCGCACGGGGCCGGTCCCGGTGAACATGAGAATGAAGCCCGCGATGAGCGTCGTCACGTGGGCGTCGAAGATGGTCCAGAAGGCGCGGTCGTAGCCCTGATCGACGGCCGCGCGCGCCGTCTTGCCGGCCGCGAGCTCCTCACGCACGCGCTCGTTGATCAGCACGTTGGCGTCGACCGCGATGCCGAGGGTGAGCACGAAGCCCGCGATGCCGGGGAGCGTCAGGGTGGCGCCGAACGCCGCGAGGCCCGCGAGGATCAGCGCGCCGTTCAGCACCAGCGCCACGTCGGCCACGATGCCCGAGACCTTGTAGTACATGGCCATGAAGAGCACGACGATCGCCAGGCCGAGCAGCGCGGCGAAGGTGCCCTTCTTGATCAGCTCGTCACCGAGCGAGGCGCCGACGACGCGGATCTCGCCGATCGACACCGGCGCCGGCAGCGCGCCCGACTGGAGCGTGATCGCCAGCAGCTTGCCGTACTCCTTGGCCTCGTTGCCCATGCGGCCGAAGGTGATCGTGCCGCTGTCGGTGATCTCCGACTGGATGGTCGGCGCCGACATCACGTTGTCGTCGAGGATGATGCCCATCTGCCGGCGGATGTTCTTGCCGGTGAGGTCGCCCATCTGGCGGGCGCCGTCAGGCTGCATCTCGAAGGCGACGTAGTACTGGCCCTGCGTGTTCGGCGAGCCGGGGAACCACGCGCCCTTGAGGAGGTCGCCGGCCACCGACTGCTGATCGAGCAGATACGTCTGGTACTTGAGGCACTTGTTCTTCGGGCCGGTGTCCTTCACGCAGTGCGTGAGGACCTTCTGCGGCGCCGCCACCTTGCCCGAGACGTACTCCATCAGCGCCTTGCGGTCCTCGCTCTCGAGGAACGGGGCCGGCGGGCTGTCGGGGCTGTCGCCGCGCTGCACGAGGCGGATCTGGTTGGTGTCGGCCGGCGGCGTCGAGGTGTACATCGTCGAGAAGATCGACGAGTCGGTCGCCACCAGGCGGAACTCGAGGGCGCCGGTCTCACCGATCAGCTGCTTGACCTGCTCCGGGTCGGACTGGCCGGGGAGCGAGATCTGGATCTGATCGTTGCCGAGCTTGGCGATCTGCACTTCCGCCACGCCCCACTTGTCGATGCGCTCGCGGATGCGGAGCAGCGCCATGTCGAGCGCCTCGGCCGACATGCTCTCGAGCGAGCTGTCGTCGAGCGCGAGGAAGATCTTCGCGCCGTCGCGGCCCTTGGCCTTGAAGTCCGAGAAGGTGTCGAGGATGCCCTTCTCGATCGCCTCGGCGGTCGCGGGATCCTTCGCGGTGAGCGTCACCCGGTTCGTCTCGGGATCGACCTCGGGCGACTCGAGCTCGCCGAGCTTCTTGCTCGCGACCCACGAGACCATCTGCTGCGCGCGGCGCTCGGCGCGCTTGGTGAGCGCGGTGCGCATGTCGACGTGCATCACGAGGTGAATGCCGCCCTGGAGGTCGAGGCCCAGGTTGAGGCGGTACCTCGCCGAAGGCGCCCACACCGGCAGCGCGGCGTTGATCTTCTCGACGTTGTTGCGATCAGCGCGCTCGACGACGAAGAGCGAATAGTAGGTGGGCACGAGCATCCACAGGGTGCCCACGGTGACGGCGATGACGATGCCGAGGCGCGTGTACCAGTTGCGGTCCATCGCTCACTTCTCCTCTTTCTTGGGTTCGGTCGACTCGGACTTGGCCGTCTCGACGGTGACTTTGGCCTGCACGGAGCTCTTGAGCAGCTTCACCCGCACACCCGAAGCGATCTCGAGCTGGATGAACCGATCGTCGAGCACCGCGTAGATCTTCCCGACGATCCCCGCGCTGGTGATGACGTCGTCGCCCTTCTTCAGGCTCGACAGCAGCGCCTGCTGCTCCTTCGCCTGCTTCTGCTGCGGGCGAATCAGCAGGAAGTACATCACTGCCAACATCGGGAGAAACAGGGTGATCATGCTCGACAGCCCGCCGCCGGAAGGAGCGGCCTGCGCGAGGAGCACCGGGACTGGGAATGACATGGTGATCAAGAGGCGCGCCGTATAGCCCCCGGTGGGGTACCCGGCAAGCGCACACAATCTGGATCTGTGCTAGGGGCGGCCTCCCATGAATCGGCTCCTCGTGTCTGGCCTCCTTGCTCTGGCCCTCTCGGCGTGCGGCATCACGTCCGTCGGCGTGCCCTGCGTCGACCGCTCCGACTGTGAGCCGGCCCAGGAGTGCGTCAAGGCGCCGGGCGGCTTCTGCACCCGCGGCTGCACCGAGGCGGGCCAGGCCCGCGACTGCCCGTCGGGCACGGTCTGCACCTTCTTCGGCAGGGATCAGCTGGTCTGCAGCACGCCCTGCCAGGTCGACGCCGACTGCCGGGTGAACTTCGAGTGCGTGCTCACCGCGCCGGGCAGCACCATCAGCGCCTGCCGCCCGACGGCCGCCGCCAGCCAGTGAATCGCTCGCCGGGATCGCCGTGTGAAGGCGCGTGCGCGTCTTCGCCCTGATCCTGATGCTGAGCAGCCCCGCCTTCGCCGACATTCCCCCGCCGCTCTGGGCGTCACGGGGCTGCATCGACTTCGGAGCGTGCACCTCGTGCTCCGCGCGCGAGGCCGACTGTGGCGCGCGTGCCGTGGAGCAGGGCCTCGAGCTGGCGTGCAGCGCCCGGCAGCGCCACGTCTACTGCCGGCCGGGCCTCACCAGTGCGCTGGTCGGCGTCTCGGGCTGGGCGCCCCACCTCGTCGGGGCGGCCCTCGTCGCGGGCGCGGTGGTGCTGGTGCGGCGCCGGCGCCGGGCGGGTTGATCAGGGCGGCGTCGTCGGGCGCGCGTGGAACTCGCGGAGGAAGTCGCCGTAGCGATCGGCCTCGATCGCGGCGCGGGCCTCGGCCATCAGGTTCAGGAAGAAGTGCAGGTTGTGGAGCGTGTTGAGGCGCATCGCGACCAGCTCCTGCGCCACGAAGAGGTGACGGAGGTAGGCGCGCGAGAAGGTGCGGCAGGTGTAGCAGCCGCACTTCGGGTCGAGCGGCCGCTCGTCGCGGGCGTAGCGCGCGTTCTTGATGGTGAGCTTCCCCTCGGAGGTGAAGAGCAGCGCGTTGCGGGCGCTGCGCGTGGGGAGCACGCAGTCGAACATGTCGACCCCGGCGCCGACGCAGGTGACGAGATCGAGGGGCGTGCCGACGCCCATGAGGTAGCGGGCCTTGTCCTTCGGGAGCAGCGGCGCGGAGAACGCCACGCCCGCATGCATCTGGGCGGGCTCTTCGCCGACCGCGAAGCCGCCGAGCGCGTAGCCGGGCAGATCGAGCGCGCAGATCTCCTCGGCGTGACGCTTGCGGAGATCTTCGTAGAGGCCGCCCTGCACGATGCCGAACAGCGAGCTGCGCTGGCGGTGCCACGCCTTGATGCAGCGGTGGAGCCAGCGCGTGGTGCGGGCGAGCGAGGGCTCCATGTACGAGCGCTCGGACAGCGCAGGCGGGCACTCGTCGAAGGCCATGATCACGTCGGCGCCGAGCACCTCCTGGATCTCGATGCTGCGCTCGGGGGTCAGCACGTGCTTGCTGCCGTCGAGGTGGCTCTGGAAGGTCGCGCCCTCCTCGGTGATCTTCCGCTTCTCGGCGAGGCTGTAGACCTGAAAGCCGCCGGAGTCGGTGAGCATCGCCCGGTCCCACGAGATGAAGCGGTGGAGCCCGCCGAGCTCGCCGACGAGCTGCTCTCCGGGCCGCAGCATGAGGTGGTAGGTGTTACCGAGGATGATCTTCGCCCCGAGCGTGTGGAGATCGTCGGGCGCGATGGCCTTCACCGAGCCGGCGGTGCCCACGGGCATGAAGACCGGCGTCTCGATGGTGCCGTGCGGGGTGTGGAGCCGGCCGCGCCGCGCGCCGGTCTGCGCGCAGGTGTGCAGCAGCTCGAACTTCACCAGCGAGGGGGCGACGCGCTGATCGCCGCGGAGGTCGGGGGGAGGAAGGCTGCTCATTCGTCGGCCTCGATGAACATGGAGTCGCCGTAGGAGAAGAAGCGGTACCGCTCGCGGATGGCGGCGGCGTAGGCGGCGAGGGTCTGCTCGCGCCCGAGGAAGGCGCTGACCAGCATCACCAGCGTCGACTTCGGGAGGTGGAAGTTGGTGATGAGGGCGTCGATCACCCGGAAGGTGAAGCCGGGGAAGATGAAGATCGACGTCGAGAACGCGCTGCCGGGCGCGCCGCCGAGGGCCGCGAAGCCCTCGAGGGTGCGGGTGACGGTGGTACCCACGGCGATGACGCGGCGCCCTTCCCGCTTCGCCGCGAGGATCGCCTCCCACGTCTCGACGGGCACCTGCGCGCGCTCCTCGTGCATCTTGTGCTCGGCGATCGGCCCTTCGCGCACGGGCAGGAAGGTGCCCGGGCCGACCTCGAGGGTGACGAAGCGGAGCTCCACGCCCTTCTCGCGGAGCGCGGCGAGGATCGCCTCGGTGAAGTGGAGGCCCGCGGTGGGCGCGGCGACGGACCCGCTGCGCCGGGCGAACACCGTCTGGTAGCGCTGGTCGTCGTCGGGGGCGACGTCGCGGGTGATGTACGGAGGCAGCGGCAGCTTGCCGGCGCGGGCGATGGCCTCCTCGAGGGTGGCCAGCGGCGAGGTGAAGCGCACGCGGTACTCGCCGCCGCCGACCGCCTCGAGCACGGTGGCGGTGAGGCCGGCGTCGAACTCGAGCTCCATGCCGCGGCGGAAGCCCTTCGAAGACTGGCCGAGGCAGATCCACACCGAGCCGCCGGCGGCGCTCTTGAGGGCGGCCTCGGTGTCGACGTCGGTGGAGGGCCGCACCAGGAGCAGCTCGGCCTTGCCGCCGGTGCCCTTCTTCCTGCCGAGCAGCCGCGCGGGGATGACCCGCGAGTCGTTGAAGACGAGCACGTCGCCACGGCGCAGCAGCGAAGGCAGGTCGCGGAAGGCGCGGTGCTGCAGCGCACCAGAGGGCCTTCGCACGTGCAGCAGGCGGCTGGCGTCGCGCTCGGGGAGCGGCGCCTGGGCGATCAGTTCGGGCGGGAGCTGAAAGTCGAAGTCGTCGGTGTGCACGGCGGGCGGACGGTTACGCCAGGTCCGCGCCCAATGCGAGGCTCAGTGTTCTGGCTCCGCCCTCCGGAAGCCCGACGCGGCGTCCCGCAGCCCACCCAGCTCGACGATCTCCAGCTCGCCGTACGCCACCTTGATCAGCCCGCGTGCCTCGAGCTCCTTGAGCACCTGGTTGATCGACTGCCGCGACGCCGAGAGCATCGCCGCGAGGAGCTCCTGCCGCACCTTCACCACGCGCCGCGAGCGATCCGCCCACTCGCCGTAGCCCTCGGCCAACAGCACCAGCCGGCGCGCCACGCGCGAGGCGAGCGGGAGCAGCGCCGTGTCTTCCATCATCACGAAGGCGAGGCGCAGCTTCGCCGTCACCAGCAGCGCCAGCTCGCGCCACCACGCCGGGTGCTCGTCCAGCATGCGCATGAGCGCGGCGAGCGGCACGTGGATCACCTTCGACGTCACCACCGCGGTCGCGTCGTGCGTGCGCGCGAGGCCGTCGAACACCGCGATCTCCCCGAACCACTGCGGAGGCTCGACCACCGCGAGCACCGCCTCCTTCCCCGCCTCGGAGACGCCGGCCGCGCGCACCCCGCCCTCGAGGACCGCATAGAGCCCATCGGGCGCGTCGCCCCGCGAGAACAGCCGCTCGCCCTCGGCCAGCGTGCGCACCGTCGCCGCCCCGAGGAGCGCGTCCTGGAACGCCGCGGGCAGACCGAGGAACCAGCGCCCTGCCAGCAACAACTCACGGAAATCACGCGCGGTTTGAGCCATCGGTGCGAAGTGTCGGGCGCCCGACAGTGTCGCGGGCGGCGGAGCTGCATATTGTCTCACACTCATGAGCCCGCTCATCGCCCAGCTGTCGAAGTACGCGAGCTACCACCGCGACCCGCGCAACATCTCGACCCACTTCGTCGGTGTGCCGATGATCGTCATCGCGGTCATCGCGCTGCTCACGCGCCCGGGGTTCGAGCTCGGCGGCGTGGCGCTCAGCCCCGCCTGGCTGGCGCTCATCGCCGCGACCGCGTTCTACCTGCGCCTCGACCTCCGCTACGGGCTCGCGATGGGCGGCCTGCTGGGGCTGGCGCTGTTCCTCGCGTCGCTCACCGCCGGCCTGTCGACCGCCGCGTGGCTCGGCCTCTCGGTCGGCCTCTTCGTCGTGGGGTGGATCATCCAGTTCATCGGCCACTACTTCGAGGGGCGCAAGCCAGCCTTCGTCGACGATCTCATCGGGCTGCTGGTCGGCCCGCTCTTCGTCGCGGCGGAGATCGGCTTCTCGTTCGGGCTGCGCAAGGAAGTGAAGGCGGAGATCGAGCAGATCGCCGGCCCCACGCGCCTGCGCGACACCGCGCAGAAGAGCGCCTGACTCAGAAGATCTTGTAGACGAAGACGAACAACCCGACGTTCGCGCGGCCCGTCGAGAGCACGCCGAACGACACGTTCACGTCGACCTGGAACAGGCCCTCGACCAGCGTGTGGAAGCCCGGACCGAAGGCGGTGCCGAAGCGCGCGACGTCGAGCCCCGTCACGTCGTCGTGCTCCGCGTAGCTCGCGGCGTCGACGAACAGCCCCACCTTGAACAGGTCGCGCGTGAGCGAGAAGCGGAACTCGCCGCGCAGGCCGAACACCGCGCGCGTCCACACGTCGCCGAAGACCGCGCGGAGGTACTCGCCGACCGGCTCCTCGAAGGCGAAGAGCACGTCGCCCGTCAGCCACCGCCCGCGCGCCTTGAGCACCACGTCATGCCAGCCGAGCGCGAAGATCTTCTGGTACGCGCCGCGCACGTCGCCCATCTGCGTGTTGCCCGTCGACGCCCACAGCCGCGCGTCGAGCGCCACGAAGTGACGGCGATCCCACCGGCCGTCGGCCTCGTCGAAGACGTACTCCCCGCCGGCGTGCACGAAGCCGCGCCAGCGGGTGAGCGTCCTCGGCTCGCGCGGCGGCAGGTTGGCCCCCGGCTGCTCGCCGAACACCAGGAAGTGCTGGCCGCCAAAGCCGACGGTGAGCGACAGCTCCTGGAACGGGTGGATGAGGACGCCCGCCGTCGCGTCGGTGCCCACCGACCAGTACGACTCGAGCCCGAGATCGCGCCGCTGGCGGTTGAGCAGCTCGCTCTTCACCGCGAAGAGCATCCGCGTCTTCGGCGCCAGCTCCGGCGACATCCACAGCGCCTCGGCCGTGCCGCGCGAGAAGTACGGGTAGAACGCGTTGTTCACCATGTCCTGGCGCACGCCGAGGCCCGCGGTGAGCCCCACGCGCCAACGATCGTTCTGCGCGAGGAGCCCCGCGCCCTGGTAGTTCGGCCCGACCTCGAAGCCGTCGAAGTACCCGCTCCGCACGTCGATGCCGGGGCCCGTCGACCACTCGGGGTCCGCGAAGAACAGGTGGAGCTCCCAGTCCTGCTGCGGGAGCACCAGCTCGCGCCCGCCGATCAGCAGATCCTTCGTCTGCTTCACCTGCGGGCCCTGGTGCCTGAGGTGCTGCGTGGGAATCAGCTCCCACCGCGGCGGCTCCTCGAGGCCGAAGCGCTCCGACAGCTCGGCGATCTGCCGCTCGAGGGCTGGGCGGTTGAACACGTTGCGCGGCAGATCGAGCGCCACGCGAAAGCGCATGAGGTTGAAGGTGAGCCGCCCGCGGAAGACGATCTTCTCGAGCAGCCCCTCGTGCAGCTCGAGCACCATCTTCCCGTCGACGAAGGTGCCCCGGGTCCACGCCAGCTCGTAGCCCGAGTCGCGCAGGAAGCGCTGGAGCTGCGCCGCCAGCACCTCCGCGAGCGCCGGCGAGGGCTCCGTGCCCTCGGGGATCAGGAGGTACGCGCGGTAGACCTCCTCGGGCATCGCCAGCGCGCCGTGCACCACGACGTCGGCGTTCGACGCGGCCTGCGCCACGTGCGCCACCCCGAGAGCCAACATGAGCACCCACGCACGCGTCACGGCGCGGCGACTGTACCGCTCAGCGGTGCTGGGAGAGCAACCACGGCAGCAGCTCCGGCGTGGCGAAGGCCGGCCGCCACGAGTCGTGGTCGACGCCCGGGAACTCGGTGTAGCGGAACACGCCACCGAGCTGCCGCATGAGCTCCGCCACCCGGCGCACCGACGCGTTCGAGACGAACGGATCCTTCTCGCCGTGGAACGCCCAGATCGGGAACTGCGTCAGCGAGCGCGCCGACTCCGGGTCGAGATCGCCGGCGATCGGCACCGCCGCGCAGAACAGCTCCTGGTGCCGCTCGATCATCGCCCACAGGCCGATCGCCCCCATCGAGAAGCCGATGAGCGACACCCGCTTCGGGTCGACCGAGCGCCGCTGCCCGAGCTCGCGCACCAGGCCCAGCACGCGCTGCTGCGTCTTCGAGTCGCCGCCGTACCAGCTGCCGCCCCAGGTGTCGTCGCGCGGGCACTGCGGCGCCACCACGATCGCCTGCTGCCCCGCCAGCGTGTCGACGCCGTTCTTGAGGTGCGCGCGCGTGTCGTCGCCGCGCTCGGCGCTCCCGTGCAGGTAGACGATCAGCGGGTAGCGGCGGTTGAACGGGTCGTACCCCGGCGGGAGCACGAACCGGTACGGCAGCCCTTCGTGTGACGCGAGTTCCCAGTTCATTCGTAGAGCGTCTGCAGCTCCGTGCCCGGATAGTAGTGCTGGAGGATCTTCCGGAAGTCCCACCCCTTCTCGGCGTACACCCGCGCACCCCACTGGCAGAGCCCCGCGCCGTGGCCGAAGCCGTGGCCGTCGATCTTCCAGCCGTCGCGCGACTTCTCGATCTCGAAGTCGAGGCTCTTGAGCTTCATGTACCCGATGCGCTCGCGGAAGGTGACCGCGTCCATCGAGCGCGCGCCCACCTCCACCCGCCGCGCGCGGCCCGTCGACGAGCGCCCCTGCACGCGAATGCTCGCCGCCTTCGCCGCCGCGCCGAGCGGCTTGAGATCCGCCGGCTTGAGCGTCAGCGACCAGTGCGAGGTCGGCAGCCGATCGCACGGGCAGTCGACGGCCTGGAGGTACGGCAGATCGCGCCCCAGCGCGTCGAGGCCCGTCTCGGTGCGTCCGCCGCAGCTCGCGTGGAAGTAGGCCTCGATGGGCTGGAGCTGCCAGGTGAGCACCAGCCCCTTCGTCGACTCCACCGCCTCGCGCGTGCGCGGATCTTCCACGTCGAGGCCCTTGTACACCTGGGAGATCACCGAGCTGCCGAGGTGGAACGGCTGGCCGTACTGCTCGAGCTTCTTGTTGAGCGCGTAGGTGCGCGCCGCCACCGCCTGGGCCTTGAGCGCCTCGGGCGGGAACGACTTCGGCATCTCGCTGCCGAGCACGCCCACCAGGTAGTCCTCGAGCGGCAGCACGTTGACCGCCGCGAGCTCCTTCTTGCCGAAGAGCACCACCACGTCGCCGCGCACCCGCACGCCGTTGACCTGAATGACGCCGTCGCCGCGCTCGCCCGAGCGGAACCGCAGCGCCTGCGCCGGAGACGGCTCGCCTTCGACCAGCAGCCTGCCCGCCGCCGCGGTGAGGGTGACCTTCGACGCGGCGAACGGCTCGTACTGCGCCTCGTCCTGGTCCGCGCCCACGCGCAGGGCGTCGCCCTCGAGCACCACCCTCGACGACTCGGGGCCGACCGCGATGCGCATCGTCTCGTGGGCGAGCGCCGACCACGACAGCAGCACCAGGAGCAGGACTCGTCGCACCATGCCCCCACAGCGTACGGAGAGGCGACACCCGCTCAAGAATTTGGCAGGACGGGCCCGCCCATGTCCGAGGTCGACGCGCTCTTCCGCCTGCTGGCCCACGCCCCGCCCCGCGCGGCGGCCATCGTGCGGCGCGCGGCCCTCGAGGGCACCCCACCCGAGGCGCTCGCCCGCCTGTACGACCTCGGCCCGGCCGAGGCGCAGGTGCTGCTGCTCCGGGCGCTGGTCGACGTGAAGTCGGGTGGCACGCTGCAGCTCGATGACGCCGCGGAGCAGCAGGCCCTCGCGGAGCTCTTCGCCACGCCCCGCCGCGGCGAGTACGGCGTCTTCTTCGACGCGCTCGTCACCCACCGCGCCGCGCTCGTCGAGCGGCTCGAGAAGGCCGCCGCCGACTTCGCCGCCTCGCCCGACCGCGCCCGCGACGAATGGCTGCGCCGCCTCGCGATCGCCGTGGTGCTCGCGCTCACCGCGTACTTCTGGCACCGCGAGCAGAACAAGCCGCGCCCCCCGCCGGAGAAGCGCCCCACCGTCGCGCCGTCACGCAACTGATACCGACGCGCGCATCGGTTCCCGGGAAAAGGTTGATGGCCACCACCTCGCGCACTACGTAGCCGCGCCCATGAACCGCCTCCTCCTCGCCGCCGCCGTCTCGCTCGCCCTCTTCGCGTGCCCGAAGTCGAACCCCGGTCCGAACCTCGGCGGGTCCGACGACGAGAAGATGGACACCATCGCGGCCAAGCTCGAGGAGTACAAGACCAAGACCAGCACCGAGTGCGGCGAGACCTGCTCCCTCAAGGACAAGATCTGCGCCCTCTCGGCGACCGCCTGCGAGATCGCCGGCCAGCACACCGATCGCGCCGAGTACCAGAAGAACTGCGTCACCGCCCAGGAGGAGTGCGCGCGCTTCAACGAGTCCTGCTCCACCTGCAAGAAGTGACGGAGTAACCTCCCTCGCCTGGAGGTCGTCTCCATGTCGCTTTCGCTCGTCACGCTCTGCCTCGCCCTCGTCGCCGACGAGCCGATGCCCGTCGAGAAGTCGGCCGCCATCACGCGCGAGCAGGAGAAGGCCCAGGCGGAGGTCAGCGCGAAGTACGGCAACAAGAAGTCGTCGGAGCTCTCGCAGGACGAGCGCCGCCAGATGATCCGCGAGCAGATCGAGGCCGACAAGAAGGTGCTCGACAAGTACGGCGTCAGCGCGAAGGACTGGGCGCGCGAGTCGATCCGCAAGGATCGCGACCAGTACGCCTCGCAGAAACAGGCCGAGAAGGCGCTCGCCGAGAAGGAGAAGGCGCAGGCCGAGGCCGCGAAGAAGGACCCCGGCGCGAAGGAGATCCAGGTCCAGAAGGGCTTCTCGGACGAGAACCCGGTCACCGTCGACGAGAAGGCCGGCGAGGACGGCAAGGTCGCCGTCGAGCAGGGGCTCCCGCCGGGCGCGAACGAGGATCAGGACGCCGCGTCCGAGCAGGATCGCCTCGAGAAGTCGGGGCCTGCGTCGGACGACGCGCCGAAGGCCGCGAAGCCGAGCGGCGGCGGCAAGAGTGGCAAGGGGAGCAAGGGCGGCAAGCGCCGGTGAAGCGCGCGCGAAATAGCCTGCCCCGCTCGAGCGTTCTGCAGTTCCCCCTCTTCGTTCCGGTGAATCGTGCGCACAGGTCTCACTCCCGGTGAGCGCTTCGGCCCCTACGACGTGATCGGCCCGCTCGGCGCCGGCGGCATGGGCGTGGTCTTCCGCGCGAGGGATCCACGGCTCGGGCGCGAGGTGGCGATCAAGACCCTCCCGCTCGACTCGCTGGGAGATCCAGCGCGGCTCCAGCGCTTCGAGGCCGAGGCGCGCGCCGCGTCAGCGCTCAACCACCCCAACGTGCTCGCGGTGTTCGACATCGGCCGCGAGGGCGACACGCCCTACCTCGTCACCGAGCTGCTCGAGGGCGAGACGCTGCGGCAGAAGCTGCAGGCGGGCCCGCTCCCCGCGCGCAAGGCGCTGGAGCTGGTGATGCAGGTCGCCCAGGGCCTCGCCGCCGTGCACGAGAAGGGCATCGTCCACCGCGATCTCAAGCCCGACAACCTGTTCGTCACCCGCGACGGCCAGGTGAAGATCCTCGACTTCGGCGTCGCCCGCACCACCGAGAGCGCCACCCCGCCCACCGGCACCCTGCCCCTCACGCAGTCGGGCGCGGTGATGGGCACCGCGGGGTACATGTCGCCCGAGCAGGTGCGCGGCCGCGTCGCCGACGCCCGCAGCGATCTCTTCTCGCTCGGCGCGATCCTCTACGAGTGCCTCGCCGGGCGCATGGCCTTCCCCGGCGAGACGCCCGTCGAGCGGGGCTACGCGATCCTCAACGCCGAGCCGCCGGAGCTGCCGCCCGGCACTCCGCCTGCCCTCGCGCGCGTGCTCCGCCGCTGCCTCGAGAAGGACCCGGCGCAGCGCTTCCAGCACGCGCGCGATCTGCTCTTCGCCCTCGAGGCCGTGACCGAGAGCGGGGCTTCCCCCGCGCTGCCGCCGCCGGCGAGCCCGGTGCCTGCGCGCGCCCCCTCGTGGTCGATCATCGTCGCCGCGCTCTTCGTCGCCGCCACCGGCACGCTGCTGGTGCTCCGCGCGCGAGAGTCCACCAGCCCCTCGCAGCCCGCTCCGCCACCGCCTCCCGCGGTCGCCGCGCCCGACACCGCCGCGCGCCCGGCCGCCGCGCCCGTCTCGCGACGCGTCAGCTTCCGCAACGGCAACATCATCAACGCCCGCTTCACCGCCGACGGCCGCGGGGTCGCGTACTCGGGCTCGTTCGAGAACTCGGCGCCGCGCGTGTACACCGGCGTGCTCGATGGCGCCCAGCTGCGCGCCGCGAGCGCACCGGGGACGATGCTCTTCGACGTCTCGGAGCGGGACGATCTCGCGCTCGGCGCGCCTCCCGACGAGACCCAGCAGAAGGGCGGCATGGTGCTCTCGCGCGCCTCCCTCGCCGGAGGCGCCGCGCGGCCGCTCTACGAGGGCATCTTCTGGGCCGACTTCGGCCCGAACGACTCCATGGTGCTCACCCGCTTCGCCGACGGCCGGTGGACCATCGAGTACCCCCAGGGCAACGTGCTCGTCACCGCCCCGCACCAGCTGTGGATGGCGCGGCTGTCCCCCGACGGCACGAAGATCGCCTTCATCCGCCACCCGGTGCTGGGCGACGATCGCGGCACCGCGGAGATCATCGATCTCACCGGCCGCCCCGTCGCGAAGTCGACCTCGGCGTGGACCATCGACGGCCTCGCCTGGCGCGCCGACGGCAAGGAGGTCTGGTTCTCGGCCGGCTACGAGACCGTGGCGCGCGAGCTCCACGCGCTGGGCATCGACGGGCAGCAGCGCCTCGTCTTCGCCGCGCCGGGCTCGCTGCGGCTCCTCGACCTCGACGCACGCGGCCGCGCGCTGGCCGTCACCGGCATCATGCGCTCGCGCATGTTCGGCAAGGTCGCGAAGGACACCCGCGAGCGCCCGCTGAGCTGGCTCGACGGCTCGATGCCCCTCGACATCTCGGCCGACGGCAACGCGCTCCTGTTCCTCGAGGGCTACGGCCCCGCCGGCACCGAGGTGCAGACCTGGTTCCGCCGCTTCGATCAGGAAGACGACACGCCGGTGCTCCTCGGCCTCGGCTGGGGCCGCGCGCTGTCTCCCGATCAGTGCTGGGCGGTGATCACCCCCACGCCGCCCTTCAACACGCTGCGGCTCGTCCCCACGGGCACCGGCGCGCAGCGCGATCTCCCCGCGGGTGACTTCCAGGCGATCAACTTCGTGCGCTTCTTCCCCGACGGGCAGCGCATCGCCTTCAGCGCCTTCGACGCCGACAACAAGCCGCACCTCTACGTGCAGACGGTGGTCGGCGTCTCGGCGGAATCAGGCGCCAACGCTGATCCGGTGCGCGTGTCCGACGAGGAGCTGACGCTCGCGGCGCCGCCGTCGCCCGACGGAAAGTGGCTCATCGGCTTCAGCGCGAAGACGCGCCGCGCGACGCTGGTGCCGGTCGGCGCGCAGAGCCTCGCGCCCCAGGTGCTCGACAAGCTCTCGCCGGGAGATCTGCCGATCCAGTGGGCGCCCGACGGCAAGGCGCTGTGGGTGCTCCGCCGGCCGAAGCCGCTCACCGTCGGCTGCAAGGAGTACGTCACCGGCCTCGAGCTGCTCCGGTACGATCTCGTCGCCGGCAAGCTCTCGCCCTACATGACCGTCCAGCCGCCCGACCCGGTGGGCATGGAGCACATCAAGACGGGGCTGATCACGCCCGACGGCAAGCACTACGTGTATACGGCGAACCAGCAGCTCGACGAGCTGTACCTGATCGACGGAGTTCGCTGACGTGCAGAGCACCCTCACCGAAGGCTTCAGCGCCGGCCCCTCGGGAGGAAAGACCGCCGCCTCGCTCTTCCGCGTGCTCGACGCCGATCGCCCGTGCGGCCCCGGCGCGCGCGTGAGCCTCGAGGGCGTCGATGAGGTGCTGCTCGGGCGCGCCGATCGCCACCAGGTGCTGAAGCTCGAGGCCAACGGCTCGCGGGTGCTCAAGCTGGGCGTCGCCGATCGCTGGATGTCGGGTCAGCACGCGCGGCTGTCGCGGGTGATGCGCGCCTGGGTGCTCGAAGACACGAAGTCGAAGAACGGCGTGCGGCGCAACGGAGAGCCGACCCAGCGCGCGGAGCTCGCCGACGGCGACGTGCTCGAGCTCGGCCGCACCTTCTTCGTGTTCCGCCTCGAGCAGCCGGTGGCGCCCGATCTGTCGAGCGACGAGCTGCGGCCCGCCGCGCCCGGGCTGGCCACGCTCTCACCGACGCTCGCCGCGCAGTTCGACGAGCTCGCCCGGCTCGCGCGCTCGGCGGTGACCATCTCACTCGGCGGCCCCTCGGGCAGCGGCAAGGAGGTCATCGCGCGCGCCGTCCACGCGCTGAGCGGTCGCCCCGGCCCCTTCGTGGCGGTGAACTGCGGCGCGCTCCCCGACGAGCTGGTCGAGTCGGAGCTCTTCGGTCATCGCAAGGGCGCCTTCTCGGGCGCGACCGACGATCGACCCGGCCTCGTCCGCGCCGCGCACGGCGGCACGCTCTTCCTCGACGAGGTCGGCGATCTCCCGCTCGAGGCGCAGCCCGCGCTCCTCCGCGTGCTGCAGGAGAAGCAGGTGCAGCCGGTCGGCGCCACGAGCCCGGTGCCCGTCGATCTGCGCGTGCTGTCCGCGACGCACCGCTCGCTCGAGGCGCTCTCGGCGCAGGGGCTCTTCCGCGACGACCTGCGGGCGCGGCTGTCGGGCTACCAGCTCTCGCTCCCGCCCCTGGCCGCGCGCCGGGAGGATCTCGGGATCCTGTGCGCGGCGCTCGTCTCGAAGCTGGCGCCGTCGCGCGCGAGCACGCTCCAGCTCGGCATCCAGGCCGCGCGCGCCCTCTTCTCGTGGGACTGGCCCCTCAACGTGCGCGAGCTCGAGAAGACCCTCGAGGCGGCCCTGGTGCTGTCCGGCTCCGGGCCCATCGAGCTCGAGCACCTCCCGCCTGCGCTGCGGAGCCCGCCGCCCCCAAAGCGCAGCGCGCCGGAGGACGAAGGCGTCGACGAGGCGCGCAAGGCCGAGCTGATCTCCCTGCTCCAGCAGCACGCCGGCAACGTCTCGGCGGTCGCCCGCGCGATGGGCAAGGCGCGCATGCAGATCCAGCGGTGGATGGCGCGGTACCAGCTCGACCCGCGCACCTTCCGCTCGTGAGCGGGTGCAACAGCCGCAACACCTGCAACAGGTGCAACACCGCGCGAGGCGGCGAAGCGGGCAGAGAACCGCCGTCGTTTCAGGCACCTGCGCGACGGCGAGGCGGGCACGCGCCGTGCTCTTCCCCGCCTCGCCATGAAGAACCTCCCGCTCGCCCTCTTCGCTGCTCTCATCCTCCTCGGTTGGACTGCGCTGGCTGCCGGGGTGATCGCCGTGTTCGCCGCCGACCCGACCGCTTCGTCGCGCAAGCACGATCACGTGGTGCCCGCGCACGGCTTCGAGATCGAGTCGACCCCGCTGCTGTCCGACGCGCCCTGCCCGACGAAGCCCGAGGCGCTCGACGGCTCCGTGCCCTGCGAGGCCTGACTTCCGCTATGTCGGCGCCGTGACCGGCATCGTCCGAACGGCGCGCAGACCTCCTGGGTGGAGCCCGCCTGGCCCACTGCCCCGCGGCGCGCAGGGCCGCCCCGAGCTCGAGCCGGCCGACGACGAAGACCTCTGCTTCCTCACCGGCGAGTGGCGGCTCTTTCAGAAGCAGCGCGGCCATCGCTGGAGCCTGGACGACCTCGTCACCGCCTGGGTCGCCGCGCCGCACGCCGAGGCGCTGGGCGCACGCCGGTTCCTCGATCTGGGGTGCGGGCTCGGCAGCGTGCTGCTGATGATGGCCTGGCGCTTCCCCGACGCCGACGTCACCGGCATCGAGGCGCAGGCCGATCGCGCGGCGATGGGACGGCGCTCGCTGGCGTACAACGGCGCCGACGAGCGGTGCCGCATCTTCGACGGCGATCTGCGCGACGCCACCGTGCTGCCCGCCGAGGCGCGCTTCCCGCTGATCACCGGCACGCCGCCCTACTTCCCGAAGGGCACCGGCCCCGAGAGCGAGAAGGCGCACGCCGCGCCCTGTCGCTTCGAGGAGCGCGGCGGCATCGAGGAGTACACCGCCGCCGCGGCGCGCTGGCTCACGCCCGGAGGCCGCTTCGTGGTGTGCACCGCGGCGCTGGAGGCCGCCCGCGTCGTCGAGGCCGCCGCCGCGCAGGGCTTCCACGTCATCGAGCACCTCGACGTCGTGCCCCGCGAGGGCAAGGGCCTGCTGGTGATGGTCGACGTGCTGGCGCGCGAGCATCTCCCGCAGGTGCGGCGGCAGCTCGTGGTGCGCGACGCGGCCTCGAAATGGACGCCCCAGTTCCTCGAGGTGCGGGCCGCGATGGGCATGCCACCGCAGCCCTGACGAGCCTTCAGCCCAGCACCAGCGCGAGGAACTCTCGCACCTGCTGCTCGGGTGCCGACGTCTTCAGGCGCGCGAGCGTCGGCTTGAGCGCCTTGTTCTTCTTCGCCTCGAGCAGCGAAGCCACGAGGTTCAGCAGCGCGCTGACGAGCTCGCGCTGCTTCCCGTTCTTCGGTGACATCGAGAGCACACTCTCCACGAGCGGAATGAAGTCCGGGCTCGACGAGCGGGCGACGAAGGGATCGTGGCACGCGCGGACCACCTTGAGCGAGCCGCCCCAGGCGTGCACCTCGAGCAGCGCGCGCAGCGAGGCCGCGTCGGTCGCCTTGCCGAGCGCCTGCACCGCGGCCAGCCGTTGGTCCTCGGGGGCGTTCTTGTCGAGGGCGAGGGCGATCTCCTTCGCCATCGTTCCGACCGCGCCTCTCGGCGCTGGCCGCGCGACGGGCTCGAGCTTGAAGGCGAGCTTCACCGCGCGCCCGTCGAGCTTCCGCAGCCGCCAGAATGCGTCGCCCTCCTCGCGCTCGAGCACGAGCGGAAAGGCCGCGTCGTCGACCACCCGGAACGCGACGTCGTCGCCAGCCACGTCGAGGACGCTCAGCGACAGCCCGGCAAGCTTCGCGGTCCCCTTCGCGACGACCGAGAGCTCGACGGGCTCCTCGCCCCACTCCGGGCGCAGGCGGCTCTTCCCCTTCGCGCCGAGCTCCGCGAGCACCTTCTTCGAGAGGAGGAACGGCGGGAGGTCCTTTTTCACGAGCTTCGGGAGCGGGCCGTGCGAGGAGCTCACCGCCGCGCCCTGGCTCAAGACGGCGAAGCTGCGCGCGCTCTCGAGCGCCGCCGGGGCGAAGCGCAGCGTCAGCTCCCCGGCCTCGACCGCGAGCCCGTTCTTCGACGGCTGCAGCGAGAACTCCCACGAGTCGTTCACGTCGTCGTCGGCCATCTCGTAGGTCAGCCGGCGTCCAGCAGAGAGAAGTGAAGCAGGAGGCATGTCAGCGAGACACCGGAAGCGCCCGCCGAGTGCAGCCGTCAGCGCGAAAGCCTGCGCCGGTAGAACGCGAGATCGTGGTTCGGCCACAGCTCGGCCCCGGTGTCCTTCGCGGTGCGCTTGAGCGCGCGAATGCTCTCGAGCGCGGGGCCCGGGTCGTCCTTCCAGCACAGCCCCGGCGCGACCTCGTCGAGGAGGTTCTCCTCCAGATCCGCCGCGTCACCGCACAGCAGCACCGGCGCGCCGGCGTCGCGCGCGACGAGCAGCGACACGTGCCCCGCGGTGTGCCCCGGCGAGGGGAGCACGGTGACGCCAGCCATCGGGGCATAGCCGCCGCGCTGCTCGACCCAGCGGTACGGCCCCCGCACCTCGTCGGGGAAGCACGCGGGGTCGAGCCCCGAGCGCGCCGCCTCGCGCTCGGCGCGCTGCACGTGCACCTCGGCGTGAGCGACGTCGCCGAGCCCGCCCGCGTGATCGAAGTGGAGGTGGCTGAGCACCACCAGATCGACGTCGAGCGGCGTGAGGCCGAGCTGCGCGAGGAGCGCCGGGAGCCGCTGCTCGGGCGTCATCTGCGGCGGCCCGAAGACGAAGCTGCCGTAGTGCTGGTCGCGCAGCGCGCGGTCTTCGAGCTTCTTCCAGTCACAGCCCACGTCGTAGAGCAGCCGGCCGTGGCGCGTCTCGACGAGCCACGCGAGCACCGGCGCCTCGATCACCGTGCCCTTCCCGCGCCCCCACGTCGACAACGACTTGTCGTAGCGGTGGAGCGCGGTGAGGAGCGGCGTGACGCGCGCCATCGCTCAGAGCCTGGCGGCGAGCGAGTTCTCGAGGTCGGTGATCGCCTTGCTGAAGCCGTCGATGCCTTCCTTGAGCTTCTCGGAGGCCATCTTGTCCTCGGCGTGCATGCGATCGAACGTCGCGCGATCGAGGTGGATCAGGTCTTCGCCCTTCTTCGCGTTCGGGTCGAGCTTGCGCGGGAGCTCGCCCTGCGCGGCCTCGAGCTCGGCGAGCAGCTTGGGCGCGATGGTGAGCAGGTCGCAGCCGGCGAGCTCGGTGATCTCGCCGATGTTGCGGAAGCTCGCGCCCATCACCTCGGTCTTGTACCCGTGGCGCTTGTAGTAGTCGTAGATGCGCGTCACCGAGAGCACGCCGGGGTCTTCGGCCGGCGCGTACGAGGTGCGGCCGGTGCTCTTGAGGTACCAGTCGAGGATGCGCCCGACGAAGGGCGAGATGAGCGTCACCTTCGCCTCGGCGCACGCCACGGCCTGGTGGAAGCCGAAGAGCAGCGTCAGGTTGCAGTGGATGCCCTCGCGCTCGAGGACCTCTGCGGCCTTGATGCCTTCCCAGGTCGACGCGAGCTTGATCAGGATGCGGTCGCGCTTGATGCCCGCCTTCTCGTACATGGCGATCAGATCGCGCGCCTTCTCGATGCTGCCCTGCGTGTCGTACGACAGCCGCGCGTCGACCTCGGTGGACACGCGGCCCGGCACCACCTTGAGGATCTCGATGCCGAACTCGACCGCGAGGCGATCGACCGCGCGCTTCGCGATGGCCTCCTTCGAGCCGCTCTTCACGTCTTGCCGGGCCCACTCGAGCGCCGCCTTCACCACGCCGTCGTACTGAGGCATCGCCGCCGCCGAGGCGATCAGCGACGGGTTGGTGGTGGCGTCGCGCGGGCGGAACTTCTGGATCGACGCGAAGTCACCCGTGTCGGCGACGACGATGGTGACGGCCTTGAGCTGCTCGAGGAGGGTAGCCATGGACGGCCGTATACCGCACCGCGCGCGGCCGGAGCAGTTACACAGTTCGGCTGAAGAGCGGTCGATCGGGCGCCTTGCGGGCGAGCCGCGCGTCGAAGGCCATGCACACGTTCCGCACGAAGGGCTTGCCGAGCTCGGTCACCTTCACCGACGAGTCGGTCACCTCGACCAGGCCATCGCGCGCCAGCTCCGCGAGCTTGACCGGCATGTCCTCGAGGTACGGCGTCGCCTTGCGATCGAAGCGCGTCTCGAAGCGCGTCATCACGTCGAGGATCAGCCGGCGCAGCAGCAGATCCTCCTCGTCGAGCACGTGGCCCCTGGTGATCGGCAGCTGGCCCTTGTCGAGCGCCGCGGTCCAGTCAGGCACGGTCTTCTCGTTCTGGGCGAACGCGGTCCACGAGTCGCCGATCGCCGACACGCCGAGCGCGAAGAGCGGCATCGTCGAGCGATCGGTGTACCCCATGAAGTTGCGGTGCATGCGCCCCTCACGGAACGCCTTCCACAGGCCGTCGTCCTCGAGCGCGAAGTGATCGAGGCCGATCTCCCGGTAGCCCGCCTCGAGCAGCAGCCGCTGGCCGAGCTCGTACAGCTCGCGCTTCTGCGCGCCCGCCGGCACGTCCGAGTCCTGGAACCTCCGCTGGAAGCTCTTCATCCACGGCACGTGCGCGTAGCCGTAGAAGGCCAGACGATCAGGCCGCAGCGTGCGCACGAGATCGACGGTGCGCTGAATGCTGTCAGGCGTCTGCTTCGGCAGGCCGTAGATGAGATCGTAGTTGACGCTGGTGAAGCCCAGCGCGCGCGCGTGCTCGGTGACGGCGCGCACCTCGTCGACGGTCTGGTAGCGGTTGACCGCGTGCTGCACGGTGGCGTCGAAGTCCTGAATGCCGAGCGAGAGGCGGCGGAAGCCGAGCTTCGCCAGCACCTCGAGCTGCTCCTTCGTCGTCACGCGCGGGTCGGCCTCGATGCCCAGCTCCGCGCCCGGGCCGAGCTCGACCGTCGCGAGAATGCCGCCCAGCATGCGCTCGAGCTGCGCGGGCGTGAGGTACGTCGGCGTGCCGCCGCCCACGTGGAGCTCGTCGAGGCGCACCCGGCCGAGCCGCGCGGTGTACAGGCCCCACTCCTTGAGCAGGTTGGCGACGTACGGGTCGCTCACCGACGGGTCGCGCGAGATGAAGGTGTTGCAGCCGCAGTAGTGGCAGAGCGAGCGGCAGAACGGCACGTGGATGTACATCGCCCCGCCCTGCCCGGCGGCGCGGCTGCGGGAGATCGCCCCCTCGACGTGCTGCAGCCACTCCTCGGCCGTCGGCGACCGGAGCCAGTAGGGCACCGTGGGGTAGCTCGTGTAGCGCGGGCCCGGGACGTCGTACTTCGCCAGCAGCTCGGTGGCGGTCATCGTGCGGTCCTCCTGACCTCTTCGGCCAGCATCGAGATGAAGCGCGGCGCGGCGTTGACCGCCGGCACCAGCGCGAAGTGCTCCCCGCCGGCGGCCTTGAAGGCCTCCGCCCCGCGCTGGCCGATCTCCTCCAGCGTCTCGAGGCAGTCGGCGACGAAAGCCGGGCACGCCACCGCGAGCCGCTTCACGCCCCGCTGCGCCAGCGCGACGATCGCCTCGTCGGTGAACGGGCCGATCCACGTCGCGCCCTTGAGCCGCGACTGGAAGGCCGTCGACGAGCCCGGCGCCCCCGAGGCCTTCTGCAGCGCCGCGCTCGTGGCGAAGCACTGGGCGCGGTAGCAGTGGGCGTTGCGCGTGTTGAGCGGCGCGCACGGCGTCGCGGCGCCGCAGTACCCCTCGCACGCCGGCTTGAGCTGGCGCACCGGCACGCCGTGGTAGCTGAAGAGCACGTGCTCGGCGTCGATGGCCTTCACCACCTCGCGCACCTTCTCGGCCTGCGCCTCGATGAAGCCCTCGCGCGAGAAGAAGGGCGGCACGAAGGCCAGCTTGAGCCCCTCGCCGAGCTGCTCCACGCGCTCCACGGTGGTGCCCACCGTCGCCGAGGCCTGCTGCGGGTACATCGGCACGACGGTCAGCTCCGTCACCCCGCGCTGGCGCAGGCCCTCGAGCACCGCGGGCAGCGACGGGTTGCCGTAGCGCATCGCCAGCGCCACCTCGAACTCGGGCAGCAGCTTCTGCAGCTCCGCCGCCTGGGCCTTCGAGTGCAGCAGCAGCGGCGAGCCCTCGGAGGTCCAGATCTGCTGGTAGGCGTGCGCGCTCCGCTTCGGGCGGAACGGGAGGATGATCGCGTTGAGCAGCAGCCACCGGGCCGGGGCGGGCAGATCGACGACCTTCGGGTCCGAGAGGAACTCCGCGAGGTAGCGCCGCACGTCGGGCACCGCCGGGCTGTCGGGCGTCCCCACGTTGACGAGCACCACGCCGCGACGGCCGGCGGGCTGGGGAACGGAGGCTGCGGCGGGAGCGGTGGCGTTCATGGGCGGAAGAGGTAGCCGCGGCCCCGCACGGTGATGAAGTGCACGGGGTTCTCCGGGTTGGTCTCGAACAGGCGGCGCAGCCGGAGGATGAAGTTGTCGATGGTGCGATCGGTGGGGAACGCGTCCATGCCCCACACCTCTTCGAGGATGTCCGCGCGCGAGAGCACCTTGTCCACGTTGCGCGAGAAGAGCTCCATGAGGCGGAGCTCCTTGTCGGACAGCGTCACCTCGCCCTCGGTGGTCTGCGCGCGCCCGGTGTCGAAGCGCACCGAGAAGCCGCCCGTGAGCTCGAGCGCCTTCGGGGCGGACGCCACCGTGCCCGACGCGCGCCGCAGCAGCGAGCGCACGCGCGCCAGCAGCTCCTGCACGTCGAAGGGCTTGGTGAGGTAGTCGTCGGCGCCGCAGTCGAGCCCGCGCACGCGCGCGTTCACCTCGCTGCGCGCGGTGAGCATCATCATGGGGATCTTCACGCCCTCGTCGCGCGCGTCGCGCACCAGCTGGAAGCCCTCTCCGCCGGGGAGCATCACGTCGACGATCGCCAGGCTCAGCCCCGGCTGCCGCAGCGCCGCCGCGCCGGTGTCGAAGGTCGCCGCCGAGGTCACGTCGTAGCCCGCGTGCTTGAGGTTCAGCACCACGAGGTCGCGCACCAGCTCTTCGTCTTCGATGACGAGGATCCGCTCAGCCACGGGCCACCTCCTTCGCCACCGGCAGCTCCAGCAGGAAGGCCGCGCCCTTGCCCGGCCCCTCGCTCTTCGCCGTCAGCTCGCCGTTCATCCGCCGCGCGAGCTGCCGCGCGATGAACAGGCCCAGCCCGCTGCCGTGCGCCACGCCGGTGCCCCCGCCGCGCTCGAAGGGCTCGAAGAGCCGCTCCGCGTCGTGCATCTCGAAGCCCTGCCCGTGATCCTTCACCTCGAGCATCCACCGCGAGCCCTTCGCGTGCTCGAGGATGTCGACCTTCCGCCCGCCGTACTTGCGCGCGTTGTCGAGCAGGTTCTCGAGCACCACCCGCACCGCGTCGCGATCGCACGACACCGCGAGCGACGCGCCCGGCTGCCAGTTGAGCTCGTCGTCGGGGAAGCTCGCGCGGCGGTGCTCGATGATCTCCTGCACCAGCTCGCGCGTGGGCACCGTCTCGCGCCGCGCGCCCTGACGCGACACCGTGCGCTGGTAGGCCAGCGTGGTCTCGACCAGGTGCTCGAGGCGATCGCACTCCGCGAGCCCCTGGTTGATGAACTTGCCCTGCGACTCGGGGGGAATGACGCCGCTGCCCAGGCTCTGGAGCAGCGCGCGCACGCCGGCGAGCGGCGTCTTGAGCTGGTGCGTCGAGAGCTGGAGCATCGTCTGGAGCCGCTGCGCTTCCTTGCGGCGCTGCCGAGCGACGACGAACAGCACCGCGAAGAGCACCACCAGCAGCAGGCCCGCCAGCGTCGACTCGCCGGTGATCATGAACAGGCGCCGCTCGGTCTGGGCATCGAGCGCCAGGAGCCGCTCGACCTTCGCCGGCCCCTCGTCGAACTGGGTCTCGATCTGCGCACGCAGGAGCCGGTCGGTGCTGAGGATGGTCTGCCGCACGAGCACCGACCACCACGCCATCAGCGGCCCCACCGTCGCCAGGGCGCCGCCGAAGAGGAGCACGTCGTAGTGCCCCTTCAACCAGTTCACGATGCGTCTCATTCGCACAGGATTATCAGAGCGCGGCCGCCAGGCGCTCGACCTCGTCGAGGGAGTGTGCCGCCGACAGGAAGCCCACCTCGTAGGCCGAGGGCGGCAGGTAGAAGCCCGCGTCGAGCCAGCCGGCGTAGCGCTGCTTGAAGCCCGCCACCGCCTCCGGGGTGATCTTCTCGGCCTGGGTCGGCACCGCGCCGGTGAGATCGTAGTAGGGCCAGAACAGGCTCCCCACGCGCACCAGGCGGAAGGCGCGATCCTTCCTCCGCTCGACCGCCGCGCTCAGCGCCGCGCCGAGCTGCTCGAGCTTGCGGTACGGCTCGCCGGTCTTGAGCACCTCCAGGGTGGCGATGCCCGCCGCGAGCGCCACCGGGTTCCCGGCCATGGTGCCCGCCTGGTACGTCTTCCCCAGGGGCGCCAGCCGGTCGAGGATCTCACCGCGGCCGACGATCGCCCCCACCGGGAGCCCGCCGCCGACGATCTTCCCCAGCGTGGTGAGATCGGGCTCGACGCCGGCCACCTTGCCGTAGCCGTGGAAGCCGAAGCGGAAGCCGTTGATCACCTCGTCGAACACCAGCACCGCGCCGTGCTCGCGGGTGATGGAGCGCAGCCGCTGGAGGAACTTGTGCTCCTGCACCAGCAGGCCGTTGTTCGCCGGGAGCGGCTCGATGAACACCGCGGCGATCTGCGCGCCGTGCTGCTTGAAGACCGCCTCCAGCGCCTCGACGTCGCCCAGCGGCGAGACCAGTGTGTCCTGCGCGACGGTGACGCCTTCGCTGTCGGCCAGCCCGAGGGTCGCCACGCCGCTGCCGGCCTTCACCAGCATCGAGTCGGCGTGCCCGTGGTAGCAGCCGGTGAACTTGAGCAGCAGCTTGCGGCCGGTGTGCGCGCGCGCGAGGCGGATCGCGGTGAGCACCGCCTCCGTGCCGCTCACCACGAAGCGCACGCGGTCGGCGGGCGCGAACGCCTCGAGCACCATCTCCGCCAGCCGCGGCTCGTTGCGGTGCGGGGTGCCGAACGCGAGGCCGTCGCGGGCGGTCTTCGTCACCGCCTCGATCACCGCGGGGTGCGCGTGCCCGAGGATCAGCGGGCCCCAGGCCATGCAGAAGTCGACGTAGGTGCGGCCGTCCTCGTCGATCATCCGGCTGCCTTCGCCGCGCGCGATGTACCGCGGCGTGCCGCCGACGCTGCCGAACGCGCGGACCGGGCTGGAGACGCCGCCGGGCATCAGCTGCCGCGCGCGGGCGAAGAGGCGCTCAGACGCGCCGGGTGAGCCACTCATGGGATTCCTCCTGGTGATGGGGCAGCTCGCTCAGACGGGCGGCGAGCCAGGTTGAGTCGGGTGAAGCGGGGAGCTCGACGGTCCACCGCGCCCAGCCCTGCGCGGTGGCCAGCCCGAGCGAGGCGCGGTTGCCGTCGATGAAGCAGCCGAACGGCGTGGTGCAGCCGCCCTCGAGCACGCGCAGGAAGTCGCGCTCGAGCCCGGTGGCGCGCGCGGTCGGCGCGTGGTTGAGCGGCGCCAGCACCGAGAGCACGGCCTGATCGTCGGCGCGGCACTGCACCGCCACCGCGCCCTGCCCCGGCGCGCACTGCCACCGCGCGGGGTTGAGGCGGAACACGGCCAGGCCGGTGAAGTCGATGTTGAGGCGCGTGACGCCCGCCTCCGCGAGGAGGATGCCGTCGAACAGCCCGTCGCGGAGCTTCTGCACGCGCGTCGGCACGTTGCCCCGCAGCGGCACCGCGGTCACGCCCGGCGCGTAGTGCTTGATCATCGCCTCGCGCCGCAGCGAGCTCGAGCCGATGCGGCTGCCCTTCTTCACCGGCAACGGCGCGCCCTCGTCGACCGCCTCCGGGCGGAGCAGCAGCAGGTCTGCCGCGGGGGCGCGCTCCAGCACCGCGCCCAGCACCAGGCCCGCGGGCATGCGCGTGGGGAGATCCTTGAGCGAGTGCACCGCCCAGTCGATCTCCTTCGCGTGGAGCGCGGCCTCGAGCTCCTGAGTGAAGAAGCCCTTCTCGAGCGAGCCCTGCAGGCGATCGCTCAGGTTCACGTCGCCCTGCGTGGTGATGATGCGCTCGGTGACCGAGACGCCCTGCTTCGCCACCAGCGAGGTGACGTGCCGCGTCTGCCACAGCGCGAGGGCCGAGCCTCGCGTGCCGACGGTGAACTGCTTCATGACGACGCCTCCCGGGTCTTCAGCAGAAGTCGATGGGTGAAGGCGCCGACGGCCTGCCGCACCCGCCGCGCCTCCTTCGGTGACAGGCCGGTGAGCAACGCCGGCAGCTGCTCGTTGAGGAACTGCGAGCGCTCGGCGTCGATGGCCGCCAGGGTCGACGAGGGCGCGGGCGCGGCGAGCTCGCCGGTCAGCGTCACGCTCGCTTCGTCGACGAGCTGCTCGAGCCGCTCGCGCTCGGTGTCCGAGAGGTGGAGCTCCGGCCGCGCCAGCAGCGTGTCGAGGCCGATGGTGGTCCACCCCGGGGCGCTGCGCACCTGCGGCGGCGAGCCGGCGTCGATCACCACGCCCGGCCGCTTGCGCGCGGGCAGATCGAGCCACGCCTGCGAGCCGCCGGTGCACACCACCAGCGCGTCGAGACCGCCCAGCTGCGAGAAGAGCTCGTCGAGCGACTGGCGCGCCCAGGTCGTCAGCTCCCAGCCGTGCACCGCGCGGAGGCTGCGCTCCATCGCCTGGCCGAAGTCGCCGCGCCCGAGGATCGCCACCTTCTTCGGCGAGAACTCGCGCAGCGCCTCGCGCGCCAGCGACTGCACGCCGAGGCTGCGCGCCGCCGGCACCGTGTCGCGCCGGTGGTGGATCAGCCGCTCGACGTGCCGCCACACGCGGTTGAGGCGGCGGTCGCTCAGCCCGAGCTGCCGCGCCTGCTCGAAGGCCTTGAGCACCTGCCGGCCGACGGCGCTCTCCCCCTCGGCCACCGAGTCGAGCCCCACGGCCACGCGCAGCAGGTAGTGGATCGCCGCGGCCCCCGCCTTCACCTGGAGCTGATCGGGGCCGAGCTCCGGCACCCGCGCGGCGAGCGCGCTGCGCAGCAGGCTCCCCGCCCACTCCGGCTGATCGCCGGTGAGGATCCACTCGGTACGCGAGCACGTCGAGATGCACGCCGCGCCGCTGATGTACCCCCCCTGACGAAGCGAGCCGATCGGCTCGGCCTCCCCCGCGAAGGCCGCCAGCTGCGAGCGCAGCAGCGTGCTGGCCGTCCTCCACGAGACCCCGACCACCGCGAGCGGAGGGCTCATGACGCCGACCTCCCATTGGCAAGGCTGGCCGCCGGCTGCGCGAGCGCGGCCACCGCGACGGGCGCTGCCGCCGGAGCGCCCAGCGTCTCGAGCCGCGCCGCCGCCGCGAAGCCGCCGGCGATCGCGTCCTTCATCGCCGCGCCGCCGAGGTAGCTCCCCGCGAGGGCGATCGGCAGCCCGGCCATCGCCGCCTCGAGCGCCGCGAGCGAGCCGAGGTGCCCCACGTCGGGCTGGAACACCGCGCGCGGCCACCGCACGATGTTCACCACCTCGCCCAGCGCCCCGCCGGTGAGGCGCGTGAGATCCGCCCCCACGCCCTCGATGAGCTCCGCGTCGGGCAGCGCCGCGCGCTCGGCCTGCAGCGCGCCGCCCACGAAGGTCGAGAAGCGCCGCGGCGGCTCGCCGCGCAGATCGCCCACGAAGAGCGAGCCGAGCGAGAAGAGCTGCTCCGCCGGCGCCGCGAGGAAGCCGAAGCCCGCCGGGAGCTTCGCCTCGCCCGGCGCGCGCTCCGCCCACTGCACGAGCGCGATCGGCGCGTAGCGGAAGCCCGCGAGCACCGCCGCCGCCTCGGGGCGCACCGCGGCCAGCAGCCGCGCCGCGACGTCGGCCTCGGTGGCCAGCACCACCGCGCCCGCCTCGACGTGCCCGCCGCCCTCGAGCGTCGCGGTGACGCCGCCGTCGCGCAGCGCGAGCGAGGTGACGCGCGCGCCGAGCCGGTGCGAGAGCTTCTGCTCTGCGTACTGGCCGAGCACGCCGAAGCCCTGGCGGAAGGTGTACAGGCCGGGGCGCGAGCCGGGGTCCTTCTGGCCCATGCCCTTGAGCGCGCCCTTGAGCACGCTGCCGTACTCCTTCTCGGCCGTCACCAGCGCGGGCATGCACGCCTGCGCCGAGAGCTTCCTGAGATCGCCCGCGAAGATGCCGGTGAAGACCGCCGAGAAGAAGTGCTCCACCGCCGACGCCCCGAAGCGCCGCACCAGCAGCTCGTGCATCGACTCGTCGTGATCCGGCGCGGTGCCCTGCCGCGGGAAGAGGAACTCGCGCACCAGCGCCCACTTCTCACCGAAGGTGAGCGCGCCGGTGAACATCACGCTGAACGGGTTCGGCTCGAGCGCGCGCAGCTTGCCGCCGCGCACGATGAAGCGCGCCGACGAGGCCGGGTGCAGCCGCACCACCTCTTCCTCAGGCAGCCCGAGCAGCGAGAAGAGCCGCCAGAACGAGGGCACGCGGCCGTTGAAGCTGGTGGGCCCGGTGGGGAACTCGCCGAGCCTGGTGTGCGTCGAGCCCGCCTTGCCGCCGAGGCGCGTCGCCTCGTCGACGACCAGCACGCGCCGCCCCTTCGCCTGCAGCTCGAGCGCCGCGGTGAGGCCGGCGAGGCCACCGCCCACCACCAGCACGTCGATCCGGTCTTGCTCAGCCATGAGCCGCGACCTCCTCGCAGAGCGCCGCGACGGCCTCCGGAGGGGTCTCGCGGTGAATGCCATGCCCGAGGTTGACGATCGAGCGCGTGCCGCCGTCGGCCTCCTTCATCGTGCGCACCAGGGTGCGCGTCGCCGCCCGCACCACGTCGTTGCCGGCCAGCAGCAGCGCGGGGTCGAGGTTCCCCTGCAGCACGTGCTTCGGGTACCGGGTGCGCGCCTCGCGCCAGTCGACGCGCCAGTCGAGCGAGAAGCCGTCGACGTTCGCCTCGCCGAGGATCGGCAGGAGGTGCTGGCCGCCGCGCACGAAGAGCAGCACCTTGCGGCCGCGCGCGCGCAGCGGCTCGGTGATGCGACGGATCGCCGGCACGCAGAAGCGCAGGTAGTCCTCGCGATCGAGGAGCCCGCCCCAGGTGTCGAAGAGCTGCACCACGTCGGCGCCCGCCTCGCACTGCGCGTCGAGGTACTGCGCGGTGACGTCGGCCAGCGTCGAGAGCGCCTTCTCGGCGAGCGCCGACTGCTGGTGCAGCATCACGCGCGGCTTGAGGAACTCGTCGCTGCCGCCGCCCTCGGTGATGTACGCCAGCAGCGTGAAGGGCGCGCCGGCGAAGCCGAGGATGCCGTGCGAGCCGGCGAGGCGGTGCTTCAGGTGGCGCACGGCGTTGGTCACGAAGCCCAGCCGCTCGACGCAGCCCTCGACCTTCCACGCCGCGAGATCCGCCGGGCGCTCGAGCCGGCGCGCGAGCTGCGGGCCCTCACCGGCGCCGAACGACACGCCGAGGCCGAGCGCCTCGGGCACCACGAGGATGTCGGAGAACACGATCGCCGCGTCGAGCTTGAACTTCTCGAGCGGCTCCAGCGCGACGCGCGTGGTGAGCTCCGGGTTGTGGCACAGCTCCCAGAAGCCGGCGCCCTTGCGCACTTCCCGGTAGTCCGGGAGGTAGCGCCCCGCCTGGCGCATGAGCCACACGGGCGGACGGTCGACGGGGTTCCCATTCAGCGCGGCAAGGAAGCGATCACGAGCGTGCATGGCTCAGGATGAATGCCTGCCGGGCCGGGTGGGCGTGTCACAGGTCCGTCATGTGGCCGGGCGCGCGGCGCCGAAGCCTGAGAGGTTTCACCCGTGCCCACCACCTGGCTCATCACGCGAGAAGCCGAGGACGCCCGCGCCGAGCGCGAGCTGCTCGAGGCGCGCGGGGCGACGGTGCGCGAGGTGCCCTGCGTCGAGACCGCGTGGCACGCGTGGCCGTGGCCCGAGGCCGTGGGGCTCACCCTCTTCACCAGCCGCCGCGCGGTGAGCGCCTGGGAGCGCTCGGGCTGCGCGCCGCTCGGCGAGGTCGCTGCCGTGGCGCCGTCGACCTCGGGCGCGCTCGAGGCGCTCGGCGTGGAGCCCGTGGTCACCGCGACCGGCGGCGCGGTGGCGCTCGCCGAGGCCGTCGTGGCGCGCTGGCGCTCGCTCGGCGCGCCGCCCACGCCGGTGCGCTACCCCACCAGCAGCGCCGGCCTCCGCGCGCCGGAGCAGGGGCGCGTCGTCGAGCTCCTCTCGCAGCTCGGGCCGGTCGATCGTCGCGTCGTCTACGACGTGCAGGCGCCGGCCGCGCTGCGCCCCGCCCTCGAGGAGGCCACGCGCGCCGACTGGGCGGCGACCTTCTCGAGCCCGTCAGCCGTCGAGCACTTCTTCGCCGCGCAGCCGCTGGCCAGCGCGCCCCGCCAGGTGCTCTGCGTCGGCGCCAGCACCGCCCGCGCGTGGAACGCCCGCCGTCCGCCGTCGTGGCCCGACGCCATCGTCGCGGCCGATCTCCGCAGCACCCTCCCCGAGGTGATCCCATGAACAAGCCCACCGTTCGTCTCCGCCGTCTCCGCCAGTCCCCGTCGATCCGCGCGCTGTTCTCGGAGACCGAGGTCACGCCGCGCAACCTGGTGCAGCCGTACTTCATCGTGCCCGGCAAGGGGCAGAAGCACGAGACGCGCCCCGGCTCCGGCCTGTGGCAGATCTCGCCCGACGTGCTGCGCGAGGAGGTGGGGCTCCTCAGCCGCGCCGGCGTCGGCGGGGTGATGCTGTTCGGCGTGCCGGATCACAAGCGCGACGACGGCCAGGGCCTCGCCGCCCAGATGGAGCCGCTGCGCCAGGCGATCGTCGAGTCGAAGTCGGCGGCGCCCACGCTCCCGATCTTCGCCGACGTGTGCCTCTGCGCGTACACCACGCACGGCCACTGCGGCCTGGTGAAGGGCGAGAAGATCCTCAACGACGAGAGCGTCCAGGTGCTGTCCGCCATGGCGGTGCAGCTCGCGCAGTGGGGCGTCGACTTCGTGTGCCCCAGCGACATGATGGACGGCCGCATCGCGGCGATCCGCGCGCAGCTCGACGAGCACGGCCTCGAGGACACCTCGATCCTCAGCTACGCGATCAAGATGGCCAGCGCCTTCTACGGCCCGTTCCGCGAGGCGGCGCACTCCGCGCCCGGCTTCGGCGATCGCAAGAGCTACCAGATGCCGGCCAACAACCGCCGCGAGGCGCGCCGCGAGCTGCTGCTCGACGTCGAGGAAGGCGCCGACGCGCTGCTGGTGAAGCCGGCGATGAGCAACCTCGATCTCATCCGCGACTCGCGCGAGGCGTGCGACCTGCCGATCTTCGCGTACCAGGTGTCGGGCGAGTACATGATGCTCCGCGCCGCCGGCGACGCCGGCCTCATCGACTTCCAGCGCGCGCTCGACGAGTCGCTGGTGTCGATCCGCCGGGCGGGCGCCGACGTCATCGTGAGCTACGCCGCGCGCCCGATGGCGCTGAAGGCCTGAGCCCCCGCCGCGCGCCGTGAGATGCTGCGCCGCCATGGCGCGCGCGAAGAAGTCTCCGAAGAAGACCGGGGCCGTCGAGCAGGAGCTGCAACGGCTCCTGTCGCGCCTCTCGAAGCCCGGCGTCGATCGCTGGGAAGCCGACACCGCGAAGGTGCGCCACCTCGTCTCGCTCGACGCCTCGCGCGTGGTGCGCCGCCTCGAGCAGAAGCAAGACGAGGCGGTGGCGCTCTTCAGCCGGCTGCGCACCCGCGAGGCGCTCGTCGCGCTCTGCCGCAGCGCCTTCACCACCATCACCTTCCCCGAGCTCGCCCGCCTCTCGCCGAAGGAACAGCGCGCCGCGCAGGGCTTCCACGACGTGCTCGACGAGCTGCGCTGGTACGTGAGCTACACCGAAGACATGCCCTCGACGGTGAAGACCACCGTCTCGCAGTACGTGCGCCGCCTCGACGAGCTGCGGCACGCGCTCAACGCCACGCTCGGCCCGCCCGACGCCGAGGGCCACCCCGTCATCGACGTGACGTGAGCGAGGCAGGAACCGCCGCCGCTGATCATTTCCGCCGCGCCCCACCCGGCAGAAAATTCAGCCTGAGCCCTTCCTGATCCGGTGACGAACAGCCTGGTGAAGCAGAGCACCAGCAGCACACCACCACCGGAGGCAGTCATGGGTTTTTCGATTCGTACCAACGTCGGCTCACTGAACGCGCAGCGCAACCTCTTCAACACCACGGACATGCTCGAGAGCAGCTACTCGAAGCTGTCGTCGGGCTTCCGCATCACCAAGGCGGGTGACGACGCGGCCGGCCTCGGCATCTCGGTCAACCTGACCGCGCAGATCCGCAGCTTCAACCAGGGCAACCGCAACGCGCAGGACGCCCAGTCCCTCATCCAGACGGCCGAAGCGAACCTCAACCAGACCACCGAGCTGCTGACCCGCATGCGCGAGCTGGCCATGCAGTCGGCGTCGAGCGGCGTGGGCAACACCGAGCGCGCGTACATCCAGACCGAGAACTCGGCGCTCATCACCGAGCTCAACCGCATCGCGAACGCGGCGGAGTTCAACGGCCAGTCGCTCCTCAACTCGGCGGCGACCACCCTCACCTTCCAGGTCGGCATCCGCAACGTCGCGGCCAACGATCAGATCAGCGTCTCGACGGTCGACGCCACCGCGGCCACCCTCGGCGTGAGCGCCCTCGACTTCTCGACGCAGGCGGGCGCGCAGGGTGCGCTGGCCACCATCGACACCGCGCTGCAGGTCGTCTCGCAGGCCCGCGCCGGCTTCGGCGCCGCCGGCAACCGCCTCTCGTCGGTCATCCAGACGATTCAGCAGTCGTCCGAGTCGCTGTCCGCCGCGAACAGCCGCATCCGCGACGTCGACGTGGCCGAGGAGACCTCGAAGATGGCCCGCACGCAGGTGATGATGCAGGCCGGCGTCTCGGTGCTCTCGCAGGCCAACCAGGCCCCACAGGTCGCCCTCAAGCTCCTCGGGAACTGAGCGGTGACGCGGGCCGGGTGAGCAGCGCGCTGAGCACCAGCAGCGCTGCCGCCGGCCAGAGCTGAACCAGCAGGCGGTTGAGCAGCGTGCCGTTCTCGGCGAACACCCGGACCCGCTCCGGGCCGACGAGGAGGGCCGCCAGCGTCAGGGCGAGGTTGCCCACCAGCAGCAGCCGCAGCGCGCGCGCAGGGGGAGGCAGCGAGCGCAGCGTCATCGCCGCGAGCACCACCGCCCAGGTGACGCCCCACGAGAAGAAGTCCGTCGCATGGAGCGCCAGCAGCTCGAAGAAGCGCGGCGTCCACCCCCAGGCTGGCTCGGCGAGCGCGTGATCGACCACCGCGACGCCGCTCGCCTTCACCAGCAGCCGCCACGAGCCGAAGCCGATCGCCGCCGAGAGCAGCGGCCCCCAGGCCGGCCCGCGCCGCCACCCGCGCACCACCGCCGCCGCGATCGACGCCGCCGCCACGTGCGCCAGGCCCTCGTCCTTGAAGGCGGCGAGCACGATGGCCACCGCGACCGCCGCCGGCGCAGGCCGCTCGGCGAGCAGCAAGCCCAGCAGCGCCGCCCCGAGCAGCCCCACCGGCAGATCGACGTAGGTCGAGCGCGCATGCACCAGCACCAGCGGCGCGGTGACGATCAGCACCAGCGCCCAGCGCGGCGCCTGCGCGAGCTCGCGCGACCACGCCTCGAGGGCGACCGCCAGGCACAGCAGCACCAGCAGGCTCCCCGCCACCACGTGCGCGCCGAGCGCGTCGACCCCCAGCGAGAGCCAGCCCACCGCGAGCGGCCAGAGCGGCGGGTAGCCGGGCGGAATGAGCTGCTGCGCGGGCTCGAGCGCCGCCTGCAGCCCCGCGCCGAAGCCCTGCGCCGAGAAGCGCGCCTTCGCCAGTCACACGAACTCGTCCCACTGGGTGGGGACCCACGGGCGCGCGAGCACCAGCACCGCCACCACCCCGAGCCCGACGAGCTGGGCGCGCGGCAGCGGCGCCG
>JBMORD010000249.1:0-74342 GCA_049322495.1 Myxococcota bacterium | reverse complement strand
CGGTGGTCACCGCCGCCGAACGCGCCGCCACCGCCGCCGATGGAGCCGCCGCCGCCTCCGATGGTGCCGCCACCACCGCCGGTCGAGCCGCCACCACCGCCGGTCGAGCCGCCACCACCGCCTGTCGAGCCGCCACCACCGCCGGTCGAGCCGCCACCACCGCCGGTCGAGCTACCACCACCACCGCCGTTGCCGCCGAGGCTGACGCACTGGCCGAGCGAGCACCGTTGCGCGAGGCCGCACGCAGTACAGGTGTTCCCCTGCGTGCCGCACTGCGCGTCGGACGAGCCGATCTGACACGTGCCGCTCGCGTCACAGCACCCGAAGGGACAGTCTTTCGGGCCGCACTGCTTGACGGGGCCTCCGCACGAGAAACCGACGCTCGCGAACAGCCCGAGCGCCGAGCCCAACAGCATCCACTTGATGGTCTTCACGAAGACTCCATTCCGGCCCGACGAGACGAGGTGTCTAACACTCACCGGGGCGTGGACGTGAAGACCGTCCTGAACGCGCGCAGGGCCGCGGGATGGAACACGGTGCCGTGCGACTCCTCGGGAAAGGGAGCGTGCGTCCAGTGCACGCGAGGCGGCGCCGACGTCTCGAGCACCTTCGCCAGCTCGCCGACGAGCGCGCCGTTGCCCTCGGCGTTGGCGCCCGCGAGGAAGAGCGTGCGTTCGAGCTGCGGCCACGCGGCGAGCTTCGCGGGGGCGGAGTTGATCAGCGCCCGCCCGTTCCACCCGAGCGAGGGCTCCACGGCGACGTAGGTGTCGAACAGCGCGGGCTCGAGGAAGAACGTCTCGACGACGAAGAGCCCGGCGAGGGACTCCCCGACGAGCGCCGTCTCGCCGGTGGTCTGGTAGCGGCGCGCCACCTCGGGGAGCAGCTCGTCGCGGAGGAACGCGCGGAACTGTGCCGAGCCGCCGACGACCGGCGCGATGGCCCGGTCTGCGGCGACGTCGGTCGGGCCGGTGAGGTCGCGGCGCCGCTGCGTGTTCTCGATGCCCACCACGAGGAAGGGCCGCATGCCGCCGTTCGCCACCAGCACCTGCACCAGGCCGGCGAGGTGCGGGAAGTCCTCCTGCGCGCCGCCGTCGAGCACGAAGAGCACCGGGAGCTTCCCGTCCTCCGCCGCGGGTGGCCGGTAGACGTTGATCCGCCGCGGCTCGCGCAGCACGCGCGACTCGAGGGTGAAGGTCTCGCCGAGCACCAGCGGCTCGGCGTGGCGCACGGTCGCGCAGCCGCTGATCAGCACCACGACGACGAGGCGAATCATCGGTCGGCTCTCCACTGGCTCGGCGACCTGCCCGTCCATCGGGTGAAGGCGTGCGAGAAGGCGGCGGTGTCGGCGAAGCCGAGCGCGGCGGCGATCTCCTTCACCGAGCGCTCGGTGGCGAGGAGCTGCTCGGCGCGCGCGCGGCGCTCCTGGTCGAGGAGGTCGCTGTAGCTCGTGCCCTCGGAGGCGAGGCGGCGCTTGAGCGTGCGGACGCTCATCGCGAGGGCCTTCGCCACCGCCTCGACGTCGAGCACGCCGCCGTCGCCGAGGACCAGCGCGCGCACGCGCGACGAGACGCGGCTCGAGACGCTGAGGGCGGCGAGCTCCTTCTCGCACTGCTCGGCGGCGAGGCGCTTCGCGGCGGCGTCGGCCAGCTGGAACGGCGTGCGCAGCAGCTCGGCGTCGAACACCAGCCGGTGCGCCGCGCGGTCGAACCCCAGGCGCGCGAGGCGCGGGTGCGCGAGGCGGTCGAGCCAGTCGGGCCGCGGGAGCGCCACCTCGATGCGCCCGTCGAGCTCGCGGCCGGTGAGCGCGTGGCCCAGCGTGGACAGCCCGATGAGGAGCGCGAGCACGATGACGTCGCGCGCGGGGCCGAAGTCGACGTGCTCGAGCACCGTGACCACCGCGGTCTCGTTGGCGCAGCCGGTGAGCGACACGCGGTACGAGAGCGCGTCGGTGCGCGTGGGGAAGAAGCGCTCGCCGAGCTTGAGCGCGTCGCCGAGGTCGCGCGCGGTGAGCACCGCGAAGCCGAGGTAGCCGTGCCACGAGGCGCGCATCGCGAGGCCGAGGTACACCCCGAGCGCCGGCTCGCCGGTGAGCGCCCTGGCGCGCTCGACGAGCTCCACCACCTGCTTCACCTCGAGGCGCGTGGTGCCGTCGCGCAGCTCGTCGAGCGTGAAGTCGAAGGGCTCGAGCAGCTCGTCGGCCTCCACGCCGAAGCGCGCGGCGACGTCGACGAGGTGACCGGCGTACACGGCGGGGAACACGGACCCCGAGTCATACTCTCCCCGGCCCCATCGCGGGGCGGCGGAGTGGCCCCCCGAAACAACACGCTGGCCCCCGCTCGCACGCGCGGTTTGAGAAACCTCGAGGCCCATGAGCTCCATCGACGTGCGCGACCTGCGCTTCGACCTCCGCGCCGTGCCGCGCGACTGGCACCCCGGCGGCGCGGCCATCACCGCCTACTGGGACCAGCTCTCGGTCTTCTTCCCGCTCGGCGAGTCGTTCTTCGTGCGCTCGGTGAAGCACTTCCTGCCGCAGCTCACCGACGAGCGGCTGCGCGCCGACGTCATCGCCTTCTGCGCGCAGGAGGGCCACCACGCGCGCGAGCACCGCGCCTACAACGAGCGCCTCGCCGCCGAGGGCCTGCCGGTCGCCGCGCTGGAGCGCATCGTCGACCGCGTGCTCCGCGTGGCGCAGCGCTTCTCGCCCCGCCGCCAGCTCGCCATCACCTGCGCGCTCGAGCACTTCACGTCGCTGATGGGCGAGGTGGTGCTCGGCCGCCCGGAGGTGCTCGCCGGCGCCGACCCGACGATGGCGAAGCTGTGGCGCTGGCACTCCGCCGAGGAGAACGAGCACCGCAGCGTCGCCTTCGACGTCTTCGTCGCCGTGGGCGGCACGCGCCTCGAGCGCAGCCGCTCGATGCTCATCACCAGCGCCTTCTTCTGGTCGCTGGTGTCGCTGCACCTGGTGCTCTTCCTCGCGAAGCGCGGCGCCCTCTTCTCTCCCCGCGAGCACTGGCGGCTGTTCCGCTTCCTGTGGCTCGAGCCGGCGGCCATCGGCTCGCTCGTCAAGCCGTGGCTGTCGTACTTCTCGAAGGGCTTCCACCCCGCGCAGCGCGGCGGAGAAGAGCTCATCGAGGCGTGGAAACGGGAATACTCCGCCGCGTGAAGACGCCAGCATTCAGAGGCAAGGTCGCGGCCATCACCGGCGCGGGGTCAGGCATCGGTCGTGCGCTCGCGCAGCAGCTCGTGGCGGAGGGCTGCGCGGTGGCGGTGGCCGACGTCGACGAGGTGGGGCTCCAGGGCACGGTGGACTCGCTGGGCACGGCGGTGCGCGTGACGAAGCGGCGCGTCGACGTGTCGCGCGGTGACGAGCTGCGCGCGTGGGCGGCGGAGGTGGCGCGCGAGCACGGGCAGGTCAACCTGCTCTTCAACAACGCGGGCATCAGCTACGGCGCGACGGTGGCCGGCGCCGACGAGGACGACTTCCGCCGCGTGGTCGACGTCGACTTCTGGGGCGTGGTGTACGGCACGCGCGCGTTCCTGCCGGCGCTGGAGGCCTCGGGCGACGGCCACGTGGTGAACGTGTCGAGCCTGTTCGGGCTCATCGGCTACCCGGGGCAGGCGGCGTACAACGCGGCGAAGTTCGCGGTGCGCGGCTTCACCGAGTCGCTGCGCATGGAGCTCGAGCTCACCGGCTCGTGCGTCACCGCGACCTGCGTGCACCCCGGCGGCGTGAAGACGAACATCGCGCGCGCGACGAAGGTGCACCCCTCGCTGTCGGCGCTCGGCGTCGACGCCAGCCGCGCCTCGGCGGAGTTCGAGAAGATGTTCCGCACCACGCCCGAGGAGGCGGCGGAGATCATCCTCGCCGGCGTGCGGCGCAACGAGCGGCGGGTGCTGGTCGGCTCCGACGCGAAGGTGCTCGACCTGCTCCAGCGGTGGATGCCCGCGGCGTACCAGGCGCTGGTGGTCTCGCTCGGCCGGCGGCGCGCGAAGGGCCGGGCATGAACGAGTCAGACGTGGTCATCGTCGGCGCGGGGCTGTCGGGCATCGGGGCGGCGTGGCGGCTGCGCGAGCAGTGCCCACACCTGAGCGTCACCATTCTCGAGGGGCGCGCCGCCCTCGGCGGCACGTGGGACCTGTTCCGCTACCCGGGCGTGCGCTCCGACTCGGACATGTTCACGCTCGGCTACCCGTTCCGCCCGTGGACCGGGAAGAAGCCGCTCGCCGAGGGGCCGGCGATCCTCGAGTACATCCGCGAGACGGCGAAGAGCGCCGACCTCGAGCGGCTGATCCGCTTCCGGCACCGGGTGATCAGCGCGCAGTGGTCGACGGCCGAGCAGCGGTGGACGCTCGAGCTCGAGGTGGGCGAGGAGCGCCGGCGCGAGACGTTCCGCGCGCGCTTCCTGTACCTGTGCGTGGGCTACTACGCGTACGACGCGGCGCACGAGCCGGGCTTCGTCGACGTGCAGCGCTTCCGCGGCCAGGTGGTGCACCCGCAGTGGTGGCCCGAGGCGCTCGACTACCGCGGCAAGCGCGTGCTGGTCATCGGGAGCGGCGCGACGGCGGTGACGCTGGTGCCGGCGATGGCGCCCGAGGCGGCGCACGTGACGATGCTGCAGCGCTCGCCGACGTGGCTGCTGCCGCTGCCGGGGGAGGACCGGGTGGCGAAGCTGCTGCGGGCGGTGCTGCCGGCGCGGTGGGCGCACGCGGCGGTGCGCGCGAAGAACGTGCTGCTGGGCACCGGCTTCTACCAGTTCTGCCGGCGCTTCCCGCGCGCGGCGGCGGGCGTGCTGCGCCGGGGCGTGCAGCGGCACCTGCCTGATCAGCCGCTCTCGCCCGACTTCGAGCCGCGCTACGCGCCGTGGGATCAGCGCCTGTGCGTGGTGCCCGACGGCGACCTCTTCACGGTGATGAAGCGCGGGAAGGCGTCGGTGGTGACGGACTCCATCGAGCGCTTCACCGAGCGGGGCGTGAAGCTGGCGTCGGGCCGCGAGCTCGAGGCCGACCTCATCGTCACCGCGACGGGGCTCAAGCTGCTGCCGCTGGGCGGCATTCGCGTGGAGGTGGACGGCAAGCGGCTCGAGCCCTCGGAGCAGCTCGTCTACAAGGGCCTCATGTTCGCGGGCGTGCCGAACCTCGCGTGGTGCGTGGGGTACACCAACGCGTCGTGGACGCTGCGCGCCGACCTCTCGTCGCGGTACGTGTGCCGGCTGCTCAACCACATGAAGCAGTTCGGCTTCACCAGCGCGACGCCCGACGGGGCGCTGGCGCCGAAGGAACGCAAGCCGCTGCTCGACCTGTCGGCGGGCTACGTGACGCGTGCCGCGGCGGAGCTGCCGAAGCAGGGCACCGAGGCGCCGTGGTTCCTGCGACAGAACTACCTGCTCGACTGGCCGGAGATGACGCTCAGCTCGGTCGAGGAGGCGATGCGGTTCCGCGGCTGATCAGCGTCAAGCGAGCTGTTCGACGGGCCAGCGAGCCTCACGGAGTCGCGCCCACGCCGCCTGAATGTGGCCGGGCTTCATCGCCGACTTCTTGCGCGCGCTCCAGGCGTGGACTCGCGCCACGACGGGCTCCAGCTCCCGGGCGCCTTCCTGCTTCATCACCCAGTGAACCGTGGAGAGCAGCTCCATCCCGAAAGGCGACTCGAAGCCGTCAATGAGCTTCGCGACTCGGTCCAGTCGTTCCATCGTCTCGGGGCGGCTGGCGAGGAAGCTGTTCGCAGCGTCTGCGGCATTCGGCAGGAGCTCGAGCGGTGTCTCGGGCGAGTTCTGACCGTCGCCGATGCCGCGGGTGTAGTGCCCCTCCATGTGCTTCAGCACCTGGCGAAGGTTGTCCGCGTAGGGACCGTAGAAGTGCGCGCGATACTGGAGGCGGAGCGGCTCGCCAGCCTCCTGGAGGAAGTACGCGAGCTTCTGCACCTCGACGAGTGACAGGCGGTAGTCGAAGTCGGTCGCCCGGTACCGCTCCATCAGCGCCAGCACGGCGGCTCGTCCAGGGGTCATCTTTGGCGTCTCTCGTCGGTCGATCACCTCCGCCGGTGCCGGGGCGTCGGCTGGCTCGAAGAGCAGGACGCGAACGTCGGGAACAGCCTGCAGCGCCGTGACGATCTCATGTCGGACGTCGGTCCAGTCGAGACCGCCGTTTCCGCAGCCGAGTGGCGGGATCGCGATCGACCGGATTCCGAGAGACTCTACCTGCTTCACGAGGTCGACGAGGCCCTCGCGGACGTACTCGAGCTTCGAGGGGTGGCGCCAATGCCGCTTGGTCGGGAAGTTGATGATGAACTGAGGTGACGCGAGCCGGCGGACCACGTGCACTCGTCCCGTCACGACCTCGCCGGCCTTGCAGGCCTTCTCGTAGGAGGCGAACGCATCAGGGAACGCCTTCTTGAACTGAAGCGCGAGCCCCTTGCCCATCACGCCCTCCGTGTTGACGGTGTTGACGAGAGCGTCAACGTTCGCCGCCAGGAGGTTGCCTGTTCCTCGTTCGATGGGCATGTCGATCTCAGTAGTACCAGTCCGGGTGGATTGTCACCGGCGGAACGTGGGGCGCACCAGCGATCATGCCCCGCACGGTCCCAGCAGCCTCTTCGTTCTGCACGCCAATCGCCTCCACCGCGGACCACTCGAAGAAGTCGCGAACGAGGAACTCAGCCTGCCGCTCCTCCTTGACGGTCGACCAGTATTTGAGATCCATGACGTTCCACGGCACCTCGTCGAGGTCGTTCAAGTCCTCGAAGTAGAGTGCATGGCTCAATTCCGCATGTCGATCGGTGAACGCGAAGGCCCGCTTGGTCGCGACCGCTCTCGACACTGAACTCACCAGGTGCACGATGTCGGCCTGCCCGCCGCCGAAGTCCTGGTGGCCCTTGTGGACCGCGAACAGCATGACGGAGCGCGGGCAGAAATTGAACGGGACGTAGTCGCCGAGGCTCCCGCCGCCCCCGGTGCTGACCACTCGCTTGAGTCGCCGCGCCTTGATGTGAAGGTGCCCGATGTTGGTGTTCGTGACGCCGCGAGCGATCCGCTGCGCGTCTGACCAGAGCCCGCCATGCTTGAGGATGCTCGGGAGGTTCCCAGCGTGGGTGATGTGGAAGATTGCCGGGTCAGTTGGCGGCAGGGGCACGGGCATGAACGATACAACGAGCGTTGATTCCCCGGCAGCGCGACCCTCCGCGGGCAACACGTGAGTGGTTCCCGGCTGATCAGCGCCGCGCGGCGTCGAGCAGCTTGCGGGTGCGCTCTGGGGTGGGCGCGCCGGTCTCGACAGCGGCCAGCTTGCCCGAGCGATCGAACGCGAACGCGACCGTGGCGTTCTCGGCGACGCCGAACGCGCGTCGCGTGGCGCCGCTCTCATCGAGGAGCAGCACGATGGGGGCGCCGCGGCGGTACTCCTCGCGCATCTTCGCGAGCACCAGCGGGCGGAACCACGACTGCGAGAGGTCCTCGAGCATCACCAGGGCGGGGCCGGAGCGATCCACGTGGGTGCTGAGCTCGGCGTGCCACGCCTGCTGCGTGCGCCCCTGCGACTCGATGGGGGACGTGGCGACCAGCACGAGGCCGCGTGGCTTGAAGTGCGCGTCGGTGAACTCGGCGTCGAGCGGGTCCTTCAGCTTGAGCGAGGGTAGGGTCTCCGGCCACGTCGACGCCGCGCTGGCGACGAGCGCGAGGAAGAGGACCACCGGGGGGCAGTCGATCCGCATGGCGCGCGCGGTGAAGACGAACGTGCCCGGCTGGTCGCTGGTCGGCGAGGGCTACCAATTGCGGTGCGACGAGGTGAGCACCAACTGCGGCGTGATGATCCTCCGGTCCGAGGCGTGGACGCAGACGAAGGCAGGCGCGCTGGTGCACGGGGAAGACGCGAAGCCGTGGCGCGGGCGGCGGTTCGACTTCAGCACCGAGCTGCGGGCGGGCGCGGTGTCGCAGCGGGCGCACGTGGTGCTCGTCGCGCAGGACGCGCAGGGCAAGACGCTCGCGCTCGCGAAGAGCGCCGTGCTCGAGGGCACGACCTCGTTCTCGCGCCATGAGGTGAGCCTCGACGTGCCGGAGAACGCCGAGAAGCTCGTGGTCGGCATCGAGCTCATCGGCTCGGGCGCGGTCTTCGTGCGTGATCTGACCGTCGTCGCCGCGCGGTGAGTGGATGTGAGATGTAATACAGTCGTTGGCGCCGCAACGACTGAGTGGTTTGGTTCGCCGCCGGGGGGTTGATGGCGCGCGGCGACACGGCGGCAAGGCAGATTCGGCTGTGGATGTTGCTGCAGGAATCGAGCGACCTCTCCGTCGACCAGGCTGCGGAGCGACTCGGATGCACGGTGCGAACCGTGTATCGCGACCTCGATGGTCTGCAGCGCGCGGGCCTGCCGCTGTACCAGGAGCAACGCGGGCGCAAGATGCGTTGGCGCCTGGTGGAAGGCTTCAACCGCCGGCTCTCGGTGCAGCTCACCGTGCACGAGGCGATGGCTCTGGTGGCGGCCGAACGCTTCATGGCCGCGATGCAGGGCTCGGTGTTCGAGGTGTCCGGCAAGCAGGCCCTCGCGAAGCTGAAGCACGCGCTGGCGCCGGAGATCCGTACGCGGCTCGAGGCGCTCACCCGGCACGTCACGACGACGCCTGCGCCGCTCCGACGGCTGACGAAGCAGCGGCCGTACCTCGAGAAGCTCCTCGGCGCGCTCGAACGTCACGAGGTGGTGGTCGTCGAGTACCGCAAGCTCTCTGCGGCCGCGCCCGAGCGGTACACCATCGAGCCGCACTCGCTCAACGTGCAGGGCAGCGCGGTGCACGTCGTGCTGTGGGCGCGTGAGCGCAACGCGGCGCGGGTGTTCCTGCTCGATCGCATCGAGTCGGTGAAGCCCACCGGTGAACGCTTCGCGCCGCGTCCCGAGCTGGGGCCGGGAGCGTTCGACCAGGGCGCCTTCGGGCTGTGGAACGCGCCGTCGGTGCGCATCGTGCTGCGATTCAAGGGCAGCGCCGCGCGCATCGTTGCCGAGCAGCAGTTCCACCCCACGCAGCAGACGCACTGGAACCACGACGGCACGCTGACGCTCGAGTTGGTGACGCCTCCGTCGCCTGCGCTCAGGGCGTGGGTGCGCGGCTTCGGCAAGCGGGTCGACGTGCTCGAGCCGAAGACGTTGCTGGAGGAGCCGTGACCCGCCCTGTCACAGGCCCGCGTTACTCAGGCTTCATGCGCGAGAAGCCCCACCACCTCGACCGCCCCAATCACTTGCCGCGGGAGTCGCGAGTCGCGCCCCACTCGATCGTGGTGAGCGTCGGGCTGGAGAGCTCGCACGCGGGCGCTTGGCGCGAGGGGTCGACCGTCACGACCCGACGACCGCGCCTGGCTTCGACGACCGCCATGCTGAACAGCAAGAGCGCCTCGTCGACGAGCTGGCTGGGCGTGATGCCGAGTTCCGCAGCGAGCTCGAGAGCTGCGGCGCCATGGCTGTCGGGGAGCGTGGCATCGATTCGCATGAGCGCGTCCTGGTCAGGTGAGTGTCTGAGAGTGCAGTGAGTTCAACGCAGTTGTCCACATGTGAGGAAGACAACATGGGCATGTCGATCGAGCAGTTGAGGAAGCTGGTGCATGACGGTGTGGCTGTTCGCGGGACCGCGACGCTGGAGCCCGCTGGCGGGCCGTCGGACAAGGTCTTCCCGCCGACCCATTCGGTGAAGGACGGCGAGGCCCGGTACGCGTTCGAGAAGCGGCGCATCAAGGGCACGGAGGTGCCGTGCGTCGTCCTCGACTCCGTACAGAGTCAGGCTAATCGCATGGAAGAGGCGCTTCAGGCTCTGTGGGCCGACAAGCGACTCGCGCTGCCGGTCATCTCCGTGGACCTGCGCAAGGTCGCGCCCGAGCTGGGCTTCGTCACTTCGCTCACCGCGCCTCACCGGGTCGCCGACGCGCTCCTGCGCGACAGCATGCTCGACGGGACGCTGTTCCGGCTCTCCGCCATCGGCAAGTCCTTCACTGACGCGACGATCCGCGACGCGTCTCAACTCTTCAAGGTGTGCCCGACCGCGCTCGTGTTCGGCATCTGGGACAGCACGGGGCCCAAGGGCGGCATGGGCGCCAAGTTCGCGCGCGCGCTCGTCTCGGAGATCGTCGGCATCAATGCAGTGCACGGCGTGAAGACCTCGAGCCGCATCGACCCCACGGGCATCGTGACGAAGGCGGCCGAGCTCTACGAGTCGAAGAACCGCGATGAAGGGTGGACGCTCGATGCGTCGGCAGCTCGGCTCGACGCGAAAAACAAGCCGGTGAAGTACGGCAAAGACGGCAAGGTCAGCGAGGCGAACCACAGCAACATCCCGCCCTCCATCGACGAGCTCGCCGGTGGCGTGACCATCGACCACGCCGAGCACACGGTCGTTCTGTCGCTCGCGGGTCTCCGCAAGCTCGGCTTCGGCGGGGCTGACGTCGCGGCGCGCACCGTCCTCGCCGCGCTCGGCCTGGTCGGCGTGCTCGCGGCGCAAGCGCGCGGGCATGATCTCCGCTCCCGTTGTCTGCTCGTGCCGCGCAAGGGGAACGCGCTGAAGTTGTCGGCCGTCGACCTCCGGGGCGAGACGACGGACTTCGAGCTCGACCTCGAACAGGCCATCAAGCTCTACGACGAGGCCGTCGCAGCGTTGCCCGAGGCGCTCCGCTTCGCGCAGAAGGCCGGTGAGCCGCTGGCCACGCTGGTGCCTTCGGAGAAGCTGGCGCACCTCATCACGGAGAGCCGCAAGCTCGCCGCCGCCGGAGCTGACCTCGAGGGCGAGTGAGATGTTCACCATCGAGGTGGAACTCCTGACGGGGCGCTACGTCGCCACGGCGCATGACGACCGTCGTCGGGCAGAGTGGCCGCCGCACCCTGCTCGCTTCTTCTCCGCGCTCGTGGCCGCGCACGCCGAGGGCGAGCGCTCCGAGGACGAGCGCGCCGCGTTGCTGTGGCTCGAGCGCCAGCCGCCACCCGCACTCGAAGTGTCCGATGCCACGTTCCGGGACGTGCACGACGTCTTCGTGCCGGTGAACGACGTCTCGCCGATCGGCGACCTCGAGGAACCGCTGCGCGCACGGCTCTCGAGGCGAGAGGAACTCCGTGCACAAGGGGCGCCTGCGACCGAGCAGAAGAAGGCTGACAAGGACATCGAGAAGGCGCAGCGGGCGTTGCAGGACGCGCTCGCCGCGCTCCAGCGCGCCGACGCGGAGCCGAGCGGGCGAGCGAAGGAGATGGCGGAGGCGCTCCTGCCCGAGCGCCGAACACGACAGGTGCGGACGTTCCCGGTCGCCATCCCCGACAACAGCCTCTTCTCCTTCGGCTGGCCCGAGGCCCCACCTCCACCCGTTCGCGCTGCGCTGGATCGTCTGTGCGAGCGCGTCACGCGCCTCGGGCACTCGTCGTCATTGGTGTGGTGTCGAACGACGGAGCGCGCGCTCGAGCCGACCTGGGTTCCTCGCGAAGATGGCCCGCTCGTCCTCCGCACCGTCGGAGCGGGGCAGCTCGAGCGCCTCGACCGCGCCTTCGAGCAGCACCGCGGCGTCGCAGGGCGAGTGCTGCCCGCTCTCCCGCAGCGCTACGGGCGGCCACGCATCCAGCGCCCAGCCGTCCCGCACGGCCAGTTCGCGAGCGACGACTGGATTCTCTTCGAGCGCGTCGGAGGTGCGCGTCCCCTCAGCTCGAAGGGCGCCGACCTGGCGCGGGCGCTTCGCGCGGCGCTGCTCGAGCAACACGGCGTCCCTGGGATGCCTGCGGCGCTGTCAGGCCACGACCCCGATGGCCGGCCGACGAAGACGCCGCATCTCGCCTTCGTTGCGCTGCCGTGGGTCGGCGACACGCATGCCGACGGCTCGGTCAAGGCGTGCGCCGTCATCCCTCCGCGAGGGTTGAGTGAGGCAGAGCGACAGCAGCTCCTTCGCCTCGTGGCGCAGTGGGAGAAGACGCGAGCGGAGAACGGGCGGCTCACGTTGGCGAGCGCAGACCTCAAGCCGATGCAGTTCGCCCGAGTGCAGTTGCCGACGATGAAGTCGAGCGCACCGGCATCATGGACGAGACCCTCGACCCGCTTCGTCACCGCGACGCCGATCGCGCTCGACAGGAACCCGGGCAACCTCCGCTCGAACTTCGAGCAGACCGCGCAGAAGGCCGCCCGGGAAGCCGAGGGCTTCGTCGCCGATGCCTGCGAGAACATCGGCCTTCCTCGGCCGAAGGACGTGCGGGTGACCTTCGCACCGCTCCTTCAGGGCGCGCAGCCGGCGCAGGCGTTCCGTCCGCACCGGGGGAAGCCGGGCGCGCCGCCCCGGGTGCGCGTGCACGCGGTCATCGACTTCGAGACGCCCGTGCAGGGGCCCGTCCTGCTCGGCGCCGGTCGTCACTTCGGGCTGGGGTTGTGCTTGCCGATGGAGGTGAACCATGGGGCCTGAGCTCTTCGCGAAGTTCCACGAGGAAGTGCACGGCTACCCGCCGTTCGACTGGCAGCAGCGCCTGCTCGAGCAGGTGGTCGAGAAGCAGAGCTGGCCGGAGGTGCTCGACCTGCCGACGGGCGCCGGAAAGACGACCTGTCTCGACATCGCGCTCTTCGCCCTCGCCCTCAACGCGAGGGACAAGGAGCTGTGGTGCCCGCGGCGAATCGCGATGGTGGTCGACCGGCGCGTGGTGGTCGATCAGGTCGCGGAGCGCGGGCGCAAGCTCGCGATGAAGCTGCGCGCGGCCGAGACGAAGACGGTCAAGCAGGTCGCCGAGCGGCTCGCGTCGCTCTCGCACGACAAGGATCCGCTCGGGGTCTTCACGCTGCGGGGCGGCATGCCGCGAGACGACGGCTGGACGCGCACGCCTGATCAACCGCTCATTCTCGCCTCGACGGTGGATCAGCTCGGCTCGCGGTTGCTGATGCAGGGCTACGGCGTGAGCGCGGGAATGGCGCCGGTGCACGCCGGCCTGCTGGCGAACGACACGCTCGTCCTGCTCGACGAAGTGCACCTCTCCGAGCCGTTCGCTGAGACGCTGCGACAGCTGACGGCGCTGCGCGAGCGCTTCGCCGAGCGACTCCCTTCGAGGTTTCACCTCGCCTTCCTCTCAGCGACGCCCGTCGTCGAGAGCAGCCGCGCGCCCTTCCGGCTCACGAAGGCGGAACTCGGCGCAGACGACCTCCTCGGTCGACGCCTCGCAGCGTCGAAGAAGGCGCGGCTCGTGGACGCAGCCGATCGCCAGGGAGTCGAGAAGGCGTGCGTCGACGAGGCGCGGGCGTTGCTCGCGCGTCATCGCACGCTCGCCGTCGTGCTCAATCGCGTGAACAGCGCCGCGGTGGTGGCGCGACAGCTGTCGGAGGCAGTGGGCGAGGAGGTCGACGTTCACCTGCTTACCGGGCGCATGCGCCCCCTCGATCGCGACGACGTCCTCCGCGAGCTTCGCGCGCGCATCGAGTCGGGTCGCAAGCGCAGTGACGAGAGCCGGAAGCTCGTGGTGGTCGCGACCCAGTGCATCGAGGCCGGCGCCGACTTCGACTTCGACGCGTTGGTGACGGAGGCCGCGAGCCTGGCGGCACTTCGGCAGCGCTTCGGGCGCGTCGATCGGCTCGGCGAGTACCAGCGCGCTGAGGGCGTCATCGTGCGCGACAAGAGCGCGAAGGAGGATCCAATCTATGGCGACGCGCTCCTCGCGACCTGGAAGTGGCTCGAGGCGCAGCGCGGCGCGGTGAAGAAGAAGAAGGGGGAAGAACCCACGGTCGACTTCGGCGTGTTGGCGCTGCCAACTCCCGAGCGGGATGAGGCGGAGACGCTCCTTGCACCGCGCAAGCACGCACCCGTGCTCTTGCCGGCGTACTTGGACCTCTGGTCGCAGACGAGGCCCGCCCCCGCCGTCGTGCCTGACGTCGCGCTCTTCCTTCATGGGCCCGCGTCAGGCCCGGCAGACGTGCAGGTCGTGTGGCGCGCGGATCTCTCCGATGCGCTCCTCGACGAGTCGAGACGCGACGAGGCGGTCGCGCTGGTCTCGGCGATTCACCCCTCGAGCCTCGAGGCGCTCTCACTGCCCTTCGTCGCGGCGAAGCGATGGCTGGCCAGCCAGCCCGCTGGAGACGTCGTCGACGTCGAAGGCGTCGGCGCGGCGGACCCCGAGGTTCGGGGCGGCAGAGCGCTTCGCTGGCGCGGCGACGACAGTGAGATCATCGATGCCAGTGCGCTTCGCCCGGGCGACACGATCGTCGTGCCCGCCGCGCGAGGAGGCCTGCGAGACGGTTGCTTCGATGGCAGCACCACGAACTCGGTCCGGGATCTCGCCGAGCGCGCGGCGCTGTTCGGGCGAGGTCAGGCGGTGCTGCGGCTCCAGCCTGAGGTGTTGAGCGAGCTCGGACTCGGGGTGTTGAACGCTCACCTCGGAGACGAGGTGGACCTCGACGACCTCCGCACGACGCTTGCGGAGGTGACGTTCGAGAGCCCCTGGCAGCAGGTCTGGGTCGAGCACCTCCAGACCGCCCGACGCATCCCTGTGCGGAGTGAGGTCGGCGCTGGCTTGCTGCTTGGCAAGCCGCTCAGCCGTAAGGAGCTTGCGGTCCTCGCACGAGGGAGCGAACGCGAGTCGGTGGAAGAAGGCATCGACCTCACAACGGACGAGGAGGAGTCGGCCTTCGCGGGTGGGCGCTCCGTGCCTCTGCGCGAGCACAGCGGTGACGTGCGCGACTTCGCGCGGGCGTTCGCCTCGCAGCTCAAGCTGTCGAAGGAGCTGCAGAACGACCTCGCCATCGCCGGTTGGCTGCACGACATCGGCAAGGCAGATCGGCGGTTCCAGGTGCTGCTCCGCATGGGCGATGAGGTCGAGTTGCTCAAGGACGAGACGCCCTGGGCGAAGTCGGGCATGCCGGCTGGTGCGCGGGAGGCGCAGCGGCGAGCGCGAGAGCTCAGCGGCTATCCGCGAGGGGCGCGGCACGAGGTGCAGTCGCTGGCGATGCTGCTCAACGAGCGGAACGCGGCGCAGCTCGAGGCGAAGGCGAAGGATCTCGAGCTGGTGCTTCACCTCGTCGCAAGTCATCACGGGCACTGTCGGCCGTTCGCGCCTGCGGTCGAGGACGCGAGGCCGGTGGACGTCGCGCTCCGTGACTTCGAGGGCTGGGAGTTCGAAGCGACGACCTCAGCGAATGGTCTGCATCGGCTCGACTCGGAGATCCCCCAGCGGTTCTGGAACCTGCAGCGTCGGCTGGGCTGGCTGGAGCTCTGCTGGCTCGAGGCGGTGCTGAGGTTGGCTGATCATCGCGCCAGTGAAATGGAACAGCGGAAGGATGGTGGTGCATGAGCCGCACGGTGCTGAAGGGCTTGTCCGGCGCGAACCCGCTGGGCTTCATGGCCGCGGTCGGCTTGTTGCGCATCGTGAGCGAGGAGTTACCGGCGGCGCGCCTCGGCTTTCTCGATGACGGCTCGTTCCAGCCGTTCCTCGACGGGGTCGAGGGTGAACTCGAGAAGCTCGTTGCCGACGACGCGAAGGGAGGTGCTGGCCAACAGCCCTGGCGGCTCGAGTACGGGAAGACGAGCAAGCGGGGGACCTCGGCGGTGGCGGACCTGAAGCCTCCACCCGCGGAGTTCGAGACGTTCCTGCACCGGGTCGTGAAGGAGTGGGTGCGCGGGAAGCCGGAGGGCGCCGAGTACGCGGCGGCTTACGCAACGAGCGTGGCGCGCGATGGCAAGGGGAACACGAAGCCGACGGCGTTCCACTTTACTGCGGCGAATCAGCAGTTCCTGGGCGCCGTCGAGCAGCTGCGGGCGACGGTCGATCGCGAGTGGGCGCGTCAGAGTCTCTTTGAGGGAGGGGCCTGGCGACCGGGCGGGAACGTTCGCTGGGATCCCATGGCGGATCGCAACTACGCGCTGATGGCGAAGGATCCGAACGACGACGGCACGAGCGTCGACGCGCCGCTCGAGTGGCTGGCCTTTCGTGGGTTGCCTCTCTTCCCGACGGTTCCGCGCGGAACGCGCATCGTCACGACCGGCGTTCGCGGACGAGGGGAGGAGATGCGTTTCTCGTGGCCGCTGTGGCTTCCGGCTGCGCCGTTGGGCGCAGTCCGCTCAGTGCTGACGAACTCGCTGAACGAGGCGGAAGGTCGGGAGCTGCGCGCGCGGGGCGTGTTCGCCATCTGTTCGTCGGAGATCCGACGGACGGCGCAGGGCTTCGGGAACTTCGGACCGGCGAGCGTGAGTCGAGTTCTCGGGTGAGGTGCCCATGGCCGACGTGCTCGACGTGCCGCCGCTCATCCCCGCGCGGATGGTCAACGAGTTCACCTACTGCCCGCGCCTCTTCTTCCTCGAGTGGGTCGATGGCGAATTCGAAGATAACCACTTCACGGTCGAAGGGCGCGCGGTGCACGAGCGCGTCGACGCTGGCTCGCCGACGAAGCCGCTCGCCGAGCCCGACGAGCCCTGGCAGGCCCGCAGCGTCGAGCTGAGCTCCGAGGCCCTCGGCGTCTCGGCGAAGGTCGATCTCGTCGAGTCGGAGGGCGGCGAGGTCTACCCCGTCGACGTGAAGCGCGGCCGTGCGCCCGACTGCCCCGAGGGCGCCTGGGAGCCCGAGCGGGTCCAGCTGTGCCTCTATGGCCTGCTCCTCCGCGAGCAGGGCTACGCCGTGCGGAAGGGCGAACTCTACTTCGTCGCCTCGCGCACCCGCGTCGAGGTGCTCTTCGACGACGCGCTGATCAGCCGCACCCGCGCGCTGCTCGACGAGGCGAGGGAGGTCGCGCGGCGTGCGGTGGCGCCCGCTCCGCTCGTGGGGAGCCCGAAGTGCGACGGCTGCTCGCTCGCCTCGCTCTGTCTGCCCGACGAGGTCAACCTCCTGCTCGGTGCGTCCGAGGAGGCGCCCCGCAGACTGCTGCCCGCACGCGACGACGCCCAGCCGCTCTACGTGCAGGAGGCCGGCATGCGCGTCGGCGTCAGCGGCACCTGCCTCGAGGTCCGCGACCGCGAGCGCAAGAAGGTGGCCGACGCGCCGCTGGTCGACGTGTCGCACGTCGCGCTGGTCGGCAACGTGCAGATCAGCAGTCAGGCGATCCGCGAGCTCTCCGCGCGCGGCATCCCCGTGGCGTGGCTCAGCACCGGAGGCTGGCTCACCGGCCTGCTCGATGGCCTCGGGCACGGGCAGGTCGCGCTCCGGAGGGCGCAGTACGCAGCGGCCGGCGACGCGCGGCGCCTGGCCCTCGCGCGCTCGTTCGTCGAGACGAAGATCCTCAACGCCCGCACCTTCCTCCGGCGGAACCACGACGACGTGAGCCTCGGCGTGATGCACGAGCTCGCCACGCTCGCCGAGCGGGCGGCCAGCGCAGAGAACGAGGAGTCGCTCCTCGGCCTCGAAGGCAACGCCGCGCGCATCTACTTCGAGCACTTCGGGGCGCTGCTGGCGGCTCCTGCGGCGGTCGCGACCTTCGACTTCACCGTGCGCAACCGGAGGCCACCGAAGGACCCCATCAACGCGCTGCTCTCGTTCGCCTACTCGATGCTCACCAAGGACGTCGCCGTCGCCGCGCGGCTCGTGGGCCTCGACCCCTACCTGGGCTTCCTCCATCGCCCTCGTCATGGGCGCCTCTCGCTCGCGCTCGACCTCATGGAGGAGTTCCGACCGCTCATCGCCGACTCGGTCGTGGTCACCGCGGTCAACACCGGTGTCGTCGCGGCGCGCGACTTCATCCACCGCGGGCCGGGTGTGACGCTCAGCCCTGAGGGGCGAAAGAAGTTCCTGCGCGCCTGGGAAAGGAGGCTCGCTGAGCAGGTCACCCACCCGCTCTTCGGCTACCGCGTGTCGTATCGCCGCGTGCTCGAGATGCAGTGCCGCCTGCTGGCGCGGTTCCTCCTCGGCGAGCTCGACGCCTACCCCGGCTTCAGGACGAGGTGACCGTGCGCCAGCGCTTCCTCGTCACCTACGACATCAGCGATCCGCGCCGGCTCCGGCAGGTGTTCAAGACCCTCAAGGGCTACGGCACCCACTTGCAGCTGTCCGTGTTCTCGTGCGACCTCACCGAGATGACCCTCGTGATGATGAAGGCCGCCCTCAACGCGGTGATTCATGATCAGGAAGACGCCGTGCTGATCGTCGACGTCGGGCCGTGCGACGGCCGCGGGAGTACCTCGTTCGAGTGCCTGGGCCGCGCGACCCGGCCACCCGAGAAGGGGCCGCGGATCATCTGAGGTCTTTGACAAGTGAATAGCGAGCGACGACGTGGCGAGCGGCGCGTGCGAGCCGCTCGCGGGAGGGTTGTGCGTGGAATCGCGCGGGGTTTCGCGAGGTCGAGGCGTCACGCGCCGGAGGCTCGATGGAGGCGCGTGCCTGGTGCTCGAAATCGCGGGTGTATCGTCGCGAGCTTGTTGGTATTTCGGAGGAGTTGGATCTCCCGGCTCATCGAGTCGGGCCGCGTTGAAGCCACATCCGCTTCGCCGTCTTGGTGGTGCCCATCGTCGGATCTCCCGGCTCATCGAGTCGGGCCGCGTTGAAGCTGGTAGCGCTGCTGCGCTGCCCGCTGGAGCAGCTGGATCTCCCGGCTCATCGAGTCGGGCCGCGTTGAAGCCTGCTGTGGAAGTGGCGTAGACGTCGCGCCGAGACGCGATCTCCCGGCTCATCGAGTCGGGCCGCGTTGAAGCAGTGGGGGGCGGCGGGGGGCGCTCATGCTGCCTCCGATCTCCCGGCTCATCGAGTCGGGCCGCGTTGAAGCAGCCCCCGTGGGAGGAGTGCGGCGAGGACATGCAGGCGGATCTCCCGGCTCATCGAGTCGGGCCGCGTTGAAGCTCGCGCGACGGTCGTGGTACGACCAGAGACAGGACCGATCTCCCGGCTCATCGAGTCGGGCCGCGTTGAAGCTCGCCGAGCGGAGCGCAAGAAAGTCTGCGCCGCCCGGATCTCCCGGCTCATCGAGTCGGGCCGCGTTGAAGCAATCTCACCTCCACGACATTCGATGCCCGCTCCATGATCTCCCGGCTCATCGAGTCGGGCCGCGTTGAAGCATGATGTGCGCGGCCGTGTCGGGCGTGAACCCGGCGATCTCCCGGCTCATCGAGTCGGGCCGCGTTGAAGCCGGGTGTCGAGGTAGGCGCGGCACGCGTCGTCCTCGGATCTCCCGGCTCATCGAGTCGGGCCGCGTTGAAGCAAGATGCCGCGCGCGTACGTGTGCACGAGGTGCTCCGAGATCTCCCGGCTCATCGAGTCGGGCCGCGTTGAAGCCGCTTCGCGTCGGTGCGATGGAGGTAGTCCTGTACGATCTCCCGGCTCATCGAGTCGGGCCGCGTTGAAGCGCCAGCAGTCGAGTGGATCGAGCTGCAACACGTGCAAGATCTCCCGGCTCATCGAGTCGGGCCGCGTTGAAGCATCAGCGTGCGCTCCTCTTCCTCTCGACGCCGCTGCGATCTCCCGGCTCATCGAGTCGGGCCGCGTTGAAGCGACGCTGCGTCAGCCGCTCCCTCGTACTGGTTCTTGATCTCCCGGCTCATCGAGTCGGGCCGCGTTGAAGCACGCCTGGCGGCTTGTGGGCCCGAAGCGCTCGCTCGATGATCTCCCGGCTCATCGAGTCGGGCCGCGTTGAAGCCTTCGGTTGCGGCTCCGTCTTCGGCGGAGTCGTGGTGATCTCCCGGCTCATCGAGTCGGGCCGCGTTGAAGCTGCACGCCCAGGCCACGCGTCGCCGCCTCGACCAGCGAGATCTCCCGGCTCATCGAGTCGGGCCGCGTTGAAGCGGACGCCAGAGGGTGCGCTCGCCATCGGCGCGGCGAGATCTCCCGGCTCATCGAGTCGGGCCGCGTTGAAGCGGAGATCCGCTCAAGCCGACAAGGTGGAACGCGCTGGGATCTCCCGGCTCATCGAGTCGGGCCGCGTTGAAGCGACGACCTCTCCGACAACGCGTCGATCGCGTGGGCGGATCTCCCGGCTCATCGAGTCGGGCCGCGTTGAAGCCCCTTCGGGGGGGTGAACTGGCCCTGACGGAGCTGGGATCTCCCGGCTCATCGAGTCGGGCCGCGTTGAAGCTGCACCGACTGCGGGCGTGCGTTCCATGCGCCGGCGCAGCGATCTCCCGGCTCATCGAGTCGGGCCGCGTTGAAGCCTTTCGTGCGAGCCGCTGCTCGAGCGCGTCGACCTGATCTCCCGGCTCATCGAGTCGGGCCGCGTTGAAGCTCGGCGACCGGGCGCGGCACCTCCCCCCTGCCCCGCGATCTCCCGGCTCATCGAGTCGGGCCGCGTTGAAGCGAGGCCAGCCAGCTCCGACTCGTCGAGCGGCTTCCCGATCTCCCGGCTCATCGAGTCGGGCCGCGTTGAAGCGCCTCGCGCTCGACGGCCCTCTTCGCCCACTTCAGCGATCTCCCGGCTCATCGAGTCGGGCCGCGTTGAAGCGACGCCGTGGGTGAGCGCGCGTGGGTGTTGGCGCTCGGATCTCCCGGCTCATCGAGTCGGGCCGCGTTGAAGCTCTCCGTGTGCGGCGCCCATCTCCGCGTGAGGCGTGGGATCTCCCGGCTCATCGAGTCGGGCCGCGTTGAAGCAGGAGGAACTGCTCGCTCGCGCCGGGCACCGCGCGCCCGATCTCCCGGCTCATCGAGTCGGGCCGCGTTGAAGCGCGACACGGGAGGCGCAGCATGAGCCGCCTCGTCTTCGATCTCCCGGCTCATCGAGTCGGGCCGCGTTGAAGCAACGACGGCCGAAAGGTGACGACCCACAACCTGTGGTTGATCTCCCGGCTCATCGAGTCGGGCCGCGTTGAAGCCACAGCGCGTCGGTGTTGTGCGTCGCGCGCCAGTCGGAGATCTCCCGGCTCATCGAGTCGGGCCGCGTTGAAGCGCCTCCTGGGCGACGGAGGTCACGCTCGTGCTCCCGGATCTCCCGGCTCATCGAGTCGGGCCGCGTTGAAGCGAGCTCTTCGCGAGCGGCCGAGATGGCTGCGTGCGGATCTCCCGGCTCATCGAGTCGGGCCGCGTTGAAGCGGCCGGGAACAAGAGGGGGGAGGGGAGGGTCACGAGGGATCTCCCGGCTCATCGAGTCGGGCCGCGTTGAAGCTGCGTCGCGCGCCAGTCGATGGTGCCCTCGGAGGCGATCTCCCGGCTCATCGAGTCGGGCCGCGTTGAAGCGCGAAGGATGGCTCCTTCGTCGTGGCGACGACGCTGGGATCTCCCGGCTCATCGAGTCGGGCCGCGTTGAAGCGCGCTGCCCTCGTTCGCCCTCGTGCCGTCGGGAGGGGGATCTCCCGGCTCATCGAGTCGGGCCGCGTTGAAGCGTGCCCGGAGGGAACTGCGCGAGGATCGCGGCCCAGCGATCTCCCGGCTCATCGAGTCGGGCCGCGTTGAAGCACGTACAAGGGCGGCTACGTCACGCCGGCGCAAGCGGCGATCTCCCGGCTCATCGAGTCGGGCCGCGTTGAAGCACCAACGAGGCGACGACGAAGCTCACGGCGAACACGGATCTCCCGGCTCATCGAGTCGGGCCGCGTTGAAGCAGGACGAGCCTCTCCACGTCGCCCGGCAGCGTCCACGATCTCCCGGCTCATCGAGTCGGGCCGCGTTGAAGCTCCCTCACGCAGTCGGGCGCGCCCACCGCGAGGCCGTAAGATCTCCCGGCTCATCGAGTCGGGCCGCGTTGAAGCGGCGTGATCAAGAGCGCGCTCCCGGTCGATCCCTCGATCTCCCGGCTCATCGAGTCGGGCCGCGTTGAAGCAAGGCCACCAACGCCGCGTGGAGCTCGCGGAGCTGCGAGATCTCCCGGCTCATCGAGTCGGGCCGCGTTGAAGCGGGAATGGCTGCGTGACGTTCCACGCTGCATCGGGCGGATCTCCCGGCTCATCGAGTCGGGCCGCGTTGAAGCCCCTCGTAGGGCTCGCCGTTGCCGTTGTTGCCCCAGATCTCCCGGCTCATCGAGTCGGGCCGCGTTGAAGCTTGTTGCCGTAGAACTTCGTGAGCTTGACGACTGCGACGGATCTCCCGGCTCACCGAGTCGGGCCGCGTTGAAGCAAGTACATGCCGGTCGGGTTCAGCACGCAGAGGCTCAGATCTCCCGGCTCATCGAGTCGGGCCGCGTTGAAGCTGCTCGGCGTCAACGAGACGGGCTCCCGCAGCGTCGATCTCCCGGCTCATCGAGTCGGGCCGCGTTGAAGCGACACCAGCCGCGGCGATCTTGGCTCGCACTTCGGCACGATCTCCCGGCTCATCGAGTCGGGCCGCGTTGAAGCGTGTCCTCGCGCGGCGCGCGGACCGGGTTGCACTTCCGATCTCCCGGCTCATCGAGTCGGGCCGCGTTGAAGCCGGGCGATGGGGCGGCGGTCGACCCGAGCGCTTCCGGATCTCCCGGCTCATCGAGTCGGGCCGCGTTGAAGCGAGTACCGCCTGCGCGAGTACGGCGCCGACGAGCCCAGATCTCCCGGCTCATCGAGTCGGGCCACGCTGAAGCGTCGCCGAGCGCGTCGATCGCGAGCCCGGCTGATCTCTCCGGCCACGTCGCTGCGCGCGAGCGCACCGGTGATGGTCGCGCAGCTCATCAACAAAGGTCTCAGTGACAACTTTGTTGATGAGGCGCCAGACCCGGCTCATCGAGTCGGGCCACGTTGAAGCCCCGCCTTCACGCGCGTGGCGCTCGCCACGTTGACGGTGATCTCCCGACTCATCGAGTCGGGCCGCGTTGAAGCTACGGGCGGTCGAGCACCATGGTCACCCACGTCGCGCGATCTCCCGGCTCATCGAGTCGGGCCGCGTTGAAGCCCATCGGTGAAGCCGCAGACGCGGCGCACGGTGACGGATCTCTCGGCTCATCGAGTCGGGCCGCGTTGAAGCCCCATCTCGATGCAGAAGCTCGAGTCGTCGGCGTAGACGATCTCCCGGCTCATCGAGTCGGGCCGCGTTGAAGCGGCCGCAACGCCGCCGCAGCACCTTGGGGAGCGAGAATCTCCCGGCTCGAGTCGGGCCACGTTGACCAAGCTGATCTCCCGGCTCATCGAGTCGGGCTGCGTTGAACCAACCTGATCAGAGATCCAACGGCCCGGCGTGCAGCGGCGTTCCACGGCTGATGTGCCCCGGAAACCCCGCGTCCGTCACGAGGTCACCGGTGTTGTGGTCCCCCAGCACGCCGGTGTCGCCCCAGGTCTGATCGCTCCCTCCGAGCATCCGCGCGATCTGCGCGAACAGGTCCCCCATCGTGTGGCGTGGCGCGACGACGTGGCGGCCCTGGCCCTTCGGGAACGCCGAGCGCATGCCGGCCATCACCACCGGCACGTTGAAGTACGCGTGCGCCGCGCCGTACGCCATGTCGCTCACCCACAGCACCAGCGTGTTGTCGAGCACCCGCGTGCCGTCGACGTCGGTGAGCGCCGCGAGCCGCTGCACCAGCGCCGTGAAGCTCTTCGCGTAATAGAGGAACGACTTCTTCAGGTCGTCGACCGAGCCGTCGCTCAAGCGCGGCGTGTTGTGCACCGTCGCGTGCCAGTTCGCCGTCGCGAACGGGTCGTTGCTGGGGAACTCCGTGGGGAACACCGGCCCATCGCCGTTGTAGAAGAACAGCGCCAGCGAGCGCACCGCGTCGCACGCGATGGCCTGCGCCACGTTCTCGATGATGAGCGGCGTCATCACCGCCGCCTGCTCGCCGTTGACGTACGCCGCGCCGCCCGGCCCCCGAATCGACGGCACGCTCGACACGTCGGGGCGCTGACAGCTCTGCGCGACCACTCCGCCACCGCCACCTCCCGCGCGCGTCTCGAGCGCGCGCACATACTCAGCGTGCGCGTCGAGCCGCGCCTTGTCCGCGGCGTTCACGCGGCTGCGCAGCGCGCCGAGCTGTCCCCGCACGCCGTCGAGCACGCTCCCCCGCTGCTTCACCAGCCGCTCGCGCAGCGTCGGCGCGGGAGCCGGCATGGTCGGCATCGGCGCGCCGAACAGCTCGGTGATGGCCTCGGCCGGGTTGGGCGAGATGATGGTCGGCGCCGAGCCATTCGCGCCGAAGAAGAGCGCGGTGTTGTTGAGCCGCCACGTGGCGTCCGCCGACTGCCCCGGCACCACGACCGACGCGCGCATCGACGAGTTCGGCCGCAGCCGCAGGCCCATCTGGTAGTCGAACGTCGCGCCTCCCGCGGCCTGCCCGGTCGGCTTCTTCGCGGTGAGCATGGTGAGCGCGCCCGGAGAGTGCCCGTCGGGGTCCGTGCTCGTGTGGCGCAGCACGTTGTCGATGCCGTCGAGCGTGACCAGCTCATCGCGAATGGCCGCCAGCGGCGCGAGCAGCGGGCTCATCGCGGCCGGCAGCGGGCCGGTCTGCGTCGCCGGGTTCCAGAGATCCTGCAGCACGCCGTTCTCGGTGCGCCCGTTGCCGACGACGCGCCCGCCGGGGTGGGCCATGATGATCAGCCGCTTCGGCGCCGCGACGGTCTGCCCGCGGGCGATGCGCGGCGCGAAGGCCTCGAGCATCGGCAGCAGCAACAGGCCCGACGAGCCCCGCAGGAAGAGTCGGCGATCGAAACGATTCGGGTGGCGCGACATCAGTCTCTCCGGACGGTGAAGGCGTCAGTGGTGACGACGGCCACGAGCGCGGCCTCGAGCGAGCCGCCGGTCGCCTCGATGGTGTCCTGCAGCGCCTGGAGCGCGCAGCCGTCGTCGTCGGTCTCACGGCGCGAGAAGGTGAAGCGGAAGAGCTGGCGCGCGAGGCACTGACGGAGCTGCGCCGATTGGCCGAGGGCGCTCGTCAGCTCCGCGGGCGTGCTGAAGGCGTGCTCGCCGTCGCTCAGCGCGAGCAACCCCGAGACGTCGATGGGGCGCCCCGACTCGTACGTCTCGCGGTAGTGCGCCGCGCCGTCGAAGTGCTCGAAGGCGAGCCCGGCCGGGTCGAGCTGCTGGTGACACCCGGCGCACGACGCGACGGAGCGCACCCGCGCCGAGACCTCCTTCCCGGTCGGGTTCTCCGGCAGGGGGATGGTCGCGAACTGCGCGAGCGCGTTCCCGGGCGCGGGCGGCATGTCCTGACACAGCAGCCGCAGGCGAATCATGCGTCCGCGCAGCACGTACGACGAGCTGCTCGCGTGCGCGTGGCTCGCGAGGGGGAGCGGGTGGCCCACGAGGCCTGGCAGCCGCTCCGGCGCGACGGTGACCTTGAGCCACTGCCCGGCCGGAGCGGTGAGGCCGAACAGCGGCGCGAGCGACGCGTCGACGAAGGTGCTCGGGCTCGTCATCAGCGCCGCCAGCGTCTCGCCACCGCGCACGCTGGCGACGACGGTGCGGTCGAACGACTCGTTCATCGAGCGCGCGAGGGCGTCGGTGAAGTCGGGGTAGGTCGCGGCGCTCTTGTCGCCCGCGGTGAGGTGGTCGAGCTCCAGCCACTCGCGGAAGAACCGCGCCAGCGACGTGTCGGCGTGGGGCGACGCGAGCAGCCGCCGGGTCTGCGCGAGGAGCGTGTCCCGCTCCGCCAGCGCGCCCGCCGCGGCCAGGTTCAGCAGCTCGTCGTCAGGCGCCGAGCCCCAGAAGAGGAACGAGAGGCGACTGGCAAGCTCGTAGCCGTCGAGCGCGCGGCCACCACCGCTCTCGCCTTCCGCGAGGTAGAGGAACTGCGGCGACTGGAAGAGCTGCGCGCTCATCACCGCGACCGCGTCGGTGAAGGACGCCCCATCGGCGCGCGCGGCGTCGAAGGTGGCGAGCAGCAGGTTCCGCTCCTCGTCGGTCAGCGGGCGACGGAAGGCGCGCCGGCCGTACGTGTCGAGGAACGTCGACGCGCACGCGCGGTTGCCCGTCGTGGTGCACGGCAAGAGCGTGCGCAGCGAGCCCGCCAGCGAGACCGCGACGTCTTCGGCCGCGAGCATCAGCTGCTCGACCGACTGCTCCCCGACCGCGTTGATGCCGGCCTCCGTCGAGAAGCCCGTCACCGAGCGACCGTACGCACCGGGGTAGCTCGCCGACGCCTCCACCGCGCCGGAGAAGAGGTCTCGAATGACGTTGCGGTACTGGGTCGGCGTCAGCCGCTGCATCGCCGTGGCCGCCGGGTGCTGCCCGCCGCAGTCGAGCCGCGCGGGCTCGGGAGGGCGCGCGGGGTCACCTCCAGTCGAGGTGGGGCGCGGGCCGGTGATGCTCCCCACGCACCCCGTCACCACGACGCTCACCAGCGCAAGTCGACGCACCATGCAGAGGGGACACCGCCCGTCGCTGGCGAGTGGACATCTTCCGTCGATTCAAGCGGTTGCGAGTCACGGCCGGTCGCACGCCCCGACCGCGTGGCGACCCAGCATCGGCACCACAGCTCGGCCGGGCCAGGTCGGCTCCTCGCTCACCACCCGGGCGCGCTTCTCCGTCAACCGGCCGTCGCTGCCGAAGCGCAGCGACACGTCGACGTAGCGCTCTGCGCCGGTCGCGCGCGCGGAGTAGTGCCAGACCTCCGAGCGGTCATCGCCGCAGGTCAGCCCCAACGGCTCGCCCAGCATCGCCGCCGTGCCGTCGCGTGACGTGCCCAGCGCCAGCTGCTCGAAGGCGTCCTCGGTGAAGCGGTCGGAGAAGTACGTGTCGGGCTCGTCCCCCGACAGGCACAGCACCGCGACCACGGCCAGCAGGCACGCCACGAGCGCCGTCACTGCACCGAGCAGGAGCCACCGAAGGAGCGTCATTCCGGAATCAGCTGCTTGAGCGCCGCGACCTGCACCACCACGCCGCGCTCGGCGGCGACGAAGGCGTCACGCAGCCTCCCCACCAGCAGCGTCGGCGTCAGCACCGGCAGCAGCGAGAACAGCAGGATGATGAACGGCGCCGCGGGATGGTCGAAGCGCACCAGCGGCGACGACAGCACGAGCGTGCCCGCATTCACCGTCGCGTAGTCGCCCAGCGGCGTCAGCGCGGCGGGCAGCAGCACGGCGATCATCGACGCGACCACCATCCACCTCCGCAGTGACAGCGGCGCGTTCGACGCGAAGAGCATCGCGTGCGACGAGGCGAGCGTCGGCACCACCACCAGCGGCCCCAGCGCCAGCGCCAGCACGCCGACGCACACCACCGCCAGCAGCCCCGCCGGGAGCTGCCAGCGCACCACGTTCCGGCTCCGCGCCAGCAGCCACGTCACGCCCACGCTCGCCACCAGCAGCGTCATCACGCACGCCAGCAGCGCGCCCGACTTCACCCCCAGCATCCCCACCGCGAGCGCGCCGCCCACCGCCCACGTCCCCAGACGGAGCGCCGTCGCGCGCAGCATCTCCGCCGCCCGCGTGCTCGCCAGCCCGTCGAGCTGGGCCTGCGCTTCGGGAGGCGTCTCCCTGGGCGGCTCCGCGAGCAGCGACGAGAGCCGCCGCAGCGCCGCCGCGTTCGTTGGATCCAGCGCGAGCGCCCGCCCCAGCGCCTGCAGCGCGCGCCCGCGCCCCTCGTGCGTGTCGGTCAGCGCCTGCTCCGCGACGCGCAGCTGCTCGTCGGCCAGCGCCTGCCGCCGCGCCTCGTCGCGCGCGCCTTCGAGGAAGTGCTCCACCGCCGCGGCGAGCTCGCGCGCCGACGCGTAGCGGTCCCTCGGCTCCGCGGCGCACGCCTTCCGCCAGATGGCGTCGAGCTCCGGCGCCACGTCGGCCCGCCGCGAGTCGGGGAGCTGCCGCCGCCGCGTGCTGATCAACCGCTGCTGCGGCGTCTCTGCGTCGTGCACCGGCGAGAGGAACAGCAGCTCGTGCAGGATGACGCCCAGCGCATACACGTCCGTCCGCGCGTCGAGCTCGTTGGTGAGGCCGTCGGCCTGCTCCGGCGACATGTAGCCCGGCGTGCCCATCGCCACGCCCAGCTCGGTGCCGTGCTCCGCGTCGGAGATGGCCAGCGGTCGCCCCGAGGGCAGCTCCTCCTCGTGGCCCTGCACGCGCGCCAGGCCCCAGTCGAGCACGTGCACCTCGCCGAACTCGCCCAGCATCACGTTGCCCGGCTTGAGGTCGCGGTGGAGCACGCCCCGCGCGTGCGCCGAGTCGATGCACTGGCACACGGTGATGAAGATGCTCAGCAGCCGCCACCGCCCGTAGCGCGCCGCCGTCGCCGCGTCGCCCGCCTTGAGCAGGTGCAGCACGTCGTACAGCGTCTGCCCGCGCACCCGCTTCATCGTGAACCACGGGTTGCCGTCCGCCCCGAGGCCGAGGTCGTAGACCGGCACCACCGACGGATGATCCAGCGAGCCCTGCACGCGCACCTCGCGCAGGAAGCGCGCCGTGTCCTCCGGGTGGTGGAGCGCGTCGCGCAGTCGCTTGAGCGCCACCTCGCGCTCGAGCCGGCGGTCCTTCACCAGGCGGATCTCCCCCATGCCGCCTTTCCCGAGCTCCTGCACGTCGAGGTAGCGCGCGTCGCCTTCGGCGCGGAGCACCTCCGTCGCGGCGTCGTCGAGCCTCGTCCACCGCAGGCTCGAGGCGCCGCGCACCGTCACGTCGAGGACCGGATCGGACTCGCTCATGGGCGCGAAGCTCCCCGCAACGGCGCGCGCAGGCAATGGCCTCCGCACGGCCGCGCGCTGCTATGTCGCCGCCCGCCATGTGCGCCGCGAAGAAGCCGATGAAGGTGAAGGTCTGGACCGCCGACGAGCCGCGCGAGCTGTTCGACCTCTACGCGCTCCTCGAGCTCGACACCGAGTCGACCTCACCGCGCGGCCGCTTCGTGCGCCTCGCGCCCCTCGCGCGGCTCTACCACCGCAAGGGCGCCGACGAGCAGGCGCTCCGCGCGCTCAAGCGCATCGGCGGCTTCTACCAGGCGCGCCAGCAGCTCGAGCTCGCCCTCGAGTGCGCGCTCTCGGGCCAGCTCGCCCGCGCCCGCGGCTTCTTCGACGGCCTCGCGCCGATGCTGAAGGACGCGCGCAAGGAAGAACCGACGCTCGCCCCGCAGCTCGACGCGCTCGAGGGCGCGGTGAAGACGCTCCTCGGCACCGACGCCCGCGCGCTCGTCGACGCCGCGGCGAAGCAGCTCGAGGCCGCCGGCACCCGCGCGGTGGTGGTGCGCGCGTACGCCGCGCTGGGCGACGTGCCGCGCGCGCTCGAGCTCGCGAAGGGGCTCTTCCAGTCCGTGCCCGTCGTGCGCGGCGCGGCGCACCTCCCGCTCGAGCAGTTCGAGCAGCTCGCGCGCTCCCAGGCGGGCTCCGACTTCGAGGTGCTCGCCGCGGTGGTCGACGGCTTCCTCGGCCTCGCCACGCGCACGCTGCCCGCCGAGCGGCGCCGCGTCTTCGCGCGGGCCCTCGCCGCGCTCCAGTGGTTCCCCGGCCTCTCGGTGTCTGCCGAGCGCGAGCAGCTCTTCCTCGCGTGGGGGAAGGTCGACCTGCCCGGCGCCTTCGAGGCGCTGCGCGTGCTCCGCGAGCAGGACCCCGCCGCCCGCGCCGAGCCCGACCTCTTCGCCGCGATGCTCGACGCCGCGCGCGCGAAGCCGTGGGTCCTCGAGGACGCTTCGGCGGATCCCCGGAGCTGCGTCGCGCTCGCGCTCGTCGGTGAGCCGGCGCGTGCGGGTGAGTTGGCTACCTCGATGAAGGGCGCCGCGGCGCTCGAGGCGTTGACCCGCACGCTGTGGGCCGCTCCGACGGCGTGGCCGGTGCTGGGCCCGCTCGCGGCGAAGCGCGTCGTCAACCGCCAGGAGGCCCGCCCGCACGCCGAGCTCGCGAGCCTCGCCTTCGCCGCGGGAGACCTCGAGAAGGCCGAGCTCCACCGCGCGCGGGCGCTCGAGCTCGCCGAGCCGGGAGACGCTGCCGACGCGGCGGCGCTCCTCGCGCGCGGGGGTGACCTCGATGGTGCGTTCGCGATGCTCCAGCGCATCCCGAAGGCGAAGCGGAGCCGCGCTGGCGAGCGCCTGGCCCTCGTCCTCGCCGAGCGCCTCGTCGTGAAGCCCGACGCGCGGGGCATGTCGGCGCTCTACGTGCTGCTCGAGCAGCTCCCGACCGGGGAGCCGTACGGCACCGGGCTGCGCTCCTATGAGACGACGCGCGTCATCCGCGTGCTCGAGCGGTGGCCGCGCTCGCTCCGCGACGGGCTGCTCGCGGTTTGATGTTACGGTGCGCTGTATGGAATTCCGGCGAGGCGTGGCGTTGGCAGCGGTTTCACGGGCGATTGTTTGCTCAAACAATGACACTCTGCGGACGCTCGACTCCGCCGACGCAATCTTCGGTCGTGGTAGCGTGCGCACGCCCAACGACCGGAGCAGAGAATGAGCCCAGAGGAACTCCGTGAACGATGGAACCTCGACCTGCGAGAGCTCGGACTGAAGCTGGTCTCGCAACTCACGCAGAATCTTCCGCTCAGTCCAATCGACCTGGATTTGCGTGGAATCAATCTGAGTGGGCTCAACCTGCGCGGAGCGAGGCTGTCGTGCGTCAACCTGTCCTATGCGGATCTCAGGGGCGCGGACCTCACCGACGCACATCTCGAAGTTGCGAACTTGTCTTTCGCCAGACTCGACTCTGCGATCGGGGTCAGGCTTTCGGCAAACTCTGCAGTCGCCAGGGGTAGCGTGCTTGACGCCGGGGACTTCTCTGGCGCCGACTTCAGCGGTGCAGACCTCTCACACGCGTCCGCACGAAAGTCCAGGTTTCGAGCAGCCAACCTGTCCCTTCTTCGTTCAAACGGAACCGACTGGACAGATGCGGATCTGCAGGGTTCAGACATCTATGGTTGCGCCTCCCGATCGACGAACGAAGCAACACTCGATCTCCGTCAACACTGGGTGTGCTGCAATCCAGGTTCGAAGCCGGCCCGCTCAAGGCAAACGCAATGAGCGGCACGTCGATCTCTATCGGTACTGGAGATACAGTCTAGTGCAGGTTCGTGCCGCGATGGCGAATCGCTGTGGCCGTGTGCTTGGTGCCGTGATGCAGTTTGAGTGTGAGTCCGATCTGTATGATTGCGTCGACGTTGGATGGCAGTGAGTCGATCGCCAGGTTTGGGTCTCTTGCCAGCAGTGTAGTTGCCCTTGCTGTCAGTTCTTGCTCGTGAAGCTGGATTGTTGCTGCGGAGTAGTGCCTGAAGGTCGCCTCCAGCATGAATGCGTGAGTGTTTGCCAGTTTGGTCATTTCATTGAGCGTTCTGGTGTCGTGCTTGTTGTGTGTCCTTCCCACAACAAGAAGTCGAACCAGTTCGATTACGGGGCCCACTGAATATGCGAGTTTGTGTGAGTCGTCGCAATTGTGCTCGGGAAGCCTGCGGAGCTTTGCCTCTGTGTCCTGGTGGGGTGTTGGTGTGTTGATGTTGGAGAGTGTCTCACGCAGCGTGTTGTATGTTGTCGTGAATCCGAGTGTCCGGACGAGTTCGATGTGCCGGCCGCAGATCCAGAGTTTGAGTGTTTCGGCTGAGGAGCAGGGGGGCGTCATTTGGTGTTCCAGAGCGAGTTGAGTGGCGTCCTATCTGGCATGCCGGGAAATTCGGGTCGGCCGGGCATCATGTTGAGCCTATCTGGGTATCTTCTCCTTCCTTCGAAGAAGCCAGGCCCTTGAGATCCAGCCGGGGCTGAGTGGCGCGTCGGCCGCGTGCGGTGGGGCCGGTCGAAGAAGCGGTACTCCTCGGGTGGCAGGCGACAGCGCCGCTGATCGACCGCGCGGCTTGCACTTCGCCGGGTGGACCGGGGTAAAGGCGCGGATATGCGTCTTCTCGCCCTCGCAGCGCTCTTCGTCTCCACCTTCGCCGCCGCGCAGGTGAGCGGCACCCTCGGCACCGGCACGACCACCTGGGCCGGCAACGTGAGCCTCATCGGCGACGTCACCGTCCCCGTCGGGGGCACGCTCGTCATCCAGCCGGGCACCGTCGTCACCGCGGCCACCACCGACTCGCAGGGCAGCGGTGACCTCCCGACGAAGCCGGAGCTCATCGTCCTCGGCACGCTCAACATCTCCGGCGTCAACGGCGGCGGCGTGACGCTCACCGGCGCCGGCACCGGCAATGCGGCGTGGGGTGGCATCGTGCTCCGCGGCGGCGCGCAGGCGACCATCAGCTACCTCACGATGGACGAGTCGCAGAACGGCATCACCGTCGCGCTCAACGCCACCGCCACCACGCTGACGATGTCCGACAGCACGCTCACCGGGAACACCTACGGCGTGTACGTCGGCGGCGGCAGCGGCTCGGCGAACGTGACGCTCACCAACGTCGCGCTGACCAACAACATCAGCCGTGGTCTCGAGATGACGGGCGGCACGGTACAGCTCACCGGCTCGAGCATCAGCGGGGTGACGCAGACCAACGCGGTGCAGCAGTCGGGCGGCACGCTGACGCTGACCAGCTCGCTGGTGGTGAACAACACCTACGGCGCGTACCTCACGGGAGGCACGGCGACGTTCGACCGCTGCACGGTGTCGGGCAACGGGACGAGCTCGGTGACGACGCCCGGCATCGAGACGTGGATGAGCTCGGGCACCACGACCATCATCAGCAGCGTCATCAGCCACAACTCGGGGCGCGGCGTGCAGCGCTCGAACGCGGGCACCATCAACCTCACGTACTCGAACGTGTGGGGCAACCAGCGGAGCTGGGGCACGCCGCCGACCGCTTCGGCCAACACAGACAACGCGAACGTCAACGGGACGAACTCGGTGGTGTATGGGAATACGAGCAACAACAAGTCCGAGAACCCGCTCTTCGTCGACTTCGCGGGGCGGAACTACCGGCTGACGTCGAACTCCGGCTCGCGCTTCTCGGGCGCGTCGAACGCAGACCAGGGTGCGCTGCCGTACGTGAGCGACGCGACGGTGGGCACGCAGGGCACGCTGTGGACCAGCACCACCCTGAGCGGCAACGTGAGCGTCGTCGGCGACCTGACGGTGCCTCCCGGAGTCACCCTCACGCTCGCGCCCGGCACGGTGCTGTCCTTCGCCACGAATGACTCGGTGGGCGGCGGCTCCGCGGCGAACCGGGCGGACCTCCTCGTGCGCGGCACGCTCACCGCCGTCGGCACCAGCGGCAGCGCCATCACGCTCACCGGCGCGGGCGGTACGGGCACCTGGGGCGGGGTGTGGGTGCGGCCCAACGCGAGCGTCACCTTCGCCAACGCCACCATCGAGGAGGCCTTCGACGGCGTGCTCGCCGAGCTCGGCAACCCGGGCACGTCCCTCACCATCTCCAACAGCGCGGTGCAGAACAACACCTACGGCGTGTACGTCGGCGGGGGCAGCGGCTCGGCGAACGTGACGCTCACCAACGTCACCGTCGCGAACAACACCAACCGCGGCCTCGAGATGACGGGCGGCACGGTGCAGCTCACCGGCTCGAGCATCAGCGGGGTGACGCAGACCAACGCGCTGCTGCAGTCGGGTGGCACGCTGACGCTGACCAGCTCGCTGGTGGTGAACAACACCTACGGCGCGTACCTCACGGGCGGCACGGCGACGTTCGACCGCTGCACGGTGTCGGGCAACGGGACGACCTCGGTGACGACGCCCGGCATCGAGACGTGGATGAGCTCCGGCACGACGACCATCATCAGCAGCGTCATCAGCCACAACTCGGGGCGCGGCGTGCAGCGCTCGAACGCGGGCACCATCAACCTCACGTACTCGAACGTGTGGGGCAACCAGCGGAGCTGGGGCACGCCGCCGACCGCTTCGGCCAACACAGACAACGCGAACGTCAACGGGACGAACTCGGTGGTGTATGGGAATACGAGCAACAACAAGTCCGAGAACCCGCTCTTCGTCGACTTCGCGGGGCGGAACTACCGGCTGACGTCGAACTCCGGCTCGCGCTTCTCGGGCGCGACGGGCGTCGACCAGGGCGCGCTGCCGTACGTGAGCGACGCGACGGTGGGCACGCAGGGCACGCTGTGGACCAGCACCACCCTGAGCGGCAACGTGAGCGTCCTCGGCGACCTCACCGTCGCGCCGGGCGTCACCCTCACGCTCGCGCCCGGCGCGGTGCTGTCCTTCGCCACGAATGACTCGGTGGGCGGCGGCTCCGCGGCGAACCGGGCGGACCTCCTCGTGCGCGGCACGCTCACCGCGGTGGGCACCAGCGGGAGTCAGATCTCCCTCACCGGCGCCGGCGGCACGGGCACCTGGGGCGGGGTGTGGGTGCGGCCCAACGGCAGCGCCTCCTTTGCCAACGCCATCATCGAGGAGGCCTACGACGGCGTGCTCACCGAGCTCGGCAGCTCGGGCTCCACGCTGTCTCTCTCCAACAGCACGGTGCAGAACAACACCTACGGCGTGTACGTCGGCGGCGGCAGCGGCTCGGCGAACGTCACGCTCAACCAGGTCACGCTCGCGAACAACACCAACCGCGGCCTCGAGGTGACCGGCGGCACGGTGAGCCTGGTGGCGAGCTCGCTGCGCGGCACCACCCAGACCAACGCCGTGCTGCAGTCGGGTGGCTCGCTCAGCCTCGAGCGCACGCTCATCGCCAACAACACCTACGGCGTGTACCTGACGGGTGGCACGGCGAGCTTCGACCGCTGCACGGTGTCGGGCAACGGGACGAGCTCGGTGACGACGCCCGGCATCGAGACGTGGATGAGCTCGGGCACCACGACCATCATCAGCAGCATCATCAGCCACAACTCGGGGCGCGGCGTGCAGCGCTCGAACGCGGGCACCATCAACCTCACGTACTCCAACGTGTGGGGCAACCAGCGGAGCTGGGGACCGCCGCCGACCGCCGCGGCCAACACCGACAACGCGAACGTGAACGGCACCAACTCGGTGGTGGTGGGCAACACCAGCAACAACAAGTCGGAGAACCCGCTCTTCGTCGACTTCGCCACCAGCAACTTCGCGCTGCAGGTCGGCTCGCCGTCGCGCATGGCCGGCCTCAACGGCGTCGACCAGGGCGCCTTCCCGTACACCGTGGGCACGGTGGCGAGCGTCAGCATCTCGCCCGCGACGGCGACGGTGAATGCGGGCGGCATCATCGGCTTCGCGGCTCAGGCGCGCGACGCGATGGGCAACATCGTGCAGAACGAGCCCTTCACCTGGACCGCCACGCCCGCCGCCGGCACCATCTCGAGCAGCGGCGTGCTGACCGCCGGCTGCACGCCGGGCACGTACACCGCGGCCATCTCCGCGCGCACCGCCAACGGCACCACGGGCACCGCGAGCGTCACCATCACCATCGGGCCCGCCACGCAGCTCGTCATCGCGCCCTCGATGGCGCAGGTGAAGTCGCAGGCGACGCAGCAGTACACGGCGACCGTCCGTGACGCGTGCGGCAACACCATCCCCGGCCAGACCATCGGCTGGAGCAGCAACACCACCGCGGGCAGCATCACCAGCGGCGGGCTCTTCACCGCGTCGTGCCAGCGCGGCGTGTACGCGAGCGGCATCACCGCCTCGGCGGGCAGCCTCACGCAGAGCACGCAGGTCGAGGTGGTGGCGGGAGATCCCGTCGCGGTCGCCGTCACCCCGATGACCGTCACCGTGCCCGCGGGCACCACGCAGCAGTTCGCCGCCTCGGTGGCCGACGGCTGCGGCAACACCGTGCCCGGCGCGGTGACCTGGAGCACCAGCGTGCCCGGCGCCACCATCAGCGCCACCGGCCTCTTCACCGCCGGGCAGAACAACGGCACCTTCGCCACCGGCGTCACCGCGACCGCCGGCTCGCGCACCGGGAATGCGAGCGTCACCGTGTCGGGCGGCAGCGGCGGCATGGTGGCCTCGGTCACCGTCACCCCGAGCACCGTCACGCTCTCGCCCGGAGCCACCCAGACCTTCACCGCTACCGCGCGCGACTCGGGCGGCAACGTCATCACCGGCATGAGCACCACGTGGGCTGCGTCGATGGGAGGCTCCATCACCAGCGGCGGCGTGTTCACCGCGGGTAACACGGCGGGCACCTTCACCGACGTCATCTCCGCCACCATCGGCGGCGTCACCGGGCGCGCGTCGGTCACCATCACGCCCGGGCCGGTGGCCACGGTGACGGTGGCGCCCGCGACGGTGACGCTCGCGCCCGGCGGTCAGGCGACCTTCACCGCGACCGGCCGCGACGCCTTCAACAACCCGGTGAGCGGCACCGTCACCTGGAGCGCGACGCCGGCGGTGGGCACCATCACCCAGAGCGGCGTGCTGACCGCCACCACCAGCCCGGGCACCTACCCGGCGTCGGTGACGGCGACCATGGGCGCGGTGTCGGGCACCGCGAGCGTGACGGTGCAGACCGGCGCGCTGTCGTCGCTGACGGTCGCGCCCGCGGCCACCGCGGTGCAGGCGGGCGGCACGGTGGCCTTCTCCGCGACCGGCCGTGACGCCAACGGCAACACGGTGCCGGTGACGCCGACCTGGTCCGTCGTGGCGGGCGGCGGCTCCATCGCGGCGTCGGGCATCTTCACCGCGGGCACCACGTCGGGCACCTTCGCCAACACCGTGCGCGCGGAAGCGAACGGCCTCACCGCCTTCGCGTCGGTCAACGTCATGCCCGGCCCGGTGCTCTCGGTGAGCGTCACGCCGTCGACGGCGACGGTGATGGCCGGCGGCACGCAGCAGTTCACCGCCGAGGCGCGCGACGCGTTCAACAACGCGGTGCCCACCGCCTTCACGTGGGCGTCGACTCCGGCCGCGGGCACCATCACCCAGGGCGGCTTCTTCACCGCGGGCACGAGCCCGGGGAGCTTCCCCAACGGCATCTCCGCGGTGGCCGGCAGCATCACCGGCTACGCGTCGGTCAGCGTCACGCCGAGCGGCACGGGCGGTGGTGGAGGCATGACCGGTGGTGGCGGCGGCATGACCGGCGGTGGTGGCGGCTCGATGACGGGCGGCGGCGGTGGTGAGACCGACGCGGGCACGGGTGGTGGCGGAGGCGGCGACGTGGACGGCGGCACCGGCGGCGGCATGGGCACCGGCGGTGGTGGTGGCGCGACGGGCGGCGGCATGGGCCAGACCGGCGGCGGTGGCGGTGGTGGTACGGCGCCGTCGGGCTGCTCGTGCAGCGAGGTCGATGCGCTCAGCGTCGTCGGCGCGGCGGTGCTCGGGCTGCTGCGTCGTCGTCGCCGCTGAGACTCGACGCAAGTGCGGGCTGCGCGCCGTCGCAGCGCTGGCCTGCGCCTCCGCCCGCGTCGACGGCGGTGCTCGGCCTGCGTCGTCGTCGTCGCTGAGACTCAACGCGAGTGCGGGCTGCGCGCCTCGCAGCTCGGGCCTGCGTCGCGTCCGCGTGAGCGCGCGCGGTGCTCGGGTTGCGTCGTCGCCGCCGCTGAGACTCAACGCGAGTGTGGGCCGCGCGCCGTCGCAGCTCGGGCCTGCGTCGCGTCCGGAGCGCGCGCGCGTCGAGGCGGCGGTGCTCGGGCTGCTGCATTCGTCGCCGCTCAACACGAGTGCGGGCTGCGCATCGCAGCTCGAGCCTGCGTCTCTGCGTGAGCGCCGCGTCGACGCGGCGGTGCTCGGGCTGCTGCGTCGTCGTCGCCACTGAGCCTCAACGCGAGTGCGGGCTGCGCGCCGTCGCAGCGCGGGCCTGCGTCTCCGCGTGAGCGCTCGCGTCGACGCGGACGTGTTCGGGCTGCTGCAGCTCCGGCCTCGGTCATTGCTCGGGTCTGGCCCTGTGTCTCTGGGTCGGCGCGGTCACACGCCCTGCGGGGCGACGAGGCGGTGGTGACGTCATGCGAGCCGGCGGCGTGACCGAAGGCGGCCCGCCTCTGTCGCCGCCAGGCTGAGCGCCACCACGGCGACGCCGCCCCACCACAGTCGTGTCTTCGTCTCCTGTCGCTCGAAGTTCCGCACCTCCCAGTCGTAGGGACGACCTTCGCGCAGCGCGAGCTCCCATTGTCGCTGCTGCAGCTGATGCCGTTCGTGGCTCAGGGTCGCCAGGCCGAAGAGGAGGAGCGTCAACCCGAAGGCGCGAGCCAGCCAGCGAAGCTGCGGCCTCGCCTGCTGCGTGAGCAGCGCGAACTGCACCAGGCACAGCACCGCAAAGCCGCAGAGCCAGAGCCAACTCGTCAGCTCGGTGGCGACGGTCTCTGCGTCGGCAGAGCTGGCCCTGGCGATGGAGGGCATCAGCACCAGGACCGCCCAGAATCCGTGCTGCCGATAGTCCATGAGGGTTCGTCGTCGGAGGCCGGATTCGTGGGTAGCCTTCGGCTGGTTGTGAAGCCCGGCGTGCTACGGTCCGCTGCATGGAATTCGGGCGAGGCGCGGCGTTGGCAGTGGCGTTGTGGGCAGGCTCGGTCTGCGCAGGCGAACTTGAAGGGCTCGGGATCCTCTATCCGCGCGCAGACCTGCGCGTCGCACCAGACGCCGGGCGCAACGAGGAGCTGCGCATCGTCGTGACCGAGCGGTCCACCGAGCCCCAGTTCGGTGTGCGGTCGGTGTTGCTGTACGTCGAGACCGTCACGCAGCCCGCGCCGGTGACGCTGCGCTTCGCCGCCGGGGGCTCTGCGACCACCATGGTCTCGGCGCCCGGGTGGCACCAGTGGGATCTCCCGGCTTCGTTCGCCACGCCGACGTACTTGAGCCGAGCGTTCAGCATCGAGACCGCGGGTGACGTCACCTTCGGGTTCACCGAGTCCTTCATGGACCGCTTCCCGACGGTGGTTCTTCCGAGGGTGACGATCTGGAAGTCCGGCGTGCCGGCCACGGGGGTCGTGCGGCTCGTGGGGCCCGGCACGGTGGGACGGGGCACCTCGACCTGCCCGCCGCCCGAAGACGACTTCGTCAGCGGGATTCCCTACGTCGATGTGGCTCCGCTCCCGCCGGGCGTCTATCGGCAGCGCCTGCGTGTCATTCGTCAGGACGCCTCGCCCGCGGCGGGGGTCAGCCTGAATGGGGCCGTCGCGTTCATCGCCAGCGATGGTGGCGTGTTCGCGCCGATCCAGGTTGCTCCGAACGAGCAGGCGTCACCGGTGCCCGTCACGAACTTCGTCGGTGACGCGGGGCTCTCCGAGCCCTTCTTCATCGACCTCGTGTCCGACGGAGGCGCCGAGTCATTGAAGGCCGCCTACTCATTCGCGCCGAGCGCCTGTCACCCCGCAGCGCGCGCGGCGTGGCACGGTGAAGAGACCCGGTGGATGGAAGGCCCCGTCGGGTCCGACCTCGTGGTGAACGTCCGCATGCAGCCCGCTCTCCCCGACTTCCTCGACCTCGACGGCGATGGGGTCGGCTCGGTGTTGACCTGGTCGATGTCCTCCTCGCGGCCGGGGGGCGACTGCAACGACGCCGACCGCGACGTGGCGCCCGGGAAGCCCGAGCGCTGCAACAACGTCGACGACGACTGCGACGGCATCATCGACGAAGCGGTGTCGGTCATCCCCGCGTGCGAGCGGACGCAGGGCATCTGCGCGGGCCGCATGCACGGAGCCATCGACTGTCGCGCCGGCCAGTGGGTGACGTGTGAGGCCATGCGGCGCTACCCGGTGGCGTTCTCGCCGACCGAGCAGCGGTGCGACGGCGTCGACGAAGACTGCAACGGCGTGGTGGACGACGTCGCGCCGAGGGCGTGTCCGCTTACCGTCGGCGTCTGCGCCGCGAGCCAGCAGCGGTGCGTCGCGAACCAGTGGGACGCGTGCAGCTACGGCGGCGACTACGAAGCGACGGAGACGCGCTGCGACGGCCTCGACAACGACTGTGACGGCCTCACCGATGGCGCCGACGAGGTGCCGGTCACGTCCTGCGAGCTCCAGGTGGGCGTCTGCTTCGGGAAGATGCACGCGGTCGCGCAGTGCGGCGCGAGCGGGTGGGGCGCGTGCACCGCGGCGGAGTACGGCGCCGACTACGAGGCGGTCGAGAGCCGCTGCGATGGGCTGGACAACGACTGCGATGGCTTCGTCGACGCGGCGGATCCCGACCTCATCGTGGCGCCCTGTGAGCGTCAGGTGGGGGTGTGCAGCGGCGCGACGCACGTGGCGGCGAGCTGCACGCTGATGGGCTGGGAGAGCTGCGAGGCCTCGCGCTACGGCGATGGGTACGAGGTGAACGAGACGCGGTGTGACGGGCGTGACAACGACTGCGACGGCGTGGTCGATGACTGCGCTCCGCCGCGCGCGATGGAGCCGGTGGAAGAGCCGGTGCCTCCGACCTCGTCGTGCGCAAGCGTGAGCCAGCTCTGGCCACTCGGCGCGGTGCTCCTCGGCTGGCGTCGGCGACAGCTTCTCAAGCTGCGTTCCGCGCCCCGCCCCTCGTAGGCTGGCGCGATGGTCTCCTTCACCACGACGGGCTGCGGCGCCCACGGCCACCCGGACTTCACGGTGCAGTTCGCCGAGAAGCCGCTGATCCCCCACGGCGAGCGGCTGCTGCTCGACTACTTCGAGAGCGCGGTGTCGTCGGGCACGAAGTTCAAGGCGGGGCAGACGGTCGGGGTGGGCAGCCACGTGCTCCGGCTCACGAAGCGCGCCGACGGCACGCTGGGCGTGGAGGAGCCGATTCCGAGCCCCAACGAAGAATGGGTCGAGGCCGTCGACCGCACGGTGCGGGAGGTGACGTTTCAGCGGTGGATCTGCGACAGCGTGGGCCTCGAGCTCAGCTTTCCGCCGCCGCAGACGGACGTGCTGGTGGCCGCGTGTGCCGAAGGCGCCGAGAACCTGGTGCTCACCCGCCTCGCTGCGGACGAGCTCGGTGCGGGCTTCTCGGGGTGGATGCTGGCTTGCGCGGCGGATCATGACCACGGTGAGCGTCACCAGCTGCCCTTGCTGGCGCTGTCGGCGATGCACCCCTTCTGCGTGCAGTTCCTCGCGCTCCCGCCGGAGGTCGTGGTGCTGCTGACGCCTCCGGGCCACGGGCACGTGTTCTTCAAGGGCAAGCAGCTCGAGCCGCGCCCGCGCTCGTACCTCTCAGGGCTCAACGCACGCTGAGCCGCGTCCGACTCAAGGCGCCACGCCGGTGTGCCGAAGAGAGGCCAGACCCTCTTCCCCAGGGGTGGTCCCATGCACATCACCAACGGCGAGGTGCGGCTGACGGCCGCCCACGAGCGCGTCGAGTCTCACCGGGTCGAGGAGCACCTCGAGGCGTGGGGCGCGCCGCCCGTCCCTTCGGAGCGGGTGTCCCTCGAGGCCGCACGCAGCGACCCCGAGCGCGCGCCGCTCGACGTGAAGCGGCTCATCCTCGAGCGGGTGTTTGGCGTGGAAGCGCCCGAACCCGTCTCCCCGCCAGACACGCGCACCTCGGAGGTCGCCGCCCCGCCGCGCGCCGGCTTCGGCGTGGTGTTCGAGCGCGTCGAAGAGCACGTCGAGCACGAGCACCTCGCCGTGCAGGCCCGCGGCCGCGTGCAGACGGCCGACGGGCGCGACCTCGAGCTGTCGCTGGTGCTCGAGCAGACGCGGAGCGTGGTGGTGCGCGACGAGACGCAGCTCCGCCTCGGTGACGCCCGGCGGGTGGATCCGCTCGCCCTCGACCTCGACGGCGGCGGGGTGCAGCTCGCCGACTCCGTCCACGCGTTCGACCTCGACGCCGACGGCGCGCCGGAGCAGATCCATCAGCTCGCGGGGCGTGACGCGTGGCTGGGGCGCGACCTCAACGGCGACGGCACCATCGGCGACGGGCGCGAGCTCTTCGGCCCGACGAGCGGAGACGGCTTCGCCGAGCTGAGCGCCCTCGACTCCGATGGAGACGGCTTCCTCGACGAGGACGACGCGGCCTTCAGCGCCCTGCGGCTGTGGAGCCCGCGCGACGGCACCCTCTCCACCCTCGCGGAGGCCGGCGTCGGCGCCCTCGCCCTCGCGCGCGTCACGTCACCGTTCACGCTCGCGGGCGGCGCGCTGCGCGAGACCGGTGTCTACCTGCGCGAAGACGGGCTGGCCGGCGCGCTGCAGCACGTCGACCTCGAGGTGTGAGGCCACAGACGCCGGTGGAGCTGGCTCCGTTCTGTGGCGCGGTGGTGTCGGCGACTCGACGACGCCTGGAGAGTGACCTGCGCGGCGGCACGTATGACCAGCGGCACATGCGTCCCGTCGGGCCGCGCGCCACTGTGGACGACGCCCCTCACCGGAGGTCCACGTGGCTCGAAGACACCTCATCATTCTGACGGCAGTCGGCGCGTTCCTCGGCTGTGGCACGGAGCCGCGCGTCACCCAGACGGTCACCGAGCCCTTTCAGAACTACCAGTTGCACGGCGTCGCCCGCGACGATGGCAGTCTTCAGGTCGTCATCGCCACGCAGCAGGGCCGCACGTTGTTCCAGAGCGACTACCCCGTGTACGCCGATGGGATCGCCCACCTCGCGTGGAGCTACACCGGCGAGCAGACGTTTGCCGTGAAGATGGTCGTCCCTCCGTCGACGCAGCCGAAGCTGGAGTCGATGACGACCGCTGCCAGGGACATCGTGAAGATGATCGCCGCGGGCGGCGCGCCCGGCTCGAACACGCAGATCAAGTACGACACCTGGGGCTGCACCAGCCCCGCGGAGCTCGTCGTCGATTCGTGCAGCTCCAACGGCAACTGCTGCGACACGCATGACGAATGCTACGCGGCCAACAATTGCGACTATCTGAGTTGGTCTGGATTGTCGTCTCCGGCGTGTGAAGACTGTAATGACTGTGTCGTGCTCTGTGTGACTGGTCTGGGAACGGACTGCTCCTACGGCTACTTCAATACCAACCAGTCATCGACCTGCTGCGACTACGGGAACTGTGGCGCGGAGCGATGCACAGGCACGCTCAACTGGAACGACCCGTACTGTCACCCAGACGGGTATGGAGGGATTGGCTGGGGCGGCGGTGAAGGCACTTCCCATCAACCCGAGAACCAACTGCCCGCGTCCGAGCCGTGGAATGGCAGCTGGGGCTGGGGCTATGGCATCCCGACCGGGACCGTCACCGCCGTGCCCTGCTACCACGGCGTCGATCTCAACACCGGCCAGTGTCTGCCGGCGCCGTGAGACTCATCGCCGCGCCAGGCCGCCTCATGTCTCTGGTGCTGTGTCTGGGCTCGGCCTGCGCAGGCTCGTCGGCGCCGCAGCAACCCGGGGCGGTCTCGCAGGCCATCACCCACGGCGTGGACGACGACGGAGACCCAGCGGTCGTGGCGTTGCTGCGCAGTGGGCGCATCTTCTGCTCGGGGACGCTGGTCGCACCGCGCGTCGTGCTCACGGCGGCGCACTGCCTCACCCGGGTCCAACCCGAGGCCGTGCTCTTCGGGAGCGGCCTCGCGAACGAAGGCGCGCTGGTCGACGTCCTCGAGCTCCGGGTGCACCCCGAATACGAGCCGACCTCGGTCGGCAACGACGTCGGCCTCGTGCTCCTCGCGAGCACGGCGCCGCCTGACGTGCGCCCCCTGCCACTGGCGCTCGACACCGTCGCGGCAGGAAGCCCGGTGCGCGTCGTCGGCTTCGGCACCACGTCGAAGACCGACCGCGAGCCGCGCCGCAAACGGGAAGGTCGGGCCGCGATCGCCGCCGTCACCCCGAGCGAGTTCACCATCCTCGCGTCACCCTCGCAGACGTGCGCCGGCGACTCGGGTGGTCCAGCCTTCGTCGTCGTGGACGGCGTCGAGCGCCTCGCCGGAGTGCACTCCGCCGGAGATCCCGACTGCACTGACTCCGGCCGCGAGGCGCGCGTCGACCCGCACGTGGCGTCGTTCATCGCGCCCTTCCTGGAGGCGACGCGCGAGGCGTCCGCGGGACTGGGCACCCGCTGCTGGTACGCGGAGAACTGCGAGAGCGGGCGCTGCCTCACGCCGGCTGACGCTCCGCGCGTCGGCTACTGCACGCGCGCCTGCGCCGCGTCCCACGACTGCCCGTCCGGCATGAGGTGCGAGGGGGGCCAATGCCTGCTGCCGCTCCCGAGCCCCGGCGCTGCCGGAGCGGCCTGCGACGACCACTTCGACTGCACCGACGCGCTCTGCGCCAGCCCCCGGGGAGGCGGTCCGTCGGTCTGCAGCCCGCTCTGCTTTCCCGACGACCCCGGGGTCTGCCCGACGGCGTTCTCGTGCCTGCCAGCCGCCTCGACCTCGCCCGCACACGCGTGCTTCGCGGACGCCGCGGGTGGCTGCTCCGTCGGCTCGTCGGTCGATCGCTCGATGCTGGTGCTGTTCGCGCTGCTGAGGCGACGGCGCTCCAGACCGAGTCCGTCGTGTGGGCCGCCTCGCGGTTGAGTCTGCCTCAGGCGCGTGACGACCCGACCGACACGAGGCGCGCGGTCGACGCCGACGTACGAGCTCGGAGGCGAGCGTCCCCGACGGACGCGCACGAGGCGAGCCGCCTTCAGCGCGTGCCCGAGCGACGTGGAGCGGTCTCCGGCGCCGCGCTCCGCTCGGTGTACTCGCCGGGGGCGACGCCCGCGATGCGCTTGAAGTGCCGATGGAGCTGGCTCTGGTCGTAGAGGCCGACGCGCAGCGCGACCTCCGCCTGCGGAACGCCCCGCGCGAGGAGCGCTCCGGCGAGGCCGACGCGTCGATGCGTGACGTACGCGTGCGGTGGCAGCCCGACCTCCTCGCGGAAGGCCCGACAGAGGCGGAACTTGTCGAGGCGCGCGTGCGCGGCCAGCTCGTCGAGGGAGATCGTCTCGGTGAAGCGCGCGTCGAGCAGCGCGCGCGCCCGCTTCACCGCGAGGGCCCACGCACTGCGCGGACGCGGCGGTTCCCGGCGCGCCGTCGTGAACTCGCACAGCGCCCGCAGCGCGTCGCAGCTCGTGCCTTCGAGCTCCTCGGGTGTGGCGTCGTCGCGCAGCAGCGCGCGGTGCAGCGCCGCCAGCGGGGCGACGCGCGGGTCGTCGGAGCGAAGCGCGTTCTCCCGCGGGGCCGCCACCGCGCAGTCCAACGCCGCGCGCGCCTCGTCGACCAGGCGGGCGTCGAAGAGCACGACCTGAAATCGTCGCCCGCCGCTGCGCGCGTGCTCTGAGAAGACCTCTCCGGGGACCTTCACGTCGACGGTGCCCGGGCCGCTCGACCACCGCTCGCCCCGGAGCGACCACTCGGACTGGCCGCTGAGGTGCAGCGCGCTCGCGTAGCGGTCCGTCACGCACGTGAAGAGGTGCCCGTCGCTGCGGAACTGCCCCACCGTGACGCCGGGGAGCGACGCGGGGCGGGAATACGAGATGCGGTACCGCCCGCGCTGCGTGGCCGACAAATCCATTCGCGCGACGATACCGGTCAGTCGCGGGTTTCGCCCCGGCATTTCGGGACCGCTTCGTTCTGCCAAGTTCGCCCAATCGCTCCCGGACGCGGGCCCGTAGAGGGACGCCATGAACGGCAAGCGAACCGCGCTCATCACGGGCGCGAACAAGGGCATCGGTCTCGAGACGGCGCGTCAGCTCGGCCAGCGGGGCATGACGGTGCTCGTGGGCGCGCGCGACGTCGAGCGTGGCGCGCGGGCGGTCGAAGGGCTGCGCGCTGCGGGCATCGACGCGCGCCCCCTGGCGCTCGACGTGACCGACGCGGCGAGCATCGCGCGCTGCGCGGCACAGCTGGAGCGCGACCCGGGGCGGCTCGACGTGCTGGTGAACAACGCGGGCATCATCCTCGGCCGTCCGAAGCCGAGCGAGACGCGCCTCGAGGACCTGCGCCGCGTGTTCGAGGTCAACGTCTTCGGCGTCGTCGCGGTGACCAACGCGCTGCTCCCGCTGCTCCGTCGCGCGGCGCCCGCTGCGCGCATCGTCATGGTGTCGAGCGAGCTCGGCGGGCTCGCGAACCATGGTGACCCGCAGTGGGAGTACGCGTGGTTCAACTCCGTCGCGTACCCCGCGTCGAAGGCGGCGCTCAACATGGTGACCGTGCAGTACGCGAAGGAGCTCGCTGACACCGGCATCAAGGTCAACGCCGCGGACCCCGGGTACACCGCGACCGACCTCAACGGCCATCGCGGCACGCAGACCGTCGAGGACGGCGCGCGCGCGTCGGTGAGGCTCGCGCTGCTCGATGACGCCGGCCCGACCGGCGGGTTCCTCGACGCGCGGGGCCCGGTGCCGTGGTGAGCGACCCGACTGATCAACCCAACCCAGAGGAGAGCGACATGACGACGACGCAGGTGAAGTTTTCGACGAGCGCAGGTGGAGCCATCGAGGGAGCCCTGTTCGAGCCGGCGGGAGCGGGCAAGACGGGCGCGCTCGTGGTGGTTCACGAGTGGCATGGCTTGAACGAGGTGATGAAGCGGCACTGCGAGCAGTTCGCGCAGGCGGGCTTCGTCACGCTCGCCCCCGACCTTTCACGGCCGGGTCGCCGCGAATGACGACGAGGCCGCGAAGTTGATGGCGGCCTTCGACTTCCAGCAGGCGGTCGGGGAGATCGGCGCGGCGGTGGCCTTCCTCCGCGCGCACCCGCGCTGCAACGGCCGCGTCGCGGTGGCCGGCTTCTGCCTGGGCGGAGCGCTCACGCTCGCCGCCGCACGCCACGTGCCCGGGCTCGACGCGGCGGTGCCCTTCTACGGGCTGCCCCGGTTTCCGGTCGACGAGTTCGCCCACGTCACGACGCCCATCTGCGGGCACTACGCGCGGGTCGACCCCTGGGCGAACCCCGCCGTGGCCGAGGAGATCCAGCGCACGGTGCGCGCCGCCGGCGGCCAGATGGAGCTCTACGTCTACGACGCCGAGCACGCCTTCATGCGCGAGACCGACGCCTCCCGCTACGAGCCGAAGAGCGCGGCGCTGGCGTGGCAGCGCACGGTCGAGTTCCTCCACCGACACGCCGGCTGACGGCGCGCGGTCAGTCGCACTGGCCCTTCGAGATCAGGCTCGAGCGCGCCTTCACCTCGAGCTTCTCGCCGGTGAGCACCACGCGCGCCGTCGTCTCGCGCACGTCGGGCGAGGTGCAGGCGGGGAACTCGCCTTGCCCCGACGCGGCGAAGCCCGGGCCCTCGGCGGTGAACTCCACCGGTGCGCAGGTGGTCTCGCTGCACCTGCCGAAGTCCACCGTGCCCTCGGCCGACGTCACCAGCGCGCCCGCGGGGTCGTACAGCGTCGCCACCACCTCGGCCTCGCCGCCCCGCCACAGCGCGGTCATCGACAGGATGGACTTCTTCACCTTGCGCGAGAGCGAGCTCTGGCGCTCGTAGGCCTGCGTGAGGGTGAGCGGCGCCGGGCCCGACGCGGGCGTCCAGCTCACCTGCCGCACCGCCGAGCCGGGGCGCAGCGCGTTGACGATGGGGAAGTGGCCCTGGAGTTCCCACTCGGCCGCGGCGGCGAGCAGCACCACGTGGAAGCCCGGCTTCAGCCCCGGCACGTCGTCGCTCTTCACGATGCGCGGGAAGCCCTCGGGGAGCACGAAGAAGCGCGTGAGGTGCGGCTTGAGCGCGTCGAGCCCGGCGAGGCTCTGCTGCGCGGCCTCGGGCGTGGTTCCGCCGCCCACCACCAGCACCGCGCGCTGCTCGGGGTGGAGCACCTGCGCCAGCCTCCTCGGCCGGGCCGCGTCGTCAGCCGCGCGGGGCTGCGTGCGGACGTTGTTCGGGGCGGGGAAGGCCGCGCCGGGGAAGAGCGCCACCTGGTCCGCCAGCGCCACCACCTTCGAGAAGTCGGCGCCCTTGTCCACGAGGGCCTTCACCACCTCGGGGCTGCCGCCCACCAGTGCATGGCCCGCCACCGAGTGCAGCTCCTTGGGCACCGCGGGAAAGCGCACCACCGGCGCGAAGTCGGAGACCGCGTTCACGTCGGCGCCCGCGCTCAGCAGCACCCGCACCAGCGCCTCGTCGCCCCGCAGCGCCGCGCGGTGCAGGCAGGTGGTCCCCCCGCGCCGCTGCGTCAGGTCGGCGCCGAACTCGCTCCACGCGCGCACCACGTCGGCCGAGTCCCACGCGCAGGACACCTCGAGCCAGCCCGCGAGCTGCTCGGTGGGCATGGGGCACGCGGCGACGACCTGCTTCGCGAGCGCCACGTCGAGCGCCTTGATGGCCGTCGCCACCGCAGACTGGCAGGTCTCGGGCTCCAGGCGCGCGAGGTCCACGTAGAGGGCCGATTGCTTCGCCGCGACCACCAGCGGGAGCACGCTCGACAGGCGCTCGTCGTTGGCCTGGGCGCGAGTCAGGGGCCTGCGGGCGGCGCTCTCCTTCGCCAGCTCGGCCCATTGCGCGCGCGAGGCCAGACAGTAGAAGTTCCCCGCCGCTCCGGCCGCGGCGAGCTTGTCGGCCACCGCGTGCTGCCCCGCCTCGCACGCGATGAGGCGGGCCGAGGTGAGCGCCGAGGTGGGCGCCGCGAGCTTCTTGCTGGCGAGGGCCTTCTCGAGCTCACCCCAACGCTTCGAGAGGGCGAGCTGGACCGGATCAGGCGGTGCGGCCAACCACAGCAGCAGGACGGTGGAGAGCACCGTCGCACGATAGCGCCTCAGGTCGATTCAGGAACCGCCACGCAGCGAGCTCTTCGACGAGCGGAGGCGCCTTTGCCGAGCTGGACGCGCGCGACTCGGTTGGAGACGGGCTTTCGGCCTGCGCGAGGTGTGAGGTGGCTCACGGCGGCGCGGGAATGCTCACCCCGCCGAGCTGATCCCAGAAGTCGCACTCGCTCGTGCGCCACCCGCTCTGCGTCGCGAGCGTCGACTCGAACTCGAGCATCGTCTCACTCGAAGACAGCCGCGGCCAGGTGACGCCGCCTCCCTCCGGGGAGCCGGTCGCCGCGAAGCGGGTCCAGGTGCTGAGCATCGAGGCCTCCACCGCGAGGTCGGCGATGGTCGGCGTGGCGGTCAGGGCGGACACGCGCTGGAAGACGTAGGGCAGCTCCGAGCCGTGGAACGCGCCGCGCACCGCGTTGGGCGCGTGTGAGAAGAGGTAGCGGTACACCGGCGTCGTGGGGTGCCCGAGCGCCGCGGCGCGCGACGTCATCCGCGCCTGGCAGCCGAAGAAGACGTCGGTCGTCACCTGCACCAGCGCCTTGCGCGGAGAGCCGTACGTCGCCACCGGGTAGCGCTGCAGCACCTGATCCGCGAGCGTCGCCCCCACCATGCCCACCAGCGCCGCGCGGTACTCGGCCTCGGTGGTGATGAGCGGCATCGTGAGGTTGGTCTCCTCGCGGTTGTGGCCCACGAGCACCGGCACGTCGGCCGCCGACCCGGCGCGCAGCGCGTCGAGCGGGTTCGCCGCGAGCACCACACCGTCGACGTTCGGGTTCCAGCTCACCGTCGGGCGCCGGCTGCCGACGTTCACCGGCACGGGGTAGGCGCGGATCAGCTCCTCGGGTGTCTTCGCGCGCAGGCACGCCGTGACGTCGCTCGCCGCGCCGCAGCCGGTCGCCGCGAGCCAGGTCGCGCCCTCGCCCCGCTTCTCGGCGGCGGTGAGCGCGATGCACGAGCCGCTCTCGATGGCCGCGCGATGGAAGAGGCCGCGAGAGCCCGGCGCCGCGAGGTGCATGCAGGTGTCCACCGCGCCGGCGCTCTCGCCGAAGAGCAGCACCCGCGACGGGTCGCCGCCGAAGCCCGCGATGTTGCGCTGCACCCACTGGAGCGCGAGCTGCTGATCCATCAAGCCGTAGTTGCCGGACACGCCCGCGTCACCCTCGGCGTCGAGCTGCGCCAGGGTGAGGAAGCCGAGCACGCCGAGGCGGTACTCCATCGAGACCACCACCACCCGGCCGCGCGCCGCGAGCGCGCTGGCGTCGTAGAGGCGCACGCCGGTCGCGCCCGCTTCTTCGCTCGTCGCCCCGAGCGTGTTGCCGCCGCCGTGGATGAAGACCATCACCGGCAGGCCCGCATCGGGCGTCGGCGCGGTCGGCGTGAAGACGTTGAGCGTGAGGCAGTCCTCCTGGCCGATGAGCGGCGCGCCGGCGTCGAACGGCATGCCCTGCGACTGCTCGAGCTGCGGACACGCCGGGCCCCACTGTGTCGCGTCGCGCACCCCGGACCAGCAGGCGAGGTCGCGCTCGGGTGGCCGCCAGCGCAGCGCACCGACGGGCGGCTTCGCGAAGGGAATGCCGAGGAAGCTCCGTGAGCCGTCGGCGTTCGCGAGCCCGCGCACCGGGCCCTGCTCCGTGTGCGCGATGACGTCGCCCGCGTCGACGCCCGCGTTGCAGTCGACGCCCGCGTCGACGGGCAGGCTCGCGTCGAGGTCGGTGCCGGCGTCGGCTCCGCTGGGTGGTGCTCCGCAGGCGACCAGCGTGGCCGCGAGGATGAAACCGGGGAGGTGTCGCATGGTGGCTGGAGGAACCCGCGGCCTCGGTCGAAGTTGCGGGAGGCAGTGCCGGTGGCTCGAATGGGCGGAGTGGCACGGTGAAGAGACCCGCTGATGCGCGCCGTCGCGCACCTGCCCGAGAGGGGAAGCTCCTGGGGTGCATATGTCGCTCAATAGGGTTATATGAACTCTATGTACGAGCCCATCCGGGAAATCCAGGTCTGTGCCGCATGCTGGGGTGACGCGACGCTCGCGGCCTGGGTCGCGGCGAACGGCGAACAGGGGGCGTGCGAGCGCTGTGAGCGCGACTCGGCGGTCGTCAGCGTGCGCGCACTCGGCAGCTACCTCCGTGAGCGCATCCGCGAGCACTACGGGCTCGCGTTGGAAGAGCTGCTTTTCGACAACGAGAGCGAGAGCGGCTTCGCTGGCAAGACCTTCACGTCTGGCGAGGTCTTCGAGCGAGAAGGGCTCGAGCTCGAAGACGATGCGCTCCGGCGGGCGCTCGAACGCGCAGTCGGTGATGACCTGTGGTGCAAGGACCCGGCGTGCCTGCCACCGCACGTGAGCCTGCGCGCCAGTTGGGACGCCTTCGTCGAGCGAATCCAGACGGGTCGTCGCTTCTTCCTCCCGACGGAGACGCCGGGCGAACTCGCGCGCGGCGACGTGAATCACCCCGATCGCCCATTGACCGTCATGGAACTGATGGTCGAGGCCCTGACGCGCGCTGAGGACGTGAGGTTGTTTCGGCCGCTGCCGGCGGGCACGACGCTCTTTCGGGCGCGGACCTTCGCGGCCGGTGGGCACATCCCCTCCTCCGAAGCGGAGCTGGGGCCGCCCCCGGCGGCGAGGGCTCCAGCCAATCGCATGAGCCCCGCGGGCATCCCGATGTTCTACGCGGCGCTGGACCTCGAGACGGCGCGCGTGGAGGCGCCTCCAGAGCCGGGGCGCGGCCAGGTCGTCGCCGAGTTCCGGTCACGGCGTGACCTGCTCGTGCTCGACCTCACCGACGTTCCGGTCCCGGGCATCTTCGATCCGCAGCTCGGCGCCGCGCACGAGAGCTGCCTCTTCCTGAAGCATCTCTCGCGACGCATCTCCGCCCCCATCTCGCGCGACGGTCGTGAGCACATCGACTACGTGCCTACGCAGGCGTTCGCCGAGTTCCTTCGGTTCGTCCATCGTCGGCCCGACGGCGTACCCGTCGACGGGCTCCTCTTCAGCAGCTCGCGACGCCCGGGCGGTGTGTGTCTGGCGTTGTTCGCGACGCAGGCCGACCTCGCGAGCGCCGGTGGCCACCTCGCGCTGGCGAGGCTGATCAACCCGCGGTGAGCGAGCGCCGCTGCACGCCTCCGCGCTCGTGACGGGCGTTGTTACGCGAGGTCGACGTCGACGCGCCCGTCGCTCGGCCGGGCCGTCACGCCGCGCGGGTGCTCGAGCTGTGGCACGAAGAGCTCGAGCGTGAAGCGCGGGTGCGGAGGTCGAAGCCGTATTCCCGCAGCGCGCCGGCGAGCGCCAACTCGTTGCCGCGCTCCCCGGTCGATTCCCACAACCTGAAGCGGCGCACCGCGGGAGAGAGCTGGGCGCGCGAGCCGACGGGCTGCGTCTCGTTGAGAGGGACCATGCACGGCGGGCGTGTCGCCTCGCAGTCTCAGCACCGCGTTCGAAGCGAATACTCGCAGGCGACAGTCGCGGGCGAGCTCCCTCCGCGGGCGCGAGGGCATGTGCGTTGCACACGCGCCCGCCATGCACCGCTCCCTCACGCTCGCCTCTCTGCTCTGCGCGTCGGCTTCCTTCGCGTTCGGCCCACCCATCGGCTTCTCCGATGGCTTCTTCCTGCCGCAGGGCGTGACGGTCGATCAGGGCCGAGTGGTGTTGAACGACACGGCTCACAACGTGCTCAGGAGCGCGCAGCGCGACGCCCTGATGGCAGGCGTCAGCTTCGCGTCGTACGGCCTGGCCTCGGGCGACGCGCGGGGCCCGCGGCTCGGGCTGGCGACCGGTATCGCGTCTGACCGCGCGGGCAACCTCTTCGTGGTCGACAAGGCCGGCAACGAGGTGCAGCACTTCGTGTGGATGGGCGGGGCCTACGTGGAGGCACCGCTGATGATGATCGCCGACCTGACCGCGGCGGGCCGGGCGGCCTCGATGCCCAGCGACATCGCGATCGACACGGCCGGCGATCTCTTCGTGCTCGACGGCGTGAACAAGCGGGTGCTGCGCTCGAACGCGCCCGGCTACCTCGGGTGGACGGTCTTCCGTCAGGACGACGCCTGGCCCTCGTGCGACGGCCTCGACGTCTCGCCGGCGGGCGATCGCGTGGTGCTGGCGTGCAGCGGTGACTCACCGTTGATCGACGTGCCGGCGAGCGGCGCCTGGCGCCCCCTGGGCGTGGCTGGCGTGCGTGACGGCGAGCTCTACAACCCGCAGGACGTCGCGATTCTGCCCTCGGGGCTCCTGCTGATCGCCGACACCCAGAACGCGCGCGTCGAGCTCTACGACCCGGTGGCGCGCGCGCAGACCCACGTGGTCACCTCGCCCATCACCTCGCAGCCGACGCGCCTGACGGTCAGCGGCGACGACGTCTTCATCACCGACACCGCGCGGCACCAGCTGATCGCGCTGCTCGGCGGTGGCAGCGCGGGCGCCGACGTCTACGTGCGCGACTTCGAGGGTGACGACGGCGTCGAGCCGACCGCCGACACCGCGGTGCTCGCGTCGCCCGACATCGTGGTGCGTCAGAGCGCCGACATCACCCTCGCTGATGCCGAGCGGCTGGGCCTGGGCGCCTTCCCCACCCAGGAGCCGCGCACGAACGCCGACAACTTCGTCTACGTGGTGGTCCGCAACCGCAACCCGCTCGAGGCGTTGAGCGTGGCGGTGCAGCTGTTCAGCGCCGAGCCGACGAGCGCGCTGGTCTTCCCTCGCGACTGGTCGCTCAATGACTTCTTCCGCTTCGGCACGCTGGGGGAGCGCGGCAACGTGCTCACGCTCGATCGCGTGGCCCCGGCCACCACCGTCGCCGGCGTGGTGCAGCCCGGCTACCGCGTCATCGGCCCCTTCGTGTGGCGGCCGACCGCCCCGCGCGACGCGCTCACCTGGGACGGGCGCGTTCAGCTGCTCGCGCGCCTGGTGCTGCTGGGCGACACCACCATCGACGGCATGGGGCTCGATGCGGTGCGCGCGAGCAACAACGTCGCACGGCGTGAGGTGACGGTGCGCCGCGCGCCTGCGGGCGTGGGCACGCAGAACACGCTGGTGGTTCGCGCCAGCTTCCCCGACGGCATGCCGCCTGACGAGGCGATGATCACCACTCGCCTGACGGAGGCCGACGGTTGGCTCAACGAGGTGAGCCGCGGCGCCACCCGCCTCAGCTGGCAGTTCGCGGGCCCCTACGTGCTCACCCACCCCGCCTCGTTCTACGCGGCCGGCGGGCAGGACCCGCTCGTCGAGCTCACCACCGAGGTGCTGCGGCTGGCCGAGCGCGAGCGGCCGGGCCTCTTCGACGGGCTGCTCCCCGACGACACCGCTGACGACATCACCCGCGTGCTGGTGGTGGTCGACGACGCGACCTTCCCCGTGGACCGCGCGACCACGCGTACCTGGCCCTACGACGTCGGCGGCCGCCGGCGGCTGCTCTCGACCTCGGTGCACCACGCGAACAGCCCGCTGCCCGAGTGGGTGCACGGCCTCTCGCACCACCTCGGCTTCAAGGACCTGCACCTCTACCCGGTGGCCCCGGTGACCGTGGCGCCCCGCGTACCCGAAGGGTGGGACGTGATGGCCCGGCCGGTCTCAGCCGCGCTCACCGCGGTGCACCCGCTCGGGCTGCCCAAGGCCTTCGTGCCGTGGCTGTCGCCGGGCACCGGCGTGCGCTTCGTGCCGCGCCCGAGCACGGTGTTCGACGAGACCATCAACCTCTCGCTGCAGAGCGTGCTCGCGGCGGGGCAGGTGGGGGTCATCGCGCTGGGGTTGACGCCCGGGGTCACCGACTTCATCGACGAGCAGCACTTCGTCGTCATCGAGGCGCGCCGCAACGACCTCGGCAACTCCGACCTCTCGCTGCCGGGGTCGGGGGTGCTCGTCTATCGCTACGACACTGACATTCCGCAGGGGCAGGCGCCGGTGCTGCTCAGCGACGCGAGGCCGATGACGACCTCGCTCGCCGACGCGCCGCTCGACGTGGGCGTGCCCGCATTGGCCTTCGGCTTCGGGGTGACGGTCTCGGTGCCGCGCGCGCTGGGCACCGATGGCCGCGCGGGGTGGGCGGTGCACGTGAGGCACGCACCCGGGGCGCTCAACGACCTCGGCTTCACGGTGCCGGAGATTCCCTGGGAGAACCCCGACATCTGGGTCGACAGCCCGGCCAACGGCCAGGTGATGGACCCCGCGATGGCGGTGCGCGGCGACGAGCAGCCGCTGCCCGATCAGGTGAACTTCATCTACGCCGAGGTGCACAACTACGGCGACGTGCCGGCCTCCGACGTGGAGGTCGAGTTCGCCCTCTCCGACCCGCTCAACGCGATGGGCGGGGAAGATCAGTTCCTCCATCACGACTCGGTCATCGTTCCCACCATTCCCGCGCGCGGCAGCGTCAAGGTGCGCACGGCCTGGCGGCCCGCGCCGACCGACGACCCGCATCGCTGCGTGCAGGTGAAGCTGCGCCGCGTCGTGGCCGATCAGAATCGCGGCAACGATCTCGCGCAGCGCAACCTCACCGTGCTGGTCAGCACGACGGGTGGCATGGCGGGCACGGGCACCGGTACTGGCGGCAGCGGCACGGGCGGCATGCTGACGCCCGCCGAGCTGTCGATGGTCTTCCGCAACACCTCGTCGAGCCCCAGGCGCGTGTACTACCGCGTCGACGGCGCGCCGGCCGACTGGCCTGCGCAGCTCGACGCCGACACCGACCTGGTGCCCGCGGGCGTGCAGGTGCAGCGGCGGCTCAAGGTGCAGCCCCCGGCCACGGCGCCGCTGTGCACTTCGACGCCGGTGCGGGTGTCCGCCTGGGCGAAGCAGGTCGATACCCTCGAGCGGCTGGGCGGCACCACCCTGCAGCTCGACGTGCGCGCGCCGGTGCAGTGGCTCAACCCCAAGGTCTCCACTCAGAAGTGCGACCCCAAGCTGGCTGGCAACGGGCCTTGCGAGGTGATCGTCGTCTCCGCGACCTCGACGTGGGCGAAGGCGCGGCCGGTGGTGGTGCACTTCGAAGGCGAGTCGGGCGCCTCGCACTTCGCCACCTTCAGCACCGACTTCACCGGCGCGCTCACGGCGCAGTTGCTGGTGCGCAGCGGTGGGCTCTGGTCGGTCGACCTCGAGAGCGCAGGCGACCCGTGCCATGCGCCCGCGAAGCTGAACCTGGGCCTCTGGCTCGGGCTCAAGGTGGTGGCTGATCAAGACGGCGACGGCCTGCTCGACAAGGACGAGCTCGCTGGCGACGCCGACGGCGACGGGCTCGAGAACGTGCTCGACCCCGACTCCGACAACGACAAGGTGCCCGACGGCAAGGAGAAGCCTGGCGACTCCGACAGGGACGGCACCCCCAACGTCATCGACTCCGATTCCTGAGAGGCTCCCATGAAGACCATCATTCGCAGTGTCTGGGTCGTGTTGGTGTTGTCAGGGGTCGCGGCGCTCGCGCAGGGCCGTCAGCTGGTGAAGACGCCATCGCAGACGTGGCCGCTGTTGTCGGCGATTCCACCGGCCAATCAGATCACCGGCACGTGTGCGGTGAGCCACTTCGCCGCCGTCACGCGGCCCATTCGCGCCGCAGGGACGGAGGCACCGCACGGCAGTGTCTTCTCGGTGCCGGCCTGTCCCTGGGTGAACGGGGCGTTCGGTGACATCAGCGCGCTCGCCGGCGTGATGAACCCCACCTCGCTCAACGATCTCGGGACGTACACCATCACCTGCACCGACATCATCGTGGGCGTCGCCGACCCCAACAACTGCGTCACCGGCGGCATCTGCGGCCCGCTCGGCCGCGCCTGCCTCAACCAGCCCGGCGCCGCCGTCTACGAGTCGCGCTCGGTCACCATCGAGGTCTACAACAACCTCCCCACGCTCTCGGCGAGCTTGAGCGGCACCAGCCTGATCAGCGGCACCACCTTCGCGCACGACGCCAACGTCACGCTCACCTCGGGCGCGTCGGACCCCGACGGCCCCGTGACCGTGCGCTGGCGCATCATCAGCCAGCCCCCGGGCAGCCGCGCGACGCTCGCCTCGGCCACGGGCCAGACCACCTCGATTCAGTTCAACGGCGAGAGCAACTTCGGGAACTGGGTGTTCGAGGCGATCGCGGTCGACGCGCAAGGCGAGACCTCGCTGCCGCAGCAGCTCAGCCTGACCGTCGCCAATCGCACGCCGCACCCGACCATCTCCGGTTCGCCCCGGGTGCGCGTGCGCAGCGACATCTCGCTCATGCTCAGCCCCGACGAAGACGGCGGCGACTACACGGCGGTGCAGTGGGAAGCCCTGCCACCGGGTGGCAGCTGGGGTGCGGTCATGGGCACCGGGCTCACGCTCACCATTCCCACCACTCGCAGCAGCCTGGGCACCTGGCGCTTCCGCGCGCGCGTCACCGACAACGAGACGCCCGCGCTCAGCGGCATGTCCGACGAGTTCACCGTCGAGGTCTACAACGAGCGCCCCGTGGTGATGGCGGGCGGCCCGCCGCGCATTCGGGTCGGCCAGTCGTTCGCGCTCACCAGCACCGCCACCGACCCCGATGGAGGCCCGGTCACCGTGCGGTGGATCGTCATTCAGGTCCCCAACGCCGCGCCCGCCCGCGCCACGCTCGGGACGCCTGCGGCCACCTACCCCGCGGCGACGCACCCGGGCACCTGGGTGTTCCGCGCGCAGGGCGAAGACGACGAAGGAGCGACCGAGAACAGCAACCCGGTCGCGGTGGTCGTCGACGCCGACCCCATCGCGGCGATCGAGGGGGGCCCGACCATCACGGTGCGCGCGCCGTTCGACGTGCGAGACCTCTCGTACGACCCCGACTCCGAGTGTCCCCCGAGCGCGATGGCGAGCGATCCATTCGGTTGCCACAGCGTGGCGATGGGCGAGACCTTCACGCCGCTCTCCCCCGGCCTGACGAACTGGACCTGGTACGTCGACTCCGTGCCCGCGGGCTACGAGCTGTTCCACCCGCCGGGGCGCATCGGCGAGGCCTTCCCCTCGGTGCACTCGGGCTACGGCCGGGTGCTGCACGTCGACGAGGGCCAGATGCCCTTCGGCACCTACACCCTGCGGGTGGACGTGCGAGACGCCGAAGGCAACCCGCCGCGCAGCGCCACCGTTCAGCTGCGAGTGCTCGCGCCGATGGTGCCGCCCATCGCGCACATCAACCTGCCGCAGCGCTACCTGCTCGATGGCTCGCGGCGCCTGCTCAACCCGGTGGTGCTCGACGGCTCGCGCAGCTTCGATCTCGACAACGCGCTCAGCGACCTGGTGCTGCCCGCGGGCGGCACGGGTATCAGCAGCTACGCCTGGGTGGTGACCCCGCCGAGCGGCTGCTCGATGCCGACGGTGCTCGGCAGCGGGCAGGTCTACTCGCCCTTCGCCGCCGACATGGCGCTGCCCGACGACGGCTGCATCGGCGTGTGGAACGTCACCTTGCGCGTGCTGGACGACGACCTGCCCCAGATGTCGGACGTGCGCTCGCAGGACTTCGTCATCGGCCGCTGCGCGGGTGAGGTCTGCATCGATCGCCCCACGCACGAACGGCCGCAGCTGGTCGACACCGCCTCGCCCGTCGACGTGCCCATCTACTATTACGTCGAGCCCGCGGTGTACGCGCGCTACCCGGGCGGCTTCTACGGGGTGGTCGACGTGCTCCCCACCGGCAGCAGCACGCCCATCTACACGCTCTACGACAGCACCATCTCGATGCGGCCTCCGGGCACGCTCAACCTGGTGCACTGGCACGGCGAGCGCTCGGCGGGAGGGCTGGCGGCCTCGGGCACCTACGACGTGCGCGTGCGCATCTCGGACCTCAGCGGCCTGGGGTTCGGCCCCAGCTCCGACGTGGCGGCGCAGGCCATTCTCTTCGAGGACGTGCACGTGAACGTCGCGGCCACCTCGACCAGCTACAGCCGCTACGAAGATCTCGAGGCGGGCATGAACCGCCCCGGCTTCGATTGGACCATCAGCGGCGCGATCGGCGTCGACGCCGTGCGCATGGAGATCAAGCGCCTCGGCGCCGGCACCGCGTTCACCAACACCACCAGCACGACCCGGACTTCGGGCCGCTTCGAGTGGAACGGTCAGACGTCGACCGGCACGCTGCTGCCCCCGGGCGCGTACGAGGTGCGCATCAGCGCGCTGCGCGGCACCCGGGTGCTGGCGACGTCGACGCCCTGGTCGCTGACGGTCTACCGGCTGCGCCTGGGGCCCACCGCGCCCGGGGCGATCGCCGTCGGGGTCAATGACGACGATGACAACCTGAACCTGGTGGTCGATCGCACCGAGCTCAACGTGACCGGTGAGAACGATCTCGCGGAAGTCACGGTCAGCGTGGAGCCGCCGACGATGGCTGGCACCCTCTCCGTCGGGCCGGCTGACGGCGCCACCAACGTGGCGCTCTTCGTGGGGCCGACCAAGACGGCCGCAGCGCCCACGAGTGTTCCCTGGCCCGGCGCCGGATCGCCGAACCTCTACGTCGAGGGTCGCACGCCGGGCCGCGGAGCGCTGGTGCTGACCTTCACACCCCCGACCGGCCCGGCGTTGACCGAGGCTCGGCGTGAGGTGAACGTCACCGGCGTCGAGATCGTCGGTGCGCTCGGCGTGCCGGCGCCCAGCCTGGTGCCCGGCCTCATCGAGACGGGCGCCACGGGCTTCGGCGACGACGTCGACCTGCACAACACCCCGGGGGCCACCTTCGTCGACGAAGACCCCTCGCGCTTCGTGGTGCGCGTCACCGACGCCGCCGCCAACCTCGACCCGATGGTCCGGGAGCGGGTCTCGGCGAGCGTCGGTACGCTGGTGCACTGGCCGCTCAATGCCGGCGAGCCCGAGCGCTTCGCGGATGACCTCACGGTCGTCGAGCTCCTCGAGACTGGCGTCGACACCGGCGTCTTCGAGTCGGAGTCGCAGCTGCTCACCAACGCCGACGAGCAGACCGAGCCCGACGACGAGTTCCGGCTGCACTCCGTGCTCGTGGGCGGCAACGTGGCCGACGAGAGCCCGAACGATCGCACGCACCGCATCGGCGCGCCGACGACCACCAGCTTCATCAGCGGCGGTGTGCGCGCTCAGTACGGAATGATGCGGCCGGCGACCGACACCGTGCCCGTCTGTGGGCGCGGGCCCGGCGATCGCATCGCGGTGATGGTGCGCCCGCGCACGGTGATGGAACCCTTCACGCACGTGCCCGGCACCAGCTTCAGCTACACCGACCCGAGCGGGTTCAGCTTCAACGACCTCAACGGCGACCACGTTCACCAGCCCAACGAAGAGAGTGACCCCTACATCGACCTGAGCACCGGTGGCCTGATGATGCTCCCGGGCGGGCCGATGTCGGTCACCGCGGGGCGCTCGGGCCGGGGGCCCGCGATGACGCAGGCCCAGTTCGACGAAATCCTGCATCACGCGAATGAGGCGTGGGCGCCAGCCTGCCTCGAGGTGCGCGCCACCGGGCCGCTCGCGGTGCTCGATTCACCGAGCCTCATCGGGCCGAGCGGGCTCGTCAACGATGGCGTCATCACGATGAGCACCGAGCGGATCTCCTTCTTCGACCTCTTCAATGGCGCGCTGGGTCCCTTCCTGCCGGGGACCATCGACGTGGTGCTGGGGTTCTCGCTGTGTGAGAGCAGCCCCGGCTCACCGTCGGGCTGCTTCGCGTACACCGACTCGCCGGCCTACGCGTCGTGGACGACCGGGCCAGTGCTCGTCTTCCACGGCACCAGGCTCATGCCCAACAAGCGCATTCTGGCGCACGAGCTCGGCCACGGCATGAGCAACGGCGACAGCGACTCGCCGGCCAACCCGCCCTGGCACTTCTACCCGGCTGGCGTCACCCGGCCTGACGACCACTACCGCTATCGCCACTTCCCCTCGCTCATCGGCACGCAGGTCCGCACGCCGCGTCCGAGCCCGACGCTCCCCGGAAACGCGTTCATTCAATCCTTCTGAAAGAGACCCTCATGCACACGCTCCTGATGACGCTTCTGGCGGTCACGCTGCCACCGAGTGAAGAAGTCGAACGCATTCTCGCGTCTCCGCACGGCATCGACGCCACACTCGCGGCGCGGGCCAAAGCCGACTGCCTCGACCCCGACGGCTGGAAGATGGTCGACGGTTGGGCCGACCCCGACCTGCTTCATCCCTCGAAGTCACCCCTCGAGATCTACAAGGCGACCAACGCCTTCGTGGTGCTCACCCGCATGTGTGGCCCCAAGGGAATGGACGCCGCCGTGGTGAAGCTGCAGGCGGTGCGCAAGGCCCGTGACACGTCCTGGGCGTCGCTGCAGGCGCTGGTCGACCCGAAGAACCCGAAGCCCAACCCCGCCGCGAAGGACCTGCTGGGCTTCGTCGAGCAGCTCTACACCATCGAGCGTCAGGGCCTGCAGATGTTCGGCGCTGCGGGGAGCAACGCGCTGGTGAAGGACCTCTTGCCGCGCGTGCAGACCGACACCCCGCTGCAGCTGGCGATGGTGACGTACTTCAGCGCGACGGCTCCCGGAGACCCGGCGGTGAAGCAGGAACTCACCGCGCTGCGGGCGAAGACGAAGTCGAAGGAACTGGTCGCCGCCATCGACGCCTGGCTCAAGCTCGTGCCCTGAGAGGTCTCGTCGCGGTGCCTGTTCGGCATTCCCACTCGACGCGTGCACCTGCGTCGAGCCCGGCCGGCTGGCGTTGGGAGCGAAGGCGTGACGAGCAGACCCGTCACAACACCGTTCCCCCTGAGCAGACGGCAGGGCGTAAGACCATGGCGTGCGTCGTCTGTGGCTCCTCCTCCCGCTGGTCCTGCTCGCGCTCCTGCTGCCGGGGACGGAGCCGCCGCCGCCCGCACCGCCGGCGGGGCGCGCGCCCTTCGCCTGGAACCGCGACGCGGAGTGGCGGCGGCTCGAGGAGCGCTTCCAGCACCACCGCGCCGACTGCACGACGGCCGCCGAGCACCTCGCCCCGGCGCAGGCCGAGCTTCAGGCCCTGCTCACGACGCTCGAGCAGGCTCCGCTCCCGGCAGACGCGCCGGAGCTCGAGCGCACCGAAGCGCTGCTCTTCGACGTCGCGACGGCGTACGCGGCGTGTCCCGGAGCAGACGCTTCGCCCGAGCTCGAGTGGCTCGCGCGGTTCCGCGACGCGGTGAAGGTGCAGTCCTCGCGCTGGCCGCTCGAGCAGGCGGAGGCGCGGGCGAGGCTCTACCGGCTCCTCTACGGGGCGCGGGCGGCGCTCGAGGAGGCGCTCCTGCAGCAGCCGCTGCGTGAGGTGCCGCCGCTGGCGCGCGGCCGGGCGGTGAAGAGCGAGACGCCGGCGATCCACGTGCAGGGCGTGGAGCTCCACTCGGGCGACCTGCTCGTCTCGCGCGGCGGCGCGGCGACCTCGGCGCTCATCGCGCGGGGCAGCGACTTCCCGGGCAACTTCTCGCACGTGGCGTTGCTGCACGTCGACGCGGCGACGCGGGCGGCGACGGTGGTCGAGGCGCACATCGAGGTGGGGCTCAAGGCGGTACCGCTCGCGACGTACCTCGCCGACAAGAAGCTGCGCATCCTCGCGCTGCGGCTGCGGGAGGGCGTGACGGCTGACGGCCAGCTCCCGCACCGCGCGGCGACGACGGCGCTCGAGCGCGCGCGCCGCGGCCACGTGGCCTACGACTTCGCGATGGACGCGGCCGAGCACTCGAAGCTCTTCTGCTCCGAGGTGGCGTGGGCGGCGTACGAGGCGCAGGGCGTGAAGCTGTGGCCGGGGCTGTCGCGCATCTCCGCGCCGGGCACGCGGCGCTGGCTGTGGAGCGTCGGCGTGCGGCACTTCGAGACGCTCGAGCCGTCCGACCTCGAGTACGACCCGCAGCTCGCGGTGGTGGCGGAGTGGTTCGACGGCGAGGCGCTGGCGAAGGACCACCGCGACAACGCGGTCACCGACGTGCTGCTCGAGGAGGCCGAGCGCGGGGCGGAGCTGCCGGTGACGTGGTGGAAGCTCCCGGTCGCGCGGCTGGCGAAGGCGTGGAGCGCGGTGCTGGTGGCGAACGGGCGCGCCGGGCCGGTGCCCGAGGGCATGTCGGCGGAGGCGGCGCTCCGGAGCACGGCGTACACCGCGCGGCACGAGGCGCTCCGGGCCGGCCTCGACGCGCGCGCCGCGGCCTTCACCCGCGAGAAGGGCTACCCGCCGCCCTACTGGCAGCTCGTCGAGCTCGCGCGGCCGCCCGTCATCGCGCGCTGAGCGCCGCGCCGTCGCGCGTGAGCACCTTCTTGAGCTCCGTCACCACGAGCACCACCAGCCCCGCGCCGGAGATGACCAGCCACCACCACGGCTGGTGCCGACCGCGCAGGAGCGGCTGTGCCGGCGACACCCTCGCGCTCGCGGGCACGCAGCAGGCCATCGACGCGGCGTGCGGGGTGCTCGTGGCGCCCCGCCAGGTCGGCCGAGGTCGCGGCGTCGCGAGCGATGGGCGGTCGAAGGACTTCTGCTTCGCGAACTGTGCCGATCTGAGGCGAAATCCGGTAGATCGGCACAGATGCTTTGACGATCGATTTGTGCCGATCTGGTTTTCGGTATGTTCGTTGGTCGCGCCGCTGAACTCGAGCAGCTCCGCCGTGCCATCGCCTCCGGCGGCGCGGAGACGTGCTGACGTTGGTGGAGTGCAAGTTCACCTCGAGTCCCGTCGACACCTCGGTGATCCGCGAGGTCGAGCGGAAGGTGGAGTTGCTTGCGGCGCCGCGTCGCTTCACCGTCGAGCGGGTCCTGATCTCCGCGAGCGGCGTGACGCCGACGTTGCAGCAGCGAGGCTACTTCCACCGCATCGTGGGCCTGGAGAGTCTGTTGTCCGCTGAACGTCAGCGGTAGGTGTTGCAGGTCTTCTGCGCGCAGCCGGCGTCGGCCCAGCCGGCGATGGCGAACTGGTACAGCGCGCCGTCGGTGAGGAAGTGCACGGTCCACGTGCAGCCGCCGGCCTCGACGGTGCGCTTCGAGTGGCAGAGCACCGGCTTCTTCCCTCCGTTGAGCGTGCCCTCGGTCTCACGGCAGTCGACCTTCAGGTCGCCGAGGCTGAGCTGCAGGCCGTTCCAGGTGGGGCTCGCCTCGTAGGGGGCGACGAGCTCGCGCGGGCAGGTGTTCTCCGCGTACGGGAGCTTGAGCGGGTTGGTCTGGCCGTCGCCGCGGATGGCCTCGCCGCAGTGGCGGAAGTACGTGTTCTGCAGGAAGCACTGGTACTCGAGGCCCACGCTGCCCTCGACGGTGAGGCCCGCCATGCGCGGTCCGGCGCCGAGCTTCGCGCGCTGGCGCAGGGTGACGCGGCCCGCGGCGGAGAACTCCGGCGGCTCGAAGTCGAGCTGCGCGAGGCCGGCGATCGGCTCGGTCGCGAGCAGGTCGAGGTCCTTGTACAGGCTCACCTCGGAGCCTTCGGGCAGCACCCACGGGCCGGCGTGGATGATGGCCGGCGGGGTCCACAGCACGAGCTCGACGTTGTCGGGGCACGGCTCGGTGGGGCAGGTGGTGGTGCGCACGCTGGTCCACGCGGTCTGGCCGCCGATCATCGCGAGCTGGTTGGCGGTGTTGCGGTTGTCGCCCTTGTTGGTGCCGTCGCTGAGGCCCGCGCCGCCGCTGGTGAGCGACGCCGAGAGGTCGACGGGGCGGCTGGCGAAGGTGCCCTTGAGGGTGAAGTCGGCGGTCATGCCCGGCGAGCAGGCGAAGAGCGGGAGCGAGAAGACGAGGAAGAAGCGCATCGGTGAGCCCGAAGGTCTACCCGCATTTCGAGGCCGGGACGAGGCGGCTAGAGTGCCCGCCCTCCGATGGTCCCTGAGAACTGGAACGCGCAGCTCGTCTCGTCGAAGCCCGGTGGTCGCGGCGTGCTCGACGAGCTCACCTCGGCGCTCGGGCTCGACGTGCCAGACCCCTCGCGCCTCGGGCTCCGCGTCGCGGGGCAGCGGGTCGACCTGCGCGTCGAGCTGGTCGACGGCGTCGCGCAGGCGGTGCTCGTCACCGCGCGCTTCGAGGGCCCGCGGCCACCGGCGGGCGAGTCCGACGAGCCGGCGCCGTCCATCCTCCTCCGCCGCGAGCAGACGCAGGACCGGCGCGACAAGACCCGCGGCCTCACGCGCGAGGTGCAGACGGGCTTCCAGGGCTTCGACCACGCGGTCTTCATCGACGCCGACGCGAGCGACGACGACGTGCGGCGCATCCTCTCGAAGGAGGCGACGCGGCAGGCGGTGTTGCGGCTCCTCGACGAGGGCCACTTCGCGGTGCGCATCTCGACCACCGGCGTGACGGTGAAGCACCCGCTCGAGGGCGGCCACGTCGACGTCGAGCGGCTGCTCGCCGCGCTGGAGGACCTGCTCATCGTCGCGCGCGCCGGCGGCCCGCGCGGCACGGCCTCGCCGAAGCGCGGCGAGCTGCTCCTCGGCGTGGCGGTCGGCGGCTGCACGCTCATGGCGGCGTACGCCTTCCTCGCGTGGAGCGCGTGGACCACCTCGCTCCTGGTGGCCGGCATCGGGGTGGTGGTGGGCGGCGCGGCGGCGCTCTTCTCGCGGCCGAGCGTCGAGGCGGCCTGCGCGGGCGACTCCGGCTCGGGCAAACGGTCCGCGGCGGTGGTGGCGCTCGTCGGCGTCGCGGCGGCGGCGCTGACCTTCGGCGCGCTGGTGCATGCCAACGGGGCGCTCGACCGCTCCGAGGGCGAGGAGTGGCGCGGCGTCATCGTCGACGTGTGGCACGGGAAGCTGCAGCGCAGCGCAGAGCGCGGCCAGCAGCGCATCACCGTGCGCTGGCGCGACGGCTCGTCGTCGACCTACCGCTGGAGCGGCTTCGCCGAGCAGGGCGACCACTTCTCGGAGGTGCGCCACCGCGGCGCGCTGGGCTTCGAGTGGGTCGACGCGCAGCAGGTCGTCTCGCGGCGCTGAGCCCGCTCACTGCAGCAGGAACACGCTCCTCTCACCGTGACAGGCAGGCGACACCGCGCAGGGCTCCTGTCGCCCGGCTGGCTTCACTTCGCGCGCTTCTCGCTGCGACGGAGGCTCGGCACATCGCGTGCAGCCGTGCGCTGCTCCCCATTCAAGGAGCGGCAAATGAAGAGCATGCGGTGGTTTGCGCTCGCGGCGAGCGCGGCGGTGATGCTGGGCTCGAGCGTGGCGAACGCGCAGGCGAAGTTGCCGTTGGTGACCTTCTTCAGCCCGGGCCGGAACGACTTCATCACGACCAGCGATCCGGAGTGGACGTGCACCTACTACAGGGACTGCCGGGACGGTCGCCTCACGCCGCCGGAGCCGAGCTACCTCATCGTCGGCCTCCAGGGGCACGTGTGGAACCCGGCGCTCCCGGCGCCCGCAGGCACCGTCCCGCTCTACCACTGGTACAACGGCACCATCTCCGACAACTTCCTCACCACCAACCCCGCGTGGGCCGGCCGGGTGGGCGACGTCCGTGATGGGTGGTGGCTCCACCGCATCGAGGGCTACATCATCCCGGGGGGCACCGCGGCGCTGGCGCTGCGGACCTTCTTCAGCGAGACGCGCGTCGACAACGCCACGGTGACTGACTCGGTGGCGCTGCCCAGCCACTACACGCACGTTCGCAACGAAGGAACGCTGCTCCCTCCGCCGGCCGACTTCTCGTGCACCGGCCCGGTCCACGAGTTCAGGTGGTTCGCGCGAGCCAACTACGTCGAGACGTGGCCTGCTCCGAGCGGCCTCATCGGTGGCGATCGCTTCCAGTTCACCGCCGCGGCTGAGTACTACTACTTCGACTTCTGGGGCCACGTGTGGCCGTCGCGCGGGTACTCGTGGGGCATCGCCCCGGCGGGCTTCCCCGCCCCCGGCCTCCGCCTGCGCGCGTTGATCGCCCGGGTGACGGCCGGCCGCGTCTTCGATGGCTGGAAGTGGATCGAGGCCAACACGTGGTTCGAGGCCCTCGGCAACCAGGGCGACGACTCCGGCCGCTGCTACCTGTACGACTCGACGGGAGCACCGGGGGGGCGGCTCGAGGCGATGGTCAACGACGACAGCCTCGGCGACAACACCGACGGCACCGACCTCAAAATGAAGCAGTGGTTCGCCTTCGAGTGATCACTGCAGCAGGAACACGTCGCTCATCTCGCGCATCCACGGCGAGGCGAACTTCGCGGGCACGCGCACCTGCTGCACCGGGCGGTACGTGCGGAACACGAGGTCCCACAGCGGGCTGGTGACGCCGTGGTTGAAGCGCGCGTCGCTGTAGTGGTGCGCGAAGTGGTGGCGGCGCAGCCAGCGGCCGTACCACCCGAAGCCGGCGTGGGTGTGGTCGCGACGGTGAATGACCTCATACACCGCGTAGAAGCCGATGAGCCCCGCGAGGAACGACAGGCCGCGCGCCTCACCGGCGAGCTGCGTGGCCGGCCACCACAGCGCCGCGACCACCGCCGCCGCGGCGAGCACCTTCTTCCACGCGGGCGCGAAGTAGTCGCCTTCGCTGTGGTGCCGCACGTGCTCCGCGGCGAAGGGGTTGGGCCGCAAGCGGGCGTCGTGCCCGAGGAAGCGGTGGATGAGGTACTCCAGCAGCGTCCAGGTCAGCACTCCCAGCAGGGCGGCGACAATCATCGGGGCTCTCCAGTGACGAGGGACTTCTCGAGGGCGGCGTCGGCGGCGCGGGCCTTCGCGCCCCAGCCGAGCAGCAGCGTGCGCGTGGCCGCCGGCACCAGGCGCTCGAAGTCGAGCACCTTCGGCGCGAAGCGGGCCTGCTTGTGCAGCAGCAGCAGCCCCTGCAGCGTGGCGAAGAAGCACAGCGTGCGCTCGGTGACGTCGCCCGGCTCGAGCTGACCGTGCGCCTCGGCGTCACCCAGCGCCCGCGCGAGCACCTCGAGCGTCTGCACCACGCGCTCCGTCACCGGCGCCGCGCTGGGGCCGCTCAGCAGCACCTTCGGCTCGGCCATGGTCATCGCCAGCAGCGCGAAGGCGTGCGGCTGCTCGAGCGCGAAGAGCCGGTAGCCGTGGGCCAGCGCGAACACCCGCGTCAGCGGGTACGCGCCCTTCGGCAGCCGCGCCTCCGCCGCCTCGAGCGCCGCCTTCGCCTCGTCGAGCACCTGCGCCACCAGCCCGGCGAGCAGCGCGTCCTTCGAGGGGAAGTAGCGGTACAGCGCCCCCGGCGTGTAGTCGACCGCGTCGGCCAGCCGGCCCATCGAGAGCGCCTCGAGGCCGCCGCTCACCACCAGCTCCATCGCCGCGTCGAGAATGCGGCCCACGTTGGCGTCGTGCCGGCGGGCGCGGGGCGTCTTGTGAGTCATCGTCAAAGAGTGAACGGCATTCACACTTTGAAGTCAAGTCACGCGGGGCAGGTCAGCGGGCGCAGCGCGCGCGGTGGGTGGCCACCTCGCTCAGCAGCCGGCGGGCGTCGAGCAGCTCGGGGGCGCGCGCGGCCAGCGAGGCGAGGGGGGCGTCGGCGAGGGCGAGGTGCGCGCAGGCGTCGGCGCCCGTCTTCGCCTCGCGCACGCTCAGCTCCGCGCGGAGCAGCGTCAGGCGCCGGTGGTCGGGGCGGGACGCGGCGAGGGCGTCGAGGCGGGCGTGCAGCTCTTCGAAGCGCCGGGGGGCGTCGGCAGGCGGGAGCAGCGCGGCCAGCTCGCCCTCGGTGCGGGTGAGGGCCATCGCCGCTTCGAGGTCGTGCGCGTCGCGGGCCGCGAGCGCCGCGCGCTGCCCGCGGGCCGTCTCGAACTCCGCGCGCGCGCGGGCGGGGTCGCCGGCGGCGAGGTGCAGCTCGCCGAGCTGGTGGTGGAAGGCGCCGAGCCCCTGGAGGACGGTGTAGTGGTCGGGCCGGTCCTTCCGCAGCGCCTCGCACAGCTCGAGCGCCTTCTCGGCGCGCGCGCGCGCCTCCTCGAGCTGCCGCTGCTGGAAGAGCACGTCGGCGGTGTTGCTGTAGCCGCAGATGAGGCCCCAGCGGTTGCGCGCGCTGCCCGGGTCTTCAGCGACCAGCGCGGTGTACACCTCGCGCACCAGCTCGTAGCCCTGCAGCGCGGCGGCGAGGTCGCCGGCGTCTTTCTCGACGTCTGCGAGGTAGCTCGCGGCGTTCGCGACGTGGCGTCGGCGCTCGGCGTCGCCCGGCAGCTCGGCGAGCAGCCGCTGGCGCGCGGCGAGGCCCCGCTGCACCACCCGGCGCGCGAGCGAGAGCTGCCCCACCTCGAGGAGGTGCGTGCCGTAGCTGAGCCACAAGGCCGCGAGCGCGGCGCGGTCTTCGGGGCTCGCGTCGGGCGCGGTGCCCGGGCCCTCGAGGAGCGCGAGGGCCTTCTCGTAGTTCGCCGTCGCGCCCTACGCGTCGCCGAGGTTCGCCGCGCTCGAGTAGTTCAGGGCCTCGGCGACCTTCTGGTAGCCGGCGGCCACCTCGCGGCGCAGCGCCGGGTCTCGCGTGTCGCGCGCGACCTCGTCGAGGTAGGCGACGGCCTTGCGGGTGATGATGGTGCGGGCCTCCGTCGCGCCGGGCACGTACAGCACCGCGTCGTGCACCTCGAAGATGAGCGTGTTCGCCAGCGCCCGCACGGCCTCGAGGCGCTGCTGCGCGATGCGCGCCTGCCACGAGGTGGCCACGAGGCCGCCGGTGAGCGAGAGGAAGACGGCCGCGCCGAGGGCGGTGAGGGCGCGGTTACGAGCCACGGCCTTCCACACGCGCTGCGACACCGACGGCGCGCGGGCGCTCACCGGGTGGCCGGCGAGCCAGCGCGAGAGGTCGTGCGCGAAGGCCTCGACCGAGGGGTAGCGGCGCGCGACGTCCTTCTCGAGGGCCTTGCGCACCACCGCGTCGACGTCGACCTCGAGGCCGGTGGGCGGCGGCTCGTCGTCGAGCACCGCGCGCAGCGTCGCCTCGGGGGTGCTGGCCTCGCCCCACGGCCGTCGCGTGGTGAGCAGCTCGAAGAGGATGACGCCGAGCGAGAAGACGTCGGACGCGGTGGTGACGGGCTCGCCGCGGATCTGCTCGGGGCTCGCCCACGCGGGGGTGAGCGCGACGCCGTCGGTGTGGGTGAGGGTCCCCGCGTCGCCGGTGAGGAGCCGCGCGATGCCGAAGTCGAGGAGCCGCGGCGTGCCGTCGCGGGTGACGAGCACGTTGGCGGGCTTGAGGTCGCGGTGCACCACGAGGTGGCGGTGGGCCTCCGAGACCGCGTCGCACACGCGGAGGAACAGCTCGACGCGGGCGCGGAGCGTCAGCGGCCGGGCGCGACACCAGGCGTCGAGGGGCTCGCCTTCGACGTACTCCATGGCGAACCACGGCGCGCCCTCGGGCGTGGTGCCGCCGTCGAGCAGCCGCGCGATGTGGGGGTGGGTGAGGGTGGCGAGGATCTGCCGCTCCGCGACGAAGCGGCGCGCGAGGGCGCCGTCGTCGAAGCGGGGGCGGATGAGCTTGAGCGCGGCGCGCTGGCGGTAGGCCCCGTCGGCGCGCGAGGCGAGCCACACCTCACCCATGCCGCCGTGGCCGAGGAGCGCCTCGAGCTCCCAGGCGCCGATGCGGTCCCCCGCGGCGCGCGGCTTCGACGCGAGCGGCGGCGTGTCGAGGAAGGCCCCCGCCGAGGCGTCGCTCGCCAGCAGCGACTCGACCTCGCTGCGCAGCCCCACGTCGTCACCGCAGCGCGCTGCGAGGAACGACGCCCGCGCACCGCCGGTGTGCTCGAGCGCCTCGAGGAAGACCTCCGAGACGAGGGCCCACCGCTCAGGCGTCATGGGGAGCCCTTCGCGGCGCGCGCCACGTCGCGCAGGGCGGCGAGCCAGGCGAGGCCGGCCGCGTCGTCTTCACCCGTGAAGTAGGTGGCGATGCTCGCCTGCCCCAGGAGGACGTCGCCATCTTCGTCGAGCCCGCGGAAGTCGTCGGGCGCGATGGTGCGCCACTCGCGGCAGAGGGCGTCATCGCCGGGGTTCTTCCACAGCAGCCGCGTGGGCGTGACGGCGAAACCGTTGGTCGCGCTGCCGAAGAGCGTCGCGTCGTAGAGCGCGAGCACGAGCTCCCCGGTGGGCAGGTGCGCCCGGTGCGCCTTGCGGAGGTTCGAGAGCTTGCGCGGCGGGATGGACGGGTGGACCCACGTGTTCTCGAGCCCGGTCACGTGTCGCTGGAGGAGCTGGTGCAGGGCGTCGAGCGTCGCGTCGAGCATGTCGACCGGGAGTCTAGGGTGTCGGGGGCCGCGTGGTATGCGCGTGGCGTGGAACCCGGGCTCCAGGCGACCATCGACGCGACGTGGCGGCGCGAGTCGCCGAAGCTCATCGGCGCGCTCACGCGGCTGGTGCGCGACGTGGCCCTCGCCGAGGAGCTCGCGCAGGACGCGCTGGTGGCCGCGCTCGAGCAGTGGCCGCGCGACGGGCTGCCGCAGAGCCCGGGCGCGTGGCTGATGGCGGCGGCGAAGCACCGGGCGGTCGACGCGCTCCGGCGCGGCGCGCTCATCGCCGGCAAGCACGACGCGCTCGCGCAGGCCGTGGAGCGCTTCCGCACCCCCGACCTCGACGCGGCGCTCGACGACGCGGTGGGCGACGACCTGCTGCGGCTCATCTTCGTCGCGTGTCACCCGGTGCTGCCGCCGGAGAGCCGCGTGGCGCTGACGCTGCGGCTGCTGGGCGGGCTCACCACCGCGGAGATCGCCCGCGCCTTCCTCGCGCCCGAGCCCACCATCGCCCAGCGCATCGTGCGCGCGAAGCGCACGCTCTCGGAGGCGCGGGTGCCGTTCGAGGTGCCGGAGGGCGACGCGCTCGCGGAGCGGCTCGGCTCGGTGCTGGGCGTGGTGTACCTCATCTTCAACGAGGGCTACTCGGCGACGGCGGGCGACGACCTGCTGCGCCCGGCGCTGTGCGACGAGGCGCTGCGGCTCGGGCGGCTGCTGGCGCGCGTCGACCCCCACGAGCCGGAGGTGCACGGGCTCCTCGCGCTGATGGAGTTTCAGTCGTCGCGCGCCGCGGCCCGCACCGACGCGCAGGGCCAGCCGGTGACGCTCGGCGAGCAGGACCGGAGCCGCTGGGACCGCGCGGCCATCGCGCGCGGCGTCGCGGCGCTCACGCGGGCGACGGAGCTGGGCGGCGCGCTCGGGCCGTACGCGCTCCAGGCGGGCATCGCGGCGTGCCACGCGACCGCGCCCACGGCGGCGGAGACCGACTGGGGCCGCATCGCCGCGCTGTACGACGTGATGGCCGCGCTCACCCCGCAGCCGGTCATCGAGCTCAACCGCGCGGTGGCCCACGCGATGGTGTTCGGCCCGGCGGCGGGGCTGGCGCTGCTCGCGCCGCTCGAGGGCGCGCTCGACGGCTACCACCTCTACGCCACGGTGCGCGGAGACCTCCTCGAGAAGCTCGGCCGCCTCGACGAGGCGCGGGCCTGCTTCGAGCGGGCGGCGGCGCTCACCGGGAATGCGCGGGAGAAGGCGCTGCTCCTGAGGCGAGCAGGCGCGTGAGCGCGAGCGCTCAGTGCGCCGTCGGAGGAGCGGTCCGTCGATCGATGGGGGCCTGTCGTGGGACAGTCCCTCCATGGGTACTGCGGCGGTGGGGTACGCAGGCTTTCTCGAGACACTTCCCGATGCGGCGGTCGTGGTCGACCGGAACGGCGCGGTGCGGCTGGCCAACGAGCTCGCGCGCGCGTTGCTCGGCGAGCTGAAGACGCTGGTGCTGAACCCGGCGAGGGAGTCGACGCGCTCCCTGCGCCGCGCCGACGGCTCGTTCTTCAGCGCGCGGGTGCGCACCAACCGCATCACGCTCGAGGGTGAGCCGCTGACGCTGGCGGTGGTGACGGACGACCTCGACGACGAGCGGCTGCGGCAGGCGATTCGGCTGGTGGGGTTGGTGGGCTTCTTCGACCACGACCTGGTGCGGAACGAGCTCCACGTGTCACGCGAGCACCGCGAGCTCGCCGGCTTCGTGCCCGATGAGGAGGTCTCGGTCGAGGGTTTCATGGCGCGGGTGCACCCCGACGACCGCGAGCAGCTGCTGGCGGCCATCGCCGACGTCCAGGCGTCCGACGGTGACGGAGTCCTCCAACGCGACATCCGCATGGTGCGGCCCGACGGCACCGTGCGCTGGGTCTCGGCGCGCTCGGTGACGCTCTTCGAGGGCACCGGCGCCGAACGTCGCCCGGTGCGCCTGGTGGGGGCGAGCATCGACATCACCCGGCGTCGCGAAGAAGAGCTGGCGATGCGCACCTGGCACCAGGCGGTGGCGTCGTCCTCGAGCGGGCTCGCCATCTCCGACCTCGACGGCCGCCTCACCTGACGCGCAGGGGAAGCCGGTGAGTCTGCTCGGCTCGTTCATCGACATCACCGAGCGCAAGCGCGCAGAGGCCGACCGGGAGCGTCTCAAGGCGTTGCTCGACGCCACGCCCGACGTCGTCTCCGTGGGCACGCTCGACGGGCGCGTGCAGTACCTCAACCGCGCCGCGCGGCAGCTGCGGGGCATCGCCGTCGACGCGCCCCTCGAGGGGCTGGTGCTGACGACGAGCCTGCCTGCGACGGAGCTCTCGAGGCTCGAGGCTGGCGTTCAGGTGGCCATCGAGAAGGGCGCCTGGCGCGACGAGGTCACGATGCTCAACGCCGAAGGCCAGCGCGTCGACTTCTCGGTCGTGCTGATGGTGCAGAACGACGACGCGGGTCGACCGCAGACCTTGTCCGTCGTCGCGCGAGACGTCTCGCATCAACGCGCGCTCGAGGCGCAGCTCCGCCAGTCGCAGAAGATGGAAGCGGTGGGCCGCCTCGCCGGTGGCGTGGCGCACGACTTCAACAACCTGCTCACCGTCATCAACGCCAACTGCGAGCTCCTCCTCGGCGAGCCGGACTTCCCCGCCGCGCTCCGCGAGGACGTGCAGATGGTCCACGCTGCGGGCACCAGCGCCGCGCAGCTCACGCGGCAGCTGCTCGCCTTCAGCCGCAAGCAGGTGATGCAGCCGGTGACGCTCGACCTCAACGCGCTGATGGGCAACGTCGAGAAGATGCTCCGCCGCGTCATCGGCGAAGACATCGAGCTCGTCACCCACCGCGCGCCGGACCTGTGGGCCACGCGCGTCGACCGTTCGCAGATGGAGCAGGTGCTGGTGAACCTCGCCGTCAATGCGCGCGACGCCATGGCCAACGGCGGCAAGCTGACGCTCGAGACGGGCAACGTGACGCTCGACGCGGAATACGCGGCCAACCACCCCGAGGTGACGCCCGGGGAGTACGTGCTGCTCGCCGTCACCGACAACGGCACGGGCATTCCCCGCGAGCTGCTCCACAAGGTCTTCGAGCCCTTCTTCAGCACCAAGGGCACGCGCGGCACCGGGCTCGGCCTCTCGATGGTCTACGGCATCGTCAAGCAGAGCGGCGGGCACGTGAACGTCTACAGCGAGGTGGGCAGGGGCACGTCGTTCAAGCTGTACCTGCCCCGGGACCGCGCGCAGCCGGCGCCGCCCCGGGCGCCGCCGACGAGGACCCGGGCGAGCGTCGAGCCGGCCACGGTGCTGGTGGTGGAAGACTCCGAGGGTGTGCGCGAGCTGGTGCGCCGGTTCCTCGAGGGGCGCGGGCACACGGTGCTCACCGCCGCCAACGCCGAAGACGCGCTGCAGCTCGTCGAGCACCACCACGGCCCCCTCGAGCTGCTCATCACCGACGTGGTGATGTCTGGCATGGGCGGGCGCCAGCTCGCCGACGCCGTGTTGCGCGTTCGGCCTTCGCTCGAGGTGCTCTTCATGTCGGGGTACACCGAGAACGCCATCGTGCACCACGGCGTGCTCGACGCCGGCCTCGACTTCATCGCCAAGCCCTTCGCCATCGATGCGTTCGCCGAGCAGGTCGACGCGCTGCTCCGTCGCCGAAAGAAGTGAGTGCGCTGAGCGGCGTGCCCTTCAGCGTGCGACGGTCGCCGCGCGAGATGCGTCTGTTCTCGAATGGTCCACTTCGAGTTCTTCGGCGCACGGTGTCTCTCGCTCGTGTTGCTCGCCGTGACGCTGGCGAGCGGCTGCAACGACAATCGGCTCGTCTCTGGCGGCGGGCGGCTGTCGGCCAGGCCCGGCTCGCTCGACTTCGGCGACGTCGCCTTCGGCACCACCGTCGACCAGGTGCTCACCCTCAGCAACACCGGGAATGCCACCGTCACCTTCGAGCGGCTCTCCATCGCTGACGCGGAGCTCGGCTTCAGCCTCGTCACGCTCCCCACCACGCTCGCCTCCGGAGCCGAGACGACCCTCACCGTACGCTGGCTCGCGCCGGGCGCGCTCGGCTCCGCGTCGACGAAGCTGCTGATTGAGTCCGACGCGGAGAATGCGCCGGTGCTCGAGGTCCCGCTCGTCGGGCGCGCTCACGCGCCGAGCCCCGACGCGGGCCGCGAAGACGCAGGTCTCACCGACGCAGGAGTCGCCGACGCGGGAGTCGCCGACGCGGGAGTCACCGACGCGGGAGTCACCGACGCGGGAGTCACCGACGCGGGAGGCATCGACGCGGGAGGCATCGACGCGGGAGGCATCGACGCGGGAGGCATC
>JBMORD010000248.1:0-9938 GCA_049322495.1 Myxococcota bacterium | reverse complement strand
GCGCCGGCCATGAGGAAGACCTCCTGCACCTGGCGCCAGGTGCGCGGGGTGCGGAGCCACTCGGTGAGGGTTTCGCCCTCGACGAGATCCATCGCGATGAAGAGCGAGTCACCGAAGTCGCCGAGGTCGTGCACCGCGACGACGTTGGGGTGCGAGAGCCGCGCGAGGGCCTGGGCCTCGCGCTCGAGGCGCTGGCGCAGCGGCTTGTTCTCGACCATCGGCACGTCGGCGCGCAGGAGCTTGAGGGCGACGTTGCGGTCGAGCCGCGGATCGTACGCCGCGAAGACCAGCCCCATCGCGCCCTTCCCGAGGCGGCGGGTGACGATGTAGCGCCCGACCTGGAAGCCGGTGGTGATGTCGTCGCTGGAGCTCGACGAGAGCGCGCGCGGCTCGGGCGTGTGGGTCTCGTCGAAGCCCGACTCGCGCTGGGTGGTGCCGAGGTTCAGCTCGCGCAGCAGCGAGAGCTCCGCGCGGCACAGCACGCAGCCCTGGAGGTGCGCGTCGAGCGCCGACCGAGCCTCGGCGTCGAGCAGGCCGCCGAGGTAGTGGCTCAGTTGCTGTGGCGTGGGGTGCGGAGTCGTCACTGGGCGAGCAGCGACAGTGTCACCTGTTGCGCGCTGCTGAGCCAGAGAACGGCGCGGTGCTCGTCATCGGGCGACTTCTCGCCCACGAGCCGGTCGGCCTGTTACATCAGCCCTCGCAATGCTCCTCGACGCCGCCACCCTCAGCCGCATCACCGGGCTCAAGCTCCGCGCGCGCGCGGTGGTCGAGGGCGTGCTGTCGGGGCTGCACAAGTCGCCGCACCAGGGGCAGAGCGTCGAGTTCGCCGAGCACAAGGAGTACGCGCCGGGCGACGAGCTGCGCCACCTCGACTGGAAGGCGTTCGGCAAGTTCGACAAGTACTACGTCAAGCGCTTCGAGCACGAGACGAACCTCCGCGCGGTGATGGTGGTCGACACCTCGGGCTCGATGGGCTTCGGCACCACCGGGCTGTCGAAGCTCGACGTGGCGCGGGTGATGGCCGCCACGCTCTCGCACCTGCTCGTGCGCCAGCAGGACGCGGCCGGCGTGGCGCTGGTGGCCGCCGGGCGCTTCGCCGAGGTGCCGCCGCGCGCGGCGGCGACGCACCTCTCGGTGGTGCTCGACGCGCTCGAGTCGGCGCAGGCCGGCGGCACCACCGACCTCGCGGCCACGGCGGACGCGCTCGCGGAGAAGCTGCCGCGCCGCAGCCTGGTGTGCGTCTTCTCGGACTTCTTCGACGAGCGGCAGGACGCGCTCAAGCGCATTCTCGCGCTGCGGGCGCGCAAGCACGACGTGGCGGTGTTCCACCTCGTCGACCCCGCGGAGCTGGAGTTCCCCTTCGAGGACCCGACGCTGTTCCTCTCGATGGAGGACGAGCGCCGCGTCGAGGTGAACCCGCGGGAGATCCGCGAGAGCTACCTCGAGGAGTTCGGGAGGTTCCTCTCAGCGACGAAGGACGCCTGCCGCGCCGCCGACTGCGACTACGAGCTGGTGCGCACCGACGAGCCGGTCGATCAGACGCTGCTGCGCTTCCTCGCGCGGCGCGGCGGACGAATGTGATGCCCTGGCCCTCTGGCCGCCCGGGCGTGCGTCACCTCTCCCCACGGGGAGAGGGGGATGTTACGAGCAGCGCCCCGTGACTTTCGGTCAGCCGTGGTTCCTGGTCGGTACGCTCGCCGCGCTCATCCCGCTGCTGGTGCACCTCTTCGACCGCCGCCGGCCACGCCAGGTGCCCTTCGCGGCGCTCGACTTCGTGCTGCGCAGCCAGAAGCGCACCGCCTCGCGGCTGCGGCTCAAGCGCCTGCTGCTCTACCTGCTGCGCACGCTGCTGCTGCTGGCGGTGCCCCTCGCGCTCGCGCGCCCGTCGTTCGCGACGTCTGACGTGGCGACCACGCGGCGCGGGCTGGCGGCGACCGCGGTGGTGCTCGACACCTCGCTCGCGCTGCGCTGGGCCGACGGCGCGAAGCTCTTCGACCACGCGCGCGACGAGGCGAAGGCGGCGCTCCGCGAGCTCTCGGGTGAGGAGCCGGCGACGGTGGTGGTCTGCACCCGCACCCCGGTGGCCGCCGCGCCGCTGGGCTTCGAGCGCACGCGGCTCTTCACCGCCATCGACGACGCGACGCCCGGCTTCCAGGCGGTCGACCTCAACCAGTGCCTCGAGCTGGCCACCCGCGCGCTCGACGACTCGCCGCTGCCCAACCGCCGGCTGGTGCTGGTGAGCGCGCTCACCCAGTCGTCGCTCCACCTCGAGGCGCCGCCCCCGCTCGGCGCCGGGCCGAAGGGCGAGAAGCTCAAGCCCGAGCTCGTGGTGCGCGACGTGGCGAAGGGCCGGCCGCTGCCGAACCGGGCGCTGGTCGACGTGCGCGCCGAGGCCGCGCCGCAGCTCGGGCCACGCGCGTGGCAGTTCACCTTCACCGTGAGCAACTTCTCGCAGGAGCCGGTCAACGACGTGGAGCTGAAGCTCGAGGTCGACGGCGAGGTGGTGCAGAAGGGCTTCGTCGACGTCGCCCCCGAGGGCACGGCGCAGAAGACGCTGTCGTGGAAGTTCGCGAAGGGCGGCGTGGTGACGGTGACCGGTCGGCTCGACGCCGACGCGCTGCCCGACGACGACGCGCGCTCGGTGGTGCTCTCGGTGCCGCGCGAGCTGACGGCGCTGGTGGTCAACGGCTCGCCGAGCGCGCAGAAGTACCGCGACGAGGCCTTCTTCACCGAGGCCGCGCTCTCGGCGAGCGGCAGCCCGGTGCGCGCGGTGGTGCGCGACGCCGACGCCGCGTGGCGCGAGAAGCTGTCGGACTACGACGTGGTGCTGCTGCTCAACGTCGAGGCGCCGTCGCCGGAGGTCGCGCGCGCGCTGCAGCAGTTCGTGCTCGACGGCGGGGGCCTGTTCGTCAGCGTCGGAGATCGCGTCGACCCCGACGCGTGGAACGCCTCGATGGGCGAGGTGCTGCCGCGCCGGCTGCGCGTGGTGAAGACGGCGGTGGAGCCCAACGCCCCCGACGCGGCGACCCGCGCGGCGCGGCTCACGCAGGCCGCCATCAACCACCCGGTGATGCTGCCCTTCACCGGGCGCGCGAGAGAGGGGCTGCTCTCGACGCGCTTCTACCGCTACGTGCTCTTCGAGGGCGACGCGCAGGGCGTGGAGACCGAGGTGCTGGGCACGATGGACGACGGGGCGCCGGTGTTCCTCGCCGCGCGCCGCGGCAAGGGGCGGCTGTTCGTCTTCGCCTCGACGGTCGATCGCGACTGGAGCGACCTGCCGATCCGCACGTCCTTCCTGCCGCTGATGCAGCGCGTGGCGGGCTGGCTCACCGGCACGCTCGACGAGCGCGAGGAGGTCCGCGCCCGCGTCGGCGCGACGGTCACGCTCACGCCGGAGCCCGGGCAGTCGCCGGCGTACGCGCGCGCGCCTTCGGGGGTGGAGATCCCGCTCACCGCGCAGCCGGAGGGCTCGACGGTGGTCAGCGCGGCGCTGCCGGAGCCGGGGCCGTACGTGGTGGTCGACGCGAAGGGCACGGTGCTGGCGCGGCTCGGCTTCGCGGCGTCGATCGACCCCGCGGCGAGCAACCTCGCGCGCCACTCGCTCGAGGCGCTGGGCGACTGGCTCGGCGAGGAGTCGGTGCGCACCGCGGGGGCAGGCGGACCGCAGGCCGCGACGCCGCTGTGGACCTGGCTCATCACGCTCGCCGCCGTCGCCTTCTTCCTGGAAGGCGTGCTGCTCCGGAAGTGACGCCATGACCGACGCCATCCGCCGGCTGAAGGACCGCGCGACCGCGTTGCTCGCCCAGGGGAAGCTCGGCGCCGCGCTCGAGGCGTTTCGCGCGGTGCTGAAGGCTGCGCCGGGCGATCTCACCGCGCGCCAGAAGGTCGCGGAGCTCCTCACCCGCCAGGGCCACGCGAAGGCCGCCGTCGAGGAGTACGTCGAGCTCGTGCGCCGCTACGCCGAGCAGGGGCAGTTCTTCAAGGCGAGCGCGCTCTGTCGCGTGGTGCTGACGCTCGAGCCGAGCCATCGGGGCGTGCAGGAGCGCCTCGCGGAGCTCTACGCCGCGCGGCGCGCGCCGCCCACCGCCGCGGTCGCGCTGCCGAAGGTGGCGCCGCTCGAACGGGCCACGGTGGCGCCGCCAGCACCGACGCCGGCCATCGAGGAGGAGGAGCTCGAGCTGTTCATCGAGGAGGAGCTGCCGCCCACGGAGGCCGAGCCGCCGCCTCCGCCTCGCGGCGCGCTGCCCCACGTTCCGCTCTTCTCGTCGCTCTCGAACGAGGAGCTGATCGCCGTGCTCAGCGACGCGATGGAGGTGCGGGCTTTCGCCGACGGTGAGGTCATCCTGCGGGAGGGCGAGCCCGGGACGGCGATGTACGCGCTCGCGCAGGGGGCGGTGTCGGTGCTGCGCGGCGAGAAGGTGGTGGCGCGCATGGAAGAGGGCGCCTTCTTCGGCGAGATGGCGCTGCTGTCGGGCGCGGCGCGGCTGGCGACGCTCGTGGCGGCCGGCGAGGTGGTGCTGCTCGAGTTCCCGCGCGAGAGCATGGAGCGTCTCGTGGCCCGCCACCCGAACATCGGCGTGGGGCTCGAGGGCTTCTTCCGCGACCGGCTGCTGGCGAACGCGCTGCGCGCCAACCCGCTGCTCTCGTTGCTGACCGAGGCCGAGCGCGGACAGCTCGTGCGCACCTTCGCGCCCTGCGCGTTCCGCGCGGGCGAGGTGCTGCTCGAGGAGGGCCGGCCCGGGGAAGCGGTGTTCCTCCTGCTGCGCGGCCGGTGCGGCGTCTTCCATCGCGCGGGTGCGCCCGGGCGGTACCCGGATCTCCTCGAGGGCGACCTGTGCGGTGAGATCTCGGTGGTCGCGGGCACGCCCGTCACCGCGATGGTGCAGGCGCGGGAGCCTGGCGTGGCGCTGCGCGTGGGGGCCGCCGACTTCCGCGCCCTGGTGCTGGCGAACCCGGCGGTGAAATCGAAGGTGGTCGCGCTGGCCGCGCAGCGCATGGCGCGCACGCGGCAGCTGTCGGAGAACGACCTGAGGGTGTGACTCAATTCGTTGCGGTGCGGGAGGCCGAGGGTGATGGTTGCTTCAGCCATGACGGATGTTCCCGAGGTCAAGCCGCTCGTGCTCGTCGTCGACGACGACGACATGATCCGCCGCATGGTGCGGCTGATCCTCAGCCGGCGCTTCGAGGTGCTGGAGGCGGCCAACGCGCACGAGGCGCTCGAGCTGGTGCAGCAGCACGACGTCGAGGTGGTGGTGATCGACGTGATGATGCCCGGCATGACCGGCATCCAGGCGGTGCCGCTGCTCAAGCAGAAGGCGCGCGGTCCGCTGCCGGTGCTGCTCCTCACCGCGCTCGACGACCAGGAGCACCGCAACGAGGGGCTCGCCGCCGGCGCGGAGGACTACCTCACCAAGCCGGTCGACCGCCGTGAGCTCGAGCTGCGCGTGCAGAACTTCGTGCGCCTCCGCCGACAGGAGCAGCTGATTCGCCAGCAGCTCGAGAAGCTGAGCCAGCTCCAGGCGCTCAAGGACGACCTGACGGCGCTCCTGGTGCACGACCTGCGCAACCCGCTCACCGCGGTGAAGAGCGCCTTTCAGCTGCTCGAGCCGAACGTGGTGGCGAAGGACCGCGACATCTTCCTGCTCGGGAAGAACGCGCTGAACCGGGTGATGGACGGCGTGGGCGATCTCCTCAAGGTGCGCATGCTCGAGCAGGGGCAGCTCAAGCTCGAGCGCGCGACGACCTCGCTCGAGGAGCTCTCCGCGACGGTGGTGCAGACGCTGCGCACCGCGGCCCTCGACGGGAAGATCGAGGTCGAGGTACAGGCCGACGGCGACACGGTGATCGACGTCGACGAGAAGCTGGTGCGGCGCGCGCTCGAGAACCTGCTGATCAACGCCTTCCGCCACACGAAGGAGCGCGTCGACGTCGAGGTGGTGGGCACGCCGGCCAGCGTGGTGCTCTCGGTGAGCGACCGCGGCCCGGGCGTGCCCGACTTCCTCAAGGGCGAGCTGTTCGACATGTTCGGCTCGCTCGCGCTGCAGAAGGCCGGCGGGCGCAAGGGCCACGGTCTCGGGCTCTACCTCGTGCGGCTGGTGGCCACGGCCCACGGCGGCGACGTGCTCGTCAGGGATCGCCCGGGCGGCGGCGCGTCGTTCGTGGTCACGCTGCCGCGCGCGCGGGCCTGACTCGCCTCACTCGACGTTGATCCAGTGGATGGTGAAGCGCTCGCGGATGGCGATCGGCTTGCCCCGGTAGCGCGCGGGCTGCTTCGCGCGGCACTCGCTCAGCCGTGACGCGAAGGCGTGCTGGGCCTCGACGCCCAGGCCCGAGGGGACCACGAACTCGAACTGGTTCTGTCGGCCCTCGGTGTCGAGGTTGGCGACGTAGACCAGCACCCACTCGCGCGGGCGAACGTAGAATTCGCGCGGGTCGCGGAACGTGGCGAGAAAGCGGTCCTTGATGCACTCGTGGTCGAGCTCGGGCGGGACGAGCTGTCGCTTGCCCCGGACGACGGTGGTGAACTGCGGGCTGGCGCGCTCGCTCACGCAGCGGCCGGCGACGCAGAACGCCTCTTCGGTCGCCTCCTTCACCGCGAAGAGCGGGGGCGGCACCGTGCCGCAGGCGCGCGCGAGGTGTTCGCGCCGCTCGAGCGACGCCGACACGAAGGCCACCGAGGTCGGCGTTCCGCCGAGCACCGTGCACTCCTCGTCGAGCTGGCAGGCGTTGCCCTTCTTCGCGTCGGTGAGGAGGGACTCCGTGAGCTCGGTGCATTCGTCGGGGAGCTCGCTGATCGGCTCGCCCGCGCACCGACCTGACTGGCACGTGGGCCGGAGCCGCGGGCAGCGGGGCACGACCTGCACTACCGGCTCGCACGTCGCGACCTGCGCGCGGATCGCCTCGCGCTGCGCCTCGAAGGCCGCGGCGTTCGCGAAGACGTTGCACCTCCCGCTGACGAGCGGCGCGACCGCCCGGCAGTCGAGGTCGTGCTCGCAGCGCACCAGCTCGGGGGCGGCGAAGCGCTCGTTGGTCTCATCCAGCGCGGCGAGGCAGGCGCGCTCGGTGGCGCTGGGCTCGCTCGGCTTCCGCGGCGGCGCCGGAGGTGGCGCCGTGGTCGTCTTCGTCGCACACCCCGCCAGCACGACGCACAGCGTGAGCCATCGCATGCGCCCGTCTCATACTCGAAGGTCGCCTCAGGTGGACGGAATCGCCTGCGGGCTCCGTTCGCTGGCGCGCAGCGTGAGCGCCCACGCCGCGCTCAGCACGCAGGCGGCGACGCCGACGAGGAGCCACGGCCCCGGCACGAGCGCGCGCGCCTGGAACGACGCCAGCAGCGCGCCCTGCGCGACGAGGCGCAGCACCTCGGCCTTCACCGCCCAGCGCTTGCTCTCGAGGATGCCGGCCCACGCCGTCGCCGCGCCCCACAGCACGAGCGAGAGCAGTACGCGATCGAGTGTGCTCAGCGCGGTGTCGGGCCGCGTGACCAGCAGCATCGCAGGGAAGCCGAGGATGACCTGCACCACGAGGTACGCCTTGCTCCCGCGCAGCGGCGTCGACTGGAACTTGATCTCCTTGCCGTCGCGCTTCCACTCGCCCTTCGGCAGCGGCCGCGCGCCCTCGGGACGCCAGCCGGTGGGCATGAACCACACGCGGAGCTTGTCGAAGAAGCGGGGCGCGTCCCACGCGTCGCGCGCGACCACGCGCCACACCTGGAAGTTGATGAACGTCGGATCCCACGTGTTGGGCGGCGAGGTGACGCCGTAGCTGCACGGCTCGCCCTCGGGCTCGAAGGTGCCGAACAGCTTGTCCCAGATGATCAGGAAGCCGCCGTAGTTCCGGTCGAGGTACCGATCATTACGCGCGTGGTGCACCCGGTGGTGCGAGGGCGTGTTCATCCACGACTCGATGAAGCGCGGGAGCTTCGGCACCACCCGGGTGTGCGGAATGAGCTGGAGCACGAGGTGGAAGGCCACCATGGCGATGACCTCCTCCGCGCCGAAGCCGAGCGCGGCCATCGGCCAGTAGAAGAAGAACGAGAAGAAGCGCTGGGTGACCGAGGCGCGGAGCGCGACCGCGTAGTTCATCTCCTCGGTCGAGTGGTGCGGCATGTGCGCCGCCCAGCCGATGTTGGTGCGGTGGCCGAAGCGGTGGAACCAGTAGAAGAGGAAGTCGATGCCGAGGAAGAGCAGCGCCGCGTTGAGCAGCGTGGGCTCGAAGTGGAACAGCCCGTGCGCCGACAGCCACCGCAGAGCCGGGTACCAGATCGCCGCCACCAGCACGTTGACGCACTGGTTGATGATGGCCGTGCCCAGGCTCGCCACCGAGTCCTGGAACTCGTAGTACCCGGTCTTGCGCCACAGGCACCAGCCGATCTCCGCGACGATCAGCAGCAGCACGAACGGCGTCACGACCGCGTAGACGTTGATCAGGGGGATCGTCATGGGCTTGAGGTGTGTCAAAGCCCGGTCGGTCGCCGCGTTATCCCGGGTTAAGAAGTGGCGCGTGGACCTCTTCGAGCAGCTCTCGCGCCTCGGCCCGCTCTCGAAGGCGACCTTCGAGCGGCTGCTGGCGCTCGCCGAGGAGCGCACCCTCGAGAAGAACGCCTTCTTCTCGCAGCCCGGTGAGGCCGTGACGCAGTTCGCCATCGTGCAGGCTGGCCTGCTGCGTCATTTCTACGTCGACGCGAAGGGTCGTGAATCGGTGAAGGCGTTCCGCGGGCCGGGCGAGTTCTCGGCGCCGTACGCGGAGCTCATCCAGCGCAGGCCGTCGCGCACCTTCATCCAGGCGCTGGCGAAGACGCAGCTGCTGACCTTCGAGCTCGAGCGCTTCGAGGCGATGGCGGAAGACTCGCTCGAGCTGCAGCGGCTGGCGCGCCGCTTCGTCGAGCAGCACTTCGTGGCCAAGGAGCAGCGCGAGTACGAGTTCCTCCAGCTCTCGGCCGAGGAGCGCTACCGCCGGTTCTGCGCGGAGCGCCCCGACCACCTGAGCCACATTCCGCAGCACCAGGTGGCGTCGTACATCGGCATCACCCCGGTCGCGCTGAGCCGCATCCGCGCGCGGGCAAGACGCAAGGCGCGTTGATCACAGCTGCGTGCCGGTGAACTCGATGCGGGTCTCCACGGGCTTCTCCGTGCCGACCGTCTTGCGGAGGTTCACCCAGAGGGAGAGCTGGCCTGGCGCGGAGTCGAACCCGCCGCCGCCGATGATCGCCGTGCGCTCGACCGTGCCGTTCGACTCCTGGGTGAACTCGTCCTGGATCTCGAGGGTGGTGTTGGTCTGCTTCGCCGCGAGCGGGACGCCACTGAAGAGGTCGACCACCCACACGCTGGGCAGGTCTCCTGGCGAGACGATCGCCTCGCGCCCCTTCTCGACGGTGGTCGACTTCGTCCCGTCGGCGTTCTTCCGCTCGCTCTTGAGCTCGCCGACGTACACCCGCGCGGGCGCGCAGGCGGTGAGCGAGAGGAGCCCGGTCACGAAGAGAGCGCGCGCGTTCACAGCTTCGTCCCCGTGAAGTCGATGGTGGAGGTCGAGGTGGTCGTCTTGCCGCTGATCACGTTCGTTCGGGTGACCGTCAGATGCACCGTCAACGTCTGTCCCGAGAGCGAGCCGGTGCCCGAGAACGACGTCTTCCACGACGACGATCCGGCTTCGCTGGTGTGCTCGCCCGGGAGGATGGTGAGCGCGCCGTCGGGCGTCTTCTTCGCGCTCACGGGCACGTCGCTGAGCAGATCGTCGATGATGATCTCGTTGGCCTCGTCGCCGGCGAAGACCGCGACGCCGAAGCCCGAGATGGTGTCGCCGGTCGTCTCGCCCTGGTTGATCGAGGTGACGCGGCCCTTGAAGTACGAGATGGAGCCGCCGCAGCCGGTGAACGCGAGGGCGGCGACGACGAGGAAGGACATGATGCGGTTCATGGTGAGTTCTCCGGGAAGTGCGGG
>JBMORD010000247.1:0-74895 GCA_049322495.1 Myxococcota bacterium | reverse complement strand
TCCGGCGGGAACAACGACAGCGACTCGACGACTACGACTGGTAGACCGACACATGCGAGACGACTCCATTCGCCCTCGACAGTAAATTCCACCGGGGTCGCTGTCTCACTCACGTTGTCAGAGAGGGTCGTGTGGAACCGTCGATAGAGCTTCGTAAGACCGATACCATCGGCCAGCATGATGTCGCGACGTAGCCGTGAATACTCGTCGCCAAGCACGAAGAGAGGCGACTCCTCGGCCAAGTGGACCGCTTCAGGCAGAGGATAGGTCTCGAAGGCGTCGGTCGGGCTGTAGCGAAGGTCGCTCTTCAACCTCGACGAGTGTTGCCACGCAAACGCTACGTGGATGCTCGACTGGAGCACGGCGAGGTGCGCAGAGCTGTCGAGGGCGAAGACGACCGTAGCGTCGGAGAAGACCGAAGAGGTCGGGACGAAGGTGAAGGCGACGGTCTTCGTGTGCCGCGTGATTGCGATTACCCGACTCAGCGCCCTATGCGCCGCCGGGGCTGCAGCCTTGTTGTGTTCGAAGAAGGAGCGAGCACCGGAGACTCGGTAGAACTCAGGACGGTGCCTCCAGTAGAGCCACCACATCGACATGATGTTGGCGTAGGATTTGTCTTTGCTCTTCTCGAGCCGCTCTGGGTAGACGTGCTCTTTGAGCCACGCGTAGGGCTTGCGGTACGAGGAGGCTCGCTTCTCGCTCCAGTCCCAGAAGTTGATGACCCACCGGCTCGCCTTTTGCTCTGGGTCGGAGTTCAGATCATCGCCATTCAGGTAAGGGAAGATGACCTCGGCGTTTCGCGGATCGTCGGCGAGCATGCGTTCCGCCTCGGCGGGCGATAGAACGAAGCCCATCCCCAGCACGATGGACCCCTGGAAGGAAAGTCCTGCGTTCGCGTTGAGGGGCTTCGGGGTCCAGTCTTCATTGCCTGACAGGAACGCCGAGACCTGCGGAACCATCCGGCCCAGGAGATGACGACGACCTCGCCAGTCCCCCTTGTAGACGTGGATGCAACTCGTCACGACGGCGGCCTTCCCCGGCCACGGCTCGTTGGGGTAGGCGCCGATGATCGTTGCCCCGTTATTCGTCATCCACTCCAAGCCGCCCTGGCGCGTGTCTCCTTCGGCGATGGTCTTGGTCGCGAGCAGCCCGAAGTTCCCGTCATCCCGCAGAAGGCCGAACGCGCGCCTAAAGAAGTGCGCAACCAAATCGGTGTTGCCGCTCGCCGGGGGATGAATCCGCGCAAGGAAGGCGTTGTAGGCCGCCCCCATGACGGTGCTGATGCGGCGCCCCCCGAGGAAGGGAGGGTTGCCAACAATGGCGTCGAAGCCGGGCGAGTCGCCATAGAATGCATCGGCGAACTCCAACGGCCAGTGGAACGGACGACGAGCACCACCGCTCGGCGAATCCTTCGCAAGGTCCTTGGCAGCGCGCTTCACCACAGTGTCGATGGCGCGCTCCTCACTCCTCACGACGCGGTCGGCGTCCGCCGCGAGCGCGGCGATGCGCGTCTCGACGTCGCCGCCGTCCGCCGCGAACACCACGCCGATGAAGGCGTCGGCGAGCAGCTCCGCGGCTTCGAGCTTCTTGCGAGCATCGGCGTCGAGCGTCGCCATTGCCTCGACGTCGCGGATGTCGCGGATGGGGATCTCGTACAGCTTGCGGCGTAGCTCGACGGCCTCGGCCACCGCGCGCTCGATGGCCTTGCCGAACAAGCGGCCTTGCTTCGTGGCCGCCGGGTCAAGCGAGAGCTCCGTGAGCTGCTCGAGGCGGCTGATGCCGAGCAGGCTGTCGCCGCGACGGAGGTTGTGGTCGAGGAAGCCGAAGGGACGGCCCTTCGAGAGCGTGACCAGCCACAGCGAGAGCTTCGCCAGCTCGACGGCCAGCGGGTTCAGATCGACACCGTAGAGGCAGCGCTCGGCCACGATGCGCCGCGCGTTCTCGGCTCGCGTCTCCACGCCGGGCGGCATGCTCTCGACGCTGGTGCGCGGCTCGTGGACCTGGCCGGTAAGATCGACGACGCGGCCCGCTTGCTCTGCGACGGCCCACCCCTCGACGAGGCGCGCGCTCAGGAAGCGGCAGGCCTGGACGAGGAACGCGCCAGAGCCCATCGCGGGATCGCAGACCTTCAGGTCGAGGAGCTGTTCGGGCGTCTTCAGCTTCCACTCGGCGCGCGGAGCGCCCTTCGCAGGGCCGTCGTAGACGAGCGGCGTCAGCGTCTCCTCGACGATGCGCTCGGTGAGGCTCTTCGGCGTGTAGTGCGTGCCGGTCTCGCGGCGGTCCGCGCCGAGCACCACGACGAACGCGCCCTTCGGGTGGACCAGCGGGTAGCCCCACGGATCGGTGCGCAGCAGACGCGCGTACGGCTCGAGCCGGTCGCGGAGCTTCACATCGCCGCGACACGCGGAGAGCAGGCGTGCGCTCTGCTGGGGCTCGACCTCGGCGGCCAGCTCTTTCTCGATGGCCGACTGCGAGCGCTTCGAGCGCTCGACGAGGAGCTTCGCCAAGGCCGCCTTGCCATCGAGGCGCGCAGACTCCAACTCCCCGAGCGTGACGCGCGCGTCCTTGGCCGAGGCGCCCGCTTCGAGCTCCAGCGTCACGTCCTCGACGCGCGAGACGGTGCGTTCGAGCAAACCTTCGTAGACGTGACCGATCTGCTCGACGTCGAGCGCGCGGTACGAGAGCGTGCGCCCCTCGAAGGTCTGGATGGCTTCGAGCAGCAGCAGCACGGTGCGGTCGTCGATGGGCAGCGGCTCGGCCCGGTGCTGGCGCCACGACGTGCCCTTGAGCCGTCCTTCGAGGAACGGGAATCGGTCGGGGTCGAAGAGCGAACCTCCCATCGCGGGCAGACGCAGCGTCGGGTGGTCGATGCCGCCGAAGACCGCGCGGAACACCGCGAGCAGCCGCGACCACGCCGCGCGCCGACGTTCGAGGATCTCGTCGCTCTCGGCGCGGAGCTGCATGCGCAGCGTCGAGACCGCGTAGAACGAGTCATAGCGAGGCTCACCCAAGAGCAGCAGCCCGCGCTCCTCAGCGGCGAGGAGGAACACGAGCCGCATCATCACGGTGAGCCCGGCCTCGTAGAGTTCTTGGGGCTTCACGTCGCGAAGCAGCTCGCGGTTGCGATCTTGGTCGGCGCGGTCGAGCGCCTGCACCAGCACCTCGATGGCGCGCCGCACCTGGTCGCCGAGGGCGTCCGTGACCTCGTCCTGGTGCTTCAGCGAGCGCTCGAAGAGCGCCGGAAGCCGGTCCTGCGCCGGCGCGAAGAAGCGGCGGACTCCGAGGAGAGACGCGAACGCGCGCAGTGTCGCGGGCTCCTGGCCCCAGATACGCGCGTACCAGCTCGCGAAGGTCGCCACCTGGCCCGTGGGCGCGTGGACCAGCATCCAGCGCTCGCCGTTCGTGACGAGCCCGAACGACACGTTCAGCGCGCGCAGATGCATCGCCATGCGGTCGCCGGGCGAGCACGAAAGCCCGCCGAACTTCATCGACGCCGAGAGGTCGGTGTCGGGCGGGAAGACGTGGACGGGCGCGAGCACCGCCCCGTCGTGCGTCGGGTCGATGAAGACCAGATCGGGCGTGATGGTGGTGTCGTGTTCCGGGAGCGCGACGACCGAGGCTGGGACGTCCTTGCCGGGCTTCAGCAGCGAGTCGTCTGCCTCGAGCGCGGTACGCAGCACCTCGTCGATCCACGCGGTGTGGAGCTTGTCGCGGTCGGCGTCGTCACCATCGACCGCGTCGCGCCACTCCTCGTAGGCGCTGCGCAGCCGCTTGGCGTGCGAGGCGTCCAGCTCTTCGAGCCCCTGCGGGAACACCTCGCGGAGCACGGGCACAGCCAGGAACGGGCCCGAGACCTCGAGCAGGTTCAGCCACTCGTGCTTGGCGCTCACGCCCGCCTCCGATCAGCAGGGCTCCGCGTCGCCAGGGACTCGGGGACCAGGAGGATCACCGAGACGGGGAACGTGTGGTCTACGAGCCCGGTGTGGCGCTCCTCGATGGCGAGGCGCTCGCGTTCGCGCTCCTCGGGGATGCGGCGCAGGCGTGCTTCGAGGGCGAGTTTGTCGCGCCGAACCTGCGTGCGCTCGTCCTCGGAGAAGAGCGAGAGCTGCTTGGGCTCCTCCCGCTTCAGCTCGGCTTCGAGGTTCTTGGCGAGGTCGTCGAGGAGCTGGGTCATCTCGTCGATCTCTTTGCGCTTGCGGGCTTCGATCGTGGACCCGAGACCCTTGAGGCGATCCCTTGAGCGCGTAGTGACGGCGCTCAGGACCGCGTCGGTGTGCTTCGTGAACCGCGTGCGCAGGGCATCGAAGAGGGAGTCGTCGATGGTCCCGGTGTCGAGGCATCGAGCCAGGCGCGCAACTCGCCAACCCGCTCCTCACGTTTGAAGGCCGCGTCGCGCAGGTAGCCGCCCGCCTCGGTCAACTCCTCGTGGAGCCGATGGTGGTTGCCTCCCGTGATGACGAGGCGCGAGACCACGAGTGCAGCGGGCGCGTCGAGCTTCGCGTCGGGCAGCGTGCGCACCGTGACGCGATTCAGCTTCTTCACGTCGTCGCGGGCCCACACCTCGGCGCGCAGGAGCCGCAGGCTCATCTGCACGAGCGGGTGATTCAGGTGGACGAGCACTACGTCGTCGCGCCCCTTGGCAACGTCGTGGTCGAAGGTGATGGGGCGGATGCGCTTGGTGTACGGGTGCTCGAGCCCGTCGAGGCACCGCGACCACGAGCCCGCGAGCGCGGGCATCTGGAACACGCGGGCCTCGGGAAGGCCCGCGAGCTTCGCGGGCGTGAGATCGGGCTTGTCGGTGAGCGCCAGGGCGACGCGCACCACGCGCTCGATGCGGTCGGGCGTGAGGTGCTGCTCGCTGCGCGTCGTCGTCAGCCGCTCGTGCAGCTTGGCGATGCGCTCGCGCAGCTCACGCTCGGCCTTCACGTAGCGGCGGGCACGCTCGATGCGCTTCTCGGCGAGGCCCGTGTCGAGCTCGCGGCGGCGGCCTTCGAGCAGCGCCGGCAACTGCGGGGCGATGACCGGGTTCACGCTGCCCATGTCGGCGCGCATCGAGTCGAGCTTCTTGAGCGCGCGGAGGATGTCGTCGCCGTGGCCGCCGCTCGCGTCGACGGGGTGCCAGATGACCACTTCGCTCTGCTTCTGACCGTGACGGTCGACGCGGCCGTTCCGCTGCTCCATCACGTTCGGGTTGTAGGGGATCTCGACGTGGACCAGCAGGTTGCAGTGGTTCTGCAGGTCGATGCCTTCCGAGGCCGCGTCGGTCGCGAGCAGGATGCGCACCGGCGACTCGCGCGGATCGGCCTGGAACGCGGCCTTGATGGTCTCGCGCTCCTTCGGGTCCATGCCGCCGAAGAGCAGCGCGAGACGGTCGCCGCCGAGGTCGTGGCTGGCGAGGATCTCGTGCAGCCACTTCTGCGTCGCGCGGTACTCGGTGAAGAGGATCACCCGCGCGTTCGACCACTGGCCCTTGGGGCGTAGGTTCTCTTCGAGCCAGCGCAGGAGCGCGTCGGCCTTCGAGTCGGGCTTGTGGCTTGCCTGCTCGGCCCACGAGCGCAGGCGCCCGAGGAGCTTCTTCTCGTCGGACGTGAGCGGGCGCAGCCGACGGCTCGCCTCTTCGATGGCCTCGGACACGGCGGCCTCGCGCGTGTCGTCGTCGGCGTAGTCCTCCTCGGTCTTGGCGATCGCGCGCCGGAGGATGCGTTCGTCGAGCCCCGAGGTGCGGCGCGCCTCGCCCTTGCCCTCGATCGTGGCCGTGTGCCGCGCGAGCGTCGACATGAACGCGGCGGGCGACGACGCAAGGCGTTTGCGCAGGAGCTGATGGACGAAGTGCGAGGCGGCGCCTTCGCGGTCGTCCTGCTTCTCGCGGCTGGCGATGTACTGTTCGAGCAGTTGACGAGCCTCGCGCTCCTCGGCGGTGTATTCGACGTTCAGCGCTTCGAGGCGCCGCACTGGGTAGAGCTTCTTGCCCTTGGCGTCGACGAGGTCGCTCTTGAGGCGCCGCACCATCACGCGCGCGAGCTGGTCTTCGGGCGGGAGGATGTTGCGCGAGAAGCGCTGGTCGTCGAGCAGCTCGAGGAGCGCGGTGAACGACTCGGTGTAGCCGTCGTGCGGCGTCGCGGTAAGGAAGAGCTTGTGCTGGAAGTGGGGCGCGAGCAGGCGTACGAGCCGCGTGCGAAGGCTCTCGACGGCGTACTTGCCGACGGTGGGCGCGACGTTGTGGGCCTCGTCGACGACGAGCATGTCGAAGCGGCGCGGGAACGTCGGCTGTGGCGGGAGCACGTCGCGCAGGAGCCGGATGCCTTCGCCTTGCTTCGCCCAGTCGATGGAGGCGATGAGCCTCGGGAACGAGGTCCACGGATTCGCGTGCAGCCCGCGCTCGCGGCGCGAGCGCTTCACCGAGTCGGTATCGACGATGCGGAACTCGAGGCCGAACTTCTCGGCCATTTCGGAGCGCCACTTCTCCTGCAGCGACGACGGGCAGAGCACGAGGATGGTCCGCGCGCGGTGGCGCAGGAGCATCTCCTGGATGACGAGCCCGGCCTCGATGGTCTTGCCAAGGCCGACGTCGTCGGCGATCAGTAGGTTCGTGCGCGCCATGTCGATCGCGCGCACGAGCGGGTCGAGCTGGTAGTCCTCGATGCTCACACCGCTGCGGAAGGGCGCCTGGAGGTAGCCGCGATCGGCGTTGGTCGCCGCGCCCCAGCGCACGGCGTCGAGAAAGGCTTCGAGCTTCGACGGGTCGTCGAGCGCCGAGAGCGTGGGGAGGCCCGCGCGCTCGATGACGTGGGCGCCGGGTTCGAGCTCCCACAGGACTTCGATCTCCTCGCCGAGCGCGTCCTCGTCGATGGACGCGAGCTTCACGAGGTTGCGCTTCGGCAGCTCGGGCGAGACCGCCGACGCATCGACGTCGGAGACGATCCACTGGCGGCGGCGCACCTCGACGAGCTGGCCGGGCTCGGGCGCCGTCGAAGAGAGCACGGATGCGTGGGTGGCGACGGCGTTGGTCATGGGCGGCGCATCCTCTCGCGGCGGCGCTCGAGGATGTGCGCGATCCGCCCCGCAGCGATCTTGGGTTCCTCGTGTGCCCAGACGCGGATGACCTTCCAGCCGTGGGCGCGCAGACGCTCGTCGGTGTCGTGGTCGCGCGCCATGTTGGCTTCGATCTTCGCTCGCCAGAACTCGGCATTCTGCTTCGGCCACGTCGCGTGGGTCGGGCAGCCGTGCCAAAAGCAGCCGTCGACGAAGACCGCGACGCGGAGCCCGCTGAACGCAACGTCGGCGACCCTGCGCGGCTTGGTCAGGACGGGAACATGGATGCGGTAGCGAATGCCGCGCGCATGCAGCTCGCGGCGCAGGGCGGCCTCGGCAGACGTGTTCTTCTGCCGTACGCGCTGCATGCGGCGGCGCGCTTCAGGCGTCGACGCTTCTACCCGTGCGCTCGCGGCCATTCCGCCCCCTGCGGTGGTTCGTCGCCGGCGAGGGCTGGCCGACGTGTCGATGGTTGGCGCGCACGCCGAAGCTCTGCTTCACGTGCTCGATGATGCTCTGCCCGATCACGCGTCCAAGATCGACGGGCACCGCGTTGCCGATCATGCGGCCCAGCGCCTTGAACTGGATCGGCTGGTCTTCGGGGATGAAGGAGTAGTCCTTCGGGAATCCCTGGAGCAACGCGCCCTCGCGCAGCGAGAGCCCTCGCGCCTGCGTCGGGTGTCCGAAGCGACCGTTGCCGAACCCATAGAACTGCGTGGTCAAAGTCGGCGCGGGCTCGTCGTACTTCATTCGCCCGTAGACAGCGGGGTACTTCTTGCCGGTGCTCTTCGTGTGACACTTGGCGACGAGGTGCTTCGGCCAATCTCGCCATGTGCCTCCCGGCTTCGAGTGCTGGATGCGCTCGTAGTTCAAGTCGGAGAGGCGGGACGCAGCATGCAAGCGGTCGCTCTTGTCGGTGCCGCCGTGGCGAAGGACCGGCATCTCCTTGATGACGTCCTCGACCGTTCGAGCCTCGGAGGCGACCGGCTCACGCAGTTTGATGTCACCGTGGAGCGACGCCAGCAGCACGGTACGGTTGCGGCGCTGCGGGAGCCCGTACTCGGCGCAGTCGATGACATCGACCCAGACCTTGTAGCCGAGACTCTCCAGCGTGCTCTTGAAGTTGTTGAACACCGAGTGCCTCGTCACGGTGGGGACGTTCTCCATCGTGACGATGTCAGGCAGCAGCTCCCTCACCAACCTGCCGAAGTGGTTGAGGAGGCTCCAACGCTGATCGTCCTCGACCTTCTCGTCCTTCTGGTAGCGGAGGGCGTACGTTGAGAACGGCTGGCAGGGCGCGCAGCCAGCGAGAACGCGCACCTTCGCGTCGCCGAACCACTCGGCGACCGTCGACGCTGCGAGCTCGGCGACGTCGGCTTGGTGAAACGCGATCCCCTCGTGGTTGGCCTCGTAGGGATGGCGACAGGCTTCCTCGAAGTCGACGCCCGCTCGGACCTTCACACCCGCGCTGATGAGACCATGGGTGAGCCCGCCCGCGCCGCAGAAGAGGTCCACGCACACGACATCGTCTTCGGGCCGCTCGGTCCGTCCACTCGTCGTCGTTGGTGCCTTCCTCGCCATGCGCTCGGTTACCTCACTCGTCGTCTCGCTGTGCGTCAGCGGCCTTTCCCTTGTGGACCCACTCGTCGACCTCGGATCGCTTGAACTTCCAGAGGCGTCCGATGCGATGTCCTGGAAGTCCTTTCTTGTCGATCCATGCGTACACGCTGTCCTTGCTGATCCCGAGGTACTCGGCGATCTCGCCGACTGAGAGCCATCGATCGTCCATCTTCGGTCTCCCTCTCGGGGCTCCTCGGCCGTGGTGACGGCGTCGGCGCGGTCGGATGATAGCGCCTCAAACCCCAGGAAATCAACAGGTTTCACGGGATCTCGCCCGATCTTATCGGGTTCCGTTGGATCCAGGTGGGTCGATGGCCGATCGTCCAGCGCCACGCGAAGCGGGGCCGCGATCTCGGAGGACGGAACCTGGGGCGTGAGCGCGTCGAGCGGGGTCATCATGCACCTTCAAGAGCCCGCGCTCTCCGGCGTCTGGGACGTATCGGGGCGTCAGCGGGAAGCGAGCTTCGCCCACGCCGCCCGCTGCTCGTCCCACGTGCCGGCGTGGGCCACCGCCCGGAGCGTCCGCTCGGCCATCGGCTCGGCGCCGTCGACGGCTTCGAGGGCCAGGACCTGCTCCTGGAGGTCGGCGGCCAGCATGAGGAGGTCGAAGAGCTGCGTGACCCGGGCGCGCGTGAGCCCCAGCTTCCGCGCCAGGGCGGCCTGGTCGGCCACGAGCCCGCGCTCGATGGCGGCCTGCAGGTGGTGCGCGAGGGCGAGCTGCCGGGCGACCTTGGCGGGACGTCGCACGGGCTCGGGCCTGTCGGGCGGCGGCGTCGGGGTGAGCTCCACGCTGCGGCTTCGGCGCCAGAAGATCGGCTCCTCGATCACCCGGTAGTCGCTCGGCGTGTTCTTCCTCGCGCCCTCGTCGCTGGTCTGTCGGTCGCTCACGCTGCCTCCTTCGTGCCCGAGGCGGCGCCGAAGTCGATCAGCTCGACGCGGCACGTGCCCTTGTCCTCGTCGACCACCACCTTGTCGATGAGCGCCCGCAGGAAGCGCCCCTGGTTCTCGGGCGACATGTTCACCCAGACCTTGGCGAAGTCGCGGAGCGCGGCGACGAACCAGGCGTGGTCCTTCCTGGCGATCTCCAGCTCGGCGGCGTCGCGCTCGAGGTCGCGGAGCTGCTGCTCGCTCGCAGCAAGACGGTCAGCCTCGACGCCGAGCTTCTGCTCGACGAGCTCACGCGCACGCCCGTCGAGGCGCACCAACTCGTCGGTGAGCCGGGAGGCGTTTGCCGAAGACTCGGCGATCTTCGTCGCCAGCTCCGCGCGCAGCTTGCCGAAGTCCTCGCCCTTGCCGGCGGTGAGCGTCTCGAGGTGCTTCGCGACGCGCTCGGCCAGCGAGCCGTCGGCGGTCGCGTTCGAGATGCGGGCGACGACGAACTCCTCGAGCGCAGCGGCCGGCAGCGGCCTTCCGGCGCACTGGTCCTTGCCGTACTTCTCGCGCCGCGAACAGCGGTAGTACCTGTGCGTCTTCCCGGTGGAGGGCTTCGTCGTCGAGCCCGGGCACATCATCTCGCCGCAGAGCGCGCAGCGCACGAGGCTGCGCAGGACGTAGTCGGGGTTCGTGCCGGTCCACCGCACCACGCGGCTCGTGCCCGCGAGGATGGCCTGGGCGGCGCGGTAGGTGGACTCCTCGATCAGCGGCGGGTGCTCGCCGGGGTGCAGCTCGTCGCCGTACATCATGAAGCCCGCGTAGATCGGGCTCTTGAGGATGCGGCCGATGCCCTCCTTCGACCACGCGAGCTTCTTGGTGACCTTGGAGCCGCGCGGCAGGAGCATCCGCTCGTTCAGCAGGTGCGCCACCTTCGCCTGCTGGCGGTGCATCAGGAACAGGTCGAAGGCCTCGCGGACGACGCGCGCCTCGAGCTCGTTGACGAGGAGCTTCTTGTCCTTCACCGAGTAGCCGTAGGGCACCGGCCCGCCCGTCCACTTCCCCTTGCGACGGGCGCCGGCGATCTTGTCGCGGGTGCGCTCGCTGATCATCTCCCGTTCGAACTCGGCGAAGGACATCAGCATGTTCATCGTCAGCCGGCCCATCGCGTCGGCTGTCGAGAAGTTCTGCGTCACCGAGACGAACGAGGCGCCCGCGGCTCCGAGGCGCTCCATCACCTTCACGAAGTCGAGGAGCGAGCGCGAGAGGCGGTCGACTTTGTAGACGACGATGACGTCGACCTTGCCCGCCTCGACGTCGGCCATCAGGCGCGTAAACGCGGGGCGGTCGATGTTCGCGCCCGTGAAGCCGCCGTCGTCGTAGCGCTCGTCGACGAGCTTCCAGCCCGGCTGGCGCTGGATGTACGCGAGGCAGGACTCGCGCTGGGAGTCGAGGGAGTTGAACTCTTGCTCAAGCCCCATCGTCGTCGACTTGCGCGTGTAGATGGCGACGCGCCTCGTCTCGGGCTCGACGCTGCTCCTGGTGGGGCGCCGGCTCATCGCTCCTCCGGCGAGGTCGCGACGGGCGCGGGCTCGGCCGGCTTTGCCTCTCGCTTCTCTGCGATGGCGACGAGCCGCTCGAGATTCTGGTTCAGGCGCGCCAGCTCGCGGACGAGCGACGGCATCGTCGCTTCGTAGAACGTCTGGCCCATGCGGGTGCGGAAGAAGTCGCTGCTCATGCCGCGCTCTCCTCGCTCGCGGCGTCGCCGCGCTTCTTGAGCCCGAAGAAGAGGAAGCCGTTCCATCGCGAGCCAGCGATCTGGTTCGCGATAGCCGAGAGCGTCTTGTACTTGCGCCCCTCGTACTCGAAGCCCTCGACGCAGACCGTCACCTCGTGGGTCTTGCCATCGAAGACGCGGCGCACGACGGTGCCCACCGGGGGCACGCGCGGATCGCGAGGCTCCGTCATCGCGGTGCTCAGCGCCGCGTCGAGCTTCGACGCGGCGTCGCTCGCTGCGGCAGGTTCGCTCGCGGGCTGCCCAAGGCGCATCTGCCAGCGCTCAGGGAGTTGGTCGCCGAGCTGCTGGATGCGTGCGATGGCGCCCTGCGAGAGGTCGCCCTGGAAGTTCGCCTCGATGCGCCAGGCCAGGCGCTTCTTCAGGTACGCCCGGTTCCGCGAGCGGGTTGGCTCGCCGTACAGCTCGCGGTACTTCTCGGCGAGCGCCGGGACGTTCATGGTCTCGAGCGCGGCGAGCTGGCTCGGCATGTCGTCGAGCCTGCGCATCTCGGCGCGGGATCTCGTGGTCGCTTTGTTCATCGTGCCTCCGTGGTTCGCGAGAGCACCGTGCTCGCGCGCCTCGGGCATGACGGCTTCTTCCCCGGTGGAAGACAAGGCGAGAGCCCGCGAGAGCGCCGACCTCACGACGCACCTCCGCTGGCTGCTTCTCGTCGTGCGCGGTGCTCGCGCCGCCACATGTCGAGCAGCGTCTTGGCGAGGATGGACGCGGCCTCGTCGAGGCGGCGCTCACCGTCGGCGCGGCGCTCCTCGGCGCTCTCGGTGGCAAGTGCGGCCGCGCTCGCGGGCGGCGTCGGGATCGCGTTCATGGGACGGAAAACGCGGTCCCGATGGTCGCGGTGGGACAGGGAGATCATCCACTGCCTGATCCCTCTTGCGCCGGGTGTGTAGTGTGCAGTATCTACTGCACACTACATCCCGGGCCTGCCGCCCGGGACGAGCGAGCGAAATGGTCAAGCGAGAGAAACTCGGACATCGACTGAAGCGCGTGCGCATCGCCCGCGACCTGAGCCTTCGCGAGACGGCGAACAAGGTCGGCGTGTCGCCGACGTACCTGTCGCGCGTCGAGAACTGCCTCGACCCGAGCCCGCCCACGGAGAAGACGCTCCGCGCACTGGCAGAGGTGCTGGAGGACAACCTCGACGAGCTGATGCAGCTCGCCGGCCGCGTGCCAGAGGACGTCGAGAAGCTGATCAAGGCGGACCCGGACATGCCCGTGATGTTGCGGCGCGCCCGCGAGCAGAACGTGACGGGCGCGGAGTTCCTGGAGTGGCTCGAGACGAAGAAGAAGGGGGGCAAATGATTCCAGAGCTGAAGGTCCCCTTCATGCACGAGAAGCAGGTCGAGCGCGCAGCCAACGAGCTGCTGCACAAGTACGCCAAGGACAAGGGCAAGCCCGTGCGCGCGCCCATCGACGTCGAGAACATCCTCGAGGGCTACTTCGAGCTCGACCTCGTCTACATCGACCTGCCCGACTTCATCGGCGTGCCCGACGTGCTCGGCGCGACGTTCATCAAGGACCAGCGGGTCTTCATCGACGAGTCCCTGATGATCGAGGGCAAGGAGGGGCGCCTCGCCTTCACGCTCGCCCACGAGGGTGGGCACTGGTACCTGCACCGCCCGCTCATCGAGATGGAGCAGGTCACCGCCACGCTGTTCGGCAAGGACGACGTGCGCCAGCAGCCCACCATCTTCTGCCGCTCCAGCCAGAAGAAGGCACCCGCCGAATGGCAGGCGGACAGGTTCGCCGCCGCGCTCCTCATGCCTGCGGCCGACGTGCGCGCCACCGTGCGTGCGCTCTGCGGCGACACGCTGCCAACTTGGGAAGACGTCGAGGCGAAGCGGAAGGCTCGCGCGCTCGACGAGAAGCTCCGCGACCTCGCCACCGAGGTCATGACGAAGGGCAACTTCACGAACGTGTCGAACGAGGCGATGCGTTACCGCCTCTTGGACCTGAACCTCGTCCTCGACGCGTCGAACCCGCAGAGGAGCCTGCTGTAGCCGCACGGCTTTGCCGTGCTCGGAGTGTCCACGGTTTAGTTCACAGTTCACAGGAGACGTCGCCATGCAGCTCACCGCCACCGCCCACAACCCGACGTCGCTTCGCGGCGTCCTCTTCGCTCGCGAGGAGGGCTGAGCATGGCCACGTTCACGCTCCGACACTTCTCCAGCGCCGAGTCGCTGCAAGCCGTGCAGGCCAAGTACCTGATGGACCTGCTCGACAAGCACGCCGCCTACTTCGCGACGCGCGGCGTCGACTTCGGCTCGTTCAACGGGCACGGCCCCGACTACGAGGCCATCGCTGCCGTGCTGATGACGCCCGACGAGCAGACGCCGAGCGAGCTGATCGACGACCTCTACTACGTCGACGAGATGGCCACGGCCGACGCGATGGACGGTCTCCTGGAGGCGGCTGCCGCCGCGGGCGTGAAGCTCGACGTCGGCGACGAGCCGACGCCCGCTGACGTCGCGGTGCAGGTGCGGCTGCGCGCGCCCGCCCTGCTCGAGCAGAAGCACGCCGAGCACTTCCTCCTGCAGCGCCGCCGGACGTTCGAGTACTTCCAGTCGCCGGACGGCGTCGACACGAAGTACCGGGCGCCCGGAGCCAAGAAGCTGCGCGCCTGCGAGGACGCGCTCGGCATTCGACTCGAGGCGATGAAGCGCGGGCGGACCTGCAAGCTCTTCGTGTTCCCGCGTCCCGACGGCGTTTGGTTCCTCGTGCGTCGTGGCGATCCCTTCAAGCGCGAGGGCTCCATCGAGAAGACGGGGATGACCTCGGTCTACTACCGGCCCGAGAAGTACGACGTGCTCAAGTACGACCAGGGGCTCGGCGAACTGTCGGTGAACGCCGAGGGCAACAAAAAGCTGGTCGCGCTCTACCGCGAGCTGTTCGGCGAGCTGCTCTTCGGCGACCCGAAGCGGTTTCCGAACACCGCCAAGTACAGGCTCGCGCCTTTGCAGGACGACGGTCCCGACGCGCTCATCTGCAGCGACGTCGAGGGCATCGACACCATCACGCTGAAGGAGGTGCAGATCCTCTGGGGCGGGCCCCAGGGCGAGATCGAGATCCGTCGCGCGAAGGACCTCTTCGAGGCGCTCAAGGGACGCAAGAAGGAGCTGCCCAAGGGACGCCTCGTGAAGGCGAGCTTCCTCGTGAAGTTCACGGACGCGAAGACGCCGCGCACCGTGACCATCCGTCCCCAGAACATCGCGAGCTACACCCGCGACTCCGACTCGAGCGTCGTCGAGGCGTGGCTCACGGCCCGCGGCTTCGTGAGGTCGGCACCGGAGGCGCAGGATGCAGACTCTGCTGCGGCTGCAGCGGTCGCTTGAGGCGGCGCCCTGGAGCTGCGCGGTCCTCGCCGAGTGGCAGGAGCGCTTTGGCCAGGACCTTGCGCTGCTCAAGCCCCACCTGAAGCCCACCGGCGAGCGCGCCGGGGTGTTCCCGTGTCCCAACGGCGGCGGCGAGGGCTGCCCGCGCCAGGTCCACGAGCGCGACGGCGGGTTCGTCGCGGTCTGCGGGAACGTTCCGGCCGAGTGCGAACCCATCCCGCTGACGAAGACCGAGCTCGCCGTGCTCGCCCTCGATCGCGCGGCGGCCCTTGGGCCCGTGGTGGCGCGCGTGTGCGCCGAGGAGGCGCTCGCAGGCACCGGCGTCGACGCGCTCGAAGGGCTGCTGCCCCTCGGGGTCCTGGAGCGCCGCGTGGGGCGCACCCTGGTGGTGGTCGCCACCGGCGAGGGGAGCGGGCAGCGCGGGGCGATCCTCGAGCTGCGGCGCGCGTCGGGCGCCGACGCGGTCGCGGTGGTCGTCGCGGGGCGAACGGACGCGCGGCTCGTAGGTGCAGGCCACGCCGAGCTTGGGCTCGACGCGCCCGGGCTCCGGCTGCACCGCGCGCTGAAGCTGCTCTGGCCCGAGTCGTGGGCGGCCCGCGCGAAGGCCAAGGAGGCGCTCTTCGAGGACGTCGAGCTGGTGTTCGCCTCCGAGCCGGAGCGCCACGTGGTCCGCCTCAACGGCGAGTTGCTCGCGGCCTTCCGCGTCAGCGACGCGAAGTTCGCGCGGCTCCTCAGGCTCGCGGCGGCGCGGGTGGCAGGCCCCGACGTCGAGGAAGGCGGCTGGCTGAAGAAGGCCCCGCACCTCCAGCTCGACGAGCGCGAGGTGGATCTCGTCGACCTACGCAACGCGCTCGTCGCGGACCAGCCTGACGGGTACGCCGGCATGACCGCCGCCGAGCGCAAGGCGCTCCTCCAGTCGTCGACGGACCGCCCGGGGATGCTGCGCCTGCCGATCAACCCGCGCCACGTCCACTTCGACCCGAGCCTCGCGAACCTCCGGCTCCTCGGCGAAAAGCAGAGTGAGCCGCGCGAGGAGAAGCCCGCCAAAAGCAAGCGGAAGACCTCGGGCAGCGACGAGCTCGCGCACAACAAGGCGCAGGCGCGCGCCAAGGCGATCAAGATGCTCGGCGAGGCCCGCGCACTCGGCGTGCCGCTGCCCGACGACAAGGCGTTGAAATCATGAGTCGTCGCGCCCGTAGCGGCCCTTGAAGTTGTCGCGGAAGCCGCTGCCGCCCGCCTCGGGCGTCGGGAAGTCGTCGGCGGTGACGACCTTGGTCTTGCTGAGGTCCACGAGGAACGCGCGGCGCCGCCCGCTGTCGAAGGTGACGCGCTCGCTCTCGGCGGTGACGAAGCCGCCCTGCTTCTTGCTCTCGGTGACGAGGCGCCGCAGCGCCTTCAGGTCCACCATCTCGCCCTCGTAGTCGACGCGCTTGCAGTGCGCGCGGAAGGCGTCGTAGGCGCTCTCGAGGTGGACGGCGAGGTGCCCGTCCTCGAACACGTAGTGGACGTTGTGCTTGAGGTCTCCCTGCACGGCCATCACACCGAGCATCTCGAGGAAGTGGTCGAGGGCGTTCTTCACGCCGTGATCGGTCTCGAGCACGTCCTCGAGGATGGCGTTGACGGCTGCTTCGACGCCGAGCTCGTCGGGGAGCTCGCAGCCGCAGTGCTTGGCGAACTCCTCGAAGAGATGCACGCCGAGCAGCATGGCCGTGAGGTTCTCGACGATGCGCACGGGCACCTTGCGGCCGTCGAGGAGCGCCTTGGCCACGGCGCGCGCGACCTCGAGGTCGGCGTCGAAGTCGCGCCCGAGGCAGAACTGGATGTAGCGCGGTGCGAAGAGCACCAGGTCCACCGACCGCAGCTCCTTGTAGGCGGCGCGCGCGGTCGGGTTCTGCGCGAGCGTCGTCTTGTCGGGGTTCGCGGTGACGATGCGCTCGAGCAGCGCGGCCTCCGTGGGACGCGTCTCGCCCGCGACGCAGACGGGCGCCTGCAGGTGGTAGCTGTTCACCTTGAGGTCGGGACGCCCGCGCTCCTCGGTCTCGCCTCGGTACAGGCGGCGCAGGTAGCGATGCAGGGTGTTCAGCCGCTGGCGCTGCATGTCGTAGGGCTTGTACTCGTCGATGAAGACGGGCACCGAGCGCGTCGACGTGAGGAGCTTGAGGAGCGCGAACTCGGTCTCCGTCGCGGAGTACGGCTCGGCGTCGCGGATGCCGAAGAGGGGCCACATGATGTCGATGCAGAGGCTCGACTTGCCCGAGCCCTGCGTGCCCCACACAAAGAGCGTCGGGAACGTGCCGACCCTCTCCATGAAGCGCGGCTTCATCGCCGTGGCGAAGAACCAGCCGATGACGGGCAGCATCACCTCGGGCCGATTCACCTGCGGCAGGCAGCGAAAGACCGTCGCCGCGACCTCGAGGAACGTGTCCTCGTCGACCTTCACGTAGGCGATGCGCTTGTCGAGCGAGGCGCCGCTCGGGACGTACATCACGGGTGACGGTTCCATGAAGCCCTCCTTTCCGATGGCGCAGTTCGGCCCGAGCCAGACGTGGTGCTCGCCCTTCTTGTAGTCGCCGAGCATGTTGGAGCCCGGACGACGCGGGATGTCCCGGCGCGCGAGCACCCGCAGGAGCCCCTGGACGTTGTTGTCGCTGCCGGTCCACTGGAGGTCAGCGGAGGGGAGCTGGCGAATGAGGTCGCGCTTGCTGTGAAACGCGGTGAGCGGGAGGCGCAGCCCCGGCACCTTGCCGTGCTTGTCGGTGAGCGCGTCGCCGAAGATCATCTCGCCGTCTTCGGTGAGGACGCGCATCGTCGGCTCGATGGTGAACGACGAGATGACCTTCGACTCGCCGCGCGCGGTCATGCAGTAGTAGCAGGACGCGTCCTCGAAGATCGCGCCCTCCATGTCCTCGTCGCTGCTCTCGGGATCGGCGCCCTCGCCGGCCTCGCGCGCGGGCGTGGTGGCTGCCTTGGCGACCGCTTTGCGCAGGTCCTTGGCCTTCAGCCCGAAGCGCTTCTCGACGGCGCCGAGGTACTTCGACTGCACCGACGGGTCGCGGTGCGCGATGGCGTCGAGGATCGGTTTGAGCCGGTACTCCAGCTCGCGCGCGGGCGTGTCGGCGGGCACGGCTTCGATCGCCTTCTCGATGTCGAAGACGACGTCGTAGAGATCGCACCGCGCCGTCGGCTCGACGTTCACCTTGCAGAAGCCGATCTTCTGGAGCGAGTGGCACGGCGGCGCGATGGAGCCGTCGGCGCGCGCGGTGGCGAGCACCTTCTCGTGGGCCTTCGCGATGTACCGCACGCCGTCGCGTCCGCGCAGCTTGCCCATCCTCTCGCCACGGCGATCCCACTCGAGGATCAGCTCGGTGAGCTCGTCGAGACCGAGTCCCTTGTGCGCGAAGAAGCGCACCATGTCGAAGATGGCGACGCTGCGATCCTCTGCGCCGTGGTCCCAGAGGCGCTGCACCGGACCGCACATCTCGACCGGGTGCTCCCAGTCGTACTCGCCTTCGGGCGTGCGCTTCGCCTTGATGGTGCCCGGCGCGGGCACGTTGCCGACGACCGGCAGCGACACACGTGGGGCCGCGACGGGCAGCGTGGGCTCGGGTTCGACGTCGAGACGCGCGAGGAGCCTCTCGTCCTCAACGCGGTCGAAGCCGGAGAGCGCGGCGCTCACGCGGTGCGGGCGGTCGCCCTGGCCGTCGCCCTTGTGGCTGACCGTGCCGATGACCTTGATGATGCGGGCGACGTCGTGGATGGAGTCGACGTGGACGGCGTCGGTCTGCGCGCGCTCGCGGACCTTCGTCTCGAAGGCCTTGAGCCCGGCCTGGAGCCGCTCGCGGCGCTCGCCCTCGAGCACCGTGGGCGGCAACGCGAACCAGAGCTGCGCGCCGTTGCCGCTCATCATCAGGCGCGGGCGCACGAGCCCCTCGGACTCGCACCATCCGATCGCCTCGTTCGCGGCGGCCATCGCGAGCGCCAGCTCGGCGTCGGTGCTGGCGGTGTCCTTCGGACGCACCGGGTCGAGGTCGATGACCGTCGCGGTGATGACCTCGATGTCTTTGCGGCCAGCGCCGGTCTTGAGCGGGCGCACAACGTTCGGCGCGGCGTCGAAGAGGCGGCGTGGGCGCGGCTGGATGCCGACGTAGACGTTGCCCGCCGCGTTGGTGCGCACGCACTCGCGGACGAAGGCCTCCTCGTCGTCAAAGAAGCCGATGCCGACGATGCCGCCCGCAGGGCGGATGACGCGCACCTCCGAGACGCCGTGCGCGCCGTGGGCGAGCCAGCGCCACGTTGTGCGGATGGTGCTCTCGTCGGGGCCGAGCGCGCTCATGCGGCTCCCTTGCGCGTGCCGAGCTTCGACGCAGGCACGCCCAGCACCTCGGCGTAGAGCTTCCGGCGCTCGAGGTGGTGGCGACGCAGGAGCGGCACCTTGCGGTCGACGAAGTCGAAGAGGGCGGCGTCGGTCTTCTCGGCATGCGGGCGCATCAGGCGCCCGAGGCGCTGCACGGTGCGACCGCGCGCGCGGCCGGGGTACGCGAGGAACACGCGGGAGAGGCGCGGCAGGTCGAGGCCTTCGTCGGCGAGGCTGGTGGCGACGATGACCGCCAGCTCTCCGGCGCGAGCGCGATCGAGCAGCTCCTTGCGGACCGCGCGCTTGACCTCCCCGGTGAGCACCGCCGCCGAGACGCCCTCGGCCTCGACGGCCTCGGCGAGCGCGTGGCAGTGGTCGATGCGGCCGGAGAGCACGAGGCAGACGTGGCCGGCATGGGCTTCGCGAGCGACGTGCTCGACGATGAGCGCGTTGCGCGCGGGATCGCTCGCGACGGCGGCGAGCATCGGCGCGTAGTCCTCGGCGCCCGTGTAGAGGTACGTGAAGTCCGTCTCGACGCTGTGGATGTCGGGCACCGTGAGAACGCCCGCCGCGACCAGCTCGTCGTGCGTGACGGTGACGAGCGGCGCGCCCATGAACAGGTCGAGCAGCGCGGTCAGCCCATCTTCGCGCTCGGGCGTCGCGGTGAGCCCGAGGCGGTAGCGCGCGGGGCAGCGATCGACGACCGAGTGGAACGTGCTCGCGGCAACGTGGTGGGCCTCGTCGAGGATGAGCAGGCCGAAGCCGCCGAGGAAGGCGTCGAGCTTAGCGGGCTCCCAGCGCACCAACGCCTGGATGACGGCGACTGTCACGGGCGCGGAGCGCTCTTCGCCATCGCCGATGAGCCCTGCGTCGAGGCCGAGCTTGTCCTTCAGCTCCCCGAGCCACTGCTCGGCGAGGTCGAGGGTGTGGACGAGGATGAGCGTCGGCGTGCGCAGCTTGGCGATCGCCCCCATGCCCACGCGCGTCTTGCCGCCACCGCACGGGATGACGACCGTGCCCTGCGTGACTTTCGCGAGCTTCTCGACCGCCGCCGACTGGTAGTCGCGGAGGCCGAGGGCGGGCACGTCGAGCGTCGCTTCGGGCAGCACGCGCGCGTCCTCGCAGGCGACGATGAGCCCGTCCTGTGCGGCCGCGCGCCGGAGCACGTGGATGGCCCCGCGCGGGAGACGCAGCTTCCCTCCCTCCTGCTCGACGAAGCAGACCGTCTCGAGCTCGGCGCCGGGGTTCAGCCCGAGGCGAAGCCGGTCGAGGAACGCGGGATTCGGGAACGACAGCATTCGACACAGGCGCTCGACGACCTTCGGCGGCACATCCCGGGCGTCGAGCGTCAGCGCCGCATCAACTCGCGCGCGCATAGGCAGCCTCCTCGAGGAAGCGGGTGATGTTCTCGACGCGCCGGGTGGTGAGCATCGGCGGCAGGCTCTTGAGGAACTTCTTCCCGTAGCCCTTCTCCGCGATGCGCTTGTCGAGGATGACGGCGACGCCCACGTCGGTCTTGCAGCGGATGAGACGCCCCACACCCTGGCGCAGCGCGATGATGGCGAGCGGCACGAGGTAGTTGTCGAAGGCGCGCGGATCGCGCTCGCAGATGGCGTCGATGACCGGGTCGTCGGGCGGCGGGAACGGCAGCTTGTCGATGACGAGCCCGGTGAGCGCCTCGCCCGCGACGTCGATGCCGGTCCAGAAGCTCTCGGTCCCGAGGAGGATGGAGCCGACGTCCTCCTTGAAGAGGCGCGTCAGCTCCGCGCGCGGTAGCTCGCCCTGGCGCAACACGCGGTGCTCGCGCCCGTCGAGCCGCTCGTAGAACGCGTTCAGGTTCCGGTACGACGTGAAGAGGCCCAGCGTGCGGCCGTCGCAGACGTCGACGACGTGCTGGAAGATGCGCGCGGCCTCGTCGATGAACTCGGCGTCGCGGGGGTCCGGCAGCCGTTCGGGCACAACGAGGAGCGCCTGGGACGCGAAGTCGAACGGCGTCTCGGCGACGACCTCGAGCGCGCCCTCGGGCACGCCGAGCTCGCGGCGCACGAAGTCGAAGGTGCCTGAGGTGGTAAGCGTGGCCGACACCAGCGATACCGACGGGCAGCGCGCGAACAGCTCCTCGCGCAGCAGTTCGCTCACGTCGATGGGCTTCGACCGGAGCTTGGTGCGCCTCTTGTTGTCGATGTCGAGCCAGTAGACGCAGGCGGGGTTCGCCTGCGCGAGTCCCTCGGAGAGGCGCGCGGCGGCTGTCGCCGCGTTCTTGGCCAGGTTGCGCGCGGTGGCGCGCTCCTTCTTGTCCGCGAGCTCGTCTTCGGCGCGGCCCTTCGCGAGCGCCACGAGCTTGCCAAGGGCGCGCTGGAGGGCCGCGTCGTTGGCGAAGGCCGGCGCCTTTAGCCGCTTCCTGTACCGGGGTGAGCGGGCGAAGTCGGCGAGCGTCGCGAACAGGCGCTGCGCCTCCTGGCGAAGCTCCCCGGCGAGCTGCTTGTTCCCGAGGTCAGCCGCCGCCGAGGCGAGCCGCCCGAAGGTGTGCTCCGACAGCGTGAAGCCGAAGAACTCGCGGGCGATCTCCGGTGCCTCGTGCGCCTCGTCGAGCACGAGCAGGTCGAACGCAGGCAGCACCAGGTCTTGTCCCGTCGCCCGGCGCACGGCGAGGTGCGCGAAGAGCATGTGGTAGTTCGTGACGACGAGGTCCGCGCCCTGCGCCGTCGCCTTCGCGCGCTCGGCGTAGCAGTCGTCCCGGAACGGGCAGCCGTCGCCCTTGCACTCCTCGGAGCCGACCGAGAAGCGCGACCAGACCTGAGCGTGCGGGATGAACGCCAGCTCTGAGACGTCGCCCGTCTTCGTCGCCTCGGCCCACGCGAGCACCTCGTCGACCTGTCGTTGTTGGTCGTCGAAGTAAAGGCCACGCAGCTCTCCGCGCGCTTCGCTCTCGGCCATGCGGTCGAGGCAGACGTAGTTGTTGCGACCCTTCAGCAGCGCGAACGTGAACGGCCACGGCAGCACGCTCGCGAGCATCGGCAGGTCCTTCCTGACGAGCTGCTCCTGCAGCGCGATGTTAGCGGTCGCGATCACGACGCGCTTCTTCTCGTGGTGCGCGTGGTGAACGGCCGGCACCGCGTACGCGACCGACTTGCCGGTTCCGCACGGCCCTTCGCCGAGGGCGTGACGCCCGCCGCGCATGGCCTCGTCGACCATGCGGGCGAGCGCCACCTGGCCCTCGCGCATCTCGTAGCCGGGGAACCGCGAGGCGAAGAGCCCGCCGTCCCCGAAGACCTCGGAGAGGTAGTCATTCATCGGTGGCTCCTCGCGGCTCGCTCAGGCGAAGGGATCGACCTCGGTCTCGGCGGCGGCGGGCGCGGCGCTCTCCATCTGGAGCTGCTCGACGAACGCGCGCGCCTTCTCCACCTGCGACGTCGGCAGGTCCTTGATGCGCTGGACGCCGAACTTCGCGAGGAACTTGTCCGTCGCCTCGCGCGGCAGCGCCTTGAGCGCAGTGACGAGCCCCTGCGCGACGTTGGGGGCCACGGTGCCGTCGCCCTTCGCGTCGCTCTTCTTGTCGTAGCTGTCGAGCGACTGGCCACCCTTCGCGCCGCCGCTGTCCCCCTCGCCGGAGTAGAGCTTCGCGAGGTCGTGCTGCGGGAGCGCCTGGAAGGCCTTCTGCTGCTCGACCGAGAGCTGGTGCTCCGGGAGGATTGAGTACGTGGTCTTCGGGTCCTTCGCGGCGCCGTGGCGCTGGATCTCGAAGGCCCACTTCTCGAGGCCGTACTTCTCGCGGACGCGGACGAGGTCCTTGAAGAACATCACGCCCTGCTCGAGTACCTTCACCTCCTTCGAGTCGTAGAGGGCGACGTTCAGCGCGACGCGCAGCGAGGCCTTCGTGCCCGCGGCCTTCATCTTCTCGTCGACCTCGACATACTTGCCGTCGACGAAGGCCACCTCGCGCGGGTGCGGCTCACCCAGGAAGACGACGACGGCCTTGTCGCCATCGCCCGCGAGCTTGAGCCAGAGCGAGCCGCCCTGGTCGTGCTTCTTCGCCATCTCTTCGGTCTGCTGCCACATGCTGTTCGTCATTGGTCACTGCTCCTTCTTGTTGGGGTTGGTGGTGCTGCTGCTGTCGGTGGTCGTGTTGCGGGTGCTGCGTCGCTCGCGCCGGTACACGGCGATGAGCTGCGTCCCGTCGGCGGCCTCGCCGGCGTCTTCGAGGTGGAAGTCCGCGCCGAGCTCGATGACGTCGTGCAGCTCCCAGCGTCGGAAGAGGCCCGGCAGGCGGATGAAGTCCTCGTCGCCGGGCAGGTCGTGGATGGGGATCGGTTCGTGGGTCATGCGGTCGGCTCCTCCGGGCGGTTCATCCGGTTCGTGGGGAGGCAAACGCGGCCCGCGAGGTCGGAGTGGGACAGCGAGCTCGCGAGGTGCTCGCGGAGTCGGCCGAGCGCGCGCTGGAAGCGCTTGCGAGCGGCGTCGTGCGAGAGCCCGAGGCGCTGGGCGGCCTCGCGCTGGTTCTCGTCTAGAACCAGCACCGCGAGCAGCAGCTCGGCGTCGGCGCCGATGATCTCGGTGAGCCACACGCGCAGCTCGGCGACGTCGTCCTCGAACGACAGCCCCTGCGTCAGCCCGAGCGGAGCTTCCGCCTGCGACGCCTCCCACTCGGCGCGCGCAAGGCGGTCGAGGTGGCTCGCGACGATGATGCGGTCGTCCTGGTCACGTACCGGCTCGAAGGTGTCCCGGTAGACGATCCGGTCAGCGTCGGCCCACACGCGGCGGCGGCGATCGATGAGGTCGCGCGCGGTGCTGCGCACGAGCGTCGCGGCCACGCGGTGGACAACCTCGAGGTCGAGCCGCTCGATGATGCCCGTGAAGACGTCGGCCAGCTCGGCGATCAGCTCCTCGGGCTGTCCCCGGAAGTTGCGCTGCCGCCGCCGGTAGACGGCGTCGAGGCCGGGCCAGAGCCCGAGCCACAGGAGCCCGCTCACGAGCTCGTGGTGCTCGCGCCGCTGCACGAGGGTCACGAGCACGCCGAGGAGGCGATCCTTCTCGTCGAGGTCGCCGCCCTTGCTCGCGAGGTACTCGACCACCTCGAAGGGCTGGTCGAAGCGCGCGAGCGCGGGGTGCTGCCTTGCCTGTTGAAACGCCTGCTCTGCCTGAAGAGAACGAACGGAACGGTCGAGGGCTGCATGCAGCGCCTCCCAACGTGCGCGCATGACGCGCCGCCTTTCCGGCGGGCGTCAGGCGCTCCTTGGGGCCGTGGTTAGGGCGTCATGCGCTCGGTGGACTTGAGGTGAAGGAGGGCGCCGCGAGCTACGCGGCGCTCGCCCTCGGGAGCGCGGGCACGGGCGTCGGCGGCATCGGCGTGCGCGACGCGAGGACGTTCAACGTGCGGCAGCGGTCGCGGTAGCAGGTGACGGCGACCGTGCTGTCGCCACTGACGACGACCTGCATGTCGCCGCGCCGGATGGTGAGGCCGTCGCGATCGCGCTTCGCCAAGAGGGCGCCGCAGGCCTTGCAGCGGCAGTCGGTGGCGGTGGTGGACTGGGTCTTCATGGGCTGTCTCCTCGCGACCCACCGGTCATCGGCGGGTACGAGGGCAGCCTCGTTGGAGAGGGGAAGGTGGAAGCCAGGGCAGGATCGGGCGCCCGTTCCGGGGTCCCTCTCTCCCGTCCCCCAACCCGAACCTCCGAAGCGGAGAGTCACGGCGCCGGCTCGTGGACAGCCAACAACAATTATTCCGATTACTTGCGCGCGCAGACTTGCCTGTAAGCAAGTAAGTGCTTACTCTCCTCGGTATGGGCGAGCTTCGGCGCACATCCTTGGACCGACAGGTCGAGCTGACCGACGCCGCGCTGCACATCATCGCGACCAAGGGCATCGCGGCTCTGACCACGCGCAGCCTCGCGGCGCAGGTCGGACTCTCGACCGGCGCGATCTTCAGGCACTTCGCATCGCTCGAAGCGCTGCTCGACGCGGTCGTGACGCGCGTCGAAGCTGTTCTCGAGTCCACCTACCCGCCATCGACGCTTCCGCCCGTTGAGCGCCTCGAACGTTTCGTCGAGGCTCGAAGCACCGCGGTGGGCAATCAGCTCGGTATTCTGCGGCTCGTTCTCTCGGAGCAGTTTCTACTCGCGCTCCCTGAGAGCGGCTCGGCCCGCCTCGCGGCCTGCGTGCAGAAGACGCGTGCGTTCGTGCTCGAGTGCGTGCGCGAGGGCCAGGACGCAGGCGAGCTGCGCTCAGATCTCCCCGCCGAGACGCTCGCACCGATCGTCATGGGCACGGTGCAGATGCTCGCGCTCTCTCCCTCGAAGGCTCGGCAGCGAGATGCCGAAGCGCGCGCAGTTCTGGGCAGCCTGCTCGCGCTCCTCCGTTCGCCCGCTGTCGCTCCCACGTCGAGCAGAAAGAGTTCCCCATGATGCGTCTGATTCTCGCCTCCACTGTCGCGGTCGCTGCGCTGTCGCTGGGCGGCTGTGCCACGCAGTCCGCGGCGCAGCACCACGCACCCACGCTTGGCGGACCAGCAAGTCGCGTCGTCGAGCTCCCCGGCACGCCGAGCGCGGGCGAGCCGCGCGAAGTTCGGGTGCTCGTCGACGAGCCCGCGTTGAAGCTCGCGAGCATCGTGCTTCGGGCCGGCACCGTGCTGCCGACGCACCACTCCGAGGTGCCGGTGACGATCACGGCGCTTCACGGTAGCGGCACCGTGGTGGCCGGCGCCGAGCGGCTGCGCCTCGACCCCACACACGCGGTCGTCCTTGCGCCGAACGTTCCGCACTCCGTCGAGCCGGACACCGGGACCGATCTCGTGCTGCTCGTTCATCACCTCGGACGTGGAGAGGAGCATCACCAATGAAGACCGGTCGCTACAACGTCGGCGTGGGCCTGCTCGTCATGGCGGGCTTCATGCTCTACGGGTTTCTCCTCATCTACCTGCGTGACTTCGCGCCTGACAAGGAAGCCTGGGTCGCCAGCTACTCGGTTGGTAAGCACTTCGAGGCCCGCCTCGCGCACGTACACGGGAACCTGTTCGCGCTGCTCAACCTCGCGCTGGGGTTCGTGCTCGTGCGTCTCGCGACGGCGAGTGACAGGGCGCGCACCGCGGCGGCCGGGCTCGGCCTCGCGGGCCTCCTGATGCCCGCCGGCATTCTCGGTGAGGTGTACCTCGGGCTCTCGCCGATCTTCGTGTTGCTCGGCGCCGTGTCGATGACGGCCTCCGTGGTGCTCACCGGCGTGCTCGCGCTGAAGCACTGGGGTGACGCAAGGAGCGCGACATGACCGGCGCGACGGTTTCCTATCCCCAACCACGCTTGAGGCTTGGCCGCTGGGCGCTCGGCGCGACAGCCGTCCTGTTCGGCGTCGCGACGTTGGTCGAGGGGGGACACGTCCTCTTCGGCGGCCCCGCCGCTCGACAGGAGGCCGGCAACGTCGTCTCGTTCGTGCTGCTGTTCAACTTCGGCGCGGGCTTCGCCTACGTGCTCGCAGGCCTCGCTGCGCTGCTCGGCCGGTCATGGGCCACCTGGATCGCCCGAGCGCTCGCGGTCGCGACGCTGGTGGTCTTCGTCGCGTTCGGCGTGCATGTGCTTGCGGGCGGTGCCTTCGAGCTGCGCACAGTCATCGCGATGACCCTGCGCTCCGGGTTCTGGGTCACCCAGGCGCTGCTCCTGCCGCGCGTGCTCGATCGGAGGATGCCATGAAGGAACGTTGGTCCAACGCGAGCGTCACGCTCCACTGGCTCGCTGCAGCACTCATCGTCGGACTGGCAACGGCGGGGTTCGTCATGACGGACCTTCCGGCTGACTCGAGCGGGCGGCTGCTCATCTCGCGGCTGCACACGCTCGGTGGGGCAACGCTGATGCTGCTCACGGTCGCGCGTCTCGTCGTCCGGCGACGCGGGCCAGCGGTGAGCCCACTGCCCGCCTCGGACCTGCACCGCCGAGGGGTCGGCGTGATTCACGCGCTCCTCTACGCGGTGACCTTTGGCATCGGCGCCAGTGGCTTCGTCACCGGGGCGCGAAGCGCGTGGCCGGACTACCTGCGAGGGCAGCTCGCGGAAGCCCCGGCGCTCGAGACGCTCGCGTCCCGTGAGGCGCATGAGGTGCTCGTCTTCGCGCTGCTCGGCCTCGTGCTGCTTCACGTGGGTGGCGTGATGCTCCAGCAGGTTCGCCAAGGTGGAGTGCTCAGGCGGATGGTGCCGTTCCTGAAGTGACCCTCCGCACCTCCCGGAGGATCGTCACAGCGCGGTCGCTTGCTTGCGAAGGCCCGAAGCAGGCGCGCTCAGCGCTGGGACATTTTGACGGGCCGTGGACAGTCCCGGGACGGCCCTCCGTCCCTTCTTTCTCTTCTCTTCTTCAATAGTTACGTATCTCTTCTCTCTCTGGACAGCTTTCGGCGGGTAGGTCTACTCAGAAGCGATCGCGATTTCCTCTCGAGGGCGCCTTGGAGTCATCGGCCCTTCGGAAATGAGATCTCGCTACGCCTGTGGTGCTACCCGCTGGCGGCTGTCCATGTCCGCCAGGGCGCGCAAGTGCCTGCGGTTGCTGGCGAAAGAGGGCGTCGGCGGGCGGTCGGGACGGAACCGGTGGCTGTCCTGCTGTCCCAACGGAGCGTGCGGGCCAGGATCGCGTTCGCGGTGGTGTCCCAGCGCGTCGGGCGAGGTCGCGTTTTCGTCCCCATGAACGCGCCCCAGCCCGACGAGCCGATCCCGTTCCTCACGAAGGAGGAGCGCGACGCGCTCGTCCTCGAGTTCCAGCGCCTCGCTGCCCGCCTCGCGCAGGCAAGGCTCATCGCGCCTGCGACCTCGACGCGCCTGATGCGGACCATCCACCGCGAGCGGCGCCTCGCCGATGAACGGCAGGGCCACCTCGCAGACCTGGTGTTCAACATCCTGGTCAGCATCGAGGACGGCACGCTGAGGGAGGGCGAGCACTTCGCTCGACTGCCCGACGAGCGCGTGGCTGTCCATCCCGAGGCGGTGGCCACGGCCCTCTACCGGGCCGAGCGCGGGCGGCTCCTCCGGCGCGAGCTGCGCGCGCTCCTCGAGCTCGGGTGGCGGCACGAACGCGAGGTCGTGGTCGCGCGCTCCGAGCGCGTGCGCTTCGACCAGGAGGGCGACCGCCGCCGCTGCGCCGTCCTCCACCTCCCCTCGGCGCGGAAATTCGTCGGCGGCCGCTCGAAGCCTGTCCCAGCCCGCTGAGGCAACCCGCGTTTCCTTCCCCACCGGCGCTTCGTGTCGCCGGCCAGGAAGCGCATGGCCATCAAGGACCTCGTCAGACCGGAGCTGCCGCCGCCGACACCGGCCGCAGAGCGCCCGCCCAACATCACCTGCGAGAAGTACACGCGGGGCGAGGACGGCAAGCGCTGCATCCACTTCCAGCAGGGCGGCACGTGCGCCTTGCCCGACGAGTTCGTCTGCACCGAGTGGCAGAAGCACAACGGGCCGAACAAGCGCACGCTGCCCGTCGTCGCGGCTGCTCCCGTCGTCGAGCATGCGCCGGCACCGAAGCCCGTCGCGCGCGACCTGTTCGGCAACCCGCTGCCCGAGGTCGCGCGGCCCGCGGCGAAGGTCTCGACGGCGCCTGCACCGATCGCGCTCGCTCCGAAGCCCGACGCCGACGCGCAGCCCGCAGTCGACGTCGATCAGCTTCGCGGCTTCACCACCGAGGACATCGAGAGCTTCAAGGCGCTCGGCGTCGAGGTGCTGCTGCACTCGGAGACCTACGGCGACGTGTGGCTGGTGCCCGCGTACACAGGCCGCGACCGCAAGGAGATCACCCCCGAGCACGCCGCGACGCTCGCGCGCGTCATGAGCGTGTTCCCGGGCTCGCACATCGTCTCGTTCGAGAAGACCGCCAAGACCAACAACCCTGAGCGCCGAGAGCGCCCCCTCGAGGAGCGCTCATGACCACCGTCGCCCCGTTCAAGAACCAGCATCTCAGCTACAGCAGGCTCTCGAGGTTCGAGACCTGCCCGCTCTCGTACCGCCTCCACTACATCGAGAAGAAGCAGGCCGAGCCAGGGCTGCCGCTCCGGTTCGGCAAGACCATCCACGCCGTCCTCGAGCGCCTCATCAAGGAGGTCGTCGACGACGAGCGCACGGGCCCGCTGTCCGAGGAGCGCGCCATCGAGCTCTACCGCGAGGCGTGGGGCGCCGAGCGGCTCACCGGCATGGACGTCTTCGCCGAGGGGCTCGCCATCCTCCGGCGCTTCATTGCCGAGCAGGGCGTCGTCGATCACCGCGATGTCCTCGCCATCGAGAAGGAGTTCCGGCTGCCGGTCGGCCCCTTCGAGGTACTGGGCTTCATCGACCGCGTCGACTGGATCGACGACGAGACCGTCGAGGTCATCGACTACAAGACCAACCACCAGCTCTTCACCCGCGACGAGGTCGACACCTCGCTGCAGATGAGCCTCTACGAGGTGGCGGTGCGCCGCCTCTGGCCGTGGGCGAAGAAGGTGAAGCTGACCTTCTGGATGCTGCGCCACGGCGTCCGGCAGGAGACGACGCGCACCGAGGAGCAGCTCGCCGACGCGCTCGCCTACGTCGAGACGCTCGGGAGGCAGACGGAGACCGCGACGGAGTACCCGGCGCGCCTGAACACCAACTGCTCCTACTGCGACCACCGCAAGCAGTGCCCGGCCTACGCCGACGCCCTCAAGGGCAGACGCGAGTTCATCGTCGAAGACCTCGCCGATCTCGAAGGCGTCGCCCGCGAGCGCGAGGAAGTCGCTCGCCTCGCGAAGGCGCTCTACGCGCGCAAGGAGGAGCTTGAGGACATCCTCAAGGCGCAGCTCAAGGAGCGCGACGAGCTGGTGCTCGGCGGCGTCCGCTACCGGATGTTCGCGACCACGAGCCTCGACTACCCGCTGGAGCCGACGCTCTCGTTGCTCGCGGACGCGACGGGCCTCTCGCGCGACGAGGTGCTCGGGAAGCTCGGCGCCATCGACAAGAAGGCCCTCGACGCGCTCCTCAAGTCGCTGGGCAAGAAGCTCGACAAGCCGCGCGTCTCGCTGCTGAAGGCCGAGCTCGAAGCGCACGCGGACAAGCGCATGTCCCCGCGCCTGTGGGCGAAGGAGGTGGCGTGATGCTGCTCCCGCCGCCCCTCGTTCCGGCGTCGGCAGCCGCCGCGCCCATCATCGCCCACGACGCTCCGCGCCTCGCACGCCGGGCACCGAAGACGACCATCGCCTTCGTCGACCTCGAGACCACCGGGCTCGATCCGTCGCGGCACGACATCATCGAGATCGGCGTCGTCCGCGTCGACGCGCGCACGCTGGAGGTGCTGGACGAGCACGAGGCGCTCGTCGCACCCGAGCGTCTCGGAGAGGCGCAGCTTGACGCGCTGGCGATCAACGGCTTCACGACGGCGGCGTGGGAGCACGCGCTCCCGCTCCGCGAGGCGTTGCTCGAGGTGGCCCCGCTCCTCGACGGCGTTCTCGTCGCCGGCCACAACGTCGGCTTCGACTGGGCCTTCCTCGAGGCCGGCTTTCGACGTGCCGGGCTCGCGCTGCCGAACGTCGAATACCACCGGCTCGACACCGCGAGCCTCGCGTGGCCGCTGGTCGTCACCGGCGAGCTGCCGTCGATGTCGCTCGAGCCGCTCGCAAAGCTGCTCGGGCTCGAGCGCCCGCACCCGCACCGTGCGCTCGCCGATGCCCGCTGCTCGCTCGAAGTCGCCCGACGCCTGGTGGAGCGCATGCGCGCGGGCGGACTGGTCACCGGGCTCCCGGTGGATGAACGGCAGATCTGCGACGCGCTCCTCGGTCGTCTCGCGCAAGGTCGGCGTCAGTACGGTCCGTGGCGCCTCGATGACGGGCGCGACTACCCGAGCGAGGCCTACGCCGAGGTGCTCGACGGTCTGCACTACACGGCCGCCGAGCTGGTGCGCCGTCGTCGCATCGAGGCGGGTCGGCGTCGCCGCGTCTACGTCTGCCATCCCTTCGCGAACGACCCGGCCGGCAACATCGAGCGGGTCCGCGCGATCAGCCAGTTCCTCATCGACGACGGTGCGCTCCCCATCGCGCCGCACCTCTACCTGCCGCAGCTCATCGACGAGACGAACGGCTGCGAGCAGGCGCTCGCGCTCTGCCTCGAGCTGCTCGCCACGTGCGACGAGGTCCGCGTCTTCGGCGAGATCGTCACCGAAGGCATGGAGCGCGAGCTGCGCGAGGCGAAGCGGCTCGGCCTCCCGGCTCACTTCGTTCGGGAGGTGCGAGCATGAGCGGCGCGCACTCTCGCAGAAAGGGCGCCGGCTTCGAGCGTGAGCTCGTCCAGCGCTTCCGCGAGGTCATGCCGGACGCGACCATCCGGCGTGGCCTCCAGTTCCGCACGGGCGAGGAGACGCCCGACGTCGACTGCCCAGTGTTCTGGCCCGAGGCCAAGCGCGGCAAGCAGCCGAACGTCCGGGGCGCGCTGCGCCAGGCCACGAACGCCGCGCTGCCCGGGCGCATCCCCATCGCCATCATCCGCGACGACCGCGCCGAGCCGTTCGTCGCGCTGAGCCTCGACGACTTCCTCGAGCTCGTGGCCGAGTGGTGGGCGCGGAGGGACAAGTGAAGAGCGCCCTCCGCAACGACCTCGAGCGGCTTCGTCGGGACGCGCTCTCCGAGCGCCACCGCCATGCCTTCGAGGCGGGCCGCGCGAAGCAGCCCGCCATCGCGGAGCACGCCGACGCGGCCTCCGTGCTCGCGATGCTCGACGACGAAGCGGAGGGCACCTACGCGGCGCGCGAGGCGCTCACCGAGGCGCTCATCCGCGAGCACCGGGCGAGCCGCGCTGCGGTGTGGGCGTCCCTCCTGCTCGGCGCGTTCAAGCCGATGCTGGTGCGCCTGCGGGGCCGCCTCGTCAGCGACACGGTGCCGGGCGATGAGCTCGACCAGCTCGTCGTCACCGCGTTCCTGGCAGCGCTCACGGAGGTGCCGCTCATGGACCGCCTGCCGATGCGGCTGCGCCAGCGCACCGAGCGACAGGTGTTCGCCTTCCTCCGCAAGGAGCGCGAGCAGCGCCATCCGGGCATCGACGTCGAGGCGCTGGAGGACCTCGACCCGGACGCCCTCGCTCCCCGTCGCGCGCGCACGGATGAGGAGCTGTACGACCTCGCTCTCCTCATCCAACGCGCCGTCCAGGAAGGAGTGTCGACGAGCGGGCTCGACGTGGTCGAGGCCACGGTGCTGCGCCGAGAACTTCTGCGCGCGTACGTCGAACGTCTCGAGCCTGACGACGACGTGGCCCGCGAGCGTCTCTACCAGCGCCTCAAGAGGCAGCGGTCGCGCGCGATGCAGCGCTTGAAATCGCTGCTCACCACCACGTCCCCGATCCAGCTCTCCATCGGCTTCTGAGGGAACATGGCGAAGCACAAGCACGCGAAGATCGGTCGCCCCACGAAGGGCGAAGGCCCGAAGCTCTCGACCCCCGAGGAGGTCGAGCGCCTGCTCGTCGAGGGCGAGGTGGTGCCCGATGAGCACGGCGAGGCGAAGCGCGTCTGGCTGACGCAGCGCGATGTCGCGGCTCGCTTCGGGGTCGCCGTCAGCACCATCGCCGCGTTCGCCAAGGAGCACCGGACCACCGAGCGTCGCGAGGAGCTGCGGGCCCAGCTCGATCCGCCGAAGACCCCGCCGCCGCCGAAGGTCGAGCGCTCCGTCGAAGTGCCCGAGCCCAGCGACGTCGTGCGCGCGAGCGTCGAAGACAGCCCAGAGCCCACGACCGAGAACACCGCACCCTCGGATGAGCGTCGTCGACCCGGGCGGCCTCGCCACCAGCAGGCGCCGGTCATCCCGTTCGCGGAGCTGGATCGCCTGCTCGTCTTCGGCGAGGTGTCGATGAACGACGACGGCACGTCGAACACCGTCTACCCGACGTACCGCGAGCTGGCCGAGAAGTACGGCGTCGCTCCGAGCGTCATCGCCGACTACGCCAAGAGCCACAACACGATGCACCGCCGCAAGTACGGCGAGCACCGCATCGAGGCTCGTCGCGACGAAAAGATCATCGAGGCACGCGCGACCGCCGAGGCGATCACGGTCGCGGAGATGCTCGCGCTCATCGACGAGTTCCTCATCAAGTTCAGGGAGGCGCTCAAGGAAGGCCGCGTCCGCACCGACAGCCCTGCCGACGTCAACACGCTCATCCGGCTCAAGTCGTTCCTCGAGGGCGGTGCCGACTCGCGGCAGGAGATCCGCCACATGCTCTCACTCGAGATGCTGTCGGAGAGGCACGAGCGCTACCTGCGCGACCTCGAGTCATCGACGCCCGCGATGGCCGGCATCATCGATGTGCGCGGTGATGCGGTCGAAACCGAGCACGGGAAATCGAACAGCCTCGGCGGTGTTCGGTTGCCCCCCTCCCGTTCGATTCGGGACGGCGCGGCGGAACCGAACCTGTCCCAGCACCTGCGCGACGAGGTGCGCCGCCTCGTGAACCTCGCCCGCGAGCTCGCGGAGCAGATGGGCGCCGACCCGGACGACGCCGAACTGATCGAGAACCAGGTGCTCGTGGCGGCCGCCGCCGTCGAAGGAGCGCTGGGCGCGCACGACGGCGCCGACGTTGGCCCACGTCGCGCGGACGCTGAGGAGGACGAGGGATGATCGCCCCCCGCGCAGCCGCGCGCCCAGGCGGCCAGGACGACGCGACCAGCAGAGCCTCGGTGAGAGGCGCCCAGGAGGCCCACAGCGGGCCGGAAGAACACGCGCCCCTCGCGCCGACCATGGGATTCCGCGGCCCTACGCCGCCGCCCAACTTCGAGCGCTCGAGCACGACGAGCCCACCTCTGCGCGCGCGAGAACACGCAGGCAGCCACGCGCGCCAAGACGGCGCTGCCGAGCCGGGCCTCGCGCGCGACCACGGCGCCGATCCACGGAAAGCGGCGGTACGGCTCCCCGAGATCGGCTCGTTCGAGGCGCTCGAACTCCCCAAGAACGCGCGCTGCGCTGGGCGCGAACCGCCGCTTTTCTCTCTTAGCGGCGGTCGGCGCGCGCCCTCGTGGAGCACGCCTACCATGCCGGCCCACGGCGTCGGCACGCCGGCATGGGCCTCCGCATGCCTACAACCTGCCGAAGGGGGGGAGGGGTCCGTTTTTCGTGGCGCCGCGCGCCCGCCCCAGGGTGCCTGGGGCCGTTTCCGAGTGGGTCAGTTTTGGGAAACCGAGCAGCCCTGCGATTCGAAACCGAGCGCCGAACAGGAAACCGAGCACGCGCGCGCGTTCGGTTCTGTTCGGCAAGTGGGTCGCGGGCGCGGCGCGGGCTCAGCAGACGAGCCCCTGGACCGCCCGGAGCAGCTCGTCGTCCGTCGGGTGGGTGTAGATGCTGGTCGTCACCACGGACTTGTGGCGCGCGAACTTCTGCGTGAGCCGCAGGTCCTTCGACTGCCGGTAGACGGCGCTGCAGGCGTGGTGGCGCAGCGTGTGAAACCCCACGTGGCGTTCGAAGCCGGCGCGTTCCTGCCAGACCGCGAAGAGGTGCCGGAGCTGGCGCGCCGAGAGCCGCCGTCCGAGGCGGCTCACGAAGACCGGCGTGGTGGGTGTGATGGTCTCGCCCGCGCGCTTGCGCGTCGTGAGGAGCCGCTCGAGCTTGGCGCGCACGGCGTCGGGCAGCAGCACCTCCTGGGCGACGGGCTCCTTCGCAGAACGCTTGAACACGCGCAGGGCGACACGGCGCTTGGCGCGTCCGGCGTCGTCGAACACGTCGCCGACGTCGAGCGCGAGGAGCTCGTGCTCGCGCAGGCCCGTGCCCATCGCGAGGCTGAAGATGACGTGGTCCCGGAAGCCGTCGACGTGCTGGCCGGTGACCTTGAGCAGCGCGCGCTGCTCGGCCTCGGTCAGCGTCTTCACGGGGCGCGAGATGGTGTCGGCGTAGGCGGTCATGGGCGCTCTCCTTGCGACCCATACAGGCTTCCGTTCGCGAGGAAGGCAAGGTCGCTCGCGACGTCCCGGAGGGCGGCATGACGCTCGGGATCGTCAAGCGCACCGAGGAGGAGTTCCAGCAGTGGTTGATGACGGAGCCGGGCTTCGTCGCGGCGCTGATGGCCTACGACGACGAGCCCGTCGTCCTCGAGGCGTACCAGCGCGAGTTCCTCACCAACCGCTCGCGGTTCCGGTGGGTCAACAAGAGCCGCCAGGTCGGCTTCTCGTTCCTCTTCGCGCTCGAGGCGCTCGCCCGGTGCCATCTGCGCTCGAAGCACACGGCGGTCTTCGTCAGCTACAACATGGACGACGCAAAGGAGAAGGTGCTCACCGCGCGCCAGCTCCATGAGGAGCTGCCACTCGCGTACCAGAAGCGGCTCGTCGTCGACTCGAAGACGGAGCTGGCGTTCGAGTCGAACGGCGCGACCAAGCGGCTCTCGCGAATCCTCTCGCACCCGTCGAAGGCGCCGCGCGGAAAGAAGGGCGACGTCTACCTCGACGAGCTCGCGCACTACGTGAACGACCGCGAGGTGTACCGGGGCTCGACGGCGCTCATCCTCCGCAGCAACGGGCAGCTCACAGGGTGCAGCACGCCGCTCGGTCGGCGCGGCATCTTCTGGGAGATCGCCAACGAGGAGCTGCGCAAGTACCCGCACCACACGCGGCAACACGTGCCGTGGTGGCTGTGCCGCTTCTTCACCACCGACGTGAAGGCCGCGTCGCAGCTCGCCCTCGACCTGCCTACGGAGGAGCGCGTCGAGCGCTTCGGGCGGCCCACGCTCATCGAGCAGTTCGACTCGCTGCCCATCGAGGACTTCCAGCAGGAGTTCGAGGGCAAGTTCGTCGACGAGACGTACAGCTTCTTTCCCTACGAGCTGATCCTCCCGTGTACGAACGATGAGCTGGTGCTCTACGACGAGCCCACCAGCGTGCGCCCGCCCGAGGGGCGCATCGTCGCGGGCTTCGACGTCGGTCGCACGCGCGACCGCTCCGAGCTGGCTGTCTTCGAGGAGATCGAGGGCCGCTTCACCGCGCGCATGCTGCGCAGCTTCGAGGGGACGCCGTTCGCCGAGCAGGAGGCCGAGCTCCGGCGCCTGCTGGGCGCGCTCCCCGTCGCGCGGCTCTCCATCGACCGCAGCGGCATCGGCATGAACCTCGCCGAGAACCTGTCGCGCGACTTCCCGCAGGTCGTCGGCGAGAACTTCACCAACGAGGCGAAGGAGCGCTGGGCGACGGACTTCAAGATCCTGCTTCAGCGCCGCGACGTGACGCTGCCCCGCGATCGCGAGCTGGTCGGCCAGGTCCACGCCATCAAGCGGCGCGTGCTCCCCTCGGGCAAGGTGAGCTTCGACGCCGAGCGCAACGCGCGTGGCCACGCCGACAAGTTCTGGGCAGTGGCTCTGGCGTGCCAGAAGGAGCGCACGGCGAGCGGACCGCGCATCGGCGAAGTCAGCGTGCGGATGCTCGGATGACGGAACCCGCGTGCAGGAGCGGGGATCGGCTCGCGTCGACCTGAAACCACAAGATGTGGTTGACATCCGGCCCTACACCACAATACGTTGCCTTTCGTGCTGGTGCCTCTGAGCGCAAGTTCAGCGGCTTAAAAGGGAACCCGGTGAAAATCCGGGACTGCCCCGCAGCGGTAAGTGAGAGCGAAACCCACACGTCGCACTGGTCTTTCGGGACTGGGAAGCGGTGGGCGGTAGGAAACCGGCGAAGGCCGAAACGCTCACGAGTCCGAAGACCTGCCTGCATCTGGTGCCGGAGAGACAGCCGGACCAGTTCGACCTGGAAGCCTCGTGGGAAAGGCGCAAGGTCCGAGCAGGCACCTCGTCGTTGCGCCTGTCCCGGTTCTGACCCGTCCCCGCGCTGTTCTCCAGTCGCCCGAGGGGGCGAAGGTCGGTCCGCGCTGAGGCTCCGTCATCAGCAACGGCTGACTCCTCCTCTCCCGGGTTTTGGCACCCCGAGCGGTCCGGCACCGCTCGAACGAGATGGAGGACCTGATGCTCAACGAGACGACCACCACGAAGGCCAACGGCGCTGCGTCGTTGCGTCCCGCTCGCCCGACCACCACGTCGCGCGACGAAGCGTGCCCGCAGACCACGATGCGGGTGAAGAAGCGCGACGGCTCCACCGAGCCGGTCGACGTGAACAAGATCGTCCGCGCGGTGAACCGCTCTTGCGTCGACCTCTCGGACGTCGACGCGCTGCGCGTCGCCACCAAGACCATCAGCGGCCTCTACGACGGCGCGACGACGCAGGAACTCGACCAGCTCTCCATCCAGACGGCGGCGGGGCTCATCGCCGAGGAGCCCCAGTACGCGAAGCTCGCCGCGCGCCTGCTCGCCACGTACATCGACAAGGAGGTCCGCAACCAGGACATCCACGCGTTCTCGCTGTCAGTGTCGAACGCGCATCGGCTCGGCCTCGTGAACGACCGGCTCCTTGCGTTCGTGACCAAGAACGCGCGCAAGCTGAACGACGCCGTCCTCGCGGAGCGCGATCGCGAGTTCGAGTACTTCGGGCTCCGTACAGTCTACGACCGCTACCTCCTCAAGCACCCGAAGACCCGCCTCGTCATCGAGACGCCGCAGCAGTTCTTCCTCCGCGTGGCGTGCGCGCTCGCGGAGAACGTCAGCGATGCGCTCGAGTTCTACGGCCTGTTCTCGCGGCTCGAGTACCTCCCCAGTTCGCCGACGCTCTTCAACGCGGGCACGCGCCACGAGCAGCTCTCATCCTGCTTCCTGCTCGACTCGCCGCAGGACCGCCTCGAGGACATCTACAACCGCTACTCCGACGTCGCGAAGCTCTCGAAGTTCTCGGGCGGCATCGGCCTCGCGTACCACCGCGTGCGCTCGCGCGGCTCGCTCATCGAGAGCACCAACGGACACTCGAACGGAATCGTGCCGTGGCTCAAGACGCTCGACGCCTCCGTCGCGGCGGTGAACCAGGGCGGCAAGCGCAAGGGCGCCTGCTGCGTGTACCTGGAGTCGTGGCACGCCGACATCGAGGAGTTCCTCGAACTGCGCGACAACACCGGCGACGAGCAGGCTCGCACGAACAACCTGAACCTCGCCAACTGGGTGAGCGACCTGTTCATGCGCCGGGTCGAGGCGAGCGCCGACTGGAGCCTCTTCGACCCCAAGGTCGTCCCGCACCTGCCGGACCTCTACGGCGAGTCCTTCGAGAAGGCGTACGTCGCGGCCGAGGAGGCGGGGCTCGCCGCGAAGACCGTCAAGGCACGCGACCTGTACGCGCGGATGATGCGGACGCTGGCCCAGACTGGGAACGGCTGGATGACGTTCAAGGACAAGTCGAACAGGGCGTGCAACCAGACGGCGAATGGGGGCACCGTTCACCTCTCGAACCTCTGCACCGAGATCCTCGAAGTCACGAGCGAGAGGGAGGCGGCCGTCTGCAACCTCGGCTCGATCAACCTCTCGCGGCACACGAAGCACGACGGCGGTCGCGTGGTCTTCGACTTCGAGAAGCTCGCGGCCACGGTGCGCAGTGCCGTGCGCCAGCTCGATCACGTAATTGACCTGAACTACTACGCCATCCCCGAGACCAAGGCGTCGAACATGCGCTGGCGCCCGGTGGGCCTCGGACTCATGGGACTGCAGGACGTGTTCTTCCAGATGCGCGTCCCGTTCGACTCGGACGTCGCGCGTGAGGTGTCGAAGCGCATCTCCGAGGAGGTGTACTTCCATGCGCTGGTAACCTCGAACGACCTCGCCGTCGAGAAGGGCGCGCACGCCGCGTTCGCCGAGACACGCGCCGCGCGCGGTGAGCTGCAGTTCGACGCCTGGGGCGTGACGCCGACCGACGGTGAGCGCTGGGCGCTGCTCCGCGCGCAGATCCAGAAGTCGGGGCTGCGCAACTCGCTCCTCGTCGCCATCGCGCCGACGGCCACAATCGCGTCCATCGCGGGGGCCTATGAGTGCATCGAGCCGCAGGTCTCCAACCTGTTCAAGCGCGAGACGCTCTCCGGCGACTTCCTCCAGGTGAACCGCTACCTCGTCGCCGATCTGAAGCACCTCGGGCTCTGGAACGAGCACACCCGCAACCGCCTCAAGCTCGCGGAGGGCTCGGTGCAGGCGCTCGCCGAACTGCCCGAAGAGCTGCGCGTCATCTACCGCACGGCGTGGGAGCTGCCGATGCGCTCGCTCATCGACATGGCGGCGGACCGTGGCGCCTTCATCGACCAGAGTCAGTCGCTCAACCTCTTCGTCGAGAGTCCGAACATCGGGCAACTCTCGAGCATGTACTTCTACGCGTGGAAGAAGGGGCTCAAGACCACCTACTACCTGCGCTCGCGCCCCGCAACGCGCATTGCGAAGGCAACGGTGGAGACGCCTTCCCGACCGACGCCCGGCGCCGAGGTGAGCACGAAGCAGGCCGGGTGGACGCCCCCGCCGCCAAGGGCTGCAGAGCCCACGAAGGATGAACGGCGTGCGAAGGAGGAAGCGGCCATCGCGTGCTCGCTCGAGAACCCCGAGAGCTGCGAGGCCTGCCAATGAGCATGGAAACCTTCCCCGACGATCCGTTCGGCAGTTCCTTCGACGCGCCGACAGTGCCGACCGTGGTGCCTCACGCGCCGCAGCTTGTGCTCGCCCCAGTGGCGCCGCCGCACGAGTTCGCCACCGAAACGAAAACGCCGGCCGGGCCGCCCGCACCCGCGCCCGTCGTCACGAAACCCGCGCCCGTGATCGCCGCGGTCGTGGCGGCGCCCGCTCCCAAGCGCGCCACGACCACCGTGGCGGCCTCGCAAGGGAGCAACATGGTCTCGCGCCCCGCGCGCATCCTCGACCCGGGGCTGTGCCTGACGCTACGCCCGATGCTTTACCCGACCTTCTTCGAGATGTACCGGGCGGCCATCAAGAACACGTGGACCGTCGAGGAGGTCGACTTCGCGACGGACGTTGGCGACCTGAACAAGAAGATGCCCGACGCCGAGCGGCACCTCGTGCAGCGGCTCGTCGCCTTCTTCGCGACCGGCGACTCCATCGTCGCCAACAACCTTGTGCTGAACCTCTACAAGCACATCAACGCGCCGGAGGCGCGCATGTACCTGTCGCGGCAGCTCTACGAGGAGGCGCTGCACGTCCAGTTCTACCTGACGCTGCTCGACACCTACGTGCCCGATCCGGCCGAGCGCGCCGCCGCGTTCGCCGCCGTCGAGAACATCCCGTCGATCCAGAAGAAGGCCGCGTTCTGCATGCGGTGGCTCGATCAGACGAGCACCATCGATCGCATCGAAACGCGCGAGCAGAGACGGCAGTTTCTGCTGAACCTCATCTGCTTCTCCGCGTGCATCGAGGGGCTCTTCTTCTTCGGCGCCTTCGCCTACGTGTATTTCCTCCGCAGCAAGGGGCTGCTCCACGGCCTCGCGGCGGGCACCAACTGGGTATTCCGTGACGAGAGCGCGCACATGGCGTTCGCCTTCGAGGTGGTGAACACCGTGCGTCGTGAGGAGCCCGAGCTGTTCGACGCCGAGATGGAGGCCGATGTCGCGGCGATGCTCGACGAGGCCATCGAGTGCGAGACGCAGTTCGCCGAGGATCTCCTCGGCGGCGGCGTCGCAGGGCTCTCCGTGGAGAACGTGCGCCAGTACCTCGAGTTCTGCGCCGACCAACGCCTCGCGACACTCGGGTTGCCGAAGCGCTACCACGCCAAGAACCCGTTCTCCTTCATGGACCTCCAAGACGTCCAGGAGGTCACCAACTTCTTCGAGCGGCGCGTGTCGGCCTACCAGGTGGGCGTCACGGGAGAGGTGGTGCTCGATGCGAGCTTCTGAACCCGACCGTGACCTCCTCGAGCTGCGGAGAACGGCTTGAACCGCGCCCACGACAGCGCACCCCGCGAGAAGCTCGACGCGGGCTGCATCACTGAGTGCCGTCTCATCGAGATGGTCTTCCCCGAGCAGACCAACCACTACGGGACGCTGTTCGGCGGGCAGGCACTGGCGCTGATGGACAAAGCTGCCTTCGTTGTCGCCTCGCGCTACGCGCGGCGCACAGTGGTCACTGCCAGCAGCGAGAAGTGTGACTTCCACGTGCCCGTGCGCCAAGGCCAGCTCGTCGAACTCATCACGCGCATCGTCTCGACGGGCAGGACGTCGATGACGGTGGAAGTTGACCTCTTCTCGGAGGACCTCCTCACCGGCGATCGGCAGCTCGGCACGCGCGGGCGGTTCGTCATGGTCGCCCTCGACGCGCATGGCAAACCCGCCGCCGTGCCTCCCCTCAAGGCGACCACGACATGACCGCACCCTCGAACGCGACGACGGGGCCCGGCCCGGTCAGCGCGGAGCTGCTCGCCGAGCTGCAAAGGTACGTGGTCGCTGAGCCACGGCCGTTCGCCATCGATCTTGCTCGTTCGTCGGGCATGTACCTCGTCACCGTCGAAGGGGAACGGCTCTTCGACTGGACCGGCTACTACGGCGCGAAGCTCATCGCGCACAACCACCCGGCGCTCTACGAGCCCGAGTACGCGCAGCGGCTCCTCGTCGCGGCCAACAACAAGACGGCGAACCCCGACTTCGTCACGCCCGAGTGCGTCGCCTACTACCGCGAGCTGTACTCGCTGGCTCCGCGCTGCATGCGGAACCCCGAGCTCGAGCTCTACGTTGTCAACTCCGGCGCCGAGGCCGTCGAGAACCTGATGAAGTACCTGCTCAACCTTCATCATCACCGACTCCTCGCCGAGGGCAAGCTCCCGAGCGCGCGCCGGTTCGTCTACTTCGAGCAGGCGTTCCACGGGCGCACGGTCTTCGCTCTGAACGTCACACGCGTGAGCCACGATCCGGTGATGACGAAGGACTTCCAGGGGCTTGTCCCGGGAAACGTCCAGGTCCCGTTCCCCGCGCTCGATACCTCGGTTCCAGAGGCCGACAACGCGGGCCGCGTCGAGCAGTGCCTCACGTTGCTGGAGAACGTCTTCCGCCAGCATGGCGACGAGATCGTTGGGGTGATCGTCGAGCCGCTCCAAGGCGCGGGCGGCCATCGCGTCGCGCCCGTCGACTTCTTTCGCAGGCTGTCGACCCTCTGCCACGAGCACAACGTGCAACTCGCGTTCGATGAAGTGCAGACCGCGGGCGGCCCAACAGGCAGCTTTTTCACCATCGACTCCTTCGAGCTGCCGCACCCCCCTCGCGCGGTCGCGGCCGGCAAGAAGCTCGGCAACGGAGTGGTGTACATGCTCCATCCGATGACGGACCGCGGCGTCCTCGACTCGACCTGGGGCGGCGCCCTCGGCGACATGGTCCGTTTCGTCCAGGAGATGAAGATCGTGCGCGAGGAGCACCTGCTCGAGCAGGTCCCTCACAAGGCCGGGCTACTGGTGGAGACGCTACGGCTTCTCGAAGGGAGCTTCCCGTCGCTCCTCCGCAACGTACGCGGCTACGGGCTCTACCAGGACTTCTCGATGTGCGACGCCCCGACAAAGCAGCGCCTCATCGAGCTGGCGCTCCGCGAGGAGAGGCTGCTCTTGCTCGGGGCCGGTTCGACGAGCATCCGTCTTCGACCGCACTTGCACGTCTCAGAAGACGACATCGCGCGGCTCGGTCGAATACTCGAGCGCCTCTTGACTCGCATCGCGCGTGAGCGCGAGACCGTGCCTTCTTGAAGTGAGGTTCGCATGCTCCCGATGATCTTCCTGCTGCTCTGTGTCGTCCTCCGCCTTGTCCCGCACCCGCCGAACTTCGCTCCGGTCGGCGCAACCGCGGTCTTCGCCGGCCGCACGATGAAACCGTGGAGGGCATTCGCGCTCGTCACAACCGCGATGTTCGCGGGCGACGTCGTGCTGGCGCGGCTCCATGGCTACCCGATCGGGAGCTGGGTGACGCCCTTCGTCTACGGTGGGTTCTTCGTGCAGGCCGGCCTCGGGCGACTCCTCCGCTCGAAGAAAGGGGGCGCCACCGCCGCAGCCGTGGGCGGCTCGGTCGTCTTCTTCGTGCTCTCGAACTTCGGCGTCTGGGTCGCGGGCGGTATGTACCCGAACACGTTCGCCGGGCTCGGTGCCTGCTACGTGGCTGCGCTCCCGTTCTTCGGTGGCACGCTGCTCGGCGACGTCGTGTGGACGATGGCGCTATCGCTCGCGTATAAGCCTCTCGCCGCGCGGCTCGAAGGTCGTGAGCATTGGGTTCCGGTGCCGACGCGCGAGCTCGCGGCGGTGTAGTGGCTACGGAATGCTCTTCGAAGACGCCCCACGCTATCCCCGCCGCATCGTCTGCCTCACTGAGGAGACGACCGAGACGCTCTATCGCCTCGGGCTCGGAGATCTCGTCGTGGGCGTCAGCGGCTACACCGTGCGGCCGAAGGAGGCGCGCCAGAAGCCGCGCGTATCGAGCTTCCTCGACGCCGACTTCGAGAAGATCTTGGAGTTGAAGCCCGACCTCGTGTTTGGCTTCTCCGATCTGCAAGCCACGCTCGGCGCCGAGCTCTGCAAGCGCGGCGTGCCGGTGTACCTGTTCAACCAGCGCTCGCTCGCGGAGATCCTCCAGACGGTGCGCATCATCGGCAGCTTGGTCGGGGCCTCACACGACGCCGAGACGCTCGCCGACGAGCTGCGCACCAATGTCGAGCGCCTGGCAGCCCAGAACGCGACGCTGCCGCGGCGGCCGCGTGTGTTCTTCGAGGAGTGGCACGACCCGCTCATCTCCGGCATCTGCTGGGTGAGCGAGCTGTTCGAGGTGCTCGGTGCCGACGACGTCTGCAGAGAGTCACGCGAGCGGCAGGACGCCAAGGGGCGCATCTTTGCTCCGGAGGACGTCGCCGCGCGCGACCCGGAACTCGTGGTCGCGAGCTGGTGCGGGAAGAAGGCGAAGCGAGACAAGATCATCGCCCGCCCAGAGTGGGACAAGGTCAGGGCGGTCATCGATGACCAGCTCTACGAGGTAAAGAGCGCGGTCATCCTCCAGCCCGGCCCGGCGCTGTTCACCGACGGTGCTGAGCAAGTTGCGCGGATTGTCCGCGCGGCGGCGACGGGCGAGAGGCTCCCTGAGCAACGCCCAGGCGACCTCCGCACCGCCGACGTGAAAGCGCGCTGACCTGTCCCCGCCGCCCGCGCCGGGAGGCTTTGCCCTTCCCGGAGGCGAGGCGCGCGGTCCAGATGCTCGGTACCCAGGTGGACTGCCTCCTCGCAGGCTGGCCAAGCGCCTCGCCTCCTTTGTCCTGCGAGGTCCACCATGCGCCGCACGCTCAAGCTCTTCGTCATCCCGGCTGGCAAGTCCGCTGGCGCCCCGCCCGAGCCCGGGCCTGACGTCGAGCTCGAGGCCGCGAGCGACGACGCCCTCCTCGCCGCCGCGCACGAGGCGATCGCTAAGCGCGGGCTGCGGGCGCGCGCGGTGTCGTTCACGCCCACCGGGCTCGTCGCGTACGCGGAGGCCGCGCGGTGACGACGCCCGCCGCGATCCACGCCGCCGACGAGCGGCTGCAGACCATCCTCAAGGCCCACGTCGTCGGCGCGACGGTGCAAGACCCCGCGAGCCGCCCCGCCGGGGAGGACACCGCCGCCGCGTTCACCTCGGCCGGCGCGCTCATCCCGCCCTACGACCCCGAGACGCTGTGTCTCCTGGTCGAGCACTCCAACTCGCTGCGCCAGAACGTCGACGCCTACGCCACCAACATCGACGGCAACGGCTACCGCTTCGACGCCGTCATCGACTTCGACGCCGAGGACGCGCGCTCGAAGGTGGCCGACGCGATCACGCTCGAGCGCCTCGCCGCCCGCGAAGCGCGCACGCTCCCCGAGGGCATGTCGACGACGCCGAGCGCCGAGGAGGTCTCCGCACGCTTCACCGAGCTGCGCCAGGCCGCGCGCGTCGAGCGGGCAAGGCTCGATGCCTTCTTCGACTTCGCCTGCTTCGACCACAGCTTCGTCGATCTGCGCCGCCGCACGCGCCAGGATCTCGAGGTCACGGGCAACGCCTTCTGGGAGGTGCTTCGCGACGGCAAGGGTGACCTCGCGCGGCTCGTCTACGTGCCGTCGTACACGGTGCGGCTGCTCCCGCTCGATCGCGAGGCGGTGGAGGTCACCGAGCGAGCACGCGTCTCGCCCGTGAGCTTCGACACCGTGCGTTCGCGCCGCCGCATGCGGCGCTACGTGCAGGTGCAATCCACCGAGTGCGTGTACTTCAAGTCGTTCGGCGATCCGCGCGTCGTCTCGCGCTCGACGGGCCGCGTCTTCGACGATATCGCCGCCCTCAAGGCTGCCAAGCCCGACGACGGCTCCGCGACGGAGCTGCTCCACTTCGCCATCCACTCGCCGCGCTCGCCCTACGGCGTGCCGCGCTGGGTGGGCACGCTGCTCTGCGTTCTCGGCTCGCGGCAGATGGAGGAGGTCAACTTCCTCTACTTCGAGAACAAGTCGGTGCCGCCGATGGCGCTCCTCGTGTCGGGCGGACGCATCTCCGAGGCATCGGTGCCGCGCATCGAGCGCTTCATCGAGGAGAACCTCAAGGGGAAGGCGAACTTCCACAAGATTCTCATCCTCGAGGCCGACGGCGCGGGCACCGGCGACGGCGGCCGCGCGAAGATCGAGCTGCGCCCGCTCACCGACGCCCAGCAGCAGGATGCGCTCTTTCAAGTCTACGACGAGCGCAACATCGACAAGGTCGGCAGCGCCTTCCGTCTGCCGCGCCTCTTGCGCGGCGAGAGCAAGGACTTCAACCGCGCGACCGCCGAGAGCGCGCTCCGCTTCGCCGAGGACCAGGTCTTCCAGCCCGAGCGCGACGAGTTCGATTTCCTCATCAACCGCAAGCTCCTCGCGGACATGGGCATCCGCTTCTGGCGCTTCCGCTCGCAGACCCCGGTGACGCGCGACCCCGAGCGCATGACCGAGATGGTGGAGCGGCTCGTGCGCGTCGGCGTGCTCACGCCCGAGGAGGGGCGCCTGCTCGCGGGCGACATCTTCAACCGCGAGTTCAGGAAGATCGGCGACGACTGGACCAAGCGCCCCATCACCCTGACGCTCGCGGGCATTCAGACCGGCGTGGAGGACCTGAAGCCGAAGGCCGTGAATCCCGAGGCGCTGTTGCCGAGCGCGAAGCAGCTCCTCGCCCTGCGCGAAGACCTCCGTGCCGAGGAGGACCGGCTCGCCACGGGGCGCCTCGACCTCGCGCGACGGTACCTGGAGACGGAGCGTGTGAAGGTCCCGCGCGAGGAGTTCGACGCGTGGTTCGGCGAGGTGCGCGATGCGCCCTGAGCACCACCGCGCGTGGGTGCAGCAGGCGCAGCTCGACGCCGAGCGCGGCGTCATCGCCTGCCGCATGTGCCAGCGCCACGCGGGGTTCGACGAGGCCACCACTCTCTGGCGCAACGGCCAGTTGGTCTTCGCGCTCTGCGACCGCTGCGCCTCGTGCCACGACGTCGTGTTCTCGCCCACGGAGGCAGGCGTCGAGGTGCGCGCCAAGCGGCGAGCCCCGCTCGTCGTCGGAGGTGGGCTGTGAAGCTGGTTCCCTCGGCCAAGCGTCCGTGTCGCCTCGAGCGCGGCGAAATCCGCCGCGTCCCGCAGGACCGCACGAACCTCCTCGTCGGCTACCACGTCTGCTGCCTGCGCTGTGGGTTCAACACGCCCGCGCTCGCCGGCAACGATGGGCTCGACATCGACGAAGGCGACGCGCCCGACGACCTGACGTTCTCGAAGGCGCTCCGCTGCACGTTCTGCCGCGTGCTGATGCACGTGGCCCATGGCGAGCTGCGGCTCGAGGAGGACGCCGATGTGCGGCACATCTGCTTCCGCTGATCGGCTCCTCGTCGTCCACGAGGCCCGCGTCGCCGCCGACGAGCTCGTCGAGCGCTTCCTACGGCTCCCTGTGGCCAAAGCAATGAACCTCAGCACCCGCGCCGGGTTCGATCGCGCCGTGGCGCTCCTGGCCGCCCAGCTCCGGGGCGCCACCGGGCGTGCCGATGTCGACGCCGTGCGCGAGGCGATCGCCGTCCTGGACGTCGATTGGGCGCGCACGACCGCCGCCGAGAGACGGCGCCTGGTCGCCGAGGCGATAGCCGCAGCGGGCCGCGCCACGGCGCTCGTGCCTGCGCGCATCGAGGCGCCATTCAATGACGCCGCGCAGGAGGTGGTCGCAGCCACCCGCACCGACGCCCGGCGCGGCCAGCGGCTGGCGATCGGCGCCGAGTTCAACGCCGTCGATCGCCGCGTCGTGGCTCACGTGACCAGCTCCCAGGGCAACTTCGTCCGCGACGAGTACGGACGCCGCATCGAGAGCTTCGGGGAGGAGGCCCGGCGCATCGTCGCCGGCGGGCTCGAGGAGGGACTCGGGCGAGACGACATCGCCGAGGCGCTCGAAGGGGCCGCCCGCGCCGCGCTCGTCGACCGCGCCCCGTTCTACTGGGAGACGGTCGCCGCCTCGTTCATCGCGCAGGGCCGCTCCTACGCGCAGATGAGCAGCTACGCCGAGGCGGGCATCCGGCAGTACCGCATCGAGGCGGTACTCGACGAGCAGACCACGAACATCTGCCGCTACCTGCACGGCAAGACCTTCTCGGTCGCCGACGCCCTCCGGCGCTTCGACCGCATCGAGCAGCTCGAGGACCCCGAGGCCATCAAGCAGGCGATGCCGTGGGTCCGCGAGGCCCAGGATCGCGAGACTGGCCGAACCCGGCTCTACGTGGACGGCGGCGGCGGTCGGACCGACCTCGCCGAGGTCACGCGCTCGGCGATGGGCACCCGGGACGATCGCGGCGACTTCCGCGCGCTCGCCAGCGACAGTGCGTTGAACGAGGTCGGGATCGGCTTCCCGCCGTACCACGGCCTCTGCCGGTCCACGACGCTCGCGGTCGTGTGATTCGCGATGACGTGTCCCCTCCGCGCGAAGTCGGCGGCTTTGCCTCTGCGGAGGACGACGCATGCCCGAGCCGAAGCCGCGCGAGCCCGAGACGACCGCCCCGACCACCGGGGACGGGACGCCTGCGTCCGCGCCTGGGCGGACTGGGAACAAGACGGCGAAGCAGGACGCGCCCTTCGTGTGGCCGCGCGACCTGAACGCGCCCTCCAGCGACAAGCCCGAGTGGGGGACCGACCCGGAGGCGCTCCGCGATGCCTGACCGCCGCGAAGCCGCCATCGCCCACGCGCGCCGCATCCTCGCGGTCAACCAGGGAGTGCGCCCGGACGGCGCCGAGGTCGAGAAGACCATCTGGGGCTCGCCTGCGGGCAAGAAGCGCCTGGCAGACCGCCTCGTGGCGATGCTCCCGGCGCACAAGACCTACGTCGAGCCGTTCGCCGGAAGCGCGGCGGTGCTGTTCGCCAAGGAGCCCTCGGACGTCGAGGTCATCAACGACGCCGACCTCGAGATCGCCGACGCGTACCGGCTCATCAAGAAGCTCACGCAGGAGGGGCTCGCTCGACTGAAGAAGCTGCCCTGGGTCGGCGACGAGAAGACCTTCAAGCGGCTCCTCGACGTCGAGCCCGAGGACGACGTCGAGCGGCTGCACCGCTTCCTGTACCTGACGCACTTCTCCTACGGGAAGATGCGCGGCAAGAGCTTCAGCCCGACGGTCGTCGGCGTCGAGGCGACGACCATCAAGCGCATCGAGAGGTTCGCGCCGCGCCTGAAGAAGGTGAAGGTCTACGGCGGCGACTACGAGAAGGTCGTCCGCAAGTACGACAGCAAGGACACGGTCTTCTTTCTCGACCCGCCGTACCCCGGCTACAACGTCGACGTCGGCGAGAGCGAGTTCGACGAGGAGCGCTTCTTCAAGCTGCTCAAGTCGCTCAAGGGCCGCTTCCTCATCACCTACGGCATCCGGGGCAAGTTCCCCGAGCTGGTGAAGGGCTCGGACTTCTGGTCAAAGCGCATCCGCACCCGGCGCTCCATCGCGCACATGCGCGGCGTCGGCGGCAGCTCCGTGCTGACGCAGCTCCTGGTCGCGAACTACGAGCCGACCACCAAGGCGCTCGACGACGAGTTCGTCCTCGACGACTGGGACGGCGCACTTGACGAGGGTGACGACGACGTCGAGAAGGCGCAGCCGTTCGGCACGTTCGGCGGGTCGTTCCACTACGCCAAGCGGATCGTGCCGCTCATCCCGGCGCACAAGACCTACGTCGAGCCCTTCGCGGGCGCGGCGGCGGTGCTGCACGCCAAGGACGCGAGCGACAAGGAGGTCATCGCCGATCTCGACGACGACGTGGTGTTCCTCCACCGCAGCATCAAGACGATGACGCCCGAGCGCGTCGAGGAGCTGCGCCGCCGCTTCGAGTGGACCGTCACGCAGGAGAGCTTCGCCAAGGCCCGCGACATGACGCCGAAGGACGACGTTGCGCGCTTCTACAAGCTCGTCTTCGTGCGCACGCACGCCCGCGACTGCCGCCCCGACGGCACGCACCCGGCGCAGCAGCACCTCGGCTCGACGACCAACCCCGAGAAGTACCTCAAGGCCGCCGAGCGCCTGAAGGACGTGAGCATCCTGCGGCAGGACTACCGCAAGACGATCGAGGCCTACGACAGCAAGGACACGTTCTTCTTCGTCGACCCGCCGTACCCCGGTGAGTGGTTCGACAAGGACAAGGTCATCGACCTCGGTGAGTTCATCGATGCGCTCGCGAGGGTCGAGGGCAAGTTCATCGCGGTCCTCAACCCGACACCGGAGAACGTCGCCGCCTTCAAGAAGGTCGGGCACGTCTTCCGGCTCAAGGTGCGCGAGGCCTCGGGGCGGGGCGGTGCCAAGCACGCCATGCGCCTCTTCGTCGCCAACTTCCCGGTGCGCAAGGCCGAGGAGTTCGAGCTCGTGGCCAAGTGCGAGCACCTGCCGCTCGACCCGAGCGTCGACGAGCTGGTGTTCGACAAGCCCTCGCGCCTGGTGAAGGGCGTCGATCCGAACGACGAGCGCTTCGTGCTCGGCATCGTGCTCGAGCCCGAGGTGGTCGACGCGCAGGGCGACATCTACTCGGCCGAGGAGATCCGCGCCGCCGCCCACCGCTTCATGGAGGACTTCGGCGGCCTCGGGCTGATGCACCGCCTGCGCGTCAACGGCCAGGTGAAGGTGCTCGAGAGCTACCTCGCGCCCACCGACTTCACCATCGGCGAGCTCGCGGTCCGCAAGGGCACGTGGCTCCTCGCGGTGCGCGTGCTCTCCGACGAGCTGTGGGAGCGCGTGAAGTCCGGCGACCTCACCGGCTTCTCCATCGGCGGCTCGGCCCGCCGCGTGCCCGAGGCTGTTCCGACGTCGGAACAGCCCCCCGACGACACCGCCACCCACCAACAGGAGGCCGCCGCATGACGACCGAAATGCACAAGGCGGACGGCGTGCATCGCCTCGTCGACATGGTCGTCGAGGAGGTCTCGCTCGTCGACCGCGCCGCCAACAAGCACCGCTTTCTCATCGTGAAGAGGGACGAAGCCATGGACGACGACAAGACCCAGAACACCACCGCGGCCGAGCCGTCGCCGTCCGCTGTGCCCACGGCGAAGCTCGACGACAACTCGGCGCTGAACGCCGCCCTCGCGGCCCTTGAGAGCCTGACGGGGCTCGTCGAGCTGCTCGGTGAGCTCGGCGCAGACCAGGCCGACGCGCGGCTCGCCGGGCTCGCTGAGGAACTGCGCAGCGTCGCCATGCAGCTCCTCGAGCGCACGGACGGAGATGGCGTGAACGAGGCCGACCAGGTCGTCGAGGCTCGCGTGAAGAGCGAGCCCGCGACGTTCGCGACCAACGTCGCTGCCGCGAAGCAGGCGCTCGCGCGGCTCGGGGAGCTGGCGAAGCAGGTGCCTACGAGGACCGACAAGCCCGCTGAGCCGAAGCCCGAGCCCGTCCCGGCGGCGAAGGCCGACGCGACCGACGTGAGCGAGTCGCTCGCGAAGCTCGCCGAGTCGTTCCGTGCGCTGTCGGAGACCGTGAAGGAGCAGCAGCAGCGACTCGGGCGCGTCGAGAAGCAGTTCGGACTGCCCAACAGCGCAGCGCCCGCCGAGCGCGTCTCGAAGGCCACCGTCGAGGACGTGGGATGGCCGCTCGATCTCAACAAGCCCAAGGACCGGGAGAGCGTCGACAAGGCGATCTCCTTCCACGACCTCTGAACCCCGCCGGAAGGAGACCCTCATGAGCCACCTCAGCAACCGTTCCATCCTGGAGAAAGCCGACCTCGCGCTCGCCGACCTGACGGCGGGAGGCGGTCTGCTCCAGCCCGCGCAGGCCCAGAAGTTCATGCGCCTGCTCATCAAGCAGTCCGTCCTCCTGCAGCTCGCGACCGTCGTCCCGATGGCCTCGCCGAAGCAGCAGATCTCGAAGATCAAGTTCGGCGCGCGCGTGCTGCGCCCGGGCCAGGAGGGCACCGCGCTCGGCGCCGTCGATCGCGTGAAGCCCGACCTCTCCGACGTCGAGCTCGACGCCAAGCTGTTCAAGGCCGAGGTGCGCCTCTCCGACGAGGTGCTCGAGGACAGCATCGAGCGCGGCGAGCTGCGCCAGACCATCATGGAGATGCTGGCCGACGCCATCGCGCGCGACATGGAGGACGTCGCCATCAACGGCGACACGGCCTCCGTCGACCCGTTCCTCGCGACGATGGACGGCATCCTCAAGCAGGCGACGAGCAACGTCGTCGACGCCGCAGGCACGCCGATCACGAAGGACATGCTCCGCGACATGCTGAAGACGCTGCCGAGCGAGTACCTGCGCGACAAGAAGGCGATGCGCTTCCTGTCGAGCGTCGACGCGGACCTCGGCTACCGCAACACGCTGGCCGATCGCGCCACCGTCGCGGGCGACCGCTTCCTCGAGGACGACACGCCGGTGCTCTACTCGGGCGTCCCGCTGCAGCCCATTCCGCTCTTCCCCGAGAACCTCGGCGTGGGCGGCGACCAGACGGCCATCGTGCTGTGCAACCCGAAGAACGTCCACGTCGGCATCTGGCGGAACATCCGCTTCGAGTCGGACCGCGACATCTCGGAGGGCACGCTGAAGATCGTCGCGACCCTCCGCTTCGACGTGAAGTTCGCCGAGGAGCCGGGCGTGGCCAAGGCCATCAACGTGCAGCTCTGAGCTGAGGAGAACGAGAAATGACCGATACCCTGCTGGTTCGCCTCAAGCCCTATGACCCGCGACGTGGCTTCGTGCTGCGTCGCTTCACCTACGCCGGCATCCGCTTCCAGGACGAGCGGGGCTGGTACCGCGTCGAGCGCAAGGTCGGCGAGCACCTGCGTGCGGTGCGCACGGTGCCCACCGACAAGTACGCACCGCTCGCGTTCGACGTCTGCACAGAGGCTGAGGCCAAGGCGCTCGACGCGGGCGAGAGCGAGGCGGCGAAGGTCAAGCGGAACGCCACCGACGACCTCAAAGTCACGACCGCGCGCGGCACCGTCACGACCGACGACCTGCCGAAGAACACGCCTCCCGTCTCCACGCCGCCGAGCGCGAAGGACGACGACGCGGGCAGCAAGCGCGGCAAGCGCGAGCGAGAGTGACGTGTACGCCTCGGTTGCCGACCTGCGCGCCGAAGGCGTGACGGCGGCCGAGGCGAGCGACGCCCGCCTCGAGCTGCTGCTCGCCGAGGCCTCGAGCCTCATCGACCGCGTGACGGGCTGGTTCTTCGAGCCGCGCCTGCTCACGCTGCATCTCTCTGGGCGCGGCGCGCCGAGCATCGAGCTGCCCGTGCCGTCGCTCCGCGTCGACCAGCTCGTACTCGGCGGCGCGGAGCTGTCGCTCGACCCGAGCGAGCTGCTCATCGTCGGCGCGCCCGTCCAGCCTGGCTTCGACGGCCCGCGCTTCACGCGCCGCCACGGGCGCGTGTTCCCGCGTGGCCACGGCAACGTGGTGGCCGAGGGACTCTGGGGCTTCACCGAGGACGACGGCACGCCCACGGGGCGCACGCCGCCTGCGATCCGCCGCGCGACGATGCTCCTCGTCCTTCGCTCCATGGCGCCGCTCGCCGACGACGCGTCGTTCGAGGCACGCAGTCGCTGGCGCATCATCGAGGAGCGCACGCGCGACCAGAGCTACCGGCTCGACCCCTCAAAGGCTTCGGCGTCGGCGAGCCTCACCGGCGACCCGGAGATCGATGCGCTCCTTGCGCTCTACGTGAGGCCCACTCCTCTCGGAGCGGCGTGATGCGCGGTCGACTCATCTTCCCGTTCATCGCGGAGCTGCATCGCCTGGACACGCAGGCGATGGCGCCCGACTACGATGAGGACTTCAAGGAGCCCGTCCTCGTCGACTCCGACGACGATGGCGTCGGTGAGCTCTTTCGTCGCGAGCATCCGCCGGTGCGCGTCCCCTGCCAGGTGGAGCCGGAGGCTTTTGAAGCCTTGCGCATGGCGACGTCCGGGAACACGCCCAGGTCGAGCTTCGACCTGGTCTTCCACTTCAGGGATCTCGAGCAGCTCGGCCTCGTCGACGCCGCCTCGGGCGACGCCCTGATTCGCCCGAGCGACAGGCTGGGCGCGCTCTACGCGCGCGACGGCCAGCTCGTGCAGGCCGTGCGCACGCCTCGTGGTCTCTACGTGACCGAGGCGCGTCCCATCGGCTTCGGGCTCCACCGGCGTCGGCCCAGCCGCAACCTGCTGCTCGTCTCCTTCCAGGACCGCGCAGCCGCACGGAGTGGAACATGATGCGAGCCCTCATCTTCAGCGCCCTGGCCGTCCTGTGCCTCGGCGCGCATTGCCGACCCATCGACGGCTGCGTCCGGGGCGCCACGCGCTGCAGCAGCAACACCGCCGAGATCTGCGACGCGGACGGCAGCTACCATGAGCTCGCCGACTGCGACGACGTGAGCGAGCGGAGCGGCGCGCCCTTCGTCTGCGCGTACGTCGACGAGACGACCGAGGACGGCCACATCACCGGGCACACCTGCGTGCCCGCGAGCGAGGCCGATGCGGCGGCTGGAGGTGGGCGATGAAGGGCTACCTCCAATCCCTGCCGGTGGTCGGCAAGATCTTCCTCGACGTCCAGCCCGAGGAGGTCTGGGCGTTCTGGCGCTTCATGCAGGACCACTTCCGCACGAGCGTCATCAACAAGCGGAGCGCGCTCGAGATGCAGCTCGTCGCGCGCGGTCTCGAAGCGCTCGGCATCCAGAGCAAGGACCGCTTCCTCAAGAACTTCACGACGACCATCGGGCGGCGCATCTACACGCCGTTCGAGGTCGGTTCGCCCAAGGGCGGCTGGGACCTCTGGCACCAGATCGTCATCTGCGTGCACGAGCACCAGCACGTCGTGCAGCACGATCGAGAGGGGCTGGCCTACGAGGTCAGCTACCTCGCCGATCGCGCCGCGCGCGCCCGCTGGGAGGCCGAGGCCTACCGCTCGAACCTCGAGCTGCAGTTCTGGCGCACGGGCACCACGCCCTCAGCCCAGCGCACTGCCTCGGTGCTCAAGGACTACGGCTGCCGCGACGGGGACATCGAGGTCACCGCCAAGTCGCTCGCACTGTCGGCGCTCAGCGTGAAGAAGGGCGCGGTCATCAACGAGGCGACGCACGTAGCGCTCGGCTGGCTCGACGAGCACGTGCCGCGCCTGCGCTTCAAGCAGAGGTGAGCGATGGCGGTCTCGCGCACGGGAGACTGGGCACGGGCGCGTCGGCTCCTCACCGCTGCGCCGCAGCGCCTGCAAGCGGCGATCGGCACCGCCGTGCGCCAAGAGGCTCACGCCCTGCGCAACGAGATCGTCCAGGGGCTCACGCGCCAAGCGCCGGGCGGCGAGCCTCTGAAGCCGCCGTCGCCACTCACGATCGCGGCCCGGGAGCTCGAGGGCTTCGGCGGGACGAAGTCGCTCATCGTGCGGGGCGACCTCCGCAACTCCATCACCGTGGTCGTGCAGGGCGACGAGGCGTTCATCGGCGTTTCGCGCTCGGCGCGGTCGAAGGACGGCGCCTCGATGGTGAACCTCGCCAAGCTTCACGAGTTCGGCGGCCCGCCCGTCATCATCCCGATGACACCCAAGATGCGCCGCTTCCTGTTCGCCCTGCTCCGGCAGGCCGGCAAGGAGCCTACGGGTGGTAGCGGGCGCGGCGTCATCGTCGTGCAGGTCCCGGCGCGGCCTTTCCTCAGGCCCGCCTTCGACAAGTTCCGCGAAGGGGCCAGCCGTCGCTTCCTCGAGCGTGTCGCCAGGGAGCTCGGCCTCGTGCCCTGATGTGACGGGGCGCGTCCCCTGAGCACCGGGTCCCGTGGCTTTGCCTCCGCGTGGCCCTCCCGACCCTCAGCTCCGTCCAGCCCGTAGCCGGCCCTTCGAGCGGCGGCGACCTCGTGAGGCTCGTCGGGACCGATCTCGCCGACCGGGTCCGGGTGCTGTTCGGCGGCGTGCGCGCCGAGGTGCTGTCCGTTCGTGACGAGGCGGGCCTGCGTGTCGTCGACCTCCGCACGCCGATCCACGCGGTCGGCGTCGTCGATGTCGAGCTGTCGAACCTCGACGCGGGGGGCGACCCGGTTCCCGGCGAGTCCGTGGTGCTCGCGGGCGCCTACCGCTTCTCGCGCCCGACCGTCGCCCGGGAGGCCGACCTCACGCGCGTCATCCGCCAGCTCCTGCGCGAGCTGAAGCGCCAGGTGCTCGGCAACGTGAGCGCCACGGTCAGCGTCGACTACGACGACACCACCCTCGACGGCCTGAACGTCATCGCGATGGCGAAGGTGCCGTCGCTGGTGCTCTCGGGGCCGACGCTGAGGCCGAACCGCTTCTACTCCGCGAACGTGGCCCACGAGGACGTGGTCGGCGGCGTCTCGGGGCCCGAGCTGGTTCGGCGCAAGCCGCCGTACACCGTCGACCTCGTCTTCACGCTGACCGCCGCGTCGGAGCGGACCGCCGAGCTGTTCAACCTGATGGCGGCGGTCGCGACGTTCCTGAACCGCAACCGCTGGCTCGAGCTGCAGCGGGACCCCTCCGACGCCGCCCGCGGGACGGCGCGCTGGGAGCTCGACGCCGATGGCGAGTTCCGCACGCAGCTCGCGGGGAAGGACGACGTGCGCGCGTTCACCTGCGGCTTCGTGGTGCGCGGTTTTGACGTCGACGAGGGGCTTCCTCTCGATCTCGGCAAGCGCGTCACCGAGCCCGAGCTGCTCCCGACGCAGGCCATCGCCACCGGAGGTGCTTCGTGACCGTTTCGCTGACCAACACCAGCGGGCGCTGCCTCGTGTTCGTGCTCGCGCACGAGACCTACTGCCATGCGCTCGGCGACTGCCGCTGCGAGGTCGAGCAGGGACGTCGCGCGCGACGCACGGCCAAGTCGCTCACGCTCGCGAGCGGTTTGACGAGCCCTGCGCTGGATGACGCGGTGCTGACCATTCCCGAGGTCGTGCGCGCGGTGAAGCGCGGCGACCTCTCGGTGAAGCGCCACGTGCCCGAGCTGCCGAAGCCCGCCGTGGTCGCGACGAGGGCTGCCACCACGACCTCGCTCGCCGAGGTCATCCGCCCTGGCGTGAAGACGAAGAAGAACAAGCGAGGTGCATCGTGAGCGGACAGCTCCTGTCGTCCAAGGTCGTCATCGTCGAGGAAGAGCCGAAGGTTCGCGGCATCCCCTCGGCTCCAACTTCCGTCGCGGGAGCGGTCGGCGTCACCGAGCGCGGCCCCATCGGCGAGGCCGTCCTCTGCACGTCGTTCGACGACTTCCAGACCAAGTTCGGCGGCTTCACGCCCGACTCCGACCTCGCACTCGCCGCGATGGGCTTCTTCGAGAACGGCGGGGCGCAGCTCTGGGTGGTCCGAACCACGCACTACTCGAACGTGGCCAACGCCGCGACCGCCACCGCCGTGCGCGCCGCGGGCTTCCTCGTCGCTGGCGGCGGCCCCACGCCGGGCATCCTGCTCGGCGCCGTGCCCGGGCCCTTCGTGCTGCACGACGGAGAGGTCGTGCGCCTCGCGGTGGACGGCGCGCCCGACGCCGACGCGGTCTTCAACGGCTCGGCGGCCGCAATGGCGGCGGGCGGTGCGGGGCCGTACGCGCTCGCCGACGGCATGGAGCTGCTCCTGCGCGTCGACAACGGCCTCGAGCAGACGGTGTTGTTCTCGGCCGCCGACTTCGCCGACATCGCCAACGCCACGGCCACCGAGGTCGCCGCCGCCATCAACGCGGTGATCGTCGGCGGGCGCGCGACCACGCCGGGCGGCATCGTTCGGCTCGCCAGCGACACCGAGGGCACCGCGAGCCGCGTGCAGGTCACGGGCGGCACGGCCAACGCAGTGCTGGCGTTCCCTGGCTCGGCCTCGATCGGCGGCGGCAACGTCGCGAACCTGCGCGCCGTCGAGGTCGCCGAGGTGAAGGCCGTCGTCGAGGCGGCGATCCCCACCGTGACCGTCGACGCGGGCGTGGGCGGCGTGCTCGACGTGCGTACCGTCGCGACCGGCCCGGGCGCCAGCGTCCAGGCCGCCGCTGCGACGGCTGCCGCGTTCGGGCTCGACAACGCCCTCCACTCCGGCGCGGCCTCGGGCACCGCCAACTCCGTGCGCGTCGAGGGCAAGAACCCTGGCGCCTACGCGAACCGCGTCGAGGCCGAGGTGCGCGCCGCCACGAACGGCTCGCCGAGCGCGTTCGACCTGCTCGTCGTGGAGGACGGCGCCTACCGCGAGACCTTCCCGAACCTCTCGATGAACCCGGGCGACGCGCGCTACGTCGAGAGCATCGTCAACGACGCGCGCAACGGCTCCGTGTACCTGCGCGTCATCGACCAGCTCCTCGTGGGCGCGCCCATCCCGCCGCCCCAGACCGTGGCGCTCGCGGGCGGGAGCGACGGCCTCGTGGGGCTCGACGACAATGACTTCATCGGCAGCGAGCCTGCCAAGACGGGCCTTCACGCGCTCGACCAGGTGCAGGAGCTGTCCCTGCTCCTCGTGCCCGGGCGCGCCACGCCCGCCGTCCACAACGCGATGGTGCGCTATTGCGAGGTCCAGCGCGACGGCGCGGTCTTCGCGGTGCTCGATCCGCCTGCGAACCAGAGTGCGACGGACATCGTCACCTACGTCGCGACGACCGCCGCGCTCGAGCAGCTCTCCGAGTTCGGCGCCATCTACTGGCCCCGCGTGAAGGTGCTCAACCCGGCCAAGAGCGTGTTCGGCTCGGCCGAGCAGCTCGTCGTCCCGCCCTCGGGCATCGTGGCCGGCGTCTTCACGCGCACCGACTCGGCGCAGCCGGGCGGCGTCTACGATCCGCCCGCAGGCATCGAGGCGGGCCGCATGTTCGGCGTGCTCGGCTTCGAGACCGACGAGGTACTAGAGGAGAACAAGCGCGACCTCGTCTACCCGCACCGCATCAACCCGCTCACCACGGGCCCGGGCCTGCCGCGCTACATCGACGGCTCGCGCACGCTCAAGGGCAACGGCAACTTCCCCTACGTCGCCGAGCGGCGCGGCGTGATCTTCATCGAGCGGAGTCTGAAGCAGGGGCTCCAGTTCGCGCGGCACAAGAACAACACCGAGGGACTGCGCGCGCAGGTGCGGCGCACCATCACGGCCTTCCTGCTCGCGCAGATGAACAACGGCGCCTTCCGCAGCAAGACGCCAAGCACCGCGTTCTTCGTCGACGTGAGCGAGCAGCTCAACACGCCCACGGTCATCTTCGCCGGCAAGCTCATCGCCCGCGTGGGCCTCGCCACCAACAAGCCCGCGGAGTTCATCATCCTCCGCATCAGCCAGGACACGCGCGCGCTCGAGGCCGAGCTCGCGGCCGCAGAGGGATGAGGAGCTAACCCATGACCGTCATCGGCAACCCGCGCAGCTTCCACAAGAAGTTCAAGTTCGTCGTGGAGATCGACGACGTCGGCCACGCTGGCTTCCAGAAGGCGAGCGAGCTCTCCGTCGAGGTCGCCAACGTGCAGTACTTCGAGGGCGGCTCGCTCATCCCGAACAAGAGCCCCGGGCGCCTCACCTTCTCCGACGTCACGCTCGAGCGCGGCGCCACGCAGGACCGCGACCTCTTCGACTGGTTCCAGGACGTCGCCATCACGTCGAGCGGCCTCGGGCTCACCGACGTGAACTACAAGCGCAACCTCGACATCGTGCAGCAGGACCGCGACGGCCTCACTCTGCGCCGCTGGTCGCTCTCCCGCGCGTGGCCGGTGAAGTTCGTCGCGGGCGAGTGGGACAACGAGAGCGACGAGAACATCATCGAGTCGGTGACGCTGACCTACGACTTCTTCGAACTGGTGCAGTGACGCGCTCACCGGCCACCGCGCGAAACGGAACCCAGGGTTCCCTTTTGTGCGGCCCTGTCCCCCTCGCGCTTTCCGGGCGGCTTTGCCCTCGTGGAGGCAGCGCATGGCAGACGTCATCACGTGCCCTTCGGGGCTCCAGGGCCGCGTTCGCGGCATGAAGGTGCGCGAGGAACGCGTCCTCGCGGACCGCAAGCTCGCCAAGAGCGGCGGCCAGGTCGACGAGCTGCTCGCAGCCTGCTGGGAGGAGACCCTCGACCCCGGGCCCTACGCTCTCGCCGAGGGCGCCAAGCTCGACCTCGGCAAGGTGCTCCAGGGCGATCGCTTCTTCGCGCTGCTCATGGTGCGCGCGCTGACCTACGGCCCCGAGTACGCCTTCGGCGTCTCGTGTCGGAACGACAACTGCCGCGCGCGCATCGACTGGGAAATCGACCTGACGAAGCTCCCGGTGCGCAAGCTCTCCGAGGAGAGCCGCGCCGCGTTCGTGAGCGGGAACCGCTTCGAGACCACACTGCCCGACGCCGGCAAGAACGTCGCGTTCAAGCTGCTGACCGGCGATGACGAGCGGAAGCTGCCCGCGCTCCAGCGCTCGGCACCCGACAAGCTGCTCTCCGCGGTGCTCGCCTACCGCGTGCTCGAGATCGACGGCGTGGACCCGAAGGCGAAGCGCCAGTTCCTCGAGGACCTGACGATGCGCGATGCCGACTTCCTCGTCGACGAGTTCGACCGCGTCGACTGCGGCGTCGACACCACCATCGAGATCGAGTGCCCCGAGTGCTTCCAGACGCAGGAGGTGGAGCTCCCTTTCGACAAGGGGTTCTTCCTGCCGGGCAAGGACAGGACCGCGAGGCGGAAGGCCCGGAGCAGCTCTTCCCCGACGTGAACATGGAGGCGTGGCGCGAGGGCCTCTTCCAGCTCTGCTGGCAGCAGCACGGAGGCTCGGGCCTCGCAGTGACTGTGGACGACGCCCTCGACCTGCCGACCACCGATCGCGACTGGCTCATCGAGCGGATCGGCAGCCAGCGCGCGCGGGAGGCGAAGGAGCTGGAGAAGGCCGCGCGCAACGGTCGAGGGAGGAAGTGACCCGTGGCGCTCAACAACCTCGGCCTCGGCTTCGTCTTCACCGCGCGCGACCTCGCCTCGGGGGCCATCGGGAACCTCGAGCGCAACTTCATGAGCCTCGACCGCCGGGTCGGGCTCGGCACCGAGAACATCCAGAGCGCGTTCCAGCAGCTCGGCGTGGGGCTCGCCGTGTTCACGGCCGGCGCCGCGACCGTAGGGGCCGCGTTCTCGCTCGCCAACGCAGCAGGCCGGTTCGAGCAGGCCGTCGCCTCCGCAGGCGCTATCGCGGGCGCGACGGCCGAGGAGCTCACTCGGCTCCACGACGCCGCCATCGAAGCAGGCCTCGCCACGCAGTTCTCGCCGACGCAGGCGACGCAGGCGCTGCAGGATCTGGCGGCCGCCGGCTTCAACGTCACCGAGTCGGTCCGCCTGCTGAACCCCGTGCTCGACCTCGCGGCGGGCTCACTCGGCCAGCTCACGCCGTCGCAGGCAGCGGGGCTCGCCTCGCAGGCCATGAAGGCGTTTGGCCTCTCCATCGACGAGGCCTCCATCTCCGTCGACCGGATGCTGCAGGCGGTCAACGTGTTCGCACTCGATGCAAGCGAGCTGCCGCTGGCCCTCGGCACGGCCTCGCGCGGCGCCCAGGCTCTCCACCAGTCGCTCTCGGAGACGCTCATCTCGCTCGGCCTCGTGAAGAACGTCGTGCCCGGCGTCGAGCGCGCCTCCACCGCCGTCGCGGTCGCGATGGAGCGCATGGCCGATCCGCGCGTCCAGCAGGCGCTGCGTGGCGTCGGCGTGTCGGTGACGGACTCGCAGAACCGCTTCCGCAGCTTCCTCGACATCCTCGGCGACCTCGCTCCTCAGCTCGATCGCATGAGCGAGGCGCAGCGGTCGGCCTTCCTGCTGTCGACGTTCGGACGCGAGGCGCTCGGCGGCGTGAACGCCATCCTCACGCAGGTCACGAACGGCGTACGCACGAACTCCGGTGAGACGCTGCGCGGCGCGGCGGCCATCGCGTACCTGCGCGATCAGTTCGAGAACGCAGGGGGCACGGCCGCGCGCTTCCGCGAACAGATGCTCAACACCTTCGAGGGGCAGAAGCAGCTCCTCGCGGGCTCGCTCGAGACCCTCGCCATCGTCGCAGGCGAGCCGTTCGCGCAGGTCTTCAAGCCGCTCGTGACGATCGTCGTCGAGGTCGTGAATGCGGTGCTGAACGTGTTCCGGCAGCTCCCGGCACCTGTGAAGCGGGCCTTCGCGGCCTTCGTGGTCGGGGCGGGCGCCGTCGTCGCGCTGGTCGGCGCGGTCATCGCCGCCAAGGCGGGCTTCGCGCTCCTCCTCATCGGGCTCAAGGCGGCGGGCATCACGCTCGGCGGGCTGATGGCCACCATCCTTCCGGCCATCCTCATCTTCGGCGTGCTCGCTGCGGTGGTGGCGGGCTTCGTCGTCGCGTTCCGAAGCAACGTCGGCGGCATCGCCGACTTCTTCGCGCGCGTGTGGGACCGCATCAAACTTGCCTTCCGAGGGCTCGTGCAGCTCTTCGAGCAGGGGGGCTTCTCCGGCGCGGTGCGCGAGGAGCTGAACCGCGCTGAGAACGCGGGGCTCAAGACGTTCCTCATCCGCGTCTACCAGATCGCCTTCCGCATCCAGCGCTTCTTCCAGGGCATCGGCGAGGGCTTCAGCGCCGCCATCGAGGCAGCCGCGCCCGTGTTCGAGGCGTTCGTCGGCGCGCTCACCAGGCTTGGCCATGCGCTGGGCCTCGTCGCGGGCGAGTCGGCCAACGCGGCGGCGGGCATCCCGTCCGACGACTTCGTTGCGTTCGGCCGCATCCTCGGGCAGATCGCAGGCGTGCTCGTCGAGGTCTTCGTCGGCGCGCTCACGTTCGTCATCGACGTCGTCACGAGCGCCATCAACACCTTCCGCTCGGCGATGGCGCCGCTTCAGCCTGTGTTCGACGCGGTGAAGAACGCGGTCTCCCTCGTCTTCCAGGAGCTCGGCAAGCTCGGCGCGATGTTCGGTTTCACGTCGAGCGCCAGCGGTCAGGCGGGCGGCTCGCTCGATGCGCTGCGCTCGGTGGCCGAGTTCCTCGGCACGGTCATCGGCTACGTCGCCGCCGGCATCGCTGGAGCGATCGGTGTGATGGTGTCGTTCGTCGTGAACCGCCTCGCGGTAATCATCGCGGCGTTCCGCTCGGTGGTGGGCTTCATTGGCGGCGTGGTCGACATCCTCGGTGGCCTCGTCACCGGCAACTGGGCGCAGGTGTGGGTGGGCTTCAAGAAGGTGGTGCTCAACACCATCAACTTCCTCGCGCAGCTCCTGCTCGGCTTCGTCGAGACCATCGCGGGCGTCATCGACACCATCGCCGGCGTCTTCGGCGCCGACCTGGGCGGGGCCGACGCGATCCGCAGCCTGCGCCAGGACATCGAGCGCGGTCTGCTCGAGGGCGTCGACGAGGTCACGGCTGGCGTGACCGTGGCGCCCGCTGGTTCGACGCTGACCGCGCTCGACGCGGCCACCTCCACGATGCCTGCCGTCGCGGCGATGACGCCCGCCGTGCCCGCCTCCTTCCCGATGACGCCGGCCGCGCCGCCCGCGTCGCCGCCCATCACGGTCAACCTCCAGGTGGACGGCACCACGCTCGCCACCGCGGTCCATCGAGCGGACCGCGACACGGCCACCCGCTCGTTCTCGCCGGTCCCGGCGTACTGAGGCCCGAGATGTCCTTCGATGGAGCCATCGCCCGACCACCGCGCTGCGTGCTTGTGAACGTGACCAGCGGCGAGTCGATGGAGTGCCTGTTCAACCCGACGCAGCTCTCCGAGAAGCTGCAGGTGAACTGGAACCGCCTCGCCGTGCCCGGGCTCTCACACCAGGTGCTGCAGTTCCAGAGCACCGCGAACCGGCAGCTCTCGGGCGTCGAGTTCTACCTGGACCGCTACTTCGCCGCCGAGCAGCCGGGCGACTTGAACATCCTCGAGTTCAGGGCATTCCTGCGCGCGCTCACCGTGCCACCCGAGGGTACCGAGGACGTCGCCGCGACCGCGCCACCGCGCGTGCTCTTCATCTGGCCCGAGGTCGTCACCGTCGAGTGCGTCGTCGCCAGCGTCGAGTTCACCTACAAGCAGCTCGCGGTCGATGGAACCGTGCTCGTCTACGCGGCCAGCGTGACGTTCGAGGAGATCCTCGACACCCGTGTGACCAGCGAGGAGCTGCGCGAGGCCGAGCTGTAGTCCCCGAGGGACCGGGGCGCGCGGCTTTGCCTCGGCATGGCTCCTCGCACCGGCTCTCGGCACTCCTTCGCGCTCGGCGTGCCCGGTGAGCTGGGGCGCCGCTTCCTCAGCGAGCGCGAGCCGTACCGCTTCAAGGAGCACACGGACACCCGCGTCCACGTCGTCGCGCAGGGCGACTCGCTCGAAGGCCTCGCCGGCCGCTACTTCGCGCCGCTGCCGCGTGCCTGCGGCTTCTGGTGGGTCCTCGCCGACTTCCAGCCCGACCCCATCGTGGACCCGACCTTGGAGCTCGACGTGGGCAGGCGCCTCGTCGTGCCCAGCCTCCGCGTGCTGACCGACGTCATCCTCAGTGAGCAGCGCCGGAGGTTCGACGCATGACCATCGTCGACCGCAGCGGGCCCGGCGTGCGAATCACGCTGCTCGACAACGAACGCGCACCAAGCGGCGAGCCGCTCGACCTCGCTGGGCGCATCATCGCCTTCACCTACGAGGACGCCGAGAAGAAGGCCGACCAGGTCTCGCTCCAGCTCGACAACTTCGACCTCGCGCTGTTCGAGCGTGCGGAGCTGGTGGGCGGCGCGACGCTCGAAGTGTCCTGGGGCTACCCCGGCAACATGGCGCCACCGCGCCGGGTCGTCGTGAAGAAGCTCAAGGGCTTCCAGACGCTGACCATCGAGGGCCAAGCCACGAGCGTCTTGATGAACCGCGAGGCGAAGACGCGCTCGTGGGCGAACAAATCGCGCGCCGACGTCGTGCGAGAGATCGCCGCCGAGCACGGCTACGAGGGCGAGTTCCTCGATGTGGAGGACACCGGCGAGGTGCTCGACACCATCAGCCAGAGCGCCGAGACCGATGCGCGCTTCCTGCGGCGCCTCGCCGCGCGCGAGGAGTACGAGTACTTCGTCGACGACACGGGCTTTCACTGGCGCTCGCGCGATCAGGCCAGCGCGCCGAAGCACGTGCTGACGTGGTTCTCCGACCCGGGGCGCGGCGACATCATCTCGGTCAGCGTCGAGAGCGATCTCCAGCGACGCGCCGGCCGCGTCGAGGTGCGTGGGCGCGACCCGCTCGCCAAGACCACGGTGGAGTCGGCGGCGACAAGCGCCACGGTCGAGCGCGCGACGCTGAGCGACGTCCTCGAGGTGGTCGATCGCGAGACCGGCGAGACCTCGCTTCAGGAGCGCAACGCGACAACCAGCGTGCATCCGACCTCCGCGCCGACGCCCGCTGCCGCGGAGCGCGAGTCGGCCGCGCGCTTCCGCCGCGCCGAACGCGAGACGGTGAAGCTCGCGCTGCAGGTGGTGGGCGATCCGACGCTGCGCGCGAAGCAGGTCGTCGAGGTGCGCGGCATCTCGAGCCTGCTCTCCGGCAAGTACTACGTGACCGAGGCGAAGCACGTCATCTCGTCGTCGGGCTACGTGGTCGACCTGAAGCTCACGCGCGACGGCACCGGCGCTCGCCGAGGCGCGGGCCCGAACGCACGAGGGCAGCCCCAGGGCGGCGAGCCGAACCGCACCACACCGGCGACGGGCACGAGCACCGTGACCGAGCTCGAGCGCGTCGACCCGGAGACGGGCCGCACCGTCGTCGAGTACCGGCACGACGGCAACGTCGTCGGCGTCGAGGACCCGGAGGCCGGCGTCAGCCGCATGTACTGAGGAGCCACGCGATGAGCACCTTCGACGACGACATCCATACGCACGACTCGCGGCTCCTCGGCATGTACGTGGGCTACGTGACCAAGCGCGACGACGAGGAGCAGCTCGGGCGCGTGCGCGTCTGCATCCCGGGCGTGCTCGAGCCCGAGAGCGCGTGGGCGTGGCCGCTGGGGACGAGCGGCGGCGGCTCGAAGGACCGGGGCTTCTTCGCGGTGCCCGAGGAGGGCGCCGAGGTCGCGGTCTTCTTCAACCAGGGCAACGTCGACGCGCCGTACTACCTCGCGGCGCACTGGGGGAAGCCGAACGGAGAGAGCGAGGTCCCCGAGGAGGCGCAGAAGAACCCGCCCGACAACCGCGTGCTCGCCACGCAGACCTTTCGCGTCGAGCTCGATGAGACGAGCGGCGGGCGGAAGCTCCGGCTCACCAACAGGAAGACCGGCGACCACCTCGTCTTCGACGCCGAGGAGAACACCGTGACGCTGCAGGCGACGACGGCGCTCTCGCTGCGCGCGGTCGGTGCCGTCAGCATCGAGGGCACGCAGATCACCATTGGCGGCCGCGTCGTCCGGCCCATCGCCGCCCCCATCTGAAGGAGACGAACGTGGCCCTCCCGATCTGCCTCGAAATCCCTGAGCTCGGCGATCCGCCGGTCATCACGCTACCGGGCGGCGTGAGCATCCAGCAGTTCAACCTGATGGAGGCCATCCAACCCGCGCTCACGCCGCTGATGCCCGTGTTCGACATCATCGACACCGTGGTGGCGGTCTTCAACTGCGTGAAGGCCATCCCGGACTCGCTCGGGCCGCCGCCGGACCCCACCGCGCTCGCCGCGTGCATCCCCGAGCTGGCCGAGAAGGTCTCGAAGCTCCTGAAGCTCATCCCGCAGCTCTCGCTGCCGTACACCATCATCGGCATCATCGACCTGGTCATCGACACGCTGAGGCAGGCGCGCGATCAGCTCCTGCACCTGCAGCAGCAGATGCAGCAGATCCTCGGTGCCATCGATCGCGCCACCGAGCTTGAGGACGCCGGGCTCATGGCCATCACGAGCTGCGCGCGGGCGAACGTCGCGACCGAGGCGGCGAACGTCGGCAAGGCGCTCGCGAGCCTCGGCAAGCTCATCGGCATCCTCAACATCTTCCTCGGCATGGTCGGCGCACCCGAGGTGCCGGACCTCTCGAACCTCGCCGGGCGTCCGCTCGACGAGGTGGTGCCGCCGATCGACGCCATCGTGAAGGCGCTCCAGGACGTGCGCGGCGCCATCCCGGTGCCGTGAGGAGGACGCCATGAGCCGCGAAGCCCAGAACCTCCTCATCCCGTTTCGGCGCGACAAGAAGCGCGACTTCGCGGTGGGCAGCGGTGAGGCGCTGCTCGCCTCGAAGGTCCGCCAAGCCTTGCTCACGGAGGGCGCCACGGCGCGCTCGTCGGGGGAGCTGCCCTGGCGTACCAACTTCGGCGCGGGGCTCGCGCTGCTGCGTCACCAGCGCAACGACGCCGCCCTGAAGGAGCTGGCCCGCGTCTACGTGCGCGACGCCCTCAAGCGCTGGGTCCCGGGCGCCACCCTCGTGAGCCTCGCCGTCGAGCAGGACGGTCCGGCCCTGACGCTGCGGGTGCGCGTCCGCGCGCGCGAGACCAACGCGGCAGTGGACGTGTCGATCGAGCGGTGAGCCCGTCCCCGAGGGCTGGTTCTCCGGCGCTTTGCCTCCCCGGAGGCATCCCGCCGTGGCCACGCTGCCCGAGTCCGTCGACTACACCGACAAAGACTTCGACGCCCTTCGGGCGCGGCTGATCGCGCTCATCAAGAGCGTGTTCCCGGACTGGACCGACTTCGACGTCGCCAGCTTCGGGAACCTGCTCGTCGAGCTCTATGCCTACGTCGGCGACGTCCTGACCTTCTACCAGGACAACCTCGCTCGCGAGTCACGCCTCGTCACGGCCACGCAGCGCAAGAGCGTCATGGCGCTGGCGAAGATGCTCGGCTACCGGCTCCACGGCGCGCAGGCGGCGACCGCTGAGGTCTGGCTCCAGCTCGCGCGTGTGCCGGTGGCCAGCGTCACCATCCCGGCCGGCACGGTGCTGCGCACGCAGGAAGTCACCGAGCCGGTGCGCTTCCAGCTCCTCGCTCCTGCGGTCGTCGCGGCTGCTGCCGACCCGCCGCGCGTCCTCGCGCTGGTGGAGAACTCGAAGGCGCACACGCAACTCTTCGACGCGCGCGGGCTCGCCGACCTCGAGCTGCATCTCGACCTCGCCCCGTACCTCGACGACTCGGCCGTCGTCTCGACGCCGCAGGGTGCGTTCACCGAGGTCGACAGCTTCCTCGACTCGCGCCCGAACGACCGGCACTTCGTGGTCGCCGTCGACCAGAACGACCGTGCGACGCTGCGCTTCGGCAACGGCGTGAGCGGCATACCACCGAGCGGCACCGTCTCGGTCACCTACAAGACCGGAGGCGGCAGCGCGGGCAACGTCGACGCCGAGCGCATCGCGGTCATCGAGGGCGCCTTCAAGGACGCCTACGGCAACGCTGTGCAGGTCTCGGTGCGGAACCCGGCACCAGCCTCGGGCGGCGCCGACCGGCAGACCGTCGCGTCGGCGAAGCTGCTCGCGCCCGAGAGCCTGCGCGCGCTGACGAGGACCGTTGCCCGCGAGGACTTCGAGATCAACGCGCGCCGTCTCTCCGGCGTCGCTCGCTCGCTGATGCTCACGTCGAACGAGGACCCGACCATCGCAGAGAACACCGGCATCCTTTACGTCATCCCGCAGTCCCAGGCGCCCGGCGCGATCCCCACGCCCGCGCTCAAGAACCTCGTGCTCCAGCAGGTGACCGAGGTCTACCCCTGCACGCTCACGTTCCAGGTCAGCGTGCAGGACCCGGTCTACAAGACCGTCGACGTCGCCGCGCGCATCTTCCTGCGCCAAGGCTACGCGCCGAACGACGTGCGCGACCGCGTGCGCGCGAACCTCGCCGCGTACTTCCGCGTGAACGAGCCCGACGGCACGCCGAACCCACTCGTCGACTTCGGGTTCAACATCAAGGACGCCGAGGGCAACCCAGTCGGCGAGATCGCCTGGTCGGACCTCTTCAACGTCATCCGCGACACGCCGGGCGTGCGGAAGATGGGCGACGCGCGTCTCGACCTGACGCTCAACGGGCTGCCCGCTGACGTGCGCCTCAACGTGCGCGAGTTCCCGGTTCTGCGGACCGTGACGCTGGTGAATGGCGACACGGGGGAGCTGCTCTGATGGCGATCCTCAACCCCAGCTTCGAGGACGCGGGCGCGCTCCCCGGCGAGGCCGAGCACTGGGCGCTCTCGGGGGTGACGAGCCTCGAGGAGATCGCGGGCTTCGGCACCGCGCCCGAGGAGGCATGGGAGGACTTCGAGCGGTGGTTCGAGTTGCTCGACTCCATCGACGACGTGGTCGTCGTGCTCGCGTTCTTCGACAGCGCGCTCAAGGGGTACGAGGAGTTCGAGAGCGGCTGGGCCAACGTCGTCTACCTCTACGACCTTCCGCCCGCGCAGCTCGTCACCGCGAGCTTCGACGGGCTCGCCGCCGAGGAGTGCGAGACGGGGTGGAGCAACGCCCCCTACGCGCGCGAGTGGGCTGACGTCACCGCTGCGACGGGGGTCTTCGACGGCGAGCCGCGCGAGGACTTCGAGGACCAGTGGCGCAGCAACCAGCTCTACGCCTGGACGTGGGCGGCCGTCACCTCGAGCACCGCGATGTTCGACGCGGCCGCGCAGGCCGTCGAGGACTTCAACAACGGGTGGACGCCCGCGACGACGCAGTGAGGAGCAAGCCATGGCCGAAGCAGACTGGACGTACCTCAACGACGGGCTCGACATCGCGACGGTGGATCGTGGCGTGACCGCTGGCATCGCGCGCCCACCGGGCGGCGGCAGCTTCCTCTACGCCTTCAACTCTCTCTCGGCGGTGACTGGCGCGGTGGGGCTCTTCGCCAGCCTCGCGAGCTTCGCTCCGATGGCCAAGGGCGGCTCGATTCGCGGCGTCGTGCAGCGTGGCCCGGGCGGCGGCCCCACCGGCTTCTCGCCGTTCTTGTTCCTCTGCTGTCAGGGCAACTCGGTCAACGACAGCGCGTACCTGCTCGGCCTCTCCGACGACGATCCGCACCGCATCGTGCTCCGCAAGGGCGCGGTGACGGTCGGCCTGCCCACGGCCGACGGGCCCGGCGTGCTGCTCAAGTCGGCGGCGTCGTTCGCGCAGGCGACCTGGCTCCACCTGCGCCTCGACGTCATCGTGAACACCAACGGCGACGTCGTCCTCAAGGTCTTCCAGAACGACCTCGCGCTGCACGCGCTCGGCACGCCGCCCGACTGGCAGCCCGTGTCCGGCATGGTGGAGTTCATCGACGACCACCTCGGCATCAACTCCGGCTCGCAGCCGCTCACTTCGGGGCGCGGCGGCTTCGGCTTCTCCGTGAAGGACGTCACGCGGCGCGCGTACTTCGACCACCTCGAGCTGTTCCGGCAGGTGTAAGCGATGGCGCTGACCGCGTTCACTAGCCGTCTCGGGCGCGGACAGGGGCGCCTCGCGACGTCGAAGGCGACGGGCGGCGACTACGCCTTCGTCCTCGGCGATGCCGAGCCTGGGCGCCTCTTCGAGCTCGCGCCCGGCGACCACGCCGAGGTCACGCAGGAGACGGACCTCACCGGCGTGATCCTGGCGCGCGCGCTCCTGCGGCTGCGCGTGCCCGCGTCGACCCCTCCGGGGCTCGCGTGGGAGGCCAGCATCATCGTCGATGGCACCAAGCTCGCGTCGATACGCGCCAAGCCCGGCCGGGAGCGTCTCGTCACCGACCTCGCCGCGAACGTCTCGAAGCTCTCGGGCCTGCACACCACCGGGGTGCGGCTCGAGCTGGTGACCGCGTGAGGAGCCCGGCATGAGCACCCTCGAGCTACCCGCGCTCTACGTCGACTCAGTGGCGCTCGTGGTGACGACGCCGAGGCTCGTGCTCGTGAACCGTGACCCGAGCCCCGGCGAGAGCGGCGTGCCCATCGACGCGGCCATCGCCCTCGAGCTGGTCGACACCGGGCCGGACGGCGTGGAGCGCGCGACCGCGCGCGTGTGGATCGACGGCGTCCTCGCGTTCGACGGCAGCGCCGTGCCCGAGCTTGCCCCGGCCTTCGCGGGCCCGCTGGCCAGCGTCACGCAGTCCACCGACACGCTGCGCGTCGTGCTGCATCCGGTGGTTCCGCTCGCGAGCCTGGCCACGGTCCACGTGCGCGTGCTCGCTCAGACCGTGGGAGGCGCGGCCTCGCTCGACGAGGTGTACTCGTTCGTCGTCGAGGATCGGACTGCGCCGCGTGTCGTCGGCGCACAGGCGCTCGCGCAGAAGACCGTGCGCGTGGGATTCGACGAGCCCGTGCTGGTCCCGAGCGGGGCTAGCTTCCACCTCGCGCCGAAGGGGGCGCCGGCCGTCTCAGTCGCCGTCGCCGGTGTGAACGTCGAGGGGAGTGTCGTCCTCCTCACGCTCGACACCGAGATGACGCCCGACGTGCTTCACGAGGTCGTGGCCGTCGGCGTGACGGATCTCTTCGGCAACGCCGTCCTCGGCCCCTACGACCGCGCCACCTTCACCGGCTTCCGTCCCGCGCGCCCGGAGCGGCGCCGCTTCGATCTGTGGCGCATGCTGCCGAAGCACAACCGGCGCGACGACCACACCGGCGACTTGTTCCGATTCGTCGCGTGCCTGCAGGAGGTAACGGACCTCCTGCTCGCCGACGTCGATCGCTGGCCCGATATCTTCGACCTCGAGCGCGCGCCCGAGGACTTCGTCGACCTCATCCTGCGAGACCTCGGCAACCCGTTCCCGTTCGAGCTCGACGCGATGGGCAAGCGGCGGCTCGCGTCGGTGCTCGTCGAGATGTACCGGCAGAAGGGCACGGCCAAGGGCATCCAGAACGCGATCCGCTTCTTCCTCGGCATCGACATCTCGGCCATCACGCCCTTCAACGCCGACACGCTCTACCTCGGCGAGTCGCTGCTGGGCGTCGACTGGGTGCTCGGCCCCTCGGACCGCTTCGCGCGCTACGCTTTCAACGTCGAGGTCGCGCGCATCCTCACCGACCGTGAGCGCCAGCAGCTCCGCGCCATCGTTGAGTACCTGAAGCCCGCGCACACGCACTTCGTAGACCTCGTCGAGCCGCTGCCGCCGGTGCTGCCGAACCACTGGGAGCTGGGCCTCAGCGACCTCGGGGAGACGACCGATCTCCACTGACAGCCTGTCCCCGAGGCCCGCGCCCGGCGGCTTTGCCTCCCTGGAGAGCCGCATGGGCGCTCCCGAGGCAAGGACATGGCCGATCGCGTCGACTTCTACTTCCGCCAGCGCGTCACCGAGGCCGAGCTCGACCTCGCGTTCGCGTTGCTCGAGAAGGCGGACCGGGACCTCGCGGCCGACCTGAACATCTACGGCATCGTCTCGGGCGCCGTCCCCGCACCGCACGCGCCGGTACCCGACCTGACCGTAGACCTCACGGCTCCGGCGCGGGCCTACGACAACCTCGGTCAGCGCATGTTCTTCGGGACCGGGCAGACCGTCGACTGCGCCGTCGACCTCGTGGGCATCCCGACCGACGTGGCCACGGTCGGCAACGAGCGCTGGCTCGGCATCTTCCTTCGCTTCAAGCGCCAGCTCTCCGACCCGCGCACGGACGGCAACTCGCAGCAGGTGTTCTTCCGGCGTGACGAGTCGTTCGAGCTCGTCGTGCGCCAGGCGCCTGAGGGCGCCATCGGCGTCGCGCCGAAGCCCGCGCTCCAGGCGGACGAGCTGCTCCTCTGCGACGTGCGCCGCCGCCCGGGGCAGACGCAGATCCTCGTCGCCGACCTCGACACCTCGCGCCGGCAGGCGTTCATCTTCGCGCAAGGCACCTCGGTGGCCGTGACCACCGGGACGTGGAGCATCCTCCAGCCCCTTGCCGCAACGGTGCAGGCGGCGTTCGACGAGGCCGACGCCGAGCTGCGCGACCACTTCACCGCCGTCGCCCGCCGCCACGCCGCAACCGCCATCGACTACGCGCCGCACGGGTTCGTGGGCGCGGGCAACGTGCAAGGCGCCGTCGACGAGCTAATCGACGACCTCACGACCGGAGCGGTGGGCAGCTCCGGTGCCTCGCGCGTCGGCGTGGATGCGGCGGCGGGCGCTCCCAACGCGCTGCCTGCGGGCTCCGTGAAGAGTCAGCTCGCGCAGCTCCTCGGCTTCCTGAACACGCACGTGAGCGCGCCGACGGCCGCCCACAACGCCGCCGCCATCGCGGCGACGCCTCACAACAACGTCGCCGGCACGAACGTCCAGTCGCAGCTCCAGGAGATCGTGACGGACCTCGTCGCGACCGGGGCAGCGTCGCCCGGCGCGGGGCTCGTCGGCGTCGATGCGATCGCGGGCGCGCCCACGGCGATCGCTGCGGGCACGCTGCGCGCAGCCCTCGTGACGCTGCTCGGCGGGCTCAACGGCCACGTGAACCAGGCGAGCGGCGCGCACGCGGCGAGCGCAGTCTCGGTCGCCGATTCCGGCAACAACCTCAACGCCGCGAACGTCGAGGCCGCGCTTGCCGAGATCCTCGACGCCGTCGAGGGCGACCACTTCCGAGGCAACGAGGCGAACGCCGGCCAGCACCGCGCGATCCGCCAGCCGCCGCTCGGAGGCACGAAGGCGCTCATTCTCGACTCGAACGCCTCCGGCGCAGCGGCGACGCACCTCCGCATCTACGCGGACGGCTCCTCGGTCTGGTTCACGCTGAACGCGTCCTGGGACGGCGCGCAGTGGGTGCGCGACTCGGGCGGTACCTTCTGCGGCGCGTTCCGCTTCGCGCGCAACGAGATCGAGTTCCTCCACGAGGACTCGTTCGCAGCGACGTTCACGACCTGGACGCGCACGTGGCGCCTCCCGATGAGCAGCACCGTCAACTCCGCGTTCGAGCTGACGGGAACGGTGCGTGAGGTCGGCCGCGTCGGGATGGAGTGGTCCAACGCCGACAGCGCGACGCGGACGCTCGCCGGTGGAGGCTCCGTCACGTTCCGCAACCGGTTCCCGGCGACGCCGTCCTCGATCACGTTCAGCGCGCTGAACACGAGCAGCGGGTTCTCAGGGAGCCCCTCGTCGTACTTCGCCGACCGCGATGGGTTCGGCGTCTTCAGCTACCAGACCATGGCAGGCACCTCCACGGTCTGGTGGTTCGGCACGTACACCGCGATCGCGTGAGGAGCATCGATGGCCATCCAGGAGATCACCGACGTCGACATCGTCCAGCGCTGCGCGAGCTGTGATCGCGAGAACCGAGTCGCACTCGCGAACCTCGCGGTAGGCGTGGAGCACGCCGAGCAGGTCGAGGACGGCGTGGTCCCGCTGCCCGAGTGCCCAACGTGTCGCTCGCGGGAGTTCCTCGTGCGCTCGCCCGCGAGCGAGCAGGCGCACCCGGCACAAGGCAGCTCCGGGCACCTTCACCGGCTCATGGTCGACGAGCTGCACTCGCAGCTCGTAAAGAAGGGGCGCGTCGTCGAACGCCTCGTGGGCAAGGTCGCGCAGATCGTCACCAAGCCCATCGCCACCGAGGTCAGGGCCCGCTTCTTCGACACGGGACTGAAGCTGCCGGTGCGTGCCGTCGAGGAACTCCAGGGCAAGGAGCCCGGCCAGTGAGCGGCGGCTTCATCGTCGGCGGCAATGCCACGTGCCCGGTCGAGGGCCTCTCGATCCGCACGTTCGCCGAAGACGGCGTCCATCGGTTTCCCTCGAAGGGCAAACGAGCTCGCGCGGTCGAGCTCGTCATCCACGAGACCGTCACGCGCAGCGTCGACTCGACCATCGCGGTCTTGAAGAAGCGCGGGCTCAGCGTCCACCTCGTGATGGGCGCGGACGGCGCGCTCACGCAGCACGGCGACCTCGCGACGGACATCCTCTGGCACGCGAGCCAGCACAACGGCCCGTCGTTCGGCGTCGAGGTCGTGAACCCGTACTACCCGAGCTACCTCAAGCCGGGCCTGCCGTGGGACCGCGTCATCAGGGCGCCGTGGGCGCACAAGGGTGAGTACGTCCTGCCGACACCCGCGCAGGCGGAAGCGGTCGCCGAGCTCGTGCGCTGGACGACGAGCGCGTCCACGCCGGTCATCGCGGTGCCGCGTGTGTGGCCGGGGCTAAGGGATGGACGCTTCGCACTGGGCCTCGTGCCTGCTGCCGCGAAGGCGCCGCTGCCGGGTGTGCTCGCACACCAGTACTTCGGGCACGCCGACGGCTCGATGCTCGTCCTCTACGCATGGCTGCGCCTCGAGGCCGGGCTCGCGCCGGACGTCGCGTTCGAGGAAGCGGTGAAGCGCGCGACCGGCGTGCGCCGTGCCGACGTTCGAGACCTGCTGCCCACGCCCGCTATGGCCTGACCAAAGAGGAGAGACGGATGGATACCTTCACCAGCGTTGCGACGTGGCTTCAGGCGACCGGCCCCTACGGCCTCGTCGCCGTGCTCGGCTGGGCCTTCTGGCGCGTGAACGAGAAGAAGGACGCGCAGCTCCGCGAGCTGTTCGACAAGGTGGCCGAGATGGGGCGCGTGCAGACCGAGGCCGTGACCAAGGTCGAGGCCGCTCTCGTCGCGCTCAAGGACGCCATCGAGGACCTGCACGACAGGGCCGCGTGAGTACTGCTTGCGGAGTTCTCGCCAGGTAACGCGGGCTTCCGCGCGCCGGTCGATTTCTCGCTTCTTCGCCTTGGAAGGTCGCCAGAAGGAAGCCTGTATGTCGTCGCGAACGGGGCGCACCGCACGGACCACCCCGACGGAGACGACGACATGAAGGTGAGCGAGCTGATCGAGTTGCTGGAGGAGCAGGACCCGGACGCCGAGGTCCTCGTGATGATGCAGCAGAACTGGCCTTATGCGGAGCCCCGCTTTATGCGGAGCTGGAGACCAACCGGACCCCGTTCTCCGTCGTGAGCGAGGCTCGGCAACTCCGCATCATCGCTGGGGCATGAGGGAGGCGATCAGCTTGTCG
>JBMORD010000246.1:33251-75268 GCA_049322495.1 Myxococcota bacterium | reverse complement strand
GCCGCCGGCGACGCGAGCGATCGCTTCTTCCAGGCGAAGCTCGACTTCCCGCCCGAGGGCTTCTTCGGGCGCTGGGGCTTCAAGCGCAAGCTGTCGGGCTTCCCCGGTCTCGACAAAGACTCGCCGCTCCCCGCCGGCTCGCTGCTCAGCCGCCTCACGCCCTGGCTCGCGTCGGTCGACGCCCCGGGCCCGCTCACCCGCGCGCGCGTGCTCGGCCGCACCCTCGCCGGGCCGGCGCTCTTCCAGGGCGGCCGCGAGGGGCTGTGGAGCGTCTTCGCCGAGCGCGCCCGCGAGCTGGGCGCCGACGTGCTGGCAGCCGACGAGGCCGTGGCGTGGCTCTCGTTCGAGGGCTCCTCGGTGGGCGTGCGCCTCGCGCGCGGCGACACCGTGTACCGCGCCGGCTTCGTGCTGGCGGCGACCGATCTCGACGTGCTGACCCGCCTCGTGCCCGAGAAGCACCGCGCCGCCGCGGCGAAGGCGCCGCTCAAGGCGACGAAGGCCTGCGTCACCTTCCACGCCGTGCTGCCCGAGCGGGGCCTCCCCCGCGGCCTCGGCCCGCTCGCGCTCGTCGACGCGCCGCAGCTCGAGGGCGGGCTGGTGCTGCTCCAGGTGGGCGCCGGTCCGAAGGAAGATCAGCGCGTGCTGTCGGCCACGGTGCAGGCGCCGCTCGCCCTGCGCAGCGGCGGCGAGCCGGCGATCCGCGCGTTGGCGGTGCAGGTGCATGCCGCGATCGCGCGGGTGATGCCCTTCACCAGGCCGCACGTCACCCTCGAGTCGACGCCGTGGATCGACGCGCCGGCCATCGTCGAGGGCCGGGCCGAGGTGCACCCGCTCTTCACCCTGCCGGCCGACGCGTGGCTCGGCGTGGCGGGCCTGACCACCTCGAGCCCGTGGAAGCGCGTGCTGCTCGCCAGCAGGCAGGTGTTGCCGGGCCTCGGCTTCGAGGGTGAAGTGCTGGCAGCGCAGCGGGCGGTGAAGTCGGTGGAGACGGCGCTCAAGAAGAACGATCCGCTCAAGAAGGGAAAGCCCGCGTGAGCACCGTCAACGTGATGGCGAAGGAGATCGCCGCGAAGGTCGTGTTCTACGGCCCCGGCCTCTCGGGCAAGACCACCTCGCTCAAGCGCATCTACGAGTCGGTGAAGCCGTCGCTGCGCGGCGAGCTGATGACGCTGCCCACCGAGGCCGATCGCACCCTGTTCTTCGACTTCCTCCCGGTGCGCGTCGAGCGCGTCGGCGAGTACGCGCTGCGGCTCGCGCTGTACACGGTGCCCGGCCAGGTCTTCTACAACGCCACCCGCAAGCTGGTGCTCCAGGGCGCCGACGGGGTGATCTTCGTCGCCGACTCGAACCCCGGCGCGATGGACTCGAACCGCGAGTCGATGGCGAACCTCGAGGAGAACCTCGCCGAGCAGGGCATCAACCTCGACTCGTTCCCGCTCGTCATCCAGTACAACAAGCGCGACCTCGGCAACGCGGTGCCCCTCGAGCAGATGCGCGCGTTCCTCAACCGCCGCAGCGTGCCCGACTTCGGGACCATCGCCATGAGCGGCGACGGCATCCTCGACGCGATGAAGGCGATGATCCGCCTCGTCATCAAGGATCTGCGCGCCCGGCGCATCGTGCCCTCGGGCAAGCCGCGCCCCTCGGCGCCCACGCCAGCGCTCGTGCGCGACGAGGGCTCGTCGCTCGAGTCGCAGGTGCAGGAGCACCTCGTCACCCAGCCCGCGGCGCTGCCCGAGCCCGTCGCGACGGCGAGGCCCATGCTCGGGCCCGTCGCCGCGCTCGCCCCGGCCGCGCTCATCGATCAGGCGCGCGTGGCCGAGGTGGCCTTCGCGGCCGGCGACTTCGACGGGTGCGTGCGCGCGAGCCTCGAGACGCTCCAGCGCGGCCTCGCCTTCGCCGGCGACGCGTCGGTGGCCCACCAGGCGTTCCTCCTCGGCCTCAACGGGCGCGACGTGCTCGATCTGTGGACCCGCGCCCAGCGCGGCACCACCCACATCGAAGACGCCTCGTTCGCCCTCTTCGTGCTCGCCCAGCTCTTCGTGCGCCTCACCCAGGCCGGTCTGCCTACCCCCGAGCAGTGACAAACCTGACAGCCCGCTGACATCAGGGTGGCGCATCGTGCCGCGCATGACCACCCACCACGGAAGCTGTCACTGCGGCGCCGTTCGCTATGAGGTCGACCTCGAGCTCGACGGCAAGGCGACGCGCTGCAACTGCACCATCTGCACCAAGCTCGGCGCCACGGGCGTCAGCGGCAAGCCGCACCAGCTCCGGCTGCTGACCAGCGAGGCCGGGCTCTTCTCGTACGGGCGCTCGCCGGCGGCCCTGCGGTTCTTCTGCCGCACCTGCGGCGTGTACTGCTTCGGCCGCGGAGATCTCCCCGAGCTCGGCGGCGCCTTCGTGAGCGTCAACGTCAACACGCTCGACGACGTCGACGTTGGCCAGCTCGCCATCAGCTACTGGGACGGCCGGCACGACAACTGGCAGGCGGGCACCCGCGACCGACCCTGGCCGATCACGGCATGACGAGCGCGCCGAGGCGCAGCAGGCGCATCACCGTCTTGAGCGTGTCGAGCTCGCGCTGCGTGCTGGCGAGCACCACCGCCGAGAGATCCCACCCGGTCTCGAACCACCTCAGCATGGTGCGCTCCTCCGCGCGCAGCACGGCCAGCACCTGCGGGCTCTGCGTCACGGTGAAGCGGCTGACGGGCGGCACCTCGCGGTAGAGCGCCGCGACGTGCTCGCGCTCGACCATGCGCGCGAACTCCCGCACCCGGCGATCGCCGGGATCGCTCTGGAGCAGCGAGGCGAAGATCAGCGAGGCGGCGTCGAACTGGCGCTCGCGCACCAGCACCGCGCCCTTCTCGAGCATGTCGGCGATCGGGTCGGCCTCGACGGGCGCGGCGCCGACGACGATCGCCCTGCCCGCGCGCAGCATGTCGAACACGGCCCGCGCCACCACCGAGCGCGCGAGCCCGAGCGAGAGGCGCAGCCGGCTGAGCGTCACGTCGTCGCCCTGCTCGACGAGCCGGAGGATCGCGCGCTGCATCGCGTGTGACGGCTTCGCGCCCGCCGCCGCGCGGAGCACGAGCTGCTCGTGCGGGAGCGCCCGCTCGACGTCCATCACCTCGTCCATGCGCCGCAGCGTCTCGAAGAGCACGTGCCGCAGCGGTAGATCGAGCGAGACCCACTCGTCTTCGCCGCGGTCCGAGTCCTCCGTCCAGTGGAAGCGGCCGCTCGCGGGGATGAGATCCACCAGGCTGCCGATCAGCTCCTCCTCGGCGATCTGGCGGATCGCCCCGTCGACCGCGCCCACCGGCTGCGCGCGCTGGAGGCTCGCCAGCACCTCGTCACCCTTCGCCTCGCCGGTCTGCTCGACCACGCGCGAGAGGCGCTCCCACAGCCCCGGCGACGACGCGGCGATGATCTGCCCCTGGTGCAGGAAGACCTTCCGCTGCCCCGCTTCCCACGAGAGCGACAGCGCGCCGCTCTTGCGCGAGGCGTCGAGCCACTGGAGGAGATCCGGCAGCGGGTAACTCGAGAGATCTCCGTGGAAGGCCATGCGCCCCGAGAGGGTACACTCGCCGGCGATGCGGGTGGCGATCCTCTTCACTGACGGCGTCGGGGTCGGCCCCCGCGAGCCGGCGACCAACCCGCTCGCCGCTGGCGACTACCTCCTCTCGCAGTTCGACGACGGCTCCGGCACGGCGCTCCCGCACGGCGGCGCGCGCCACGACGTCGACACCACCTTCGGGGTGCCCGGCCGCCCGCAGTCGGCCACCAACCAGACGGCGATCTTCACCACGCGGCCGGCGCCGCAGCTCCTCGGGCGACACGTGCTCGGCTACCCGACGCGCGAGCTCCAGGCGCTGCTCGCCGAGCACTCGATCGTGCGCACGCTCGTGACCCGCGGCCGCACGGCGACGTTCGCCAACGCCTACCCGGTCGACTACCTCGACGCGCTCGGCCTGGCGCGCCGCGCGGGCGAGCCCGAGGGCCTCCAGTTCTCGGAGCGCCTGCGGCGCAAGCTCAAGCCGTCCGCGAGCACGCTGGCGATGTCGTCGGCGCAGGTGCCGCTGCGCACGCTCGCCGACGCGCGGCGCGATGAGGGCCTCACGCACGACATCGACGGCTCGACCGCGGGGCGACGGCGGCTCGACGTCCCCTCGCGGACGCCCGCCGAGGCGGCGGAGATCTTCTGGAACCTCGCCGCCGACTTCACCCTCTTCGAGCACTACCTCGCCGACGAGGCCGGGCACCTGCAGGATCGCGCGGCGGCGATCCGCGCGCTCGAGACCTTCGACGCCTTCGCCCGCGCGGTGCTCGCGCGCCGGCCGCCCGATGCGCACGTGCTGGTGTGCAGCGATCACGGCAACGTCGAGGACCTCTCGAGCCGGAGCCACACCCTCAACGACGTGGCGGTGCTGTCGTTCGGTCCGGGCGCGCTCCCGCCGCTCGCCTCGGTCGCCGACGTCGGCCGCGCCGCGCTCTCGCTGCTCGGGGTGGAGCCGTGACGCGCGCCCTCCCCGCCCTCCTGGTGGTGCTCGCCGGCTGCGTCAGCCCGCTCACGAACCTGCGCAGCCAGCGCCCGATCGAGCTGGAGCAGGCGCGCTTCGAGCTCCGCAGCGACGGGACGATCGAGGGCGACGTCGCGCGCATCGAGGCGGCCGTGCGCAGGGCGCCCGAGGGGCTGGCGCGGTGGAAGGGGCTGCTCGAGCCGGTGACGGTCTTCGTGGTGAGCGATCACGACACGCTCGAGCGCGCGGTGCACCGGCGCGGCTACGGCTGGCTCCGCGCGTGGGCGCGCTTCGACGACGTGATCTTCCAGGCGCCTTCCACGTGGACCACGAGCGACGACGTGGTCGGCGAGCTGGTGCTGCACGAGCTGACGCACTGCCTGCTCTTCCAGCGCTCCGGCACGCGTGAGACGTGGATCGAGAAGAGCATCCCGCTCTGGTTCCGCGAGGGCATGGCGGTGGTCACCGCGAAGCAGCAGCGGCTCTACCCCGGCCTCGAGGACACCGCGCTGTGGCTCGAGCGCGAGCCGGGGCTCGACGTCTTCGCCGACGGGGAGTCGCTGAGCGCCACGAAGTACCTCGAGGTGTACGGCTTCGCGCTGCACGCCTTCACCTTCCTCGAGCGCCGCTTCGGAGACGCGAAGATCCTCGAGGTGCTCGCCGCGATGCGCGCGGGCGACGACTTCCCCTCGGCCTTCCAGCGCACGCTGGGCACGCCCGTGACGAGCTTCCAGCGCGACTTCCTGAACTACCTCCGCTGGCGCGCCTTCCGGAGCAACAACCGCACGCTGCCGCGGGTGAAGCTCGAGCTGCGCGAGCTGCTCGAGCGACGGCGGGGTGTGCTGCTCCAGGGGCCGTGAGCCCGCTCAGCCCAGCATTCCCTTGAGCCGGTCCCAGAGCGTGGGCGGCTTCGGCGGCGGCAGCTCGAAGCGCGCGAAGACCTCGTCGAAGGCCCTCCACTCCGGGTCCTCCGCCTTGCGGAGGATGATGGGGTACCGCTGCTCCTCCTGCGGCATCTCGTGCAGCCGGCGGGAGAACTCCGCGACGTCGCGGGTGTGGAACAGGTACTCGCGCTTGCCCTCACCGGTGAGCGCCAGGGACATCACCGCCAGCCCATCACGCTCCACGGCCTCACCGAGGCGCAGCTCGAACGTGCCCATCGCCTCCTGCTCGCGCTCGACGGGGAAGCCGTCGCGGTTGCTGAAGCGGTTCTCCCAGACGATGTGCAGCAGCGTCGGCCACTGCCGCCGCGCGACGCCCGCGGGCACCTGCCGCCAACGGACCATGAAGGCGACCGCGTCCGACTCGCGCTCGGAGATCTCCGCCACCGACCATCCCCACTTCTCGACGTTCATGACGAGCCTCTCAGGGGGCCTGCGCGACGGGGGCCGCGGGGCACGGGAGGTAGACCGACGCCTGCGCCGTCGAGCTCACGTACACGCGCAGGTAGCTGGCGTGGGTGAAGATGTTGCCGATCTCGATCTTCGCGACGTTCGCCTTGAGGCAGCCGAGGCCGTTGTCGAAGGGCACGTCGCTCGAGAGCTTCGCGCGCACCGCGGCGAACCGCTCGCCGAGATCGAGCTTCAGCGCCGCGCGCGCCTGATCGCGGATGCCGTCGCGGTCGAGGCTCGCCTTGAGGCCCAGCAGGAAGCTGCTGGTCTCGACGGTCGGCTCGAGATCGGGGATGCGGAGCTCGTTGTCGACCACCACCGGGTGGCCCGCGAAGTACAGATCTCCGTCGAGGTTCGCTTTGAGGCCGGCGGCCTTGATCGGCCCGGCGAGGTGCAGCTTCACCACCAGCTGATCCGACTGCGAGGCGAAGACCTCCGGGTTGGTCAGGTAGAGCTCGGGGTACGACCTCGAGAAGAAGAGCTTCCCGTCGGTGAACGCGAGCGACATCGCCTTCGCGAGCTCCTCGTAGCGGGCGGCGATCGGCACCACGACGGTGAAGGGCCCCGAGGGCAGCGTCGACACGTTGGCGAGGCGCGGCGGCTCCGACGGGAGCGTCTTGACGGCGCACGGCAGCGTCACCGACGGCTGCACCACGAAGGCGAGATCCTTCTCGAAGCCACCGGCGATCACCGTGGGCCCGGCCTCGATCGACGTCACCTCGAGCTGCGCGCACCCGTTGGCCTCGCCGGGCAGCTCGATCGGTGTCGAGACGCGCGCCCACGCCTCCTTCACCTGCGGCGAGAGGTCCCACGAGAAGTGCTCGATGTAGTCGTTCAGCATCTCGGTGGCCTTCTCCATCGCCCCGGCCATCCCCTGGGCGGTGCGCAGGCGGAGATCCTTCGACTCGAGCTTCGCCTTCGCGCCCTGGAGCCGCGCCTTCCAGTCGGAGGTGATGATCGGCTCACCCGTCACCGACACCGAGACCGGCACGGTCTGCTTGCCGATCACCGGCAGGTCGACCGCGATCGTCAGATCGGTCTTCACCTCGACGCGCCCATCGGCGAAGCGGAGCGAGAAGGGGCTGCGCTGCCACTCGATGGCGCGCTGACCACGCAGCTCGAACGACGTCTCGCCGCTGGCCGGCACCTTCGTGTCGAGCGCGCTCTTGAGCCCGTCGGCGGTCGCGGTGAGGTGCACCACGATCTTCGCGGGCAGCGGGTCGGCGTGCGGCGCGCCCTGCGAGGGCGTGGGTCGCGGCGGGTACAGCGGCCCGGTGGTGGCACAACCTGCGACGAGGATCAGCGAGGCGAGAGCGAGCGAGCGCATCGGCGCGAAGAAACCGCACCTTCGCGGGCCGCGGGAGGGGAATCGTCGCGCTCAGGCCACCAGATCGACCCATGGGCGTATGGCCACGGGGCGCGTCCACTGCGCCAGGCGCCGGCGGCCGGGCCAGAGCGCCTCCTTCCACGAAGGTGACGGAGACCAGCCGCAGAAGCGCGCCCCGTCCCCCCACCCGCGCAGCACCTCGTGACCGCTCCCGCGCGCGCCCGACGGCGGGTAGCCCTCGAGATCGTCGGACCAGTCGTCTCGGCACAGCTCGACGCGCTCGCCCATCTTCTCGAGCCCGGTCGTCGCCAGCCGCCCCGTCGGCGACACCACCGGGGTGTCCGCCACCGCGTCGTCGACCGCGCGGCAGGCGTACTCCCACTCTGCCTCGGAGGGCGCCCGCCACCGCTTCGCCGTGAGCGCCCGCAGCAGCGCGCCGACCGCGATCGGGCTCACGCCTGCGATGGTGATCCGCGCCTCGTCGAGGCCCAGCTTGCGCAGCACGCCGAACGCGAGCGGCTGATCGGCGACCAGCGCGGTGCGCACCTGCACCTCGCGCTCCGGGCGGATGAGGTGCGCCTCGGCGAGGTTGGGCACGGGCGCCATGAGATCCTCGTCCTCATCGACGGAGATCTGCCGCAGCCGCTCGAAGCGCCGGTGCGACATGCCGAGCACCGCCGGGCCGCCGAAGACGACGTGGAACAGCACGTTCGTCTCCTGGTGGATGAACTGTGGCAGCGGCCCCTGCGCGTGGCCCACCGAGCGCGGATCGACGTAGCCCGGCGGCATGCGCTCGAGGAGCTGATCGACCACCACCGAGCGGCCCGCCTCGTCGAGGGCCCACCAGTCGGCGAGCGTCAGCTCCATCACTTCGCCACGGCCGCGGGGCTCGAGAGCAGCGGCGGCCGGTCCTTCCCTTCCAGCGAGCGCTGCAGCTCGATCTCCTGGAGCAGCACCGCCGGCGCGACGGTCGACACCGGCACCATGCCGCTCTCGGCGCCGCAGAAGCCGTTGAACACGCCCTCGGTGTCGCCGGTCGCGAGGATGCGGTTGATCGACGAGAGCGGCGTGCCGACGATCTCCACGCCGCGCACCAGGGTCTCCTGACCGGTCTTCACGTCGACGCGGTACACCATGCGCGGCGTGCCCTTGAAGGCCTGGTAGCCGAAGCTGGTGGTGTTGGTGTTGCCGCCGGTGATGTCGCGGATCAGCAGGGCGAAGGGCTTCCCCTGCCGCTTCGCCTCGGCGAGGAGCTGTTTCTTGAGCTCCGCGGCCGGCACGCGCTTCTTCGACTCGACGATGAGGTTCGCCATGCGCGCGATGGGCTTGCGCGTGCCCTGCGCGCGGCCGTGACCGTTCGATCGCGAGAAGCCCTCCACCGGGCGGCGCGACAGCAGGTACGTCTCGAGCACGCCGTCTTTCACCAGCACCACGCGCCGCGCCGCGACGCCCTCCTCGTCGAACGCGTAATGGCCGTTGAGGAGCTTCCCGCCTCGCGCGGCGGTCGTCGGGTCGTCGCTCACCGAGATGAACGGAGGCAGCACCTGCCGCCCGACCTGCCCGCGGAACGTCTTGCCCTCGGCGTCGTTGGCCTGGCGCTCGCCCTCGAGCCGGTGGCCGACCGCCTCGTGGAACAGCACCCCCGCCGCGTCGGACTCGAGGATCGCCGGGCCGGTGTACGGATCGATCGTCGGCGCGGCGCGCAGCGCGAGCAGATCGCCCACCAGCCGCTCGGTCGCCTGCCGCACCTCCGCCTCGCTCGGGAGCTCCGCTTCGGTCGGCGCGTACCAGTCGCGCGAGTTCTCGAGGAGCTGCCCGTCTTCCGCGCGGGTGAAGGCCTGGACGTGGATGGCGAACATCGTGTCCTCGGTCACCAGCCTCGTGCCCTCGGTGTTCACGAAGAGGCGGACGATCTTGTCGCCGTCGACGCGCACCTCCGAGTCGAAGAGCGCCTTCTCGCTCGCCAGCCGCGCCGAGAGCTCCCGGGCGAGCTTCGACCAGCGCGCGCCATCGAACGAGAACGGCGCGCGGGGGCCGACCTTCACCTCTGGCTCCTCGCGGGAGAACGACGCCGGCCGCTTCGGGTCCTCGACGGCGTAGACGTCTTCGCCCTTCTTCTTGAGGTAGTTGAAGAGCGCCGCCTTGTACTTCTCGTCGGTGAGGAGCCAGAGCGCGGTCTTGAGCGCCGCCGGCGAGTCGTCGAGCGGCGCAGACTTCTTCGCGAAGTAGCTGGTGCCCTTCATCGACAGCGAGAAGTCGAGCTCATCGGTGATCGACGAGTCGAACGCGTAGTCGCCGACGCGCACGTCGACCGAGAGCTTCCGATCGCGGCTGGTGTCGTCCTGGAAGATCGCGCCGTAGCGCGCGACGAGCGAGCGCGTGTCGTAGTCCTTGAGCTGATAGCTGATGAAGTACGGCCCGCGGTTCTCGCGCAGCTTGAGCTCGGCCTGGTTGCGGCTGAGCTCCTCGACCATCGCGTCGAGCAGATCCTGCCGCGGGTCGGGGGGCGGTTTTCCGGCGAGCAGCAGCGAGGCGAGCGTTAGCGCGAGCATTCGGGGTCAATTATAGGGAGCCCATGCGCCACGTCCTCCTCGCCGCCCTCTCCGTCCTGCTCGTCTCCGCCTGCACGAAGGAGGCGGCGAAGCCCGCCGAGAAGCCCGCCACGGAGCCGACGAAGGCGGCCGCCGCGCCGCTCGACACCGAGCAGTACGCCGTCGCCGTCTCCCCGAAGGGCGCGCTGACCGCCGGTCAGGAGGGCGCGGTGGCCATCACCGTCACCGCGAAGAGCGGCTTCCACGTGAACCCCGAGTACCCGGTGGCCTTCAAGCCCGAGGGCTTCGAGGCGCTCAAGTTCGCCGACGAGAAGGTGCGCCTCACCGCGGCCCAGAAGACGCCCTGCGCCGACAAGGCCGAAGACACCTGCGTCGCCGAGTTCCCGGTCGGCTTCACCTGCGAGAAGGCGGGCGCGGCGAAGTTCGCGGGCACGCTCCAGTTCAGCGTGTGCAGCGCCGACAAGTGCCTCATCGAGAAGGTGCCCGTCACCCTCGCGCTCAGCGCGCAATGACGAGGTCCTCGAGCCCGATCACCCCGCGCACGGTCGCCAGTCGGGTTCCGCTCAGCGGCTGACGCGCCGGGAGCACGTACTCGAAGGTGTCCGGGTCGAACGAGCCGGTCCGCACCACGGCCGGCCCGCCCGGCACGAGCGGATCGACCTCCGCCAGCGCCGAGAGCTCGACGGTCCAGCCGTCCGCGCACAGCTCGAGCTCCGCGAGCGACCAGTGCTCCGGCTGCGACAGCGCCGCGCGCATGGCGTATTCCCACTCGGCCTGCGTCGGCAGCCGCGCCTCGCGCTCCACCAGCAGCTTGCGCGCCTCGTCGGCGTGCCGGGTGAGCAGCACCAGCGGCTCGTTCGTCTCGGGATCGCACACCGCCTGCTCCATCATCAGGAACGGGCTCAGGGTGATCAGCCGCGGCGGCAGGTGCAGGGGCGCGGGGGTGAGCCACATCGGGTGGCGGGTCAGCAGCGCGTCGATGGCGTTCCTCCGCGCAGGCGTCTCGCCCAGCTCGAAGGGGCCGCCGGGGAACAGCCGCCAGCCCTCGCCTTTGCGTGCGTCACGGAAGCGCGGCTGGAGGAGCGTGGGGTCGACGAGCTCGAGCCACGTCGGCAGCCGCTCGAGCAGGGCGTCGAGCACCACGCGCCGCGCTTCGAAGGACAGCGTCGGCAGCTCGCTGAGGTTCATGCCGCCCGCGCCGCGGGCACACCCCAGTCGACGACGCGCCAGCCCCGCTTCTGCGCGTGCCGACGGAGCCGCGGATCGGGGTTGACCGCCACCGCCTCGCCGACCGCCTCGAGCACCGCGAGGTCGCTGTACGAGTCGGTGTAGAAGACGGCGTCACGCAGCGCCTGCCCTGCGCGCCTCGCCTCGGCCTCCGCGTGCGGGAGCTTCCCCGGCCCGAAGCACACCCCGCCGACGACCTGCCCGGTGTGGAGCCCGGTGCGGGCGTCGACCCCGAGCTCGTTGCAGAGCACCGCGTCGAAGCGCAGCTCCGCGGCCACCAGCCCGGCGAGGTAGTTCGTCGACGACGTGAGCATCACCAGCCGATGCCCGTCGCGGCGGTGGCGCTCGATCGCCTCCAGCGCGCCGGGCCGGTACGTGCCGCGCACCTCTTCCTCGAAGAAGCGCTCGGTGCGCTCGCGGATCGGAGCCGCGGCGGTACCGGTGAGCTCGGCCACGGCGTCGGCCACCATCTGCTCCGCCGACGCGAAGCCGAGGGTGTACCGCGCGAGCCAGGCCGCCGCGCGCAGGGCCTGACGCTTCGACAGGTGCCCGAGCGCGACCTCGCGGCGCACCCAGAGCGTCCCGGAGTTCACCGAGAGGATCGTCTTGTCGAGATCGAAGAAGGCGAGGCGCACGCGTCGCGCACCGTAACCGGTCGCACGCCAGGGCGCACAGCCCGTTACTTCTTCACCCAGCCGTACTGAACCGGCGCCGAGCTGCTCGGCTTCGCGTTCGACCACGTGACTTCCTGGCTGCGATCGGTGGCGCGCTGCGCGTCGGTCATGAAGAAGAACGTGAAGCTCTGGGTCGCCATGGCCACGCATGGTGCCCTGCCGTGGCGATCCCGCAAATTTTCTGCCAAGCCGGACGAGCGGGGACGGGGGATGCGGTCTTGACCGCATCGCGGCCCGGAGCGCCAGACAACCCGCGCGGAGGGACGGGGGACGATGCGGTCTTGACCGCATCGCGGCCCGGAGCGCCAGACAACTCAGGTGGCGCAGATCATTCGGATGGTGATCGACTGGTCGTCCGCGCGGCGCTTGCACTGGTTTCCGAACTGCACCCGCGCCGTCCCCTTCTCGGTGTTGCGCGTGAAGTTCACGATGCCCGAGTTCGACAGCGTGCAGACCTCGCGCGCCCCGTCCTTCCGGGTGATGGTGAACTGCATCAGGTTCTCGTCGGGCACGTTGGAGATCTCGATCACCTGAGAGACCGACGCGAGCTGCGCGATGTTGATGAGCGTCTCGCGGAACGAGGCGCGGCAGATCGAGTCGAGGTTCTGCAGCGTGTTGTCGAACTTCTCGGCCATCGCGCGGTGACGGAAGCCGCCCTGGTTCGACGTCGGGCAGTCGACGTTGCGCACCTGGTTGCCGTCGACGAAGGCCTGCGCCGACTTGTTGACGGTCGAGACGGGCGCGATGGCGGTCCAGATGACCTCCTTCGGCGAGCCGTCGGAGTTCTTGAGCTCCTCGGTGAACAGGCGGTGGTACTCGCTGACCGTCTGGAGCTGCATCTCCTTCTCGGTGCAGTCGGCGATCGCGCCGTTGTCACCCACGCTCACCGTGGGCGGCCGGGCGGTCTCGCTGCAGTCGTCCTCGTCGGTCAGCACCACCACCAGCAGGCGCGCGCCGTCGCGGAGGAAGCCCTGGTTGCCGCCCTGCGCGAGCGGCGTGGTGGCCAGCTCGCTCATCAGCGCCAGCCGCACCGCCTCGAAGGGCGTCTCCTGCCCGGAGCCCGAGGTGCCCTGGCGCACCAGCCGCGAGAACTTGGTGATCAGCTCGGGGTCGGTGCCGTTGAGCAGCCGCTCCTTCGACATGTCGTCGTAGTCGACGCCGCCGTCGGGCAGATCGACGGGGATCGGCCGGAGCTTGCCCGCCTGTCGCGGGTAGTTGACCAGGAAGGTCTGACCGCCGAGGCGCCCGTTCAGGTACACGCTGGTGGTGATCAGCCCGACGTTGAACTCCGAGGGCACGCCGCCGCCCTTGCCGAGCTCGTCGATGAAGCCGGTGAGCTCGCGCGCGACCGCCTCCTGCTCCTCACGCATCGAGTTCGAGTTGTCGATCACGAAGAGGATGTCGAGCTTCGGCGGCTCGATGAGCGGCGGGGCCGACTCACAGCTCCGGACCAGCACGAGCTCCGGGTTGTCGATCGGCGACGTCTTGCAGCCGAAGCAGCCCTGGCAGCTCGCCAGAAAGCTCGCGACGGCGAAGAACAGGATGCGGTGCGTTCTCATGTGCGGAGCCGCCATTCTGCACCGGACAATCAGTGGGGGCGAGGAACCGGAAAACCCGCACCGAAGCGGTTGCGGTGAGCAGTTTCGCTGCTACCCTCAACGAGAAGAAACCGCCGGAGGGCGCTCCCTCCAACCCTCTGAAACAAGGCACGTACCCCACATGTCAGACGACAAGAAGAAGGCTGTTGGTGCGCAGGCACTGCCGGCCACGATGACGCCCCCGGGCGCCATCAACAAGGACGACATCCCGGCCGTCCTCCCCATTCTTCCGCTCCGCAACTCGGTCTTCTTCCCTGGTGGTGTGCTCCCGCTCGCCGTCGGCCGTCAGAAGACGATCGCGCTCATCAAGGACGCGGTGCGCGACGATCAGGTGATCGGCGTCGTCACCCAGCGCAAGGCCGAGGAGGAGGATCCCGGCGCGACCGACCTCTACAACATGGGCACGGTCGCCCGCATCGTGAAGCTCCTCAAGATGGGCGAAGACAACTACTCGCTCGTCGTCCAGGGCCTCGCGCGCTTCCGCGTGATGGAGCTGGTGCAGGAGTCGCCCTACCTCAAGGCGCGCATCGAGCCCGTCGACGACAAGACGGCGCCCGACAACGTCGAGATCGAGGCGCTCACCATCAACCTCAAGAAGCTCGCCCGTGAAGTGATCGAGATGATGCCGGAGCTGCCCGCGGCGGCCACCGAGCTCGTCGAGAGCATCACCCACCCGGGCCACCTCGCCGATCTCATCGCCGCCAACGTCGACGTGCCGATCGAAGAGAAGCAGGCGGTGCTCGAGACCGTCGATCTCAAGGCGCGCATGAAGCTGGTGCTCGAGCTGCTCAACCGCAAGCGCGAGATCCTCAAGCTCTCGAACAAGATCGACTCCGCCGTGAAGGGCGAGATGTCGAAGACCCAGCGCGAGTACTACCTGCGCCAGCAGCTCAAGGCGATCAAGGAAGAGCTCGGCGAGATGGGCGAAGACGAGGAAGAGCTCGACGAGCTCGGCGAGCGCATCAAGAAGGCGCAGCTGCCGCCCGACGTCGAGAAGGTCGCCAACAAGGAGCTCAACCGCCTCAAGACGATCCCCGCGGCGTCGAGCGAGTACACCGTCGCGCGCACCTACCTCGATTGGATCGCCGATCTCCCGTGGAACAAGCTGACCGAGGACAACCTCGACATCGAGAACGCGCGCAAGCAGCTCGACAGCGATCACTACGGCATCCAGACGGTGAAGAAGCGCGTGCTCGAGTACCTCGCGGTGCGCAAGCTGAAGAACGACATGCGCGGGCCGATCCTCTGCCTGTCGGGGCCTCCGGGCGTCGGCAAGACGTCGCTCGGCCACTCGATCGCCAAGGCGCTCGGCCGCAAGTTCGTGCGCCTGGCCCTCGGCGGCGTGCGTGACGAGGCCGAGATCCGCGGTCACCGCCGCACGTACGTGGGCGCCCTGCCCGGTCGCTTCATCCAGCAGATGAAGAAGGCCGGCTCGCGCAACCCGGTGATGCTGCTCGACGAGATCGACAAGCTCGGCGCCGACTTCCGCGGCGACCCGTCGGCGGCGCTCCTCGAGGTGCTCGACCCCGAGCAGAACAACACCTTCAGCGATCACTACCTCGACGTGCCGTTCGATCTCTCGAAGGTGATGTTCATCGCGACCGCCAACCGGCTGGACACCATCCCGCCGCCGCTGCGCGACCGCATGGAGATCATCGAGATGAGCTCCTACACCTTCATCGAGAAGGAGCACATCGCGCGCAACCACCTGATCCCCAAGCAGCTCAAGGAGCACGGCATCACCACCGAGCACTTCGAGCTGACGGCGCCGGGCCTCGAGAAGGTGATCCAGGCGTACGCCATCGAGCCCGGCGTGCGCACCCTCGAGCGCCGCATCGCGGAGCTGTGCCGCTCGGTCGCCGTCGCGGTGGCGTCGGGCAAGACCGACAAGCAGGTGATCGACGCCCCGCGCGTCGAGGAGCTGCTCGGCCCCAAGCGCATGGAGCTCAACGTCGCGGAGCGCACCTCGCAGACCGGCGTCAGCGTCGGCCTGACCTACACGGCGCTCGGGTTCGGCGACATCCTCTTCATCGAGGCCACCAAGATGCCGGGCAAGGGCTCGCTCACCATCACCGGCCAGCTCGGCGACGTGATGAAGGAGTCGGTCACCACCGCGTTCTCGTGGCTGCGCGCCAACGCCGATCGCATGGGCCTGCAGCCCACCGCCTTCGAGAAGACGGACATCCACATCCACTTCCCCGATGGCGCGACCCCGAAGGACGGCCCGTCGGCCGGCCTGGCGATCGCCACCGCGCTGACGTCGCTCTTCACCGGCATCGCGGTCCGCGCGGACACGGCGATGACCGGCGAGATCACGCTCCGCGGCATCGCGGGGATGATCGGCGGCGTGCGTGAGAAGGTGCTCGGCGCGCACCGCGCCGGCATCAAGCGGGTGATGATGCCCGAGAAGAACAAGAAGGACCTGGTGGACGTGCCGGAGTCGGTGCGCCAGTCCCTCGAGTTCAACTTCGTCTCGCACGTCGATGACGCGCTGAAGTACGCGCTCGAGAAGTCGCCCTTCTCGGCGACCCCGGCGGCGCCGCCGGTCGAGGAGCCCAAGGCGGAAGTCCGCGCCTGAGCTGACGGCTCGCAGGTCTCACCGCCGCCCGCGTTCCTTCCACAGGAGCGCGGGCGGTGGCGTCTTCAGCGGCCCAGCACGCCGCGGAAGTAGGCGATGGTCTGCGGCAGGCCCTGCTCGAGCGTCACCTTCGGCTCCCACCCGAGCAGTGCCTTCGCGCGCGTGATGTCGGGCTTGCGCTGCTTCGGGTCGCCCTTCGGCAGCGGCTCGAAGACGATCTTCCCGCCGCCGCCCGCCGCCACGCGCACGGCCTCCGCGAACTCGAGCATCGTCTGCTCGCGCGGGTTGCCGATGTTCACCGGGTCCTGCTCGTTCGAGAGCGCCAGCCGCACCAGCCCGTCGACGAGATCGCTCACGAAGCAGAACGAGCGCGTCTGCTGGCCATCGCCGTAGATGGTGAAGTCCCTCCCCTCGAGCGCCTGCGAGACGAACTGGGGCACCACGCGCCCGTCGTTGAGCCGCATGCGCGGCCCGTAGGTGTTGAAGATGCGCACGATGCGCGTCGCGACCCCGCGCTTGCGACGGAAGCCCTGCACCAGCGCCTCGGCGTAGCGCTTCGCCTCGTCGTACACCGCGCGCGGGCCCGTGCAGTCGACGTTGCCGAAGTAGCTCTCGACCTGCGGGTGCACCAGCGGGTCGCCGTAGATCTCCGAGGTCGACGCCTGGAGGAAGACCGCGCCCTTCGCTTCCGCCAGCTCGAGCCCGTGCTGCGTGCCGAGCGAGCCGACGCGCATCGTCTCGAGCCACAGCACCTCGTAGTCCTTCGGCGACGCCGGCGAGGCGAGGTTGAAGACGAAGTCGACCGGCCCCGCGACGTTCAACGGGCCGGCGGTGATGTCCTGCCGCTCGAACGAGAAGCGCCCGTCGCGCTTCAGCTCGACCAGGTTGCGCTCGTTGCCGGTGACGAGGTTGTCGATGGCGATGACCGCCGCCGCGCCGTCGCCCAGCAACCGCTCACACAGGTGGGAGCCGAGGAAGCCTGCCCCACCCAGCACCACTGCTCGCTTTCCGGTGATCGTCGACACGAGAGGCCGTGTACCAGACCGGCCGCTCAGATGCCCTCGAAGCGCTGCTGCCCGGGCAGCTCGTCCTTGTGCTTCTCGAGGATGAGATCGATGCCCTGGCGGATGTACTCCGCGACCGGCACCTTGGTCTTCTGGTTGAGCTGCTTGAGCAGCTCATTCTGCTCGGGCGTGATGTAGATCGTGGTGCTGATCTTCTTGCGCGCCATGGACGTATGTGACGCTATGTCGGTTCTCGACGAGGGCAACAAAATGACCTTTGGGAAGACCTTCCGCAGCACCCTGCTCGGCGCGGCGCTGGCGCTGACGAGCTGCGCCACGACGGAGGCCGCGAAGAAGGACGAGGCCAACCCCGGCGCCGGCGACGGTGACAAGGTCGCCGAGAACATCCGCCAGAAGCAGTCCGGCGACGAGAAGGTCACCGAGTTCGACCTCAACAAGGACAAGAAGCCCGACGTGTGGACCTACACCGTCATGGGCAAGAACGCCGAGGGCAAGGAGGTCGAGCGCGTCTCCCGCAAGGACCTCGACATCAACTGGGACGGCAAGGTCGACATCGCCCGCCAGTACGACGAGAAGGAGCAGATCAGCCGCGAGGCGCTCGATCTCGACTTCGACGGCAAGGTCGACGAGGTGATCTTCTACGAGAAGGGCATCGTGGTGCGGAAGGAGCGCTACCTCTCGTCTTCCGAGAAGCCCGCGCTGTGGCTCTTCTACGAGAAGGGCGCGCTCGTGCGGAAGGAGCGCGACAACAACGGCGACGGCAAGGTCGACTACTGGGAGTACTGGGAAGGCGGCCAGGTCGATCGCATCGGCGAGGATCTCGACGGCGACGGCAACGTCGACAAGTGGACGAAGAACCCCGACTCCGAGGGCTGACGTTCCGCCGCGACGCGGTCTCAGTTCGCGGTGGTGACGATGGCGTTCATCGCCGTCTCGCGGCGGAAGTCGTCCATGTAGCGCGAGGCGGCGTCCTTCGACGCGAAGCGGCCCATGCGCACGCGGAACCAGGTGCCCTTCCCCGGGATGTTCGCCTCCACGATGTACGGCGCGTAGCCCTTGTCACGGAGCCCCGCCGCGAAGCGATCGGCCTCCCCGCGGTCCTGGTACGCCGAGAGCTGGAGCGTCCACGAGCCGTCGGGCGCCGTCTCGGGAGCGCGCTGCACCTTGCCGAACGCCTCCTTGAGGCTCCCGCCGCCGTCGACGGTGCGGGTCACGACCGGCTCGGCCTTCGGCGTCTCGGGGAGCTTCGGCTCCTCGGTCTTCTCGGGCTTCGCGGCGACGATCGCCGGCTCCGGCTTCGGTGACTCGGCCGGCTTCACGGCCTCGGGCGCCTTCACCGGCTCGGGCTTCGGGGCCTCGGCGACGGCGGGCTTCTCGACGGGCTTCACCACCGGGGGCTCGGCCACCAGCGTCGGCGCCTTGCGGGTGAGCTCGTCCTGGAAGGTGAGCGCCGCGTCGGCCTTCACGGTCTCGAGGGCCTCGGTCTTCTGATCGAGCTGGCCGAGCAGATCGGTCGGCTGCTGTGCGATCGCCGCGGTCTCGGCCGAGAGCTTCTTGCCGACCACCACGCCCAGCATGAACACGCCGCCGAGCACCACCAGCGAGGCGACGGTGATGGTGACGATCTGGCGGTTGTCGAGCGAGAGCTCGTACTTCTCTTTCAGGCGGTGCGTGTCGCGCATGTCTTCCTCGCGCCCGCGAGTGGAGCCGCCGGGCGCATCACGAAAGTAGCGCGATGTACCAGTGCGTCAAATTACCGCGCCGGTCAGTTGCGCGGGGCGCCGTTGAGGATCCAGTCGCGGATCAGGTTGAGCTGCGTCGTCGTCAACGGCGACGAGCCGCGCGGCATGTCACCCGAGAGGCAGCGCGTGTAGATGGTCGACGCGTTGAGGTTGCCGGCGACGATGCGCGAGTTCATGCCCACGATGTTGTCGTAGCCCCACTGGTGGCACGCGTCGCACCGCGAGTCCCAGATCGGCTGGATCTGCGCCGAGTAGCTCACCATCTGCGGGCCGGCGTCCATCGTGCCGGCGTCCATCATCGTGCCGCCGTCGCCCGGCATGAACACCCCGGCGTCGAGGTTCACCGACGCGTCGGGGCGATCGGGGAAGCTCGCGTCGTAGTCGCCGTTCGGGAAGAGCGCGCACGCGCCGGCCTGGCAGACCTGGTTCGCCTCGCACGCCACGCACGCCGCCCCACCACTGCCGCACTCGAAGACCGCCGTGCCCGCGAGGCAGTCGCCCGTCTCGGTGCAGCAGCCCTGGCACGAGGCGGGCCCACAGCTCTTCTGCGCCATCGGCTGGCCGCAGGCGAAGGTGGTCGACAGCATCAACCCGACGACGAAGCCGAACAGAAGAAAACGCATGAGCCGGAAATGATACCGATCAAGGCAGACGGAGATCCATCGGCCCGTCGAGCTCGAGCGTCGTTCCGTCGGCCAGCGTGAGCGTCGCCTCCGCACCGTCGGGCAGCACGAGCCGCACGGAACGTCCCAGCGCGTAGGTATGTCCCTCGAGGAGCGCGGCGGTCGCCAGCTCGTCGGTCTCGGCGAAGACCACCTCGTCGTCGACCTCGAGCCGCGCCCCGCCCTCGCCCAGGGGGCCGGCGTGAATGCGCGCCACCTTCACGCGCTGCGAGGGCGGCGGGAGCTTCGACGGCCCGTCTTCACGCGGCGCCATCGCCATGTTCTCGATGCCGTTGGGGGTGAAGAACGCCTTGAAGTAGTCGGCGGAGGTCGGCTCCTGGCCGCCCGAGAGCGCCGAGGCCGGCGTGAAGCGGTGGTCCGAGTAGCGCGGGAGCATCGAGGGCGCGAGCGACGACGCGGCGACCGGCCGCCCGTTCTTCAGCACGAAGCGCGGGATGGTGGTCGCCTCGATCTTCGACTCCTTGAGCTCGCCCACCGTCACCTGCTCGTCGTCGAGCACCCGCAGCGCACCGCCGAAGCACTCGATGAGCGCGAAGCCCTCGGCGTCGAGCCGATCCGACGGCAGGAGCCGCGCCCCGACCGAGAGCGCGACGTCGCGCTTGCCCTCGAGCGTCACCGGCTCGGACGCCGCGTGGAGGCCGCACACCGGGCGCTCCGGCTCCTTCGTGCAGCCCGCGACGAGGAGCGCGACGAGGGAGACGCGCCTCACACGATCCACCCTCCGCCGAGCACCCGCTCGCCGTCGTAGACCACCGCCGCCTGCCCCGGCGTCACGGCGCGCGCGGGCTCGTCGAGCACCACCTTGAAGTGGCCGTTGAGCTCGAGCTTCACCCGCCCCGGCGCGCCCTGGTGGCGATGGCGAATGCGCACCGTCACCGGCCGCTCCAGCGGCGCGTCGTCGACCCAGTGCGGGCGCAGGAGGTGGAAGCTCTGCCGCTCGGCTTCCGTCGCCGGCCCGACCACCACGCGGTTCGTCTCGGGCTCGAGCTTCTGCACGTAGAGCTTCTCGCCGGCAGCGACCTGGAGCCCCTTGCGCTGGCCGATGGTGAAGCGATGGATGCCGTCGTGCGCGCCGAGCACGCGGCCGTCGGCGGTGACGATCTCGCCCTTCGGCTGCGCGCCCGCCACCTTCTCCACGAAGCGCGCGTAGTCGCCGTCGGGCACGAAGCAGATCTCCATCGACTCGGCCTTCTGGCTGGTGACGAGGCCGTGGCGCTCGGCGATCGCGCGCACCTCGGGCTTGGTCATGCCGCCCACCGGGAAGATCAGATCGCGCAGCTCGTCCTGGCCGAGCGTGAAGAGGAAGTACGACTGATCCTTCGCGGGGTCTGCGCCACGCTCGAGGACGTAGCGCCCGTCGCGCTCGCTGATGCGCGCGTAGTGGCCGGTCGCCAGCCTGGCCCCGAGCTGCCGGGCGCGCTTGAGCAGGAAGCCGAACTTCACGTCCTGGTTGCACGCCACGCAGGGGATCGGTGTGCGCCCGCCCAGGTACGACTGCACGAAGGGCGTCACCACCCGGTCCTTGAAGAGCTCCTCGACGTTGGCCACGTAGAACGGGATCCCCAGGCGCTCGGCGACGGCCCGGGCGTCGTCGATGTCGTCCGGGCTGCAGCAGCTGCCGCACTGCGCGGAGCTCTCGTAGCTCCACACGCGCAGCGTCATGCCGATCACCTCGTGGCCCTGCTCCTTGAGGAGCGCAGCCGCGGCCGACGAATCGACCCCTCCGGACATGGCAACGACGACACGCATGGGCCCCCCGATGCCACAGCGCGTTCCAACCTGAAACCCCCACGGCCGAAACGGTCCTCCACACCTTTTCCACAGGCACCCGGGCAGGGCGCAGGTGTGTGTAACGCCTGGTGTCACAACCCATCAGAAACGCTAAGCACACAGAAACACGGCAGATTCTGCGCATTCTCCGAGGGAGCCGCCCTCTGCAGGGACGGCTGCGGAGAGGCTGTGGGCGGCGCTGTGGGAAAGCCTGTGGGAAACGCCGGCCCGCTCAGGTGGGCGGGGTCCAGCGGCTGAGGGCGGCCCGGAGGCCGTCGGCGGTGTTGAGGGACGGATCTTCGAGGACCAGCTCGAGGAGGAACCGCGTGGCGTGCCCGACCGCCGGCGAAGGGCCGGTGCCGAGGGCGGCCATGATCGCCTGCCCGTTGAGGGCGAGCTGCCTGGTGGTGAGCGGGGGGCGGAGGGCGAGCTGGGCCTCGAGGCGGGCGCGCAGCCCCTCGGGCAGCGGCCCCCGGGCCTCGGCGAGCGCGAGGATCGACGGAGCCCGCCCCGGGTCGACGCGCGCCAGCCAGCGGCGGAGCTGGGCGTCGGTGCTGGTCGGCTCCGGGAGACCGGCGTGGGCGACGAGCGCCGCGGTCTCGTCGCAGATCTTCCCCGGGAACTTGAGGCGCACCATCACCTCGCGCACGTCGCGCACGCCCCGGAGCACCAGCGCCATGCGCACCGGCTCGTCCACCGGCGCCCGCCCGACCGCGTCGAACTCGGCGGTGACGGCCTCCGGCAGGAATTCCCGCAGCAGCCCGGTGCGCTCGAGCAGCCGCAGCCCACGCGACGCCGACGGCGCGCGGAGCAGCTTGACGAACTCCTGGTGCACGCGCTCCCCGGCGACCTTGCGGAAGACGTGGAGCGTCTGGCCGATCGCCGCCTCGGTCTTCGGCTCGAGCTCGAAGTCGAGCACCGTCGCGAAGCGCACCGCGCGCAGGGGGCGCAGGCCGTCCTCGAGGAAGCGCTCCAGCGCGTCGCGGACGCACCGCACCGTGCGCGCCTTCAGGTCGACGCGCCCGCCGAAGGGGTCGACGAGATCGTCGGTCTCGGGATCCCACGCGATGGCGTTCATCGTGAAGTCGCGGCGCCCGAGATCGGCCTCGATGTCCTCGTGGAACTCGACCTTCGAGGGGCGGCGGCCGTCGACGTACTCGGCCTCGGCGCGGAAGGTGGTGACCTCCACGTGCTCGCCGCGGAGCACCACCGTCACCGTGCCGTGCTCGATGCCGGTGGGGATCACCTTCTTGAAGAGCGCCTGCACCTGCGCCGGCTTCGCGCTGGTCGCGACGTCGAAGTCCTTCGGCTTCTGCCCGCGGATCAGATCGCGCACGCAGCCGCCCACGAGGAACGCGCGGTAGCCGCCCTGGTGGAGGCCGCGGACGACCTCCAGCACCGACGGTGGGACGAAGCTGGCGTTGAGCTGGGACATCGGGAGGGCTTCTACGCTCGTTCGCGGTCGAACTGACCACTCACTTCGGCATGATGAAGGGCGCCGCCGAGAAGAACACCTTGCACGCCAGGTACGCGCCGAGCGGCCCGGCGAAGTCGGCCACGATGCACGCCGCGAGCGCGTGGCGCAGCACCTTGACCTGCACCGCCCCGAAGTAGAGCGCCAGCACGTAGAAGGTCGTCTCGGTGCTGCCGTTGAGCACCGACACCAGGTAGCCGAGGAACGAGTCGGGGCCGTACGTCTTGATCGACTCCGTCATCACCCCCAGCGCCCCGCTGCCGGACAGCGGGCGGATGAGCGCCATCGGCAGCGCCTCCGCGGGGAAGCCGATCGGCGCGACGATCGGCGAGAGCACGCCCACCAGCACGTCCATCGCGCCCGACGCGCGGAACATGCCGATCGCCACCAGCATGCCCACCAGGAAGGGGATGATCGCGGTGACGGTGGTGAAGCCCTCCTTCGCCGAGGCGATGAAGGTCTCGTACACCTTCACCTGCCGGCCGAAGCCGAGCATCACGATGGTGAGGATGAGCAGCGGCAGGAGCCACTCGCTGAGCACGCCGCGCGTGACGTCGAAGCCGCTCTGCTCGACCGGCGCGTTCATCACGTGGCGCACGAGGGCGAAGACGATCGCCGCGAAGACCGTGGCCGCCACCAGCTGCCGCCATAGCTCGGTCTTCGGCGCCGCGCGCGCCAGCTCCTCGGCCTTCTCGAGCGCCGCGGCGTCGGGCGCCTTGAGCTTCGTCTCGTCGATCTCCACCGGGCCGTACTTCTCGACGGCGAAGAGCGCGCGCTTCTCGAGCAGCTTCGCCGCCAGCACCGCGAAGATCGTCGAGCAGAAGGTGGCGATGAGCGTGGGCACGATGATGCCCGCGGGATCCTTCGAGCCGAGCGACGCGCGCACCGCGATCACCCCCAGCGGCAGCACCGCCACCCCGGACGTGTTGATCGCCAGGAAGAGGGCCATCGAGTTGGTGGCCACGCCCTTGCGCTGGTTGAGCTTGTCGAGCTCCTGCATCGCCTTGAGGCCGAAGGGGGTCGCCGCGTTGCCCAGCCCGAGCACGTTCGCCGCGAGGTTCATGATCATCGCGCCCATCGCGGGGTGATCGACCGGCACCTCGGGGAACAGCCGGCTCATGATCGGCTTGAGGCCGCGCGCCACGGCGCCCATCAGGCCCGACTCGCGCAGCACGCCGACCAGCCCCAGCCAGAGCGTCATCTGGCCGATGAGGCTGATCGCCAGCTCCACGGCCGACTTCGCCGACGAGAGCGAGGCCTCGGTCACCTTCGGCATGGTGCCCGTGAAGGCCGCGGTGACGACCGAGATGACCATCAGCCCGAGGAAGATCCAGTTCACCCGGCCATCCCACGGCAGCCGCGCGAAAAGACCAGTTTTCTGACACCCTGTGCCGACGATGTCTGCCTTCCCTTCCGAGGCCTGGTGCCGCCAGGCGATCGCGCTGCTCAACGCCGACCCCGACGCGCCCGGCGCGGCGAAGGGGTGGGACTTCGACTTCGGCGTGGTGATCGATCGCCCCGAGGGGCCGCTGGCGATCCACCTCGAGGCGCCCGCGGGCGGCGCCCTGCCCCCGCCCCACTTCGTCACCCTCGACGAGCTCGAGGACCTCGAGCCGCGCTACTTCGCGCGCGCCTCGCAAGCCGACTGGTGGGCGCTGATCGAAGGGGGGCTGGATCCCATCGCCGCCATCGTGCAGAAGCGCCTCGTCGCGCGCGGAGATCTCACTCCGGTGGTCGCGCGGCTGCAGTACCGCGGGCTGGCGGAACGCTGGCTCGAGCAGATCCGCAAGCTCGGCCCCGGCCGGGCGTGAACCTGGGGGAACACCGTGGGCATCACCAGCAAGCTCAAGCAGCAGGCGCTCGGCCTCTCGCAGAAGGCCATGGAGCGGCTCTTCGCCGACGAGAAGCGCGCGCAGAAGGTGGTCGAGGTCATGGGCAAGGCCCAGCAGGCCAAGAAGACGCTCGACTCGACCCAGCGCGTGGTCCTCAACCAGCTCAACTTCGCCACCAGGCAGGACTTCAAGGAGCTCGGCAAGCAGCTGTCGGGGCTCAAGAAGCGGCTCCGCTCGCTCGACGAGAAGCTGACTTCGCTGTGAGTCAGACGAGGACGCGTGCTTCGTCCTTGACTGCACCGGAACTGCGTGGCACTTACCGCGCCGCTTCTGGGCACATAGCTCAGCGGTAGAGCATCGCCTTCACACGGCGGGGGTCCCAGGTTCGAAACCTGGTGTGCCCACAGAAGAGAAGGGCCGGAGTCGCTTCCACGCGGCTCCGACCTTTCGACTTTCCGGGCCCCCGGTCACTACACTCCACCTCGATGACGCCGCTCGTCCTCCTCCTCCTCGCGCAGGCCCAGGTCTTCGTCTGGACCGACAAGCAGGGCGTGGAGCACTACACCGACGACCCGGCGCTGGTGCCGCTCGGGGTGAAGGTGCGGCTCACCGACGGCACGGAGATCTCGCGGATCTCGAACGACACGCCCCCGCGCAAGGAGCCGCAGCGCCCGACGACGCCCTCACCTGCCGCTGCCGCGCCGGTGCTCGCCAGGCCCGGGGAGCCCGCGGTACCGAGCGTGTCCGAGGAGACGTGGCGCCGGCTCTTCCGAGAGGCGCGAAACCGCATCCGCACGCTCGAGGAGGACATCGAGGCCGACCGCAAGCAGCTCGAAGAGGTCAACGGCCTCCCGGTCACCGCGCGCTACTCGTGCCAGAACGTCTACACCGTCGGTCCCCCGCCCGTGGTGGTGGTCAACGGGGTCAGCGTCACCAGTCAGCCGGTGCCCGGCGTCGTCGTCTCGGGCTCCGTGGGGGCCGTCAACACCTGGGGCCAGCTGCCGATGACGAGCTGCGCCTGGCTGCCCAACCCGGAGGTCGACCGCGTGCGCGAGCGGCTCGAGAAGAACCGCCGGGAGCTGCCCCGCGCGCGCGAGGACCTCGCCGATCTGGAGCGTCGGGCGTCGTTCGAGGCAGTTCCGCTCCACTGGCGTCGTTGATAGACGAAGCCTCGCAGCACCCGGTCCCGTAGCTCAGTTGGATAGAGCGTTGGTTTCCTAAACCGAAGGCCGCAGGTTCGATTCCTGCCGGGATCACTTCACCGCAGCAGCCTCGCGCACCGCCGTCGACGGATCGCGCTCGCGCACCACCTCGAGGAGGAGGGCGAGCTCCTTCGGCGGCTTCTGCTTGAGCGCCGCCACCGCGGCCAGCCGGCGCTGCTCGCCTTCCTTCAGCCGTTCGGCGATCGAGGTGTCTCCGCACCGGCGTGCGTTGGCGTCGAGCGCGAGCAGCTGCAGCTCGGCGTCGCGCAGCTTCGCCTCGGCCAGCTTCCGCGCCTCGCGCGCGCGCAGGAGGAACAGCTCGACGTCGTCGGGGAAGTCGGTCTTCTGCTTCGCGGCGAACTCCAGCGTCTCTTCCGCGTGGCGGGCGAACTCGGTGACGCCGCACAGCTCGCGGCTGGCCGAGAGCGCGGTGTTCGGCCCGGGCGTCACCGAGGTCTCGGCCACGGTCTTCGCCCACACCGCGAGCTGGCGGGCCACCACCGCGGCGGAGAACACCTGACGACGCTCGCGCCGGATCTCGCTCCAGCGGCGGAGCACGATCGGATCGGGGTTCGTCGAGTCCCACATGCGCTGGTACTCGCTCGAGGCGAGCTCGAGCTGGCCCGTGAGATCGAGCAGCAGCGCCATCGAGAGCACCAGCTGCGCGTCGCTGGCCTGCGCGCGCAACGACTCGAGGCGCGTCGCCACCTCGTACTCGGCGATCGGCCGCGGCAGCGCGCGCAGCACCCGGCCGAGGCTCTCGAAGGCCCGCAGGCGCACGAGCGGTGATCGCGAGCTGCGCACCTGCTCGAGCAGCGGGTCGAGCGTCTTCACCGAGACGTGACTGCCCAGCTCCTCCGCCGCCTGCCAGCGATCGGACGCGTCGGGCGCCGCGAGGGACTTGACCAGATCCGGCAGCGCGCGCAGCGACTGGCCGGCGAAGACCTGGGCGACGCGCTCGTCCTTCGAGCGCTCGAGCTGGGCGATCTGCTCGGCGCGCTTGAGCCGCGCCGGGAGCTCCGGCAGGTCCTTCGCCAGCGGGCTCTTCGCGACCAGCGCCCTCGCCTCGTCGAGCGCGCCCGAGAGGAGCAGCCCGTCGAGCTGCAAGCCGAGCAGCCGCCGCCGGGCGTCGTCGCGGTGCTGCCCCGCCGGGAAGTCGCGGAGGTAGTCGTAGAGCGCCGCCGCCGAGCCCGCCGCCTTCCAGGCCGCGTCGTCGAGCTTCGCCGTCGCCTGCTCCACGCGGGGATCCTCGGGGTGGCGACGGACGAGCGCCTCGAGCTGCTTCGGGTCGTCCGAGGTCGTCAGCTCCGCGAGCTCGAGCTTCGCCAGGCGCTCCTCCGCCTCCTGCTGGTGGGCGCCGTCGGGGTGATCCTTGAGGAACTGGCGGAGCGCCTGGGTGGTGTTGCGCTCGACCGCGGCGTTGAAGCGCAGCGTCTCGAGGAGCTTCCGCGCCGCCGGCACCTCGTCCGCCGCGGGGTACTCCTCGAGGAAGCGCTTGTAGCCGACCACCGAGTGCGCCTTCTGCGCCTCGGCGAAGGCGAGCTCCTCGAGGCGCTGCTGCGCCGCGGAGATCGACGGATCGCGCGGGTTCTCGGCGATGAAGCGGCGCCAGCTCTCGATGGTGTCGGCCTTCGACGCGGTGAGGTAGGCGCTGTCGCGGCACGACATCGAGGCGAGGACCAGCACGGAGAGGACGAGGACGCGCACGTCGGCGCTCTTACTTCAGGCGGCTCGCAATTTGACGACGCACTCCGCTGGGCGAGGCTGAGGCCCGATGGCGCCGCCGATCCCCACCGCGTTGCTGGCCGCGTGCACGCTCGCGCTCTGCGGCTGCGCGACCGGCGCGCCCGTCGGTGGCCGCCACCTCCTCGCCGACCGCTACGAGCCCTTCACCCGCCCCGCCGAGGGGCGCGCGATCCCCGCCCCGGTGGCGGACGATGCCTCCGCGCCCCTCGTGCTGGCGCCGGGCTCGCGCGAGAGCGTGGTGGCGGCCGCGCGCGGGTTCCTCGGCAAGACGAAGCTCGTCGTCAACGGCCGCCGCTTCGGCGACGACTGCACCGGCTTCGTGCGCGCCGTCTTCGAGCCGCTCGGGATCAACCTCCTCGGCGCCAGCGAGCCCGGCGACAACGGCGTGACCGCGATGTGGCGCTTCTCGGCGCGCCACGGCCGCATCTTCGAGGGCGGACGCCCGCTGCCCGGCGACCTGGTCTTCTTCAAGGAGACCTACGATCTCAACCGCGATGGCCACACCAACGACGGCCTCACGCACATCGGCATCGTCGAAGACGTCGAAGCCGACGGCACGGTCCTGGTGATCCACCGCGTCGCCCGGGGCGTCGTGCGCTACCGGATGAACCTCGCAAACCCCACGCAGCTCCGCGCCGACGACGGCCGCCGGGTCAACGACTGGCTGCGCACGGAAGCGCCCGGCTCGAAGCCCCGCCTCACCGCGGAGCTCTTCGCCGGCTACGCGACGCTGCTGCCCGTCGAGAGCAGCCGCGCGCGACGCTGAACGCCGTCACCGCACACGAAGCGCTTCAAGACGCCTTCCCACCGACCGCGGCCGGTGGAGTCGACTGGCCGGTCAGCCCGAGCTGCGGGCCGAAGAGGCGGTACACGAGCACGCCGAGGAGCACGAGGGCGATCAGCGCGAGCACGATCACCACGATGCGCCCTGCGCCACCCGAGCGCGCGGCGCGGAGGGCCGCCGCGTCGTCCTGGGCGAGGACCGGCGGTGAGGGAACCGCCGCGGGCGAGTGGTGGGAGATCTCGAGCGAGAGCGGCGGCATCGGCCGCGCCTCGTTGACGGGGCCGAGGTTGGGCAGCGTCGTGGCCAGCGCGCTCGGCAGCACCGGTGCGCCCGGCGCCTCGGGGGGCGTGTAGTTGGCCGGGTCCTGCAGCACCGAGACGCCGTCGGGGTCTCGGCGACGCTCGAGGGGCAGCACCGGCGAGTCGGGAGGCAGCGTCGCGGCCTGATCGATGCGCACGTCGAGCACGTTCGAGTCGGGCGGCAGCGTCGAGTTCAGATCGAAGCGCTGATCTTCGACCACCACGTTGGACGACAGCGCGGGGCTCACCGGCACCGTCGGCTCCTGCACCGTCATCGCGAAGAGCTGGGTCCGGTTGTGGCGGTCCTGCACGGCGGAGGACCCCTCGGGAGGCGTCGGCCCCGCGCCGACCTCGCTCATCGCGTAGCGCTGCGTGCGATCGTGGCGCGGCGGCTCACCCGACTCGGGCGCGGACTCGTGCTCGTCGATCACCTGCTGCACGTCGACCCGCACCGTGCTCTCGTTCGGTGCGTTCTCGTCGGCCGCGTAGCCCGCGAGCTCCACGGTGCCCGCCGTCACCTTCGGGATCGGCGCCGCGCGGCCGAACATCATCGTCTGGTTCTTCGGCGAGGCGGCCGGCGGAACCGAGCCGGGCGGCTCGAGGATCGTCTCCTCGCCCGGCTCGTCGGGAGCAGGGTTCGACGCGGGCGTCCCGAACATCATCGTCTGGTTCTTCGAAGGCGCCGCCGGCGTGTTGCCGAACACCATCGTCTTCGCCGCTGGCGCCACCGGGGCCGCCGGGGGCTGCGCCGCCGCGTTCGAGGCCGGCGTGCCGAACATCATCGTCTGGTTGGCCGGGGAAGCAGGCGACTGGCCGAAGACCATCGTCTGCTTCGCGGCAGGAGGCGGCGGCTGCGGCGCGGGCGGGGCCGCGTTGGAGGCCGCGGTGCCGAACATCATCGTCTGGTTCCGGTTCGCCGACGCGGGCGGCGCAGCCGGGGCGGCAGGCGCGGCCGGCGCGTTGCCGAACATCATCGTGGTCTTCGCGGCGGTCGCCGGCGCGGCGGGGGCGGCGGGCGCGGCGTTCGAGGCCGGCGTGCCGAACATCATCGTCTGGTTCTTCGGAGGAGCCGGCGGTGGCGGCTTCGGCGCGGGCTCGGCGGCCGCGGGCGGGTTGCCGAACATCATCGTGCTGCGCGGCACGCCCTGCGACGCCGGAGGTGGAGGCACGGCTCCCGCAGCGTTCGACGCGGCGGTGCCGAACATCATCGTCTGGTTCCGGTTCGCCGGCGGGGGCGGCGGCGGTGCCGCGGGAGCCTGTGGCGTCGGCCCGGCCTGCGCACCGAACATCATCGTGCTCGAGCCGATCTTCGCCGCCGGAGCGGGCGGCGGCTCGGCCGAGGCCGCGCGCGCGGTGAAGACATGCCCACAACGCGTGCACTGAACGGGCGCGCCTTGCGGCGGAATCAGCGCGTCATCAAGCACATACGTCGTCGAGCACTTCTCACACGAGATGAGCACGGCGCGCTTCTACCACACCCCTGCGTCCCCCACCCTGATCTCACACGCCGCCTGCAGCGCGGTCAGGCGGGCCTCACCGACGCCCGGGACGGCGTCGATCTCCTCCCAGGTCCGGAAGCCCCCGTCGCGCGCGGCGACCAGGTCCTTCGCCAGCGCCAGGCCTATGCCCGGCACCAAAGCCAGCTCCTCGGCCGTCGCGGTGTTGCAGTCGAAGCGCTGGCGGGCGGTGAGCGCCTGACCCGGGGGCAGCTCGACCCCGGCGCCACAGGTCGCCACGCCGTCAGCCCCGAGGCGGATCGCTCCACCGTCCGGGCAGGTCAGGCCGATCGGCGCCTGCGGCCACCGCCACCACGCGAAGACGCCGACGAGCCCCGCCAGCGCCAGCACCGCCGCCACCGCCGAAGGGCGCGTCATGCCTTCGCGTCGAGGCCGAACTCGGTGTGGAGCGCGCGCACGGCCAGCTCCGCGTACTTCGACGGGATGAGGCACGACACGCGGATCTCCGAGGTGGAGATGGCGAGGATGTTGATGCCTTCCTTCGAGAGCGTCTTGAACATGCGCGCCGCGACGCCGGAGTGCGTGCGCATGCCGACCCCGACGATCGACACCTTCGCCACCTGATCGTCGACCTCGACCGGCCCGGCCTTCACCGCCTTGACCACCTTCTTCATCACGTCCTGGGTCTTGACGAGGTCGGCCTTGCCCACGGTGAAGGTGAGATCGGTCTTCCCCTTCACCGGCGTGTTCTGGACGATCAGATCGACGCTGATCGCCTTCTCGTCGAGCGCGCCGAAGATCTTCGCGGCGATGCCGGGCTGATCGGGCACCTCCCGCACCGACACGCGCGCCTCGTTGCGATCCAGCGCGACTCCGCTCACCAGGATGTCTTCCATCGACTTGTCCTCCTCACAGACGAGCGTGCCGGGATCGTCGCTGAACGACGACTTCACCCACAGGGGCACGCGGTACTTCATGGCGATCTCGACGGAGCGGATCTGCAGCACCTTCGCGCCGAGCGAGGCGAGCTCCATCATCTCTTCGTAGCTGATGCGATCGAGCTTCTTCGAGCGCGGGCAGACGTTCGGGTCGGTGGTGTAGACCCCGTCGACGTCGGTGTAGATCTCGCACGCGTCGGCCTTGATCGCCGCCGCGATGGCCACCGCGGTGGTGTCGCTGCCGCCGCGGCCGAGCGTGGTGATGCTGCCTTCCTCGTCGACGCCCTGGAAGCCGGCGATCACCGCGATCTCGCCCTTGTCGAGCGCGGCGAAGATGCCCTCGGCGTCGATGTGCTTGATGCGCGCCTTGCTGAAGGTGCTGTCGGTGACGATGCGGCACTGGTGGCCCATGAAGCTGCGCGCCCTGCCGCCCTGCGCCTCGATGGCGATCGCCACCAGGCCGATCGACACCTGCTCGCCGGTGGCCACCACCACGTCCTGCTCGCGCTCGTTGGGCCGCTCGGTGAGGCCGTTGACCAGCTTCAGCAGGCGGTTCGTCTCGCCGCTCATCGCCGAGACGACGACCACCACCTGGTGCCCGGCCTTCTTCGCCGCCAGCGCGCGCTTCGCGACGTTCTTGATGCGGTCGAGATCTCCGACCGAGGTGCCGCCGTACTTCTGAACGATCAACGCCATGGGCGCGCGCTCATAGCCAACGACCGCCCGATTGTCGCGATGCGTCAGCGAGTGTCGCTTGAATGTGACGGACCCGTGGTGGATAGCGCGCGGACCATGACGACGCCGCTCCTGCTCGATGGAAACACGCTGTCCCTCTCCGACATCCGCGACGTGGCCGCGCGCCACCGGCCGGTGAGCCTCACCCCCGAGGCGCTGGAGCGCGTCACGAAGGCGCGCGAGCTGGTCGATCGGGTCGCCGCCGGAGACGCGCCGGCGTACGGCATCAACACCGGCTTCGGCACGCTCGCCGAGGTGCGCATCGAGAAGAAGGATCTCCAGGCGCTGCAGCGGAACCTGATCGTCAGCCACGCGGCGGGCGTCGGCAACCCGCTGTCGATGGTCGAGGCGCGCGCGCTGCTGCTGCTGCGCTGCAACGTGCTGGCGAAGGGCTTCTCGGGGGTGCGGCCGTCGACGCTGCGGCTGGGCCTCGAGATGCTCAACCGGGGCGTGACGCCGGTGGTGCCCGAGCGCGGCAGCGTCGGCGCCTCGGGAGATCTCGCGCCGCTGGCGCACCTCGCGCTGGTCTTCATCGGCGAGGGCGAGGCGTGGTTCGACGGCGTGCGCATGCCGGGCCGCGACGCGCTGCGGAAGGCGGGGCTCGAGCCCGTGGTGCTCGAGGCGAAGGAGGGCCTCACGCTGGTCAACGGCACGCAGGCGATGTGCGCGGTGGGCGTGCCCGCGCTGCTCGCGGCCGAAGAGCTGGCGGAGCTGTTCGATCTCGCCGGGGCGATCACCATCGAGGGCATGCTCGGCTCGCACAAGCCCTTCATCTCGGCGGTGCACGCGGTGCGGCCGCACCCGGGCCACGGCACGGTGAGCGATCACATGCGCTCGCTGCTGCACGACTCGGCGCTCGTCGACTCGCACAAGGACTGCCACAAGGTGCAGGACCCGTACTCGATGCGCTGCATCCCCCAGGTGCACGGCGCGGCGCGCGAGGGGCTCTCGTTCGCGCGGCGGATCCTCGAGGTCGAGGTCAACGCCGGCACCGACAACCCGCTCGTCTTCGCCCAGTCGGGCGACATCGTCTCGGCCGGCAACTTCCACGGCCAGCCGATCAGCTTCGCGCTCGACGTGGTGGCGATGTCGCTCACCCAGCTCTCGTCGATCAGCGAGCGGCGCGTCGAGCAGATGGTGAACCCGTCGCTGTCGGGCCTGCCGCCGTTCCTCGCGCGGAACTCGGGGCTCAACTCGGGCTTCATGATCGCCCAGGTGACGTCGGCGGCGCTGGTGGCGGAGTCGCGCATCCTCTGTCACCCGGCGTCGGTCGACTCGATCCCCTCCTCGGCCGGCCGTGAGGATCACGTCTCGATGGGCATGACCGCGGCGCTCAAGGCGCGGCAGGTGGTGGAGCACGCGCGCCAGGTGGTGGCCATCGAGCTGCTCGTCGCGTCGCAGGCGCTCGACTTCCGCGAGCCCGAGAAGGTGCGCCCGGGGCGCGGCGTCGCGGCGGCGCATCAGCTCATCCGCTCGCGCGTGCCGCACATGGACGCCGACCGCGAGCTGCATCGCGACATCGCGGCCGTGGCGGCGCTCGTCGACTCCGGGGAACTCCTCGCGACGGTCAGACGTGCGTGCTACGAATCGCGCGCATGAGCGGAGCTGAGTTTCCCCGAACGCTTTCCACCGCCATCCCCGCCATCCCGATTCCGCCAGAGAAGAACGAGCCCGCGACGGCGGCGGAAGACGACGCGCGTGCGCGGGTGGCGACGCTCGATCGGGAAGCGCGCGCGCTGGGCGCGGTGCCAGCCGCCGCCCTGCTCTTCCACGAGATCGGCCTGCTCTGGGAAGCGCCGCTGAAGGATCCTCGCAAGGCCGCGGTCGCGTACCAGCAGGCCTTCAAGCTCGCGCCGCGCTTCCTCGCCAACATCCGCGCCGCGCGCCGGCTCTTCGCGGAGGTCGGCAACTGGGCGATGGTGGTGACGCTGATCGACGCGGAGCTCGCCGCCACCGACGCGCGGCGCGGACGCGCGGCGCTGCTCTTCGAGAAGGGCCAGGTGCTCGAGCAGCGGCTCTCGCGCGAGGCCGACGCGGCGGCGGCGATCGCTCAGTGCCTCGAGCTCGAGCCGGAAGACGTCACGCTGCTGGTGCAGCTCGAGCAGGTCTACTCCGAGAAGGCCGACTACCCGGCGCTGGTGAAGGTCTACCGCCTGCTGGCGATGGCCCTCGACGAGCCCGTCGCGCGCGCGGTGTACCTCACCTCCGCCGGCCTCCTGCTCGAGGATCGCCTCAAGGATCCGGCTGGCGCCTCGGCGCTCTACCGCGAGGCCTTCGCCATCGACCGGCGCGATCCGCAGCTCCTCGCGGCGATGAAGCGCGTGGCGCACCGAGACGGCACCGTCGACGAGGAGCTCGCCGCGCTCGCCGCCGAGGCGGAGAGCCAGGGCCCCGCGGCCGCGCCCACCTTCCTGCAGATCTCCAAGGCCTACGAGCGCCTCGGCCGCCCGGAAGACGCGCTGTCGGCGCTGCTCGCCGCGCGCCGGGTGAGCCCGAACGATCCGCTCATCCTCTCCGAGCTCGCGCGCATCTACGAGCACCAGAGCCGCTTCGACGAGCTGGCCGACGTGCTCCTCGCGTGGGTCGGCGGCAACGTCGTCGAAGAGAGCGAGTTCGTCGCGATCAACCTCCGCCTCGCGGCGCTCTACGAGCAGCACCAGCGCGACGTCGACGCCGTCGGGCGCTACCACGCCATCCTCAACCGGGTCCCGGGCCACGCCGGCGCGCTCGCAGGGCTGGGCAAGCTCCACTACCGCGCGCAGAACTGGCAGGGCCTGCTCGACACCTACGAGGCCGAGGCCGCGGCGCTCGCCGATCCGCGGCAGCGGGCGGGGCGTGTGTACAAGGCCGCCGAGACGCTCGAGGAGCGCCTGGGCCGCGTCGACGACGCGATCGGCCGCTACAACACCTGCCTCCAGCTCTCGCCAGGCTACCTGCCCGCGCAGAAGGCGCTCATCAGGCTCTATGAGAAGCTCGGGCGCTGGGCCGACCTGGTGGCGATGTACGAGCAGGATCTGCTGCAGACCAGCGATCGCGAGCAGCAGATCTCGACGCTGAACAAGATCACCGCGCTCTACGAAGATCGCCTCAACGACGTCGATCGCGCCATCGACTGCCTCAAGCGCGTGCTCGAGCTCTCGCCCGATCACCTCCCGACGATGCGGAACCTCGGCCGGCTCTACGAGCGCGCCGGCAAGTGGACCGAGCTGCTCGAGCTCAACGAGGCCGAGACGCGGCTGGCGAGCGACACCAAGCACATCGTCTCGCTCGCCCACCGCAACGCGGAGATCCTCGAGGAGCAGCTCAAGGATCGCCCGGCCGCCATCCAGGCGTGGGAGCGGGTGCTCCAGCTCTCGCCGGCCTACCTCCCCGCGCTGCGCGCCCTCGGCCGGCTCTACGGCCAGGACGGCCGGTGGGACGCGCTGATCCGCATGTACCGCGCGGAGGCGGAGATCGCCCCCAGCACCGAGCAGGCCGCCGCGCTGATCCAGAAGGTGGGCGAGCTCTTCGAGCAGCGGGTGAAGGATCTCAACGAGGCGATCAGCTCGTACCGCGAGGTGCTGACGCTCTCGCCGAGCCACGTGCCCGCGCTCCGCGCGCTGGCGCGCATCTACCGCACCCAGGGCGACTGGGAGTCGCTCATCGAGATCCTCCGCGCGGAGGCCGCCAATCGCAGCGACCCCACCGAGCGCGCCAACGCGATCTTCCAGTCGGCGGCGATCTGGGAAGACCAGCTCCAGCGCCCCGACGCGGCCATCGAGGCCTACGAAGAGGTGCTGCGGCTCGCGCCGAACCACACCACCGCGCTGCAGCAGCTCGAGCGGCTCCTCACCACCCGCGACGACGTCAAGGAGCTCATCGTGCTCCTCGATCGCCAGACGCAGGTCGGCACCGAGGCGGCGCGCGTCGGGGCCTGGCTCAAGCTGGCGCGGCTGTACCTCGATCGCATCAACGAGCCGACGCGCGCGGCGACCTGCTGCGAGAACGCGCTCGCGCTCGAGCCGAAGAACCTCACCGCGCTGCGGCTGCTCGAGCGCATCCGCGCGAACGACAAGCCGCGCCGCGCCGAGCTCCGGGCGCGCATCGCGGAGGCGATCGGCGACGAGAAGCTCGCCGCGGCGATCAAGCTGTCGACCGTCGAGGCGAAGGATCCCAACGCGCCGCCCGCGCCGGAGGTGCTCGCCCAGCTCAAGGCGGCCTACCTCGCCGACCCCACCGACGAGGCGCTCGGGCTGGTGCTCGAGAAGGCGCTCCAGAAGGTGGGCGACGCCCAGGGGCTGATCGAGCTCTTCGAGCGGCGCCGCGTGGCGGCCACCGACTCGACCGACATGCTGCAGCTGCTGCTGCGCATCGGCGATCTCTACGAGACGCGCGTGCGTGACGTGCCGAAGGCGCTCGCGGCGTACGAGGCCGCGCTCCAGTCCGCGCCCGATCTCTACCCTGCCCTCCAGGGCCGGCTGCGCTGCCACCAGAAGCTCGGCGACTACGTGCGCGCGCGGGCGACCTTCGAGCTCATCGCCCAGACGGCGCGGGAGCCCGCGACGGCGACCCAGGCGCTCCTCGACGCCGCGCGGCTCGCCCGCGATCAGGAGCGCAACGAGCCGATGGCCCAGGCGCTCTTCGAGCAGGTCCTCACCCGCGAGCCGCTCCACCCGGAGGCGGGCCCGGCGCTCGAGGATCTCCTCGCGAAGAAGGGCGGCGCGAGCGAGCTGTCGCGGCTCCACGAGAAGCGCGGCGAGGCCAGGCTGGCCCAGAAGGATCTCCTCTCGGCGGCGCGCGAGTTCTACGAGGGCGCGCGCATCACCCTCGACGGCCTGAAGGATCGCAACGGCGCGGTCGCGCTGCTCGATCGCGCGTTGATGGCGCTGCCGACCTTCCCCGAGGCGCTGGAGCTCAAGGGCACGCTCGCGCTCGAGAACCAGGACTACGCGGAGGCCGCGGCGGCGTTCGCGGTGCGCGTGCAGCAGGGCGGCGAGCCGAAGCAGCTGGCGCGCCTCAACCTCAAGCTCGGCGCGCTGTACCACGATCACCTCAGCGACATGACGCGCGCCGCGGCGCACCTCCAGACCGCGCTCTCGGCCGATCCCACCTCCGTCGAGGCGCTGGAGCGGCTGGCGAACATCCACACCCACGGCCGCAACTGGACCGGGGCGGCCGACTGCATGCGCCGCCTGCTCGAGCTCGACCCTGCCCCGCAGGTGAAGGCGAAGCACACGCTCGCGCTGGCGCGCATCACCGACGAGGGCTTCGGCGACATCGCGCAGGCGATCGTGCTGTACCGCAAGGCGCTCGAGCTGCAGCCGGGAGACCCGCCGACCCTCGATCGCCTCGCCACGCTCTACGAGCGCACCGGCTCACTGCCCGAGCTGGCGACGATGCTCGAGCAGCAGGCGCAGCAGGCGTCCGACGTGAAGAAGGCGATCGCGCTCAAGCTGCGCATCGCCTCGCTCTACTCGCGCTCGCTGTCCGATCCGCCGCGGGCGATCGCCACGCTCCGGCAGGTGATCGACCTCGACCCGACGCAGATCCCCGCGTGGACCGCGCTCGCCGAGCTCTACGGCCGCGACGCCGCGTCGACCGCGCTCGCCATCGACGCCCACCGCAACATCCTCCGGCTCGACCCCACGCGCGCCGACAGCCTCCACGCGCTGTTCCGCATGTGGGAGGCGCTGCGCCAGGTCGACAAGGCCTTCTGCGCCGCGTCACTGCTGGTCTTCCTCAAGCAGGCCAACGAGACGGAGGCCGCCTACTTCGCCGAGGGGAAGAACCGCCTCAGCAACGAGCTGCGCGGGAGCCTGCAGCCCACCGATCTCGTCACGCTCCACCCCGCCGCCGCGCGCCACGCGATCGCCGACGTGCTGCGCGCCGTGGGCGATCAGTTCGTCAAGCTCTACCCGCCGCAGTTCGAGCTGCTGGGCATCGATCGGCGCGCCGATCGCCTCAAGTCGGATCACGCCGTCTTCAAGGCGGTGCAGACCGTCACCCAGCTCTTCGGCATCGAGGAGTTCGAGGTCTACCAGGCGCGCCGTGGGCTGATGTTCCTCGAGACGACCGAGCCGCTGTCGGTGTGCGTGGGGCCCGACGTCGCGCGCCGATTCAACATCCGCGAGCAGCGCTTCCTCTTCGGGCGCGCCGCGATGGGCCTGGCGGACAAGGCGGCGATCCTCCGGAAGCTGTCGCCCGGCGAGCTGGCCGACATGCTCGGCAACTCGGTGCGCATCCACCAGCCGGCCTGGGACGGCCTCGGCCGGAGGAACGAGGATCAGTCGAAGCAGCTGCGCCGCGCGTACTCACGCAAGTCGCTGCGCGAGCTCGAGGGCCCTGCGCAGCTCGTCGCGGGCCAGCCGAAGGTGAACCTCGACCCGATCGTCCAGGGGTTGATGCTGGCGCAGGATCGCGCGGGGCTGGTGGTGAGCGCCGACCCGACTGCGGGGCTGGGGCTCATCCTCCGCGAGGAGATGCCGTCGAACCAGCCGCGCCCCGAGACCGCCGAGGCGATCGCCGCGGCCGTGCAGGGCCGCCCCGACGTGCGCGAGCTGATGATCTTCGCCCTCACCGACGACTTCTTCCGCCTGCGTCAGCGCGTGGGCGTCTCGCTCGGCTGACGCGCGGCACCTACTCGCGGCGGAGGATCGCGCCGGGCTTCAGCTTCGCCTCGAGCTCGGCGACGGCAGCCGCGGTCTCCGTCTCGGACTCGTGCTCGATGGTGATGCGCACCTTGTGATCGGCGTCGCCCCAGGTGGGGTACGAGCCGAGCGCGACGTGCGGCCGCGCGAGCGCCACCGCGTCGAGCACCGCGGCGATGTCGGCCTCGCTCGCGTCGAGGAAGAGCTGGCGGAGCGACACCGGCTTGCCCGGAAGCCGCGGCAGCACCGCCTCGAGGTGGAGGCGGAACAGCTGGGGCACGCCGGGCAGCATGAAGACCTGCGCGCACTCCAGCACCGGGAAGTGCGGCTCGCCCGCGGGGATCAACGTCGCGCCCGCCGGGGCCTCGGCCATGCGCATCGCCTCTGCCGGCACCGGGCGGTCGACGTAGTAGCCGCGGATGCGCGCCTCGAGCGCAGGGAGCCGGATCACCGGCCGCTGCAGCGCGAGGGCGATCGCCCGCACCGTGACGTCGTCGTGCGTCGGGCCCACGCCGCCGCTGGTGATCAGGAAGCCGCTGCGCCTGCGGCAGGCGACGACCTGCTCGACGATCGCGTCGACGTCGTCGCGCACGAAGTGGATCGAGTCGAGCTCGATGCCGCGCTCGCGACACCGGCGGATGACGAGCGCCCCGTTCGCCTCGGTCACCTTGGCGGTCAGCACCTCGTTGCCGATGATGATCGCCGAGAGCGCCCGCGGGTTCTTCATGAGTGCCCGGACGACAGCGAGGCTGGGGCGTCGACGCCGAGGGTCTTGCGCAGCTCCAGCAGCCGCCCGAGCTGCTTCTTCTCGCGACCGTACGAGCGCGCCCCGAGCACCAGCCGCACCAGCGCATAGAGGAACGCGAGGACACCGAGCGCGCCGGCGATGGCGCCCCACTCGGGGTTGTCGCTGCCGTAGTCGAGCCACAGCCGGACCGACGTGCCGCCCAGCACGAACGACACGAACAGGCTCACCGCGCCGTGCGCGAAGTGGTGGGTGCTGTCTCTCGTCGAGAGGCTCGCGAGGACGGCATCGTGCTCGGCGCGGAGGGCTTCGTTCGCCATGCCGGTCGCCTTACCCGACGGGGGCTTTCCGCATCAAGCGTCGGGGAACGGAACCTCGCGCCCGCAGTCACCGCAGCGCTCGCCCGCGGTCGCCGGAGCCCCGCACGAGCGGCAGCGCGTCTTCAGATCATCGGCCGCGAGGAGCGTGCCGGTGACCGCCTCGGGGACGATCACCAGCGTCGGGAGCTTCATGCCGCAGCGCTCGCAGAACGAGCCACCGGCCTGCACGGTGCGGCAATAGCGACAGGTGATCGCCCCGGCCTGGAGCACCGTGCGCTGGCCGTCGTCGGGCACGCGATCGACGCTCAGGTCGGCGACGCGCTCGACCGCCACCTCGCCCACCAGCTTCTCGGCGGTGTGCTGCACATCGGGCGTGCGATCGAGCGCCACCTGGGCCACCGGCGCGTGGTGGGTCACCTCGAGCTCGCCGATGCGCTGCACGGGGATCTCGCCCACCGGCTCGAGGCGCGTGACCTCGAGGCCCTCGATCTGCTGTGTCATCACCGGCGGCGGCCCCAGCCCGTCGAGCCCGCCGAGCGCCTTCCCGCACACGTCGCACTCGATGCCGAAGTCCTGCTGGTGCTCACAGACGGGGCAGATCATGGCCCGACTGTATCAGCCCACGCGGGCGAGCTTGAGGCGCCCTTCCCACCGTTCTTCCAGCGCGCGCACCAGGCGCTGGTGCTCCGGCGCGGTGAGCTCGGGGTCGCGGTCGACGATCGCCCGCGCCTCTTCCTGCGCCACGGCGAGGAGCGCCTGATCGCGCACCAGGTTCGCCACCGCGAGCTCGGGCAGGCCGCTCTGGCGCGTGCCGAGGAACTCGCCGGGCCCGCGGATCTCGAGGTCGCGCTCGGCGATCACGAAGCCGTCGGTGCTGCGCTCCATCACCGCGAGGCGCTCCGAGGCGTCCTCGCTCATCGCGTACCCGGTCAGCAGGATGCAGTACGACTTCGCCGCGCCGCGCCCCACGCGCCCGCGCAGCTGGTGGAGCTGCGAGAGGCCGAACCGCTCGGCGTGCTCCATCACCATCACCGACGCGTTGGGCACGTCGACGCCGACCTCCACCACGGTGGTCGACACCAGAACGTCGAGCTCGTGCGCGCGGAAGGCGGCCATCACCGCGTCCTTCTCGTCCTGCTTCATGCGGCCGTGGAGCAGCCCCACCCGCGCCTCGGGGAACACGGTCGCGAGCTGCGCCGCGCCCTGCGTGGCGTCGGCGAGGTCGACCTTCTCGGACTCTTCGACCAGCGGGTAGATGACGTACGCCTGATGGCCCTTCTGGAGCTCGGCGCGCACCAGCTCGTGCGCCCTGCCCCGCGCCTTCTCCGAGAAGACCTTCGTCTCGATCGGCGTGCGGCCCGGCGGGAGCTCGTCGATCACCGACACGTCGAGATCGCCGTACATCGTCATCGCCAGCGTGCGGGGGATCGGCGTGGCGGTCATCACCATCACGTCGGGGCGCACGCCCTTGTCCATCAGCGCGTGCCGCTGGATCACCCCGAAGCGGTGCTGCTCGTCGATCACCACCAGCCCCAGCTTCTCGAAGGCCACCGAGTCCTGAATGAGGGCGTGCGTGCCCACCGCCACGCGCACCCGGCCGGAGCTCACGTCGGCGCGCTGCGCGGCCTTCTCCTTCGCCGAGCCGCTGCCGGTGATCAGCCCCACCCGCACGCCGAGCGGCGCGAACCACTTCGAGAAGGTGCGGAAGTGCTGCTCGGCGAGGATCTCCGTCGGCGCCATCACCGCCACCTGGTAGCCGTTGTCGACCGCGAGCGCCGAGGCCACCAGCGCCACCGCCGTCTTGCCGCTGCCGACGTCGCCCTGCACCAGGCGGTTCATCGGCTCGGGCCGCGCCATGTCTCGCGCCACCTGGGCCACCACGCGCGTCTGCGCGCCGGTGAGCGTGAACGGGAGCAGCTGCTTCGCCGCCTCGAGCTTCGCCGGTGAGGTGTCGAAGGCGATGCCGGGCTGCACCTTCACGCCGCGCCGCCGCAGCGCCATGCCGAGCTGGAGGAAGAAGAGCTCGTCGAACGCGAGCCGCTGGTGGGCCTGCGAGGTGTGGGCGTCGAGCTGATCGATGCGCGCGTCGCCCGGCGGGAAGTGGAGGTAGCGCAGCGCCTCGCCGAGGCCCATGAGCCCGAGCTTCGCGCGCAGCGAGTCGGGGAGCGGCTCGTCGATCGACGCGGCGTACTTGTCGGCCACGCGGTACGCGAGCTCGCGCAGCGCCCGCTGCTCGTGACGCTCGAAGCCCGGGTACACCGGCACCACGCGGTTGAAGTGGATCGGGGAGCTCTCGACGTCGTCGGCGGGCTCGATCTCCGGGTGGGGCACCTCCCAGCCGAAGCCGGTCTGGCGCACCTCGCCGCTCACCACCAGCCGCTTGCCGATCGGGAAGCGCGCCTTGAGCCACGGCCCGGTCTGGAAGAAGACCGCGGCGATGCTCCCGGAGCTGTCGGCCAGCACCGCGCGGAACTGGCGGCGCCCGCGGCCGTGCACCTCATCGGCGCGCCGCACCTCGGCGATGAAGGTGCCGCGCTCGCCCGACACGAGCTGGGCGATCTTCCGAAGCTGGCGCCGATCTTCGTAGACGCGCGGCAGCAGGAAGAGCACGTCGCCCGTCTTCGTCAGCCCCTTCTTGTTGAGCGTGCCCACCAGCCGCGGGTTGAGCCGCCAGCCGACGTGCTTGAGCAGCGTCGCCAGCGGCCCGGTGCTCGGCGCGATGCTGAGGATCTTCGCCGCCTCTTCCTCGGGCGCGCTCTCGCTCTTCTTCTT
>JBMORD010000246.1:0-33241 GCA_049322495.1 Myxococcota bacterium | reverse complement strand
CGCGGCTTCGCCGGCTTCGGCTCAGCCTTCTTCTCGACCGGTGGCTTCGGCGCGGGCGGCGGCCTGGCGGTCGGAGGCGGCGCCACGGTCGGCGCGGGCTTCTGCGGAGGCGGCGGCGGAGGAGGTGGCGGCGCGACACCCCGAGGCGCGGGCGGCGCGTCGGCCACGCCCTCGCGGTGCATGACCTCCAGCACGCGGGCGATCGACGCCTTGCGGGTCGCGAGATCGCTGGCGTCGATGAGCGGCAGCTCGGCCTCGAGCGCGCGCACCCGTTCAGCCGCGAGCTGACCGCGCGCCTTGTCGACGGCGGCGGCCAGCGTCGTGCGCAGACCCTTGACGGAGCCGAGGTTGGCGAAGTCGCGCGCGCTGGCGAAGCGCAGCGGCCCGACCAGCGCCGTGAGCGGATGAGGGTTAGTCGACATCCTCGAAGTCGACCGAGAGCACTTCGTACTCGCGGCTCCCGCCGGGGCTCTGGATCATCGCGGTGTCGCCGACCGACTTGCCGATCAGCCCGCGGGCGACGGGCGAGTTGATGGAGATCCACCGCCGCTTCAGGTCGGCCTCGAACTCGCCGACGATCCGGTAGGCGAGCTCCTTCTCGGTCTCGAGATCGAGCAGCTTCACGGTCGCGCCGAAGAGCACCTTCTGCTGGCCCTTGAAGGCGGAGACGTCGATCACCTCGGCGCGGGCGATCCACCCGTTGAGGTTCATGATGCGGCCCTCGATGTGGCCCTGCTTCTCCTTGGCCGCGTGGTACTCGGCGTTCTCACGCAGATCGCCGTGTGCGCGGGCCACCTCGATCTCCTGCGAGATGCGCGGGCGCTCGACGGACTGGAGGTGCTTGAGCTCCTCCTGCATCTTCTTGAGGCCCTTCGGAGTGGTGGGGAAACGATCGCTCATTGCGCTGAAACTCCTGTGAAAGCGGCGAACCGTAGCGGACACCGCCGCGTCGGGTCTAGCGTGCGCAGCGTGTTGTCCGTGAAGGAACTCCGAACCCTGGCCGCGAAGTTCTCTGCCGCGCAGTTCCGCGAGCAGATGGGGCCCTTCGTGCTCGTGCAGCAGCCCCCGACCCTCTCGGTGGGCACGCCCTCGACCCAGGTGATGGGGCTCCCGGCGAACGTGCAGCGCACCACGGTGGCCAGGCCCGAGAAGGTCTCTGCGGGCGCGCTGGGGCTGCTGTTCCAGTTCGACGAGCTGGTGGTGGCCTCGGTGCCGCCGCTCCACGGCGTCGACCAGCTCACGGTGGGCCGCCAGCCCGACAACGATCTGGTGCTCGACGACCCCTCGGTGTCGAAGAAGCACGCCCTGCTCCGCTGGGACGAAGAGAACGAGCGCTGCACCATTCAGGATCTCGGCTCGACCAACGGCACCTTCCTCAACGCGAGCGTGCGGCTCCGGCGCGAGACGACGCTCAAGAACGGCGACATCCTCTCGTTCGGCGAGGTGCAGTACTGGTTCCTGCTGACGCCGACGCTCTACGAGCGCCTCACGAGCACCTCGCGCGGCTTCGGCGTCTGAGCCTTCGTCAGATCATGTCGACGAAGAGCAGGTCGGGCTGCTCGATGAACTTGATCACCTCGTAGGCGAACTCGGCGCCGGTCGCGCCGTCGATGACGCGGTGATCGAAGCAGAACGAGAACAGCATGATCGGCTTGATGACGATCTGATCGTCGTCGGTGACGATCGGGCGCTTGCGCATGCGGTGCACGCCCATGATCGCCACCTCGGGGTGGTTGATGATCGGCGTGGCGAAGAGGCCGCCGGTCTGCCCGAGCGAGGTGATGGTGAAGGTGCCGCCGCTCAGCTCGTCGAGCTTGAGCTTCTGGTCGCGCGCCGCGGTGCCGAGGCGCGAGATCTCCTGCGCGAGGCCGCGCACCGAGAGCCGATCGGCGTTCCGCACCACCGGCACCGTGAGGCCCTGCTCGGTCATCGCGGCGATGCCAATGTTGAAGTCACCGCGCACCACGAGATCCTGCGCGGCCTCGTCCATGTTCGCGTTGACCTGCGGGAACTTGCGGAACGCGGCGACCACCGCCTTCACGAAGAACGGGAGGAACGAGAGCTTCACGCCGTCCTTGGCGAGCGTCTCGTTGAGCCGCGTGCGGAGCGCGACGAGGTTCGACGCGTCGACCTCCTCGACGAAGGCGTAGTGCGGCGCGGTGAACTTCGACTTCACCATCTTCTCGGCGATCTTCTTGCGCAGCCCGCGGATGGGGATGCGCTGATCGCCCGCGCTGCTCGCCACCGGAGCCCAGCTCTGCGCCGGGCGCGCCGCCGGAGCGCTCGCCTTCGCGCCGCCCGCCAGGAACGCCTCGACGTCGCTCTTGAGCACCCGCCCCTGCGGACCGGTGCCGGTCACCGTGGACAGATCGAGGCCGTGCTCGGCGGCCATGCGGCGCGTCACCGGCGTGGCGAGCACCTTGTCGTTGTCGACGCGCTTCGCCTCAGGGGCCTTCGCCACAGCAGGCGCCGCGGGCGCGTGCGCCGGTGCCGCGTGGCCGGACGACGCAGCCGGGGCAGAGCCTGCGCCGCTCACCTCGAGATCGACCAGCGGGTGATGGACCTTCGCCATCGAGCCCTCGGCGCCGTGGATCTTGAGCACCTTGCCCGCGCGCGGGCTCGGCACGGTGACGGTCGCCTTGTCCGTCATCACCTCGAGGAGGATCTGGTCTTCCTTCACCTCGTCGCCGGGCTTCACCAGCCACTTGACGATCTCACCCTCGACCACACCTTCGCCGATGTCCGGGAGCTTGAACTCGAAGAGCGCCATGGGGCGGCTCAGTAACTCAGCTCACCGGCATCCGGAATCTGAAATCTGAATCGGCAATCTGAAGTCACCCGCCGACGGCGGTGCGCTCGCGCTCCATGAGCCCCTTCATGAAGAACTCGGCGGCGCGGTAGCTGGACCGCACGAGCGGCCCGGAAGCGACGTAGAGGAAGCCGTAGCTCTCGGCGACCTTCTGCAGCTCGGCGAACTTCTCGGGCGAGGCGAAGCGATCGACGCGGAGGTGGTACTGCGACGGCTGGAGGTACTGGCCGAGCGTCAGCACGTCGACGCCCACGTTGCGCAGATCCTTGAAGGTCTGCTCGAGCTCGGCGTCGGTCTCGCCCAGGCCGACCATCACCGACGACTTGGTGTACAGCCGCTCCGGGCGCTGCTTGAGGTACTCGAGCACGCGCAGCGACTGGGCGTACTTCGCGCGCCGATCGCGCACCGTGGGGGTCAGGCGCTCCACGGTCTCGATGTTGTGCGCCACGACGTGCGGGCGGGCCTCGGCGACGAGGGCCAGCGCCGACTCCGAGCCCTGGAAGTCGGGGATCAGCACCTCGACGGTGGTGCGCGGCGACTCGCGCTTGAGCGCGGTGATCGCCTTCGCGAAGTGGCTCGCGCCGCCGTCGGGCAGCTCGTCGCGGTTGACGGAGGTGACGACGATGTACTCGAGGCCCAGCTCGCGCACCGCGTTGGCGAGGTTCTCGGGCTCCATCGGGTCGAGCGGCGGCGGCGAGCCGACCTTCACGTGGCAGAAGCGGCAGGCGCGCGTGCAGACCTCGCCCATGAGCATCACCGTCGCCGTGCCGCCGCCCCAGCACTCGGCGATGTTCGGGCAGCGCGCCTCCTCGCAGACCGTCGCCAGCTTGAGCGACTTCACGAGGCCCTTCACCCGCTCGTAGCCGTCACCGCGCGGCAGCCGCACCTTGAGCCAATCGGGCTTCCCGCTGGAGGTGGACACAGGGAGGGGCAAGCGGTTCGGAGTCGCCATGGTGCGCGGTCATGTATTGGGCACCCTCGCCAGCGTCAACTGCCCGGAATTTCGATGGGTTTTCCGGCCATTTGCGGAGGCTTCGCTTTGTTTTCACCAGCGCGCCGGGGCGCGGGTCGAGGCGGCGTATGCGTCGCGAGTTCTCGATCGTCCGCGTGAAGAAGCAGGTCACCGAGTGGGAGTTCCCGCTCTGCTGGGACGAAGTCCCGGGCAACCCGCTCGGCGCGCCGTTCTCGGCGAAGGAGCAGAGCTGGCTCGACGTGGCGGTGGGCTGCTTCCCGTTCGCGCGGCGCACGAAGGACGGCCGGCGCGCGTGGCGCATCAGCTCGAGCGCGGGGACCATCGAGGTGTGGGTGACGAGCGACGGGAGCCTGTTCATCGAGGGAGACACGACGCTCAACCTCGTCTTCGGGCTCTACGTGCACCTCAAAGAGACCATCGGTGAGCTGGTCGTGGAGGATCGGATCACCGACGTCGTGCACAACGAGCAGTCGCTGTTGCGGCTGGTGCGTCGCGAAGAGGCGGCGCTCGTGCCGTGGGAGACCGCGGCCTGAGCTGAGCTGCGTCGCGAACGATCGGAGCAACGTTCTCGGCAATCGCCACGCGCGTTTTGTGATTCAGTGCGGGTGCGCAATCGTCTCGCGCACCCGAGGGATCCCATGAACGCCGAACCAACTGTGCACGGGCGCGCGGATCGCGCGCGGCTCGAGGACTTCGCCCAGGCGCTCGACGCGATCCGCCTGCGCGTGGAGAGCCAGCTCGGCTCGACGGACGTCGAGCACGTGCTGCGACTGCGCCGGATCTCACGCACCGCGGAGCTCACTGGCCGGGCCCTGCTCTTCGCGAGCTTCGAGCCCGTGTCGTTCTTCGGCGGCGTGGCGGCGCTCTTCCTGCACAAGCAGCTCGAAGCGGTCGAGATCGGTCACACGGCGCTCCATGGCGCGTACGACGGGCTGCCCGGCGCGGAGGCGTTCCACTCGGACACGTTCTCGTGGAACGTCCCGATCGACGAGGCCACGTGGCGGCAGGTTCACAACGTGCGCCACCACGGGAACACGAACGTGGCCGGGGACGACCCCGACATCCACTTCGGCGCGATCCGTCTCGATGCGAACACGCCGTGGTCGCCGCTGCACCTCGTTCAGCTCCCGCTGTCACTCTTCGCGGCGTGCATGTTCACGTTCGCGATCAACTACGAGTACTCCGGGCTCAACGACCTGCTGCTCGGCAACGGACGCGCCGACAAATTCGACTTCGTCGAAGACCGCTCGCTGGCGTCGTGGCGGGGCGCGGTGACGAAGGCCTTCCGCAAGTGGGTGCCCTACTACGCGAAGAACTTCGTCGCCTACCCGCTCCTCGCCGGGCCGTTCTTCGCGAAGGTGCTCGTCGGCAACGCGCTCGCGGAGATCCTCCGCGACGTCTACACGGCGGCGACCATCTTCTGTGGCCACGTCGGCGAGGACACGGCGAGCTTCCCCGAAGGCACCCGCGCTCACGGGCGCGGCGAGTGGTACGCGATGCAGGTCGAAGCCACGAACAACTTCGACGTGCCGGAGCTGGTCTCGATCCTCTGCGGCGCCCTCGACAAGCAGATCGAGCATCACCTCTTTCCGCGCCTGCCGCCCAATCGCTTGAGGGAGATCGCCCCGGAGGTCCGAGCGGCCTGCGAAGCGCACGGCGTCCGCTATCGCAGTGAGTCGTGGGGTCACACGCTCGCGAACGTGGTCCGCCGCCTCGCCCGTCTCAGCCTTCCCGAGCTCGCGCCTGCGTCACGCGCCCGGGTCTGACCAACAATCGCCTTGCCTCGACACTGCGGGCGAGGCGATGATTTCCACGCATCGAGTGCCACACTGCAGCCCGAGCGAGGCCGCAGGGACAGAGACGATGGACCACAGCCAGACCGATCACCCGCCGAAGGGCGTCTCCCCCTCCCTGACCGTCTACGCGGAGGCCCCCCTCCCGACCGCGCGGGGCAAGTTCCGCACCGTGGTGTTCCGCGAAGAGAAGGCGGGCATCGAGCACGTGGCCATGGTGAAGGGCGAGCTCGCCGGCGAAGACGACGTGGTGGCGCGAATCCACAGCGAGTGTCTGACCAGCGAGGTCTTCGGCAGCCTGAAGTGCGACTGCCGCGCCCAGCTCGACCACGCGATGGATCTCGTCGCCGAGGCCACCTGCGGAGTGGTGCTCTACCTGCGGCAGGAGGGGCGCGGTATCGGCCTCGGCAACAAGATCCGCGCCTACAAGCTGCAGAGCGAAGGCCACGACACCTACGAGGCCAACCGCCTGCTGGGGTTCGGGGACGATCTGCGCCGCTACGACATCGCCGCCGGGATGCTGCGGCTGCTCGGGGTGCGCTCGGTCAGGCTCATCACCAACAATCCGCTGAAGATCGCGGCGCTCGAGGCGGAGGGGTTGCCGGTGCGCGGGCGGGTGCCGTCCCTGACCCCGGTGAACCCGCACAACGAGGGCTACCTCCGAATCAAGCAGGAGCGCACCGGCCATCTCCTCCACCTCCCCGACGCGGAACCAGCGGGCGGGACCTAGCGCCCGTGGTGGACTCTGCCGACCATCCGCGCTTCGCCGAGACCTCGATGAGCACGCTTGAAGACCGCATTCGCAACATCATCGCCACCCAGCTCAACGTGGAGCTTTCGCGGGTCACGCCCGAGAAGACCATCATGGGCGACCTGTGGGCCGACTCCCTGGCCGCGGTGGAGCTCAGCTCGGCGGTGGAAGAGGCGTTCCACATCGAGATTCCCGAGCGCGACCTGCGGCGGCTCCGCACCGTGGGTGACATCATCACGTACGTCGACCAGCACGTCGGCCGCACCGACTCGGCGAACTGATCCGCTTTCCAGCGGGCCGAGCTGGCCGCGGCCCTCAACCTTCTCTCACCACCCGGACTCGACCGCATGACCACTCCTGCCTTCCACACCCTCGTCCACCTGGTCCGCACCCGCGGCGAGACCCAGACCGATCGCGTCGCTTTTCACTACCTGACCGAAGGCGACGTCGACGGGCCGATCGAGAGCCTCACCTACGGTCAGCTCCTTCAAGCGTCCCTCCGCATCGGCGCGCGGGTGCAGGCGGCCGTGGCGAAGGGCGCTCACGTCCTGCTGCTCCACCCGCCGGGGCTGGAGTTCGTCACCGCGTTCTTCGGCTGCCTGTTTGGCGGCGCGATCCCGGTGCCGGCCTACCCGCCCGATGTCTCCCGCCTGGACCGCACCCTGCCCCGGCTGCGGGCGATCGTGCGCGACTCGAACGCGAGGCTCATCCTCACCACGCAGATGATCGCCGAGATGGGCCAGGCCATGCTGCCGCTCGCGCCCGAGCTGGCCGCGCTGCCCTGGCTGGCGACCGACGAGGCCGGCGTGGGCGACCCGTCGGCGTGGGTGGATCCGCAGGTGCAGCCCGGAGACGTGGCGTTCCTGCAGTACACGTCTGGCTCCACCTCCGAGCCCAAGGGCGTGATGGTGACCCACGCGAACCTCCTGCACAACGTGGGGGAGACCTACCGGCTGGGGGAGCACCACGACGGCAGCGCGTACGTGAGCTGGCTGCCCAGCTACCACGACATGGGCCTCATCGGAGGCATCCTCCAGCCGCTCCACGGCGGCTTCGTGGGCGTGCTGATGTCGCCGATGAGCTTCCTGACCCGACCGGCGCGCTGGCTGCAGGCCATCACCAGGTACCGCGCCACCACGAGCCCGTTCCCCAACTTCGCGCTGGATCTGTGCGTGCGGAAGGTGCCGCCGGCCATTCGGGCCACGCTCGATCTCTCCTCGTGGAAGGTGGCCTGCAACGGCGCCGAGCCGATCCGCGCCGAGACCCTGGCGCGCTTCACCGAGGTCTTCGGCCCGTGTGGCTTCCGCCACGAGACGCACTACCCGGCGTACGGCCTCGCCGAGGGCACCCTGATGGCCAGCGGCGGGTCGTGCAACGAGCCTCCGCAGCAGCTCTCAGTCGTGCGCGCCGAGCTGCAGAAGAACCGCGTGGTGCTGGCGAGCGAGGGCGCTGCCGGGAGTCAGACCCTGGTGGGGTGCGGGAAGACCCTGCTCGGTCAGGAGCTGGTGGTGGTGGATCCCTCGACGCGCGCGCGCCTGCCGGATCTCGAGGTCGGGGAGATCTGGCTGAGAGGGCCGAGCGTCGCCCTGGGCTACTGGAACCGCCCGGAGCTGACCGAGGAGATCTTCGGGGCCCGGCTCGCCAGCGGAGAGGGGCCGTACCTGCGCACTGGCGACCTCGGCTTCCTGCGGGATGGCGAGCTGTACGTCACCGGCCGGATGAAGGACCTGATGATCATGCGCGGGCGCAACTACTACCCGCAGGACATCGAGCTGACGGTGGAGCGCAGCCACCCGGCGATTCGCCCCGGCTGCGTGGTGGCCTTCTCGCTCAGCCTCGACGACGGAGAGGAGCAGCTCGCCATCGCGGCCGAGGTGGACCCCCGCCAGCAGCCCGAACCGGAGGCCCTGCGGGACGTGATCCGCACGGCGGTCAGCAACGACCACCTGCTGCGGGCTCAGATCATCACCCTGCTCGAGCCGGGCGGACTGCCGAAGACTTCCTCCGGCAAGCTCCAGCGCGCCGCCTGCCGCACGGGGCACCTCGAAGGGACCCTGCGCGCGGCGTTCTGAGCGCTCGGCTGGGAGGCGGGCCGCCCGACCATCACGCGGCGGGAGGCCCCTCCAGATCAGACGCCATCACCATGTCGGCACCCCATCGTTCGTAGACGGGGTCGCGCAAGGATGGATAGTGGCCGCCGAGAGGTCGTCTGGCGACGGGGCGTACGCCGCCGACGAACATCGGGCTGGTCGTCACGATCAATTGGTTCGCCAGCCGGAGTTCGAGGAACCGGTCGATGACGCGCGCGCCACCTTCGATCATCAGGCTGCGAATGCCCAGCTCACCCAGGGTCCGCAGGACCTGCCAGAGATCCACTTTTCCCGTCGCGTCCTTCCCCAGGGTGAACACCCGAACGCCCAGTTTCTCGAGGGCCGCCCGCCGGTCTGAGCAGACCGAATCGCCGGTCATCAGCCATGGCCTCTTCGGGTGCGAGACGATGCGCGCATCGGGAGAGAGCCGCAGCTCGGTGTCCAGCACGACCGGCTGAGGGTGCTCTCCGCTGACCAGGCGGACGGTCAACCGAGGGTTGTCGACGCGAACCGTCTCGATTCCCACGAGGATGGCATCGTGATGCGCGCGGAGATGGTGGGTCATCTCCAGAGATTGCGTTCCGCTGATCGCCAGGGACGAACCGGAGCTCGCAGCGATGCTGCCGTCGAGGCTCTGGGCATAGGCGATCGTCGAATACGGCAGGCCCGTCGCTTGATGGTAGCGCCCGGCGAACGCCAGACGATCACGCACTCGTTCCAGGATCGACACGAGGCCTCCTGCGGAGTTCATGCCGCCGTCGCGAGCTGGTTGAATTGAGTGCTGACAAACTCAAAGAGCCGTTCGATGTCCTGAGGCGAATAGTCTTCCTTCCAGTAGTAGAAATGGAACGCCACCTGGTTCCGGGCCGCCTGATGGTAGATGCGAACGATGAGCGGGCAGTACTGGGTGTGTTTGATGAAGTACTCGACCTGGTAGTCGCTCTCCTCGCTCTGCGCGAACGACACATAGGTCTGATACAGGTGCCCCTTGAAGCCGTACTTCTCTTCGATGAACTGCTTCAGGAGCGGGTACGGGTAGCGCTGGTACTTGAGGAGGTAGTGCAACTCGCTCCGGACGGTGTCGACGACGGCGCGGTGATCTGCATTCGCATCCATCGTCACCCGCAACAGCGCGGAGTTGGCAAACATGCCGATGGTGTTTCGCTCCTGATGGGTGACTCGGTTGTACGTCGGCAGCCCGAAGACGACATCCTCTTGCTGCTTGACGGTCTTGAAATACCGCGCGAACGCGGCCAGCGAGACGCAGAGCAACGAGACCTGTTCCTGCTCCAGGGCGGCAGCGTGCGGCGCCAGCGACAGTTGACACACCTGAAACCCGCTCGTCTTCTGCGAGTCATCCACAGGCACGGACACGCGAGCGACCACGTCCTCCGGCAGGTCGCCAAACCTGTTTTCCCAGTACGCCCTGTGCTTCACGAAGCGATCCGAGCGCAGGTACTCCTCTTCGCTCCGGACGTAGTCGAGGTAGGAATGCCTGGTCTGGCTCGTCGGGCGCTCGCCCCCTCGGAGGAGCGCATAGCGGTCGGAGATCTGGCGGGCCAGGAGCCGGGAGCTCCACTCATCCCCGACGAGGTGATGGGCTTTGATGAACACACCGTGCTCCCGGGCGCCGAGCCGCAGGACGGCGGTGTAAAACAAATCAGAATCCTCCATCACGAACGGGGTGGTGGAGGTCTTCTGAATCCATTCCCGCATCGACTCGGGAGCCTGAGCGAAATCGAGAACCGCCACCTCGTCGGCAACAGGCTGGCGAACGTATTGCCTGACGCCGCCGGGAACCGAGCGCATTCGGAGCCTGGTGGCGTCGTTGTCTTCGATCGTCGCTTGAACCGCTTTGCGGAGCAGCTCGGCGTCTTCGAATGCAGGCGACCTCAGGAGCCCGGCCAGGACGTAGCCGCTCGTGTTGGGGAACGCCTTCTCCATCTGCCAGAAGCGGCGTTGGTAGAAGGTCAGGTCGTGCAGGTCTGGAGCACCGTCCGCTGTCGGTCCGGAAGTCAAAAGTTCGAAGTCTGCCACGGGCGTCCGGCACTCTACCTTGAGGGTGAGCAGGCCGGAGGAGAATGAGGCATCGGACGCGACCTTCACCAGCTCGCGTCCGAGCGACTGAAGCGCGGGCGCCTTCAGATGTGAATCGGGTGCCCGAGGGTCGCCTCGGCGGCCTCGTGCATGATCTCCGAGAGCGTCGGGTGCGCGTGGACGGTGCGCGCGAGCTCCTCGGTGGTGGTCTCGAGCTGGAGCGCGACGCAGGCCTCGGCGAGCAGCTCGGTGGCGTGCGGGCCGATGAGGTGCACGCCGAGCACCTCGTCGTACTTCTTGTCCGAGACGATCTTCACCAGGCCCATGCCCTCGTCGGAGATCGACGCCTTGGTGATCGCCGAGAACGGGAAGGTGCCGACCTTCACGTCGTAGCCCTTCTCCTTCGCCTTCTTCTCGGTCAGGCCGACGGACGCCACCTCGGGGTAGCAGTACGTCGCGTTGGGGATGCGCTCGTAGTTGAGCGGGCGCGGGTTCTTCCCGGCGATGAACTCCGAGGCGACGATGCCCTGCGCCGACGCGCAGTGGGCGAGCGCCGGGTGCGGCGTCACGTCACCGATCGCGAACACGTTCGGCACGCTGGTGCGCATCATCGCGTCGACGGTGATGTGCCCCTTCGGGCCGGTGGTGAGGCCGATGGTCTCGAGGCCGATGTCCTTCGTCACCGGGCCGCGGCCGACGGCCGAGAGGAAGTACTCTGCCTCGAGCTCCTTCTTCGAGCCGTCGGGCAGCGTGACCGTCACCTTCACGCCGTTCGCGGTCGTCTCGACCTTCTCGAACTTCGTGCTGGTCATCACGTCCATCTTGCGGCGCTTGAGCTGCTTCTCGAGCTCCTTCGAGATGTCCTGGTCCTCGATGGGGAGCACGTTGGGCATGAACTCGATGAGCGTCACCTGCGAGCCGACGTGGTTGAAGATCGAGGCGAACTCGGTGCCCACCGCGCCCGCGCCGAGCACGATCAGGCTCTTCGGCACCACCGGCAGCTCGAGGATCGAGTCAGACGAGAGGATGCGCTTGTGATCGAGCGTGATGCTGGGGAGCGTCGTCACCACCGAGCCGGTGGCGATGATGATGTTCTTCGTCTCGAGCGTCTGCTTCGTGCCGCCCTCGGTGAGCACCACGTCGACCTTGCCCTTGCCGGCGATCTTCCCGGTGCCCTTGAACACGGTCACCTTGTTCTTCTTCATCAGGAAGTCGATGCCGCCCGCGCCCTTGTCGACGACCTTCTGCTTGTGCTTCTGCGCCTGCGCCCAGTCGAGCGCGGGGTTGCTCACGTTGATGCCGAACGTCGCCGCGTGGAGGATGTGGCTGTAGAGCTCCGACGTGTAGAGCAGCGCCTTGGTCGGGATGCAGCCGCGGTGAAGGCAGGTGCCGCCGAGCTTCTTGTCCTTCTCGATGATGGCCGTCTTGAGGCCGAGCTGACCCGCGCGAATGGCCGCCACGTAGCCGCCGGGGCCCGAGCCGATGATGACAACGTCGAAAGTGTCCGCCACGAAACGCTCCTTGGAGAAAACTGCTGGAAAGTGCGGGCGTTCTCTTACGCCGACACGATGGGAAGGCAACTGGTATGCGGGCTCCCCGTGCCCCGCTTCCCGACCAGGACTCTCGTGTTGATGGTGCTCGCGCTGTTCTCGTTCGCCTTCATGTGGTGGCGAACGCACCAGCTCGCCGCGGCGACGGCGCCGAAGGTCACGAATGCCCCCCTGCAGCTCGAGGTGATCGTTCCCGACGCGGGATTGCAGAAGTGAAATGCCATCGCTCTTCTGTCGGTGCGCCTCTCGCCCTAGAGTGTGCGCGTCGTTAAAGGGCCCACAGTGGACGCCATCCCTCCTCCGCCTCCCCGAATCCTGATCGTCGACGACGACGAGTCCGTGCGCGACGTGATCAGCGTGCTCCTCCGCGAAGAGGGCTACCACTGCGCGGTGGCCTCAGGCGCCGACATGGCCCTCGAGCTCGCCGAGCAGGAAGACACGCCGCTGGTGATCTCCGACATGAAGATGCCGGGGAAGGACGGGCTGTGGCTGCTCGAGGCGTTCCGCGAGAAGCACCCCGACACCGCGGTGATCATGCTCACCGGGTACGGCGACACGGAGTCGGCCGTCGACTGCCTGCGCCGCGGCGCGGTCGACTACCTCCTCAAGCCGCCCAAGCTGACCGATCTGATCCGCGCCATCGAGCGCGCGCTGGCCAAGCGCCGCGTGGAGCTCGCCCGCAAGCGCTACCAGAAGAAGCTCGAGCGCAAGGTGCGCGATCGCACCACCGAGCTGCGCAACGCCCTGCGCGACGTCTCGACCACCTACCAGAACACGCTGCTGGCGCTGGTGACGGCGCTCGACGCGCGCGAGCACGAGACGAGCGATCATTCGCAGCGCGTCGTCGAGTACACGGTGGCGATCGCCACGCGCATGTCGATCAAGGGCCACGATCTCGAGGAGATCGGCCGCGGCGCCCTGCTCCACGACATCGGGAAGATCGGCGTGCCCGACGCGGTGCTGCTCAAGCCCGGCAAGCTGACGCCCGAGGAGTGGGTCGAGATGCGCAAGCACCCCGACATCGGCTACTCGATGATCGCGCCCATCCCGTTCCTGTCGATCCCCTCGCAGATCGTGCTCTCGCACCAGGAGCGCTTCGACGGCCGCGGCTACCCGCGCGGGCTGACGCGCGAGGAGATCCACATCGGCGCGCGGATCTTCGCCGTCGCCGACACGCTCGACGCGATGACCAGCGATCGCCCGTACCGCAAGGGCACCACCTTCGGGAACGCGATCGAGGAGATCCACCGCTGCGCGGGGAGCCAGTTCGATCCCGAGGTGGTGAAGGCGTTCCTCGACATCGGCGAGGCCGGCCTCATCAAGATCAAGGAAGACATGGTCGCGCGGAAGAAGGCTGCCCTGGCCGCGAAGGCCAACGGCGAGACGCCCGCGCCCACGATCACGCCCGTCGTCGACGGTGATGACGACTGAAGACCAACTCCGGCGGCCGCTGCGGAGCCTCCGGCTCTCGGTGACCGATCGCTGCAACCTCCGCTGCGCGTACTGCATGCCCGAGGAGGAGTACGCGTGGCTCCCCTCGCCCGACGTGCTCTCGTTCGAGGAGATCGACGCGCTGGTCGATCGCTTCATCGCCCTCGGCGTGCGCAAGGTGCGGCTGACGGGCGGAGAGCCGCTGGTGCGGCGCGACCTGCCGGTGCTGGTGGCACTGCTCGCGAAGAAGGGCCTCGAGGAGCTGGCGCTCACCACCAACGGCGTGCTGCTCCGGCAGCAGGCCGACGCGCTCGCGCGGGCGGGGCTCCAGCGGGTGACGATCTCGCTCGACACGCTCTCGCGCGAGAAGTTCCAGCGACTGACGCGGCGCGATCAGCTCCCGGCGGTGCTCGACGGCATCGCCGCGGCGCGCGAGGCGGGCTTCCGCGGCCTCAAGCTCGACACCGTGCTGATGCGCGGCGTGAATGACGACGAGCTCGAGCCGCTCCTCGAGTTCGCGAGCGCGCACGACGCCGAGCTGCGCTTCATCGAGTACATGGACGTCGGCGGCGCGACGCGGTGGTCGATGGAGAAGGTCGTCCCCGCGCGGGAGCTGCTGGCGCGGCTCGGCCCGGTGGAGCCCCTGCCCGGCCGCGGCAGCGCGCCCGCCGAACGCTACCGTCGCACGAAGAGCGGCCAGACCTTCGGGGTGATCGCGTCGACCACGCAGCCGTTCTGCCGCGCGTGCGATCGCGCGCGCCTCACCGCAGACGGGCACTGGTTCACCTGCCTCTACGCGACGAAGGGCGTCGATCTGAAGGCCGCGCTCCGGGGCGGCGCGAACGCCACCGAGCTCGAAGCGCTGATCCGCTCGACCTGGGAGCGGCGGAACGATCGCGGCGCCGAGGAGCGCCTCGCGCTGCGGGAGCAACGCGGTCCGCTCGCGTCTCCCGACGAGCTCAAGAAGACGCCGCACCTCGAGATGCATACCCGCGGCGGGTGACGCTCGCGCGCGCCTCGTCGCACTCCTCGCAGTGGGCCTCCGACGGGCACAGGAAGACGAGCGGCGCTTCTCGCAGCTTCGCCACCGCGACCTCGACCACGTCACGCGAACGGATGAGGCGTGCGTGCGCCGAGCCGATCCGCCCTTCCCGCTGGAGCCCCCGCGCGCGCAGCCACTCGTCGGCGCGCGTGAAGTTGCGGCAGCAGTGATCGGTCTCGGCGATCAGCTCCATATGCGCGACGCCGTCACGCACCACGACGCACGGGTGCGAGACCGAGTACGGCACGTCGGCCAGCGCCTCCGCGAGATGGAGCGTCGTGTTCTCCGAGTGCTCGACGCCGAGCAGCAGCACCAGCCCGTCCGCGTCATGCACCCGGCCCACCGGGCTGTCGGGCCCGTGCGGCGGCGACAACGGCTGCTCGGCGCAGATGCGCTCCGCGAGCGGGCCCTCCGCCGCGAAGGAGCCACCCGGGTGCTTGCTGCGGAGCACGCCGGGCTGCCGCCAGAACGTCTCGGCGGTGATGCCCATGCCGTCGGTCGGCGTGCTGCGTGGGTCGAACGGCGAGTCGCCGTCGGTCATCGTCGGCATCACCAGCGTTCCGCCCGGCGCGATCGCCTGCCGGAGCGCGTCGATCAGCCCCAGCGGTCCCCCTTCGACGGGGCGCACCTTCGAGAACGCGGTGTGCACCAGGAGCACGTCACCCGCCCGCACGCCGAGCGCTGCGAGCTGTTCGACGAGCGTCGCGATCGACGTCATTCCACCTCCCACGCCTTCTGCCGGCGCGCCTCACGGACCTTCTGCGCGATGTCGAGGAGCCGCCGGTCGCGCTCGAAGCGGGCCCAGAACCCGGCCTCGAAGTGCGCTGCCTGCAGCGTGTCGATCAGCGCGCGCGCGCTCCGCAGCACGCCCGCCAGCGCGAGGTGCGTCTGCGCGCTCGACGGGCTCTGCCGGCCGAGCTGCTGAATCGCCGCGAGCGATGCGAGGAGCCCCTCCTGCGTCTCGTGCGGAATGCCCTTGCCGTTCGCCAGCAGGCAGCCGACCACCGCGCCGAAGACGTGCAGATCCTCGATGGTGCGGAACGGCTTGAGGTACCGCTCGTAGCCGTCGCCCTCGAGCACCGCGTCGACCGGCGTCTGCTCGAACGTCACCGACCCGTGCGGCACCTCGGGGATGAAGTCGAGCGGCGTGCCCGGCTCGATGGTGAGCCCCGGCGACGGACTCCGGACGCGCGCCACGCGCAGCTCCGGCCGCCCGTCCCGCTCACCGACCTTCGCCACCACCAGGAGCACCGTCGCGCTCGCCCCGCCAGACACGAAGTACTTCGTGCCGCTCAGCCGGCCGTCGACGAGCGAGGTCTGGATCGCCCGGGGATGCCCGCCGCCCGCCTCCGTGGCGCACAGCGCACCGCGCTCCTCAGGCCCCAGCGTCGGATCCAAGGCGAGGATCGCCGCGGTGTAGCCGCCCAGGAACGCCGTCCCCAGGCGGTCCGAGCCGCGCCCCCGCGCGATGGCGAGCTCGATCGTGTCCACGCGTCACTCCTCGTCGGGAGGCACCTCCATGTGCTCGGGCGCCGACACTCCGAGGATGCCGAAGGCGCTCTGGAGCGTCTGCTTGAGCGCCGCCACGAGCGCGAGCCGCCCCTGCGTCTTCTCGGCGTCGTCGCTGATGATCGGGTCCGACTTGTACTTCGTGTAGTAGCTGTGGAAGTCGGCGATCAGCTCCTGGCAGAAGTAGAGCACGTGGTGCGGCTCGAGCTTGTCTGCCGCCGCCTGCACGACGTCGCCGAGCTGGCTCATCTTCTTCAGCATCGCCTTCTCTTCGGGCAGCACCAGCCGCGCGAGCTGGGCGTCGGTGAGCTTCTCGGCGCCCACGAAGGGCTGCCCCTTCTCGATCGCCTTCTTGAGGATCGACGCGCACCGGGCGTGCCCGTACTGGAAGTAGAAGACCGGGTTGTCCTTCGACTGCTTCTGGACCGCGTCGAGATCGAAGTCGAACTGCGCGTTGGCCGTCTTCATGAGGAAGATGAACCGGCACACGTCGGCGCCGGCCTCCTCGATGAGCTCGGCGAGCTCGAAGAGCGTGCCCTTCCGCTTGCTGACCTTCACCTCTTCGCCGTTCCGGGTGATCCGGACGATCTGCACCAGCACGAACTGGAGCTTCTTCTGCTCGAAGCCCAGCAGGGTCATGCCCGACTGGATCCGCGGCACGTGGCCGGCGTGATCGGCGCCGAAGACGTCGACCATGAGGTCGAAGCCCCGGTCGAACTTCTCCTTGTGGTACGCGAGATCGGCGGTCAGGTACACCGGCGTGCCGTCATGCCGGAGGATGACCCGGTCCTCCTCGTCCTTGAGGACGTACTTGCCGTTCTCCTGGTACGTCGCGGTCATCAGGAAGGTGCCGCCGAGCTGCTTGTCGGCGTACTGCGCGGCCTTCGACTCCGCGTCCCGCACCTTCTCGCCCTTTTCCCGCCGCCGCCCCTGGGCGGCCTCGTAGGTGACGCCCCGCTGCTTGTAGACGTCGACGATGCTCTTCACCTTGCCCGCGTCGTGCAGCGACTTCTCGCTGAAGAACACGTCGTGGCTGATGTTCGCCATCGCCAGCGTCTTCCGGATCGCCGCCAGGTTCTCGCGGATGCCGACCTCGATCGCCTTCGGGAACCACTCGCTCTCGGGCTTGTTGAGGTACGAATCACCGGCCTCGGCCTTCCAGGCCTTCGCGATGTCGATCACGTACTCGGCGGGGTACTCGCCCTCGGCGAGCTCGACCTTCGCGCCGAAGAGCTGCTGGTACCGCTTGTAGACCGTCCGGCCGAGCGTCTCGACCTGCTTGCCGAAGTCGTTGATGTAGAACTCCCGGGTCACGTCGTGCCCGGCCGCGTCGAGGAGCCGCGCGATCGCGTCACCCATGAACGCCCCTCGCGCGTGGCCGATGTGCACCGGCCCGGTGGGGTTCGCGCTCACGAACTCGACCATCACCTTCTTGCCGCTCGACTTCGGCGGCTGCCGGCCGAACGTCTGGCCCGCCTTCAGCACGTCGCGCGCGACCGACTGGAAGACCGAGTCCTTCAGCCGGAGGTTGAGGAAGCCCGGCCCGGCCTTCTCGAGCGAGACGACGATCCGCTCCGGATCGACGAGGCCCTTGATGATCAGGTCGGCGAGCTCGGGCGACTTCTTGCCGGTCGCCTTCGACATCACCATCGCCACGTTGCACGACCAGTCGCCGTGCTCGGGGTTCTTCGGCACCTCGACGCTGTAGCCGGGGATGCTCTCGAAGCTGATCGCGCCGCTGTCCTTCAACGCCACCAGGGTGGCGTCGATCACTGCCTTCACTTGCTGCTTCATGTCGGAAGTCCTCAGTGCTCGAGCCGCGCGCCCAGCCAGGCGAGCGAGCGCTCGAAGCGGTAGTTCACGCCCATGTGCCCATCCTCGAACTCCTCGTGGATGTGCTCGATGTTGGCGGCCTTCAGTTCGTCGCTGACCAGCCGCGCGCCCCAGCGGAGGTTGAACTCGTCGCGCGTGCCACAGTCGATGAAGATGCTCTTGAGCTTGCGGTACGCCTCAACGTTCTTCGAAACGAAGCGGACGGGGTCGTGCACAAGCCATCGGTTCCAGACGTCGATGCGCAACCGCCCTGACGGGAGCTCGACCGGCAGCTCGCAGTTGAGCGGCTCGCCCTTCTTCGGCGAGTACGCGGCGCCCATGCAGATCATGTTGATCACCGCGTGATCGTCGCCGCGCATCTTGGTGGCCATCGCCCGCTGGGTGAAGTCGCGGTACCAGGCCTCGACGCCGCCCGCCTTGAGGATCGCGCCCGCCGCCTGCGGCAGCTCGTTGAGGTACGCGTACTCGAAGCCCGCGTCGCCGGAGTGCACGCCGATGTGCTGGAAGGTCTCGGGGTGGAAGCGCGAGATCACCAGCGCGCCGTAGCCGCCGCTGCTCTTGCCGATGAGCGCGCGCGCCGAGCCTTTCGCGATGGTCTTGAAGGTGCGATCGACCCACTGCACCAGGTCGCGCGCCACGACGTCGCGGTACCGCCCGATGCCCTCGGAGTTGATCCACTGCGAGCCGCCGAGCCCCGACCAGCCGTCGGCGAACACGCCGATCGTCGGCGGGATCTTCCCCTCGCTCACCAGCCAGTCGAGCCGCTCGGGCACGTTGCGGGTGAAGGGCGAGGTGTTGAGCCACTGCATGCCCGAGCCCGAGAAGCCGTGCAGGAAGTACACGACGGGGTAGCGCTGCTCGCCCTCGCCGTAGCCCGGCGGCAGGTAGACGGGCACCGCGCGCGTGCTGGTGTCGCCGAGCGGGTTGCCCTCGAGCGAGCCGCAGAACACCTGGTGGATCTGGATCGTCCCTTTCATAGCTTTCCGAACTTCCTCATCACGTCCTGCAGGTCCATCCACGCCTTCTTCTTCTCGTCCGGCTGGCGCAGCAGGTACGCCGGGTGGAAGGTGGGCATCAGCTCGATGCCCTCGTACGAGCGCCACTGGCCGCGCAGGCGGGTGATCGGCGTGTCGACGCGCAGCAGCGTCTGGGCCGCGAACTTCCCGAGCGCGACGATCACCTTCGGCTTGATCACCGAGAGCTGCGCCTTGAGGAACGGCTCACACGCGGTGATCTCGTCGGGCTCCGGGTTGCGGTTGCCGGGCGGGCGGCACTTCACGACGTTGCAGATGTAGACCTCGTCGCGCTTGAACTTCATCGCCTCGATCATCTTCGTGAGGAGCTGACCGGCCGCGCCGACGAACGGGATGCCCTGGCGATCCTCTTCTTCACCGGGGCCCTCGCCGACGAAGACGAGCTCCGCGCGCGGGTTTCCGACTCCGAAGACGATCTGCTTGCGGCCGCTGCACAGCTTGCAGCGCTTGCAGTCGCCGAGCTCGGTGCGGATCTCGTCGAGCGTGGCGAAGGTCTTCGCGAGCGGTGCGCTGGGCGGCACGGCGACCGGCGCCGCGGCCTTCGGCGCCGGAGCGCTCACCGGAGCCCGCGCGGGCGCTGGCGTCGGCGCGGCAGCGGGAGGCGCCACCGGCTGACGCGCGAGCGGCTTCTCTCCGGGCGGCGGCGGCGTCTGGAGCAGCACGCGCGTGCCGTCGGACTCCTGCCACGCCAGGTGCCTCCGGAGCTCGAGGGCGATCTCTTTCACCTCGTCAGACATCCACGCCCCCTTAACCTCAGTGTCCGCCTGAGTCACTTCATCCGCGCGGCGACGAGATCCCACAGGCGCCCGGCCACTTCGCGCTTGGTCCCCTGCGCCGTCGTCGACGAGCCGTCGGCGCCGAGAATGGTGACCACGTTGGTCTCCACGCCGAAGCCCGCGCCCGCGGCCGACACGTCGTTGGCGACGATCAGATCGAGGCGCTTCCTGGCCAGCTTCTCCCTGGCGTAGGGCACCACGTCGTGGGTCTCGGCCGCGAAGCCGACCAGCACCGGGCGCTTCGCCTGGGTGTGCACGAGCTGCGACGCGGTCAGCAGCACGTCGGGCGTGCGGAGCAGCGTCACCGTCTCGGGCCCTTCGGACTTCTTCGTCTTGCGCTCGGCGACCGTCGAGGGCTTCCAGTCGCTCACCGCCGCCGTCGCCACGAAGACGTCGCACTCGGTGACGCGCTTCATCACCGCCTCGAGCATCTCGTCGGCCGTCGTCACGCGCACCACCTCGAACGGCAGGTGGCCCACGTCCCCCACGGGGCCGAGCACGACGGTCACCTGCGCGCCGCGCGCCCGCGCCACCTCGGCCACCGCGAGGCCCATCTTCCCCGTCGAGGGGTTCGAGATGAACCGCACCGGGTCGAGCGCTTCCCGCGTCGGGCCGGCGGTGATCAGCACCCGACGGCCCGCGAGCGAGGCGCCCGTGAAGAGGGCGCGCGTCGCTTCGATGAGCTCCGGCAGCTCCGACAGGCGCCCCGCCCCGACGTCGCCGTCCGCCAGCGGCCCGACGCCGGGACCGACGAAGTGGAAGTTGTGCACCTGGCGCAGGGCCGCGACGTTCCGCACCGTCATCGGGTGCTCCCACATCGCGGTGTTCATCGCGGGCGCGAGCAGCACCGGCCCGCGGAACGCCAAGAGCGAGGTGGTCACCGCGTCGTTCGCCATGCCGGCGTGGATCCGCGCGATCAGATCGGCGGTGGCCGGCGCGATCACGTACGCGTCGGCCCAGCGCGCGAGGTGGAGGTGACCGAACTTCTCCTCCTGTCCCGCGTCGAAGTAGTCCGTCAGCACCGCCTCGCCCGACAGGCTCTGCATCGTCAGCGGCGTGATGAACTCCTGCGCGGCCTTCGTCATCGACACCCGCACCGTCGCGCCCTGGCGGCGGAGCTCCCGCACGAAGTCACCGGCCTTGTAGGCCGCGATGCCGCCGCCGACGCCGACCGCGATCCGCTTTCCCTGGAGTGCGCTCACGGGCCTCCGCGTAGCACGGCGCTCCTCAGGGCGCGCGCTCCTCCGTGGGCGCGCGCGCCGGTTCCTCGGGCGTCAACAGCACCGGCGAGGGCTCGACGAAGACCGCCTGTCCCGGGGACTGCAGATCGAGCGGCGTCTCGCTGACGATGTTCTCGATCGACGCGGCGAGCGTGTAGCGCCCGCACGGCACGCCGCGCACGCTGACCTCGAGCGCAGGCGTCATCACCGGGTACTCGAACGCGCCTGCGGTGTGGGTCATCACCTCCCACGGCCCGCCTTCGCTCTTCCCCGGCAGGAACCACAGGCCGTCGATCAGCTTCGAGCTGCGGACGATCGCCCCGCACTGCGCCTGCTCGCCGAGGGTGAGCTCCAGGCGCTCGCCGGCGACCTCCACCGAGCGGGTGAGCCGGTTGGCGCGGGTCGCGAAGAGCCACACCCCGTGCGGCAGCTCGAGCTGGAAGCGCCCGGCCTCGTCGGTGTCGACCTCCTGCGAAGTGCTGGTGGTGGCGCTCGTCGCGCGCACCAGCGTCTGCACGCCCTTGCCCGTCGCGTCGACGACCCGGCCGACGATCGTCGTGCCTTTGCGAAGCACGATGCGCGCGCGCTGCCCGAGCACCAGCGGCACCCGCCCCGACGAGGAGCCGCGCGTGGCGAGCAGCTCCTGCTTGTCCTCGCTCGTCACCACCAGCGAAAAGCGCCCCTGCCCGTCGGTCGTCACGCCGACGAGCTCGGTCGAGGCCATCACCGTCGCGCCACCCACGGGCCTGCCCTCGCCGTCGACGACCTCTCCTTCGATCATCGGCTGCTTCTTGAGGACGAGCTCGCCGACGTCGCCCTCCGCGGGCGTGATGAACAGCGGGGCGTAGCCCTCGCGCCACACGTCGAGGCTCTTGTTGGGAGCGTCGACCTCGAACTTCCCGTCGGCCGACGTCACCGAGGTGCCGTTGGCGTCGAACTGCGGCACCGGCGCGCCGCGCTCGTCGACCACCCGGCCGCGCACGCGGACGATCTCCGGCAGGCGCAGCACCACGTCGGCCGCGGGAGCGGTGACCTCGAGCCGCTCCGTCTGCGCGCCCTGCTGCGAGACGGCGAAGAGCTCGGTCTTGCCCGGCTTGAGGCCCTTGAGCTCGAAGCGCCCCTCCGCGTCGGTCTGCACGCTGTCGGAGCGCGCGCCCGACATCACCGCCGCCTCGGAGACCGGCTTGCCGCCGTGATCGACCACGCGGCCGGAGAGCTTCGCGCCAGCGCGCGCCTGCAGCGTCACGCGCGTCGTCCGGCCCTCGCTCACCTCGACGGGCTGCTCGATGGGGATCCGATCGGGCAGCGACTTCTCGATGACGTACGCCCCGCCGGGGAGCCCGGCCACGCGCGCGACCAGGTCCTCGTCTTCGACCCAGCGGACGAAGCGTGCGTTCGCCGCGCGCACCAGCAGATCCGCCGGGAGCTTCGAGCCGTCCTCGTCGACCACCACCACCTCGAGCGCGCCCTTCGCGTCGAGCTGGATCGCCACCGGCGGTCCGGGCACCTGCGCCATCGCCTCGCCGACACCGTGGCGCGGCGCCTCGGCGCGCACCAGAAAGCGCCCGGGGTACATCACCTCCACCTCGAACTTCCCGTCCTCGGCGGTGAGGCTCGTCGCGACCTCCTGCTCCTCCTCGAGCACCGAGACGCGCACCTCGCTCGCCGGCCTGCCGTCGGGGAGCGACACGCGGCCCGCCAGCTTCGGCGCCGAGCGAAGGAGCAGCTCGAGCGCGTTCTCTCCGGCGTGGAGATCGAGCGTGCGCGTGATGGGCACCATGCCTTCGGAGGTGACGGTGAGCGTGTACTCGCCCTCGGCCACGGGGCCGAGGACCAGCAGCGCGCCGTGCTCCGCGGTCGCGTCGACGTTGGCGCCCTCCCCCATCAGCGAGCCGATGACCGGCGCCTCGATCGGATCACCCGCCGAGGTGAGGAGCGAGACCACCAGCTTCGCGCTCTTGCGGAGCTGGAACTCGAGCTCCACCACCGGCTCGACGAGCTCCGTCACCTGCGCGGGCGCCGAGTAGTCGTCGGTCGCGACGTTGACCACGTAGAACGCCTGCGGGAGCTGCTCGAGGCGGAGCACGCCGTTCGTGGTGCGCAGCTTCCGATCACCTCCGTGGAGCGGCACCGTCACCTCGGCGTCGACGGGCGCGGGGCCGAGCTTCGTGCGGATCACCAGCGTGTGTGGCGCCGAGAGCACGAGGCGCACCGACTCCTCGAGCAGCCGCCCGGCAGGGAGCAAGCCGGTCTGCTCGGCGAAGACCCACGCGTCGGGATCGGGGCTCTCGAGCGACACCACGCCCTCTGCGTTGGTGCGCGCAGCGGTGAGCGTCCCCTCGCGCGGAGAGAACAGCCAGGTCTCGACCCCGGCGAGCGGCTGATCGCTCGCGTCGACCACCGTCACCTCCGCGCGTGGACGCGGCTCGAGCACCAGCTCCTCGACCGCCGCGCCCGCCATCGTCACCAGCGTCGAGGCCGAGCCCGCCACCGCGTAGAGCTCGCCGAGGAGCGGGCGCTCGCCGAGGTCCCAGCTGCCGTCGGCGCCGGTGATCACCTCGGCGATCGGCGTCGGCAGCGGGAGGCTGCGCGCGCGCACCGCGTCGATCACCTGCCGCACGGTCGCCGGGTCGGCGCACGAGAAGAGCTCCTCGCGGCACACGCTGCATTCGAGCCTGGCCAGGTCCGCCGCGCCGTAGAGCCGCACGCGCGCGTTGGGCACCGGCCTGCCGTCGACGTCGAGCACCAGCCCGCGCAGTCGCCCCACGCCCGCGTCGACGCTCTCCGGCTGCGCGGCGCGCACGAAGCCCGGCGCTGGCGGCACCTCGGCGCTCGGCTCGCTCGTCGTCGTCGACCCCTCCGGCCACAACCACCACGCGACGCCGATCGCGGCCAGCACCAGCACCGTCACGAAGCCGAGCGCGCGCTTCATGGCTCACGGCCCCAGCGTGACTTCGGACGAAGCCGGCACCGTCACCGGCACGAGCACCGGGCCGCCCTGTGTCGACGCATGGAAGCTCGACCAGATCAGCGTGTAGCGGCCGGGGCTGAGCGCGCCGAGGACGATCCGCTCGACGCGCGGCTGGTAGACGAGCTGCGCCCACGTCGCGCGCAGCAGCTCCATCGGGGGGTTGCCCACGCTCGTCACGTCGCCGCGCACGAGCCACAGCGCGAAGCCGGGGCGCGGCGTCAACCGCACGGTGAGCGTGCCCAGGTTCGGCACGGGGCCGAAGTCGAGCCGCGTCTCCGGGCCGCGCACCTCGGTGATCACCGCCGGGGGATCTTCCGACTGCGCCTGCCCCGGCGGGAGCGCGAGCATGAAGCGGTAGATGCCCGGCGCGACCTCCAGCGCGTACGAGCCGTCCTCGTTCGTCACCACGCTCACCGACTCGCCGCGGTCGACGTTGACGCCGGCGATCTCCAGGCCGCCCGCCGGCTGGCCGCTCGGCAGGTACGCCACGCCGCTCAAGCGCACGCCCGGCTTGAGCACCAGCTCGATCCCCTGCAGCACGCCGTCGCTCACCGTCTTCGTCGCCGTGCGGCGCCCCTTCTTCGCGACGAGCGAGAACTCGCGCTGGAAGGCGGGCTTGCCGAGCACGAAGCGGCCGTCGGCCTGCGAGAGCACCGACTGCTCGCACGCATCGCAGCTCACCACCGCGTCGGGCACCGGCGCCCCCGTGTCGTCCTTCACCACGCCGGTCACCTGCGGCGCGCGCTTGAGCTCGAAGTCGCCGAGCTCGGGCGTGTTCGGCCGATCGGCCATCAGCGGCTCGTACCCCGGCGCTTCGATCGCGAGGATCACCTTGTCCTCGGTGGCCGGCAGCGGCAGCTCGAAGCGGCCGTCAGACGTCGTCACCTCGTGCTCGTCGACGCGGAAGTTCTTGAGCGGCTGCCCGTCGCCGAGCACCCGGCCGCGGAAGATCGACTGGCGCTTGACGGTGATGCGCACGGGCGGCCCACCGGCGCGCGAGGTCACGCGCTCGAGCTGATCGAAGCCGCGCTCGGCCACGCGCAGCGCGTAGAGCACGTTGGGCCGCAGCGGCGAGAGCGAGAACTGCCCCTGCGCGTCGGCCACCGAAGGCTCTGCGCCGCGCGGGATCACCGTGACGTGGACGCCCGGGACCGGCGCGCCGAGCGTGTCGACCACCTGCCCCTCGAGCTTCGCGCCCGGCTTCAGCTCCGCCTGGAGCTTGAGCAGATCGCCGTCGCGCAAGGTCACCGGCTGGCGATCCGACGGGAGGAAGTCGGGGTGCGTGGCGATCAGCGTGTACGTGTCGTCAGGCAGCCCGCGCATCAGCACCACGCCGTCGGCGCCCGAGGTGCGATCGCTCCGGAAGTTGCCCTTCGAGTGGAAGAGCGTCACCGAGGCGCCCTCCACGCGGCGGCCCTCGGCGGTGACGGTGATCTCCGCGCCCGCCTTCGGCTCGAGCTGGAGCTCGACGCCCTCCTTTGGCGCCTGCACCTTGAGCTCGCCACCGCCCCAGTCGGAGTGGTGCGCGTTGAGCACGTAGAGCCCGGGTGACGGCACCGACGCGACGAACTTCCCCTCGGCGTCGGCGATCACCGAGTCGCCGGTCGGAGTGACCAGCACCGACACACCGGGCGCCGCGCGGCCGTACTCGTCGATCACCCGACCGGCGATGATCGTCCCCTTCGCCATGGTGATCTCGAGCGGCGTCTCGCCCGCCTTCACCACCACCGGCAGCGTCACCGGCTGGTAGCCCGCGGCGGTGGCGCGCACCTGGTACTCGCCCGCCCCGAGCGGCCCGAGCACCGCGAGCTCACCGGTCTGCAGCTTCCGCGTGACGACCTTCTCGTGCCCGCGCGTCAGCAGCTCGAGGGTCGGCCGCTCGACCGGCTGCGCTGCCTCGTCGAGGACCGTCACCGCGATCGTCCCGCCGCGCTCGAGGGTGAGCGTGAGCTGCGTCACCGGCGCCGAGAGCGACACATGCTGTGGAACGGAAGACAGCTCGCCGGCCGCGGCCGACACCAGGAGCTCGCCCGGGTACAGCTCGTCGACGGCGCGGAAGCCCCCTCGCGCGTCGAGCTGCCGCGTGAGGTGGTCTCCCTGCACCGACACCACCGCGTCGATCGGCTTGCCGCCCGCGAGCACGCGCACCTCGAGGCGCCGCGGAGCGAGCAGCGTGAGCACCAGCGGCGCGGCGCCCGCCTCGGCCTCGCGCTCGAGCGCCGGGAGCTTCCCGCTCGCCGTCGCGGTCACCGCGAAGGGGCCCTCACCGAGCGCCTCGAAGGAGAAGCGCCCCTCTGCGTCGGCGGTCGTCTCGAGCACGCGCGCGAGCCGGCGCGAGGTGAGCCGCACGGTGCCGCTCACCGGCTGCCCTGCTTCGTCGCGGAGCCGGCCGCTCAGCGTGCGTGGCGAAGGCAGGATCAGCTCCGCCGGATCGCCGGGCGCCGCGCGCTCCTTGATGCCATCGCCGAAGCCGGGCGCTCGCCCCCAGAGGGTGAAGCTCGTCCCGACGAGGTGCTCGAAGCGGAACCGGCCCTCGGCGTCACTGCGGGTGGTGAGGGCCTCGTGGAGCTCTCCCCGCTTCGACTCGAGCAGCGAGGCGACGGAGCGCGACGTCTCGTGCGCGCGGCACGAGAGGATCAGCTCCGAGCAGATCCCGCAGCGCAGCGAGGTGAGCGCCGGCTGGCTCGAGGCGGCGAGGAACACCTCGGCACCCGCGATCGGCTTGCCGTCCGGCGCCTTGACGACCCCGGTCAGGGTGAGCCCCTGTTGAGCGCCCGTCGCGCGCACCTCGACCGGCGTGAAGTCCGCCGACGCGACGGGGGTCGGCTCCGGATCCGTCTGCGGCGCGGGAGCCGGCGGTCGGAACACGAAGACCGCGACGCCCACCGCGACGAGGGCTGCGAGGATGAACCACCAGCGACGCATGAGCGCGAACAGGGTAACGCGTCAGACACGCAAACGCCCGCCGCCGTTCCCTGCGACGGCCTTTCCTGCCCGTGCTAGCAGCGCCGCATGACCTCGCTCGTCGAGCAGCTCGGCGGCCGCCACGACGACGCCCTCGACGAGCGGCTCCGCACCGCGCTCGACGAAGCGCGCGCGCTGGGCGTCGAGCACCCGACCCGACACCTGGAGCCATGGCGCGCCACCCTCGCGACGGGGAAGCAGCTCGAGGGCGTCCGCTGGGCGGAGCTGCTGCTCGTCACCGCCTGCGCGGCCGGCGAGCGCGCCGCCCTCTCGAGCTTCGACGCCGCCTTCCTCGAGCCGGCGGCGGCGCGGGTGGCCCGGCAGTATCCCCGGGTGGATCCCCACGAGCTCGCCCAGGCGATGCGAGAACGGCTCCTCGTGGGCGAAGGCGTCGCCCGCCTGCGCGGCTGGCGCGGCCGGGGCACGCTCGCCGCGTGGCTGCGCGCCGTCGCGACCCGCCTGGCGCTCGACCCCTCGACGAGCGGACGCGAGACGGTGCTCGACGACGCGGCGTGGGACCGCGCCATCCACGAGCTCACCTCGCAGCAGACCCCGGAGCTGGCCGTGCTCGAGCAGGCGCGCCGCACCGAGCTCCGCGCCGCGCTGAGCGAAGCGCTCCGCAGGCTGCCCCGCCGCGAGAAGGTGGTGCTGCGGCTGCACGTCTTTCAGTCACTGAGCACCGAGCAGCTCGGGCGCGTCTTCCACGTCGCGCCGTCCACCGTGCGGCGGTGGATTCACGGCGCCCGCAACACCGTGCTCGAGAACGTGCGCACGATGCTCACCCACACCTCGCGGTGGTCGAGCTCGCAGATCGCCAGCGCCCTCACCCACCTCTCGACCCTCGAGCTGAGCCTCTCGGCGCTGACCAGCAAGACGCCGTAGCCTCAGCGCAGCAGCGGTCCTCCGAAGTCGGAGCGGCGCGGCGTCGCCCCGTCGAGCCGCAGCCCCCGCTCTCGTGAGAGCGAGTCCAGCGAGACGCCCCGAGGCTCGAGCGAGAGGCGGGTGAAGCGCGTGCCGCCGACCAGGAGCGTCTCCTCGCCGACCCACCGCAGGGTGCGCGGCTCGTTCTCCACGTGCTCCAGCCGCAGCAGCGGCGTGTGCGAGGCGACGTCCCAGAGGAGCAGCGTGCCGTCCCACGACGCGCTCGCGAGGCGCTGGCCACTCGGCGAGAAGGCCACCGCGCTCACGTAGTGCTGGTGCCCGCGCAGCGTCGCCTCCGGAGCCCCGGTCTTCGCGTCCCACAGGCGCACCGTCTTGTCCCAGCTCCCCGAGGCGATGCGCCGCTCGTCGGCGGAGAGCGCCACCGAGCGCACCCCATGCGCGTGCCCCCGGAGCGTGTGGAGCCGCGCCCCCGAGGGCAGCGCGAACACGCCGATCGTCGTGTCGAAGCTCCCCGTCACCGCACGCGTCGGCCCGAGCTGCGCCGCGAAGACGGCCGAGTCATGGCCACCGAGCGTCAGGCCGACGCCCCCGTCGAGCGCCTGGAGCGGCACCTCGTTCCGGTTGCCCAGCGCGCCGACCCAGCGGCCGAGCGGATCGACGATCAGCGCCGAGAGCCTCGGTGCGTGGTCGAGCGGCACGTCCGTCCCGCTCGGCTCGCGCAGGTACAGAGTGCTGAGCCCATTCGAGCCGAACCCGAGCCACGCCCGGCGCCCGTCGGGGAGCAGGCTCACCTGCGACGCCCTGCGCTGCGCGCTGTCCTCGCGATCGAGCCGCGCGCCGGTGACGGGATCGCGGTGGACGAAGGCGTAGTCTTCGACGAGGAGCAGGCCCGCGTCGTCTGCCTCGAGGTGGCTGATGCGCTCTCGCCACGGCAGCTGGAGCTGGAGCGCTCGCGGGTACTCGAGCCGCCACAGCGCGCCGTCGTCGGTGCCCGCGATCGTCGCGCCGTCAGTCGCGGCGAGGGCGATCACCGGGCCGCCGAGCTGTTCCACGCCCACGCACTGCCACTCGTCGAGGCCTCCGTCTTTCGACAGCAGCGCCCAGCTGCGCACCTGGCCGTCGTCGCTCGCTGACTGGAGGTACCCCTCGTCGAGCCACGCCACGGAGGCGACCCGCTGCTCATGGCCGAGCAGCACCAGCGGCGCGCCGGGCTGCGCCGTCCGCCACACGCGCACTGAACGATCCCGGGAGCTCGAGGCGAGCAGCGCGCCCCGCGGAGAGAGCGCGAGGCTGGTGATGGCGTCCTGGTGCCCGTCGAGCTGCGCGAGCCGCTCGCCAGCGGGCGTCCACAGCCGCACCTCTCCGCTCCACGCACCGGTCGCCAGCCACGCACCGCCGGGCTCGACGACGAGCGCGTAGATCGGCGTCGCGTGCGCCTGCCACCGCCCGCGCACCGCGCCGGAAGGCAGCTCGACGAGCTCCACCGCGCCCCGCTCGTCCCCGACGGCCAGCCACGCTTCGTCGGGCGCGAGCGCGAGCGTGTTGAGCTCGACCGTGGCCTCGCGCAGCACGCGGGGGCGTCCAGTGGCGACGTCCCACTCGAGGATCCGCCGGTCTTCCCCCGCCGAGAAGAGGCGACGCCCGTCGCGGGAGAAGAGCAACGCCGAGACCGCGCCCCGGTGCCCCTCGTCGAGCCGCCGCGGCGTCGGTTCACCCGCCGTCCACAGCGACAGCTCCCCCTTCGCCGACGCCATCGCCAGCCGCCGCGTGGAGGCGTTCCACGCGAGCGTCGCGATGGGCGCGTCGGGCCACACCGTCACGCGTGCGCTCAGCGTCGAGCGACCAGCCGTCGTGGCGACCATCAGCCGCGCGGGCTCGACGTCTGCCAGCTCGCGCGCCGCCGCGCCGTAGAGCGACGCCTCGTCCCAGCCGCCCGCCGCCTGCGCCACCTCCGCGCGCAGGAGCAGCGACGTCGCCAGCGCCCGTCGGGCGTCGGCGCGGCTGGAGCCGGTCGCGAGCGCGGCGAGCGTGGACACCAGTACCACCGCGAGCAGCGCGAGGGCGAGCCGGTGACGGAGGAACGCGCGCCGCAGCAGCTCGCCGAGGGCATAGTCGTGCGCGCCCACCACGCCGCCCGACAGCCAGGCGGTGAGATCCGCGGCGAGCGCGGCGGCGTCCGGGTAGCGCCTCGTCGGATCGAGGTGACGCGCGCGCTCGGCGATCGCCACGAGCGGCGCGGGGCGCAGCCGCGGCGGTGCGACCTCGAGCGTCTCGGCGAGGATCACCCCCAGCGAGTAGACGTCTGCCGGAGGACCGACCACCGCACCGGCTTCCTGCTCGGGGCTGCGGTAGCCCGGCGTGCCGACCGGCCCGCGGGCAGGAGCCTCGTCGTCACGCACCGCGAGCCCCCAGTCGATGACCACCGTCTCGCCGTCGTCGCCGAGCGCGATGTGCTCCGGCTTCAGATCGCGGTGCACGACCCCGCACGCGTGGGCGTGGCCGACCGCCTCACAGGCCTGGAGCAGCCGCGGGAGGAGCCGGAGCCGCTCCTCGAGGGTCGTGGTGCGCGCGAAGGCCTCGCGCAACGACGCCGGACCGCGCTCGGCGCGCACGAGGCGCTGGGCGCTGTACAGCGAGCCGTCGGCGCGGCGGCCGATCTCGAAGACGGTGACGATGCCCGGGTGGTTGAGCCGCGCGACGAGGCGCGCTTCCCGCAACGGCCGGTCGGCGTCGTGGTGCGCGAGCTTGAGCGCCACCGCGCGCCCGAGGTGGTGATCCCACGCCAGCCACACGCGCCCCTCCGCGCCCTCGCCCAGCTCTCGCTGGAGCTCGTAGCGCCCCTCGGCCTCGAGGGTCAGATCGTCGGGCGAGGGCTTCGTCGGCGCCGGCTCATCGTTCGACGCCACCACGGCGGCGCAGACGTCACACGCCTCGAGGTGCTGCTCGATCGCCACGGCCTCTCCCGGCGGGAGCGCGCCGCCAGCGAAGTCGAGCAGCGCCTGTTCGTCGGGGCAGTCGGGGCGCACCGTCGGGGGTCATGCCTGCTGGCGACGCCTCAGTCGAGCGGTCTCGAGCGGGTGCGGGTCTCGGCGGCGCGCAGCGCCTTCACGAACGCCGAGCCCGCCTTCTGCGCGGCGACGGGGTCGATCACCGCGAGCTCCCGGAGCTGCCCGAAGGCCGAGAAGCCCTGGTGGGTCAGCAGCTCGAGCTCGCCGTCATCGGCCGCGCGCGACACGACGAAGGCCTGCGCGGCGATCGAGGCCTCGAGCCCTGCCTTCACCGCCGCTGGCGCGACGTCGAGGAGCTCGACCGGGCTGTCCGTGATGAAGGACTCGAGCTGGAGGTCGAGGAGGTTCATCGCGCGCTCGAGCTGCTCGTCACGCCCGAGGCGGCCGGCCTTCTCGAGCACCGTCGCCTGCGCCGGAGGCAGCCCCGCGAGCGGCGGCGCGCGCCCGTCGAGCAGCGCGCGCACCACGGCGGTGAGCCCTTCGAGCGCCTTCGCCGCGGGCAAGAGCCGCTCCGTCCCGATGATCGACGTGCGCCGCCCGAGCTCGAAGCTCTTGAGCTGATCGCGAATGGTCGCCGCCTCGTCCTCCTGAAACCCCATGCTCTTGAAGTGCGGCCACATCGGCTCCGCGAGACCCGCCGCCGTCAGGCCATCGAGCATGTCCTGCGCGAGCCGCGGCGACATCCGGCTGCCAGCGCCTTCCGTCACGCGCCCGGCGAGCTCCCGCGCGCGCGCCGAGACGGGGTTGCGGCGCTCCTCGACCTCGAGGACCGGCTGATGCAGGCGCTCCCAGCGATCGAGTGGCGCTTCACGGCGCGCCCCACCGGTCGGGGTCCACGCGCGCGTCGTCGGCGACGGCGCGGCAGCGGCCTGGCGACGCGTCGGAGTCATCGGCTGTTGCGGTGCGGCGGTGGGAGCGGCGGCGATGCGACGGGGCATGCAGAGGGTCCTCGGCGAGGGTGATGCCCTCAAGACGGCGCTCGCGCTCAGACCGCGCACCGACGCGCGCAGCCCCCGCCCAACCCTCTGCAACGACTCCGAAAAAGAAGAGGAGCCGCGGAGGGCCCCGCCTCAGAAGTCGTAGCGGATCGCCGCGCTCACGCCGTAGACGTTGGCCGCGTAGGTGTACGAGGGCTGCGTGTCGACCGCGTCCTTCTTCGCCTCGCGCGGGAGGATGAACTGCGCCTGGCCCGCGACGTCGATCTGGATCGGGTGCTGGAAGATCTCGAGCGGGTCGGGGAAGTTGAAGCCCACGCCCACGGCGAGGCCGGCGGTGGTGTTGTCGAGCAGGTTGGTGCCCTGCGTGTCCTGCTTCGGCACGGGCGTCGGGCGCAGGAAGCCGCCGAGCCGCGCGGCGAAGCGCTCCGTGAGGCGGTACTCGGCGCCGAGGCGCACGCCCAGCGTGTCCGCGAAGCCCGGCTTCTGCTTGTTCGAGACGACGTCGAGCGCGCTGCCGAGCCCGAGCGCCTCGAGCGTGGGGCCGGAGAGATCGATGTTGATGCCCACGTAGGGCGACGGCGCGAGGCTCCACGCCTGCCACTCACCGTCGAGCGCGAGGGTGAAGTCGGGCGTCACGTCGAAGGCCGCGCCGAACGACACCTGGTGCGGCGAGTAGTGCGCGGTGCCGGCGATCACGAAGCCCAGCACGCCGATGCCCTCGAGGTTGACCGTCGCGGGGATGCGGTAGTCGAGGCGCATCTCCCATTTATAGGTGACGCCGAGCCGCAGGCGCCGGTTCAGCGGCGAGACGAGCAGCGAGAACATCGGGCCCACGCGCGTGCCGAGGTAGGCGTTGATGTCGCCGCTCTTCACCTGCTTGCTGAAGAGATCGACCCCCACGTTCGCGTCGGAGCCGATCAGATCGGCGAGCACCTGCACCCCGAGCCCGAGCTTGAGCCACTCGAGGATCTTGATGCCCACGCCGAGGTTGAGCTTCAGCGCCTCGGGGTTCGAGTGGTAGCGGTACCAGTACGGCGTGGTCGACGGCGGCGCGTTGAGCCGCAGCATCACCGCCGCCGGCAGGTACACGCCGAGCCCGAACGCGAGGTGGTTCTTCACCTTGCCCGCGAGCGGAAAGAGCAGGCCCACCGAGGTGCCGACCTGATCGGGCGCGTTGCAGTTCGAGCAGTCGAGATCCTTCGCCAGATCCTTCGACTGCACGTTGGCCACCATGCGGTGGAACTGGAAGGCGGCGCCGAAGTTGATGTCCTTCCGATCGACGAGCAGCGCCGGGTTGTAGAAGACGGCGGTGTAGTCGTTGGCCTCGGCGGTCATCGCGCCGCCCATCGCCGCCGCGCGCGGCCCGTCGCCGTACAGCGAGTACACGTCGGCCCGCGCCACGAGGGGCACGAGCGAGAGCAGCAGCACGAAGCGGGTCACGACTCCCCCTGCGAGTGACTTCACTCTTCTGCGAAGGGCTGAATGGCCTGGGCCGCCGCGAGCTCCTGGCGCGCCTCGGACAGCTCGGAGTTGGTCTCGCGCAGACGATCGGACAGCACCTGCACGAAGCTCCACAGCAGCTTCACCGCGAGGATCGACTCGCGCTTCATCAGGCCCATGAGATCGCCGC
>JBMORD010000245.1:0-10096 GCA_049322495.1 Myxococcota bacterium | reverse complement strand
CAGCGCGACCGGGGGCGGCGGCGGCACGACCGGGGGCGGCGGCGGCACGACCGGGGGTGGCGGCGGCACGACGGGCGGCGGCTCCGGCACGGGAGGTGGGAGCACCGGCGTGGAGCAGCTCTTCCTCCGCACGACGCTCGACGGCGGCACCAACCAGGCCGTCTACCGCGCCGCGCCTCCGACCAGCGCCGCGGCCCTCGTCTCGAACGGCCCCCTGCGGACCAACGGCCTCGGCGTCAGCCCCGACGGCACGCGCATCGCGGTGACCTACAACGGCACGTCGGTCGACACCCTCGAGGTGTACCCCTCGACGGGCGGCACGGCGCTGCTCTCGTACACCTCGACGAAGCCCGAGCTCAGCAAGCCCACGCTCTCGCCCAACAACCAGCGCGTCGCCTTCCTCGAGGGCGCGAGCAACGCCGACGCCGGCTTCGACGTCTACGTCGCGCCGGTGACGAGCACTCCGGCGGTGCAGCTCGCCTCTCCGCCGCGCGCGATGAACATCAGCGCGCTCGCGCCGGGGGCGTTCGCCTTCTCGGCCGACTCGCGGTACCTCGCGGTGCAGGGCGACTTCAGCGTCAACGGCACCGTCGAGCTCCACGTGTTCGACACGCTCACCAGCACGCGCACCGCGATCATCGCGCCCACCGCGTCGGTCACCGGCTCGGTCGGCAGCTTCGGGTGGGCGGGCTCGAACCTCGTGGTCCGCGCGAACCTCGGCGGCGCCGGCTATCGCCTCCATACCTGCACCACCACCGGCACCTGCGCGCCGCTCGTCGGGCCGGGGAGCGGCGGCTCCGTCGAAGCGATGTCCGTCTCGCCCGACGGCACCTTCGTCGTCTACTCGTCGAACGAGCGCATCAGCGGCGCGTGGGACCTCTACCGGGTGGCGGCGACGGGCGGCACGCCGATGCGCCTCGCGCCCGACAGCCCCACGGGGTGGCGCGTCTCGGGCGACCCCGTCGTCAGCCCCAACGGCCAGTGGGTGGCGGTGCAGGTCTCGGCGACGTCGCTCTACGTGCTGTCGACCACGTCGACCGCGGCGACGCTCACCCCGCTCTACACGCCGGTCGCGCCGGTGGGCGTCTTCGATCCCGCCTTCAACGCGGCGTCGACGCAGCTCCTCTTCCGCGCCGACCTCCTCCGCGACGGCTTCTACGATCTCTACCGCCTCGCCGACTTCGTCACCCCCGCACCGCCGGTGCTGGTGTTCGACGCCGCCGGCGGCACGATCGCGCAGTTCGCGTCTTCGTACTGATCAGCTCGCGGCCTGAAACCCGTCGGCGAGCTGCTCGGCGACGAGCTTCTCGATCTCGCGCAGCGGCTGGTCCGACGAACGCTCCTTGAGCACCGGGTCGTCGTCCTCCGCGCCGATGCGGAGCTGGTAGCCGGGCCCACCGGGACGAATGGACCACACGCGCCCGTCGGCGTGGCGGAACACGCGCCAGGGCGGCAAGCCGGGCTCGAGCGCCTCGAACTTCTGGTCGCCGCCGAAGCCGAAGCCCATCACCGCCTCGACGAGCAGCACCGGCACCTCGAACACGAAGTCCACGCCCGGGCGGCGCTTCGCGCGCGCCTCCTGGTAGAGCGCATGCACCTCGCCCGGCGGCGCCCCGTCGAGCTGCAGGTGGCCGAACTTCGCGGTGCCGTCGTGAATCACCTTCCAGCGCTGCTCGCCGCGGCGCCACGCCTGCGCCTGGCTGACGTGCCCGTCCTCGTCGATCGCCGCGCCGATGAGCTCGCAGTCGAACGAGAGATCCTCGAGCAGCTTCGGCTCGACGAAGCGCAGGTCGGCGCTCGCCACGACGACGAACCAGCCGGTGTCGAGCGTCACGGCCGTCAGCGGCGCCTCCGGCAGCTCGGTGAAGTTCCCCGTCCCCTTCAGGCGCAGCTTCGCCAACGCCACCTCCGGCGCCGTGCGGAACGCGATCCAGCTCGTCTTGCGACCCATCAGAAAATGCCCTCCAGGCCCGCCCAGCATAGACCTCGAAACCGTCTCAACACCTCGGAAAGACGGCGTGGCATTGCGACGGATCGACGCTTGCTGCAATGCGCTACTCCCCATGTTCTCCCTCAGAAAACTGAGTGCGGTGCTCCTCGCGCTGCTCGCTGGCTGCCGCGACGAGCGCCTGGCCGCCACCGAGGGAGAGCTCCTCGTGCAGCCCGCGCGGGTCGTCCTCGAGCGGGTGTGGGTCGGTCACGAGGCGAGCGTCGACCTCGAGCTGCAGAACACCTCGCGGCGCAAGCTCGACGTCACGCTCTCGGTCGCCGCGCCGTGGGAGATCGAGCCGGCGATTCAGCTCGCGGGCGGCGAGCGGCGCGTGGTGCCGCTGCGCCTGCGCGCCGACCGCACCGGCCACCTCGCCACGACCCTGAGCGTCACCTTCGGCGAGCAGGTGCGGGAGGTCACCGCCGAGGCGGAGGCCTTCGCCCCGCCCGAGTGCCCCGCGAGCGACTGCCACGTGGTGACCTTCGACGCAGCGAGCGGTGAGTGCCGCGACGTGCTGGCCGACGACGGCACGGCGTGCGGCGCGACGAACCAGTGCCTCGTCTCGGCCGTGTGCATGGGCGGCCAGTGCCTCGGCACGGCCCGCGACTGCGGCGACCAGAACGCGTGCACCGCCGACGCGTGCGATCCCGCGACCGGGTGCATTCACGACGCGGTGGCGTGCCCGGCCTCGAGCAACCCGTGCGAGGTGCCGGTGTGCGATCCCCAGCGAGGCTGCGCGGTCGCGCCGGCGGCCGATGGCGCTGCCTGTGGGCCGAACGACTGCCTCACCGCCCGGGTGTGCATCGGCGGGCAGTGCGTGACGCGGACGGCCCCCGAGGGCTCGCAGTGCGCCGCCGCCACCGCGTGCCGCGGCCCGGGCCAGTGTCGTGGGCAGCGCTGCGAGCTGCCCGCGCCCGGGCTGCTCCCGCCGCAGTGGGTCTACACGCCCGAGGAGGGCCACACCGTCGCGTTCCACGGCCACGCCGATCAGCTCGGCAATCTCTACGCGACCGAGAGCTGGGTCGGGCCGCAGTACGCCACCGGTCCCCAGCAGGGCGCCGCCGAGGATCGCGCCGGTGCGCCCTTCGTCGAGCCGCCCACCGGGCCCATCAACGCCATCCTCTCGCTCACGCCCAACGGCACGGTGCGCTTCCGCGTGCCCGCGGTCTACGGCTGCTCCGGCTGCGCGTGGGGCCTCTCGTTCGCCATCGACTCCGCGGCCCACCGCCTCTTCTTCGTCTCGATGAGCGAGCTGCGCGCGCACAGCACCGACGACGGGCGGCTCCTGTGGCGCAGCAGCGTCACCAGCGGCCTGCCCGGCTACGATCTGCGCCCCGACGGCGGGCCCGCCTTCTCGTGGAGCCCGCCGCTCCTCATCGGAGACGACGCGGTCGGCGTGCCCGTCATCGAGGGGTACACCGATCACCACTCGTACGTGCAGGTCTTCGATCGCGTGACGGGCGCGGCGCGCTGGCAGTTCCACCGCAAGGGCCACCTCTACACGCCCGGCGTCGCCGCGAGCGGCGAGCTGTGGACCTCGTCGGCCAACTGCTGGGCGGTCGCCGGCGAGATGACGCGCGTCGACCCGCAGGGCCACCAGCAGGCCTCGCAGTTCGTCGAGTGGATCCCCTCGGTGTACGGCGCCGACTTCGCGCTCGGCAGCCGGAGCGGCCGCACGCACCGCCTCGACTCGTCGTTCACCCTGGTCGACCTCTCCCCGCTCGTGCCCTCGGTGGGCACCCAGCTGCTCGTCAGCGGGGCGCAGCTCGTGAGCTGGGAACAGTCGGCCCGGCAGCTCCGCTCGGTCGACCTCGTGGCGCGCACCACGACCTTCACCTTCAGCGGCGTGCAGGGCAACGGCCCCGAGTTCGAGCTGCTGCGCGACGGCGGCGTCGGCTGGACCGCGCAGGTGCCTGACGGAGGCGTGCTCGGCGCCGTCGATGGCCGCGGCGTGGAGGTGCTCGCGTGCCCGCTGCCTCTGCCCGTCGACAGCCCCACCGCCATCGTCCGCGGGCGCGCCTACGTGGAGTCCAACGGCACCATCGTCGCCTACGACGCGCCCGGGCTCGACGTGGAGCCGCAGGGCTGGGTCTCGCGCCAGGGCTCCCTCGAGCGCGGCGGCCGCGCCCGCTGAGCCTCCCCACGAAGGTGGCGTTGCACGCCGAGGGGCGCCCACGTTAACCGCAGGGCGGGGGTGCTCCTTCGTGCGGCTCGTCGTCACGGTGGTCGTGTCCGTCCTGCTGTGCTCTGCGTGCGCCGAGGACACCCTCGCGAGGGTGCGCCGCGAAGGCGCCATCCGCATCGGCTTCGCCATCGAGGCGCCCTACGCCCACCTCACCGCCGATGGCCGCGTCACCGGCGCGGCGCCGGAGCTCGCCGAGCTCGTCGCGCCGCGCGTGGGCATCTCCCGCGTGCGCTGGCGCCTGACGCACTTCGGAGACCTGCTCGACGAGCTCGACGCCGGCGTGCTCGACGCCGTCGCCTCGGGGCTGTTCATCACTCCCGAGCGGCAGCGGCGCGCGCGCTTCTCACAGCCGACCTTCGAGGTCCGCGAGTCGCTGCTGGTGGCGGAGGGCAACCCGCTCGGCCTGTCGGGCTACCCGCAGCTCGCGCGGCATCCGACGGCGCGGGTCGCCGTCCTCCGGGGCTCGGCGGAGATCCCCGCTCTCCTCGAGCTCGGCCTCCCCGCGGCCCGGCTGGTCGAGGTGCCCGACGCGCTCGCCGCGCGCGCCGCGGTGGCCACCGGGGAAGCCGACGCGCTCGCGCTGTCAGAGCCCACGCTGCGCTGGGGCGAGCCCACGCCGCACACCACGCGCGTGGAGCACGTCGAGCAACCACCGGGTGGGCCCGCGCACTGCGGCGTCGCCTTCCGCACGAGCGACGAGTCACTCGAGCGAGCCTGGAGTGCGGCGCTCGTCGAGCTCCAGCGCACGCCGGAGTACGCCGCCCTGCTGGCCCGCTACGGCATGGCGTCGGGGGCCGGACGATGAAAACCGGCAACCTGCTCCTCGCGGGGTTGACCTTCACGCTCGCCCTCGCCGCCGCGCTGTCGGCGCCGGCGCTGCTGCGCTGGACCAGGCGCACCAACGACCTCGAGCGGCAGTCGCTCGAGCGGCTGCGCCTGGCGCGCATCGACCTCTCGCTCGGGCTGCTGCACGCGAGCCTGGCGGGCGATCCGACCGTCCCGTGGTCTCAGGCCGAGGGGCTCGCGCTGATCGCCCAGGCGACGGAGACGCTGGAGGAGACGAAGGCCGGCGGCGGGCTGCGTGAAGCCCTGGCGCGCTTCGAAGCGGCGTTCGCCGAGGCGCGCCGAGAGCCACAGCCGAGCGCCGCGACCCAGACCCGGCTGCGCATCGCCGCCGCGGCGCTCGACGCAGCGGCAGCGCGCGCCGACCTCGAGCTGCGCCGCGACCTCGAGGACGCCCGCTCGGCGCGCATCGCGGTCTTCGAGGCCCTGCTGTGGGGCGTGGTGGTGCTGCTCAGCCTGGCGGGCGTCGGCTTCGTCTTCGCCGCGCGCCGCCAGGCGCAGGCCGATGCCGCGGTGAAGGAGCGGGAGCTGCACCTCCGCCAGCTCGCGCTCACCCACCCCGGTCTCTTCTGGCTGCAGCGCCGCGACGGGCAGGTGCTGTACCTGACGCCCGGCCGCGCGGCGCTCCTCGGCGAGCCGACGGAGCCGCCGGGCAGCCCGCTCACCTGGCTGCGGAACCTCCACCCCGACGACGTCGCTCGGCTCCAGGGCGCCCCGGTGACGGACCTCGATCTCGAGCTGCGCGTCGTCGCGCCGGGCGCCCCCCAGCGCCGCGTTCACCTCCGCACCCGCACCGTCGAAGACGACCCCACCCTGCTGGCGGGCTTCGTCGAGGACCGCACGCGCGAACGGCAGCTCGAGGAGGCGCTCCGGCAGTCGGAGAAGCTCGAGCTGCTGGGGCGGCTCGCGGGTGGCGTGGTGCACGACATCAACAACCTGCTGGCGGTGCTCTCGGGCGCGCTGGACGCGCTCGCGCACGGCACCGAAGACGAGCGGCGCACCGCGCTCGCAGACGGCACCGCGGCGATCGGCCGCGCGGTGGAGATCACCCGGCAGCTCCTCACCTTCAGCCGCAAGCGGCCGGTCGAACGCACCGCGCTCGACCTCAACGTGCTCGTCGGCGAGACGGCGCAGGTCGTCCGGCGCCTCCTCGGAAAGGACGTCGAGCTGGTGCTGGCCACGAGCCCGGTCCCGGCGCTGCTGCTCGGAGAACGGGCGCTCCTCGAGCAGGTGCTGATGAACCTGCTCATCAACGCGCGCGACGCGATGCCCGCGGGTGGCCGCATCACGGTGCGCACCGCCGTCGACGACGCCCACACCCGCCTCGAGGTCGAAGACACCGGCACCGGCATCCCACCCGAGGTGCTCCCGCGGATCCTCGAGCCGTTCTTCACCACCAAGCCCGAAGGTCAGGGCACGGGCATCGGGCTCGCCACCGTCGACCGCGTCGTCGCACAGCACCACGGCACGCTGCACGTCGACACCGCGGTCGGCCGGGGCACCACCTTCCGCCTCACGTTCCCCCGCGCGCGCGCGGGGCAGTAGAACCACGACCATGTGCCGCAACATCAAGACGCTCCACCACTTCGAGCCGCCCGCGACGAAGGAAGAGGTCCACGCGTCTGCGCTCCAGTACGTGCGCAAGCTCTCGGGCATGGCGAAGCCGTCGAAGCACAACGAGCGCGCCTTCAACCGCGCCGTCGATCAGGTGACGAAGGCGACGCTCGACCTGCTCTCGGCGCTCGAGGCGCACGGCCCGCCGCGCGATCGCGACGTCGAGAAGCAGAAGGCGCAGGAGCGGGGCCGCCAGCGCGAGGCCCGCATGCTCGCGCGCCTCAAGGCCGGCTGACTCACGAGCGTGACGGCAGCAGCAGCGGGAAGAGCGCGCTCAGCCCGAGCAGCGCCGCGCCCGCGACCGGGCCGAGCTCCACGCACGCGCCGGCCAGCTCGGGGAGCAGGAGCCACGCGACGGCCGCCGAGGTGACGCCGCCCGCGACGAGCCCCAGCCCCTGCAGCACCGGCTCGACGCGCGAGGTCTCACGGCGCTCGCGATCCAGCAGCTCGCGCACCGCGCTGCGGCGCTCGACGAGGAGGTCGCGCTTGCCCTCCAGCACCCGCGCCTGCCCGGTGAGCTCCTCGCGCGCGGGGTCGGCGCCCTCCCCGATGGCTCGTTCCCCCTCGTGCTGTCGGAAGCGGCGCCACAGCTCGGCCACCTCCTGCTTGAGCTTCGTGACCTCGGCGTGCGTCTCCTGCGTGTGCGGATCGTTCATGTCGTTCACCTGCGGGTCAGCGCGACCAGGGCCACCACCACCCCCATCGCCGCGAGCCGGAGCGGATCGTCGGGCCGCGCTCCGGGCGTGAGCGTCGCCAGGCCCACGGTCCACGCCAGCGCGGCGAGGGCCAGCCCGCCCCCCCGGAGCACGGCGCCGACGAAGAGCTGCGCCGACGGCGCGCGGTGCCCGATGCGGGCCGCCCGGCGCTCGAGGGTCGCGACCTCGAGCTCCAGCCGCGGCACCTCGCGCTCGAGCAGCCCCACGCGGTGGCGGAGCGCGGTCAGCGGCCCTTCGCGTCGCCGCTGCGCCACGTCCGCGCGGCGCGCCATCCACGAACGAAGCAGCTGCGCTTCGGTCTTCAGCGAGACGAGTTGAACCTGTGTCCGGTCATCCACGCGGGTCGGCATGGACGAAGCGATTTGCAGCGCCCGTGCCGCGCTCGGCTCACGCCTTGAAGGCGCTGGCGTCGGGGAGCCCGCTGCCGCTGAGGTCGGCGCCCATCGCGGTGAGCACGCCCGAGAAGATGTCGGGCTCGTTCGACGACACCTTGCCCGGGATCGCCGTGCCGGTGCGCGCGTCGAAGCCGTAGGTCAGCACCGTGCTCGGGTCGACGCCGCCGAGGATGGTGTTGCCCTTCACCATCGGGGAGAGGAGCAGGAACCCGTTGTTGATGTCGTGCCCCGAGCCGAAGGTGTTGGCGTTCGCCGGGCGGTTGCGCGAGCGGCCGAAGTCGGTCGCGACGTAGATCATCGTGCGGTCCCACAGCGACTCGCCGCTGGTGGCGTCGAAGGGCTCGCTCTTGAGGAGGTCGATGAGCGTGTCGACCGTCGAGAGGATGCGCGACCACATGAAGGCCTGCGCCCCGCGGTGATCGTTGTGGCTGAAGTCGAACGCGAGCGGCGGGTTGGCGATGCCGTTGGCGCCGCCCACCGCCACGTTGAAGTCGGGCCCGAGCGTGACCGCCACCGACACGCGGTACTTGAGCAGCAGGAACGCGAGCGCCGCCTGGCCCTGCACCGGGTCGGTGAAGAACGCCGGGTACGCCGCCCGCAGCCGCGCGCCGTCGGGCGAGGTCGCCAGCCCGTACTGCGTGAGGGGGATCTGCGGCGGCATGTCGGGGAGCACGTTGAGCCGGGTGATCAGATCCATCGCCTCGAGACGAGGCTGGCCCACCTTCCGCTGCTCGTTCCACCGCTTCATCGCGTCGGCGTCCTGGAAGGTCTGACCGAAGACCGACTCGAGGTCGATGGTGTTGCGGGTGCTGCGCGCGAGCTCGAGCACCTCCCGCGGTGGCGCGCCGGCCACACCCCGCGCGCCGTCGAGGCCGAGCGGCCACAGCGAGGGGCTGGCCACCAGCTCGCCGAAGCATGACGCCGGCAGCGAGTCGTCGGTGCCGCGCTCCGTGTAGCCGGAGGTGCCCATGTTGACGTTGGGGATGGGGAAGCCCTGGCCCCACTGGAGCGCCACCACCTCCTGCAGCGTGCGCCCGCGCCACGCGGCGTTGCCGGTGAGGGCGCGCTTCTGGGCGATGACGTGGTTGACCGAGGTGCCGACCGAGGTGGCGACGAGCATCTCGTTCTTGTGCTTGTTCACGAAGGCGAGCTGATCGGCGCTCACCGGCACGGGGATGCTGCCGAGGCTCGCGGCGCTGTAGCGCACCGCGCGGAAGGGGCTCCCGTTGACCGCCTGCACCGAGGCGTCGGGGTAGGCGTTGAGCGTCGAGGCGTTGGCGCACTCGCTGGCCCGCACCGCGAGGAAGCTGTCGACGATGCTCGCCCCGCCCGCGGCGGAGATGACCACCAGGAACTTCGGCTTGCCGTCGAGCGCGCTGCGGCGCCCGCCGAGCTTCTCGAGCGACTCGGGCGTCTCGAGCGACTGCCGGCAGCCGGAGAGCAGCGGCGCGAGGGTGGTCGAGCCCGCCGCGCACAGCGAGAGCGCGCGGAGCATTTCACGACGGGAGAGACGGCCGTTCTTCTTGAGCGACATGGTGACTCCCTCGACTTCAGTAGAAGACCGACTCGACCGACGAGAACGCGGCGAAGCACGCCGCCTGCATCCACGCCTTCGCCGGGTCGGGCGCGCCCGTCGCCTCGACGTCGGCGGCGAGCTGAACGAGGTGCTGCACCTCGCGCTCGGTCGGGTTCCGCAGCCAGGCGCGCTGGGCGAGCTCGGTGATGGCGAGGCGCACCTCGTTCCCCGAGGGGCTGGTGAGCTTCCCGCCCGACACGGGGATGTTCTTGAAGATGAGCGCGCTCGCGGGCGTCGCGAGATCGAGATCGACGCGGCGGACGCACGCGGCCAGGGCGACGCGCTCCACCACCACCGGCGTCGTCACGCCCGTCACCGGCAGCGCCTCATAGAGCCCCTTGCCGTACGGGTCGACGCCGCCCAGCGCGACCGGGTGCACGAAGGTGGTGCACTGGTACTGGCCGAGCTCGGTGCACACCTGATCGAGCGGGAGCCCGAGCGCCTGCGCGTAGTCGACCGTCAGCCGCAGCTCGCCCTTGAAGCGCACGTTGCCCTTCGCCGAGCGCGCGTACGTCGGCCCGGCGTCTGCCGCCCCGCCGCCACCTCCCGTGGCGCCGCCGCCGCCGCCGAGGCTCGCGCCGCCTCCGCCGCCGCCGGAGCCGCCCCCTGCGCCCCCATCAGCAGGCTCGACGAGCTTCCCCGGGCACGCCTAACAGGGACTAAAGCTTCCCGACGAGCCCATCCTGCAGATGCTTCGTGATGTGGTGCGCGAACAGGTTGCGGAAGGGAAAAAACTCATCGTGATTGCCGGTTCACCCCGCAGTTTCGAACAGCTGG
>JBMORD010000244.1:0-10147 GCA_049322495.1 Myxococcota bacterium | reverse complement strand
CAGCGAGGCCGCAGCGAGCGCGACCACCACCGCGCGCGGCCCTGCGTCGCGTCGACCGGCGCGCCTCCACCCGGTCAGCACCAGCGCGACGCAGCCCAGCAGCACCAGCAGCCCGAGCAGCCCCTCGGTGGCGAGCGTCTGCGGCACGATGGAGTGCGCGTGGCCCGCCGTGCCTCCCCACTCGTAGCGCCAGGCGTCCGGGTGGCGGTGCTGCTGGTCGACCAGGAGGAACGTCTCGAAGCCGTGCCCCAGCCAGGGGTGCTCGCGCGCGCCGGCGAGCGCGGTGGCCCACATCTGCACGCGCGTCGGGGCGACGAAGAAGTGCGTCACCCGCTCGAGGAGCGCGCGTGGTCCGGCGACGAGCGCGGCGAGCCCGACGACGCCCAGCGCCGCGGGCAGCAGGCGGTCGAGGCGCCAGGCGCGGCTCGTCCAGGCCAGCACCGCGACGCCGACGCCGAGCGCGAGCCAGCCGGCCCGCGAGAGCGTGGCGAAGCAGGTGAGGGCGGCGACGACGGCGGTGAGGAGGCTCCAGCGAGAGCGCCGCGCGTCGTCGAGCGCCAGCACCGCCATCGCGGCCATCCACACCCCGAGCTGCGTCGGGTGGCCGAGCGTGGCGAAGGGGCGCATGCCGCCGCACCAGCGCGCTACCTCGCTCCACTCGAAGGGGTCTCGACCGAGGGCCTGCGCGAGCGCCCAGGCGGCGAGCGGCCACACGGTCCACAGCACCGGGCGCAGCGTCACGTCGGCTTCGGGCGTCGCGAAGAGGCCGAGCGACCAGACCACCGCGAGCGTGAGGAGCGCGGGGGCCGAGAGCGCCGGCGCGCGCGAGGTGAGCGTGGTGAGCGCCGCCACGCCGAGCCACGCGAGCATCACCGCGACGAAGGTGCGTGAGACGCGGTAGCGCCCGGCCGAGAGCGCGAGCACCGCGACGCCCAGCGCCAGCACCGCCTGGTGGGGCAGCTCGAAGTGGTCGGCCGCGAGCGGGAAGAAGCCGAGCGCCGCCAGCACCAGCCAGCCGGCGGCCGACCTCACTGGACGATGATGGTGGCGAGCGCGAAGCGCAGCCCGGAGCCGGCGGTCGGCGTGGCCTGCACCACGTACACGCCCGGCGTCGAGGGCGCGGTGTAGGTGCCGCTGCTGGTCACCGCACCGCCGTTGTTCGACACCACGTCCCACCGCACGTCGCCACCGGAGGACACCATCGCGGTGAGCTGCACCACGCCGCGCGGCGCCACCGTCGCCACCGCGGGCGAGACCTCGATGGACGGCTCGGGCGCGCTGGCGACGCCCGACACCTCGGTGCTCGACCACACGCCGGTGCTCATCTCGAGCGCGTACACCCGCTCGAGGTCGGCGGTCGCGGTGACGGTCGAGCTCGTCGACTCGCCGAGCGGCCAGCGGTGCCACTGCAGGCCCGGCACGCCGACGACGTTGGTCGAGACGAAGCGCGTGCCGGCGAAGGTCTGCCGCGCGTTGTTCGCCACGAGGTACGCGTCAGAAGAGAAACCCTGCGGGAAGACCGAGAACGGCTCGAGCTCGGGACGAATGGTGAGCTCGATGAGCTGCGCGACGGAAGACATGGCGACCGCCTCCGCGCGGATGCGCACGCTCCCGGCGTTGCCGGACGACGGGTAGAAGACGGCCGAGTTCGGAGACTGCGCGCGCACGAAGCCGCCGCCTGATTCGATGATGAACGCCACGCGCGGGTCGCTGCCGCCGAAGAGGCGGGCGCTCAGCACGAGCGAGCCCGACTGCGGCACCTGCGCCGTCTGCGGGAAGACCAGCAGCCCGCCACCGCCGCCGCCGGTCATCGAGCCGCCGCCTCCGCCCGTCATGGAGCCACCCCCACCGCCATTGCCCGAGCCGCCCCCACCGCCGCCGACGCTGCCGCCGAAGCACGCACCCTGAATGCACTGCTGCGTGAGCTGGCAGGCGCTGCAGGCTCCTCCGGCGAGGCCGCAGGCCGCGGTCGTCGTGCCGAGCTGGCACTCGCCGTTGGCGTCGCAGCAGCCGGTGGCGCAGGTCGAGGCCGAGCACTTCTCAGCCGGGCAGGCGAAGAGCAGGAGGCTGCTGGCGAGCGTGAGGAGGAGCAGGCGCATGGGGGCGTCTTCCCACCGCTCGTGCTGCGTGTCGAGCGAGGGGCCGTGCATACTGCGCCGGTGACGCGCGAAGAGCGGATCTGCGGAGCGCTGTGGGGACTCGCCTGGGGAGACGCGCTCGGCGCGCCCATCGAGGGCTGGTCGGCGGAGGAGATCGCCACCACCTTCGGGGCCTACCCGGACCTCCCGAGCAGCTACGCCCAGGTGAAGATGTCGCGGCGCGCGCGGCTGCGCCCACCGGGGCTCCACACCGACGACACGCAGCAGGCGCTCGCGCTGCTCGCGGTGTGCCTCGCGCCCGGGGGCTTCTCTGCGCGGGCCTGGGGCGAGTGTCTCGTGAGTGGCCGTGAGTCGGCCTCGTGGCGTGGCACCGGCAAGCAGTTCGAGAACGCGGTCACGCGGCTCGAGCTCGGCACGTCGCCAGAGACCTCGGGGAGCCCGTCGGCGGGCATCGGCGCGGCGATGCGCACCGCGCCGATCGGCGCGCTGTTCCACGACGAGCCGGAGGAGCTGGCGCGCGTGGCGCTCGAGTCTGCGGCCGTCACGCACGGTGACGTCCGCGCCCTCGCGCTCAGCTTCGCGGTGGCGTACGTCGCCGGCCGCTTCGTCGCGGGCGTCGGGCCGGCGGCGATCCGCCGAGAGCTCGCCGACGCCGTGGTCGACGCCGAGGACACCTGGCTCTCGTCACGCGCCGCGTGGAGCATCTCCCGCGAGGCCGGTCATCAGCTCTCCGAGGCGCTGCGGCCGCTCCTGCGCGCGCTCCCGGAAGAGCCGATGGCGCTCGCCGCGCGCGTGCTCGAGCTCGGCATGACGCAGCTCGACCCCGGCGCTCCGCCGCCGCACCCGAACCACGCCTTCGCGCTGCTCGGAGGGCACTTCGCGCTCGGCATGGCCCTGCGCGACGACGTCGAGCCGACCGGCGCGCTGCGCGACATCGTGCGGCTGGGTGAAGACACCGACACCGTGGCGGCCATCGCCGGCGGCCTGCTCGGCGCGCGCTTCGGGCCGGTGTGGGTGCCGAAGACGAAGCTCGTCGACGCCGAGCATCTGAGCGCGTGGGCCGACGCGCTGGTGACCCGGGTCGCCCCCGAGCCGCTGGACGCGCTGCTGGCGCGGGAGGCGGAGCTCACCGAGCGCGAGAAGACGTTCCAGCGCCGCGCGTCGCCCGGGGCGGCTGCTCAGTAGAAGGCCGCGATGAGCGCGAAGCCGAGCTGCGGCCACGCGAGCTCGTCGAGCTTCGCCGCGTCACCGGTGAGCAGGAGGCGCCCGTCGGGCCCGTAGGTGACCGAGCCGTCGCTCTGCTCGTTGCGCCCACCGAGCTCGAAGCCGACGCGCGTGGTGTGCACGTTGAATGCGTCGCGCGAGAGCTCGAAGCGGAAGTTCGAGCGCTTGAAGGTGCCGCTGATGACCGTGAGGCCCGGCTTCGGCTCGTCGCGCACCATCACGAAGTCGACGCCCCGCGCCGCGGTCGGCGTGACCGACACGTCGATGGCCTGCGGATCTCCGCTGCCCGCGAGGGCGAAGCGGCCGCCCCACGAGCCGTCGGTGCGGCGGCTCAGGGTGATGCTCGGGCTGATGACGCGCGCGCCGTCGAAGCTCGCGCCGAACGACTTGAGCTGAATCGCCCCCGTCGGCTTGAACTCGCCCTGCGCCTCCGGCACCACCTGGGGAATGAGCGACGCACAGCCGTCGCCGCCACCGCCGCCGCCAGCACCACCACGCTCCGCCGCCACGTCCACCCGTTGTCGTTCATGCGCGCGCTTCGTAGCCCGCGCGCGCCGCTCACGGAGGCGGAACCGGCACCGTCACCGCGCTCAACTTCGCCTGGTTGTCCTCGAAGACGGTGCTGCTGGTGACGACCACCTGGCGCGCCCCGAGCGACGCGGGGACGCTCGCGAGCTCCTCGACCGTCGAGCCGTCCTGCGCGTGGAGGCCGATGGTGTTCTTCGCCACGCGCGTCGCCTCGAGCACCCCCGCGCCTTCGGCGAACACCGCTGCGATGCCGGCGCTCGCCTCGACCGCGCCCGCGCGGAAGAAGATGCGGCCGTCGGTGAGCGCCTCGAGGCCGTTGCCGTACGCGCCGTCGGGGTCGCTCTTCGTGCCGAGCACCGCGCAGCCGGTCGCCTCGATGGTCGACTGGAAGGCGAAGAGCCCGACCTGGCGATTGTCGACGAGCGCCGAGTCGTTGAGCGTCAGCGCGCCGCCGAAGTTCGCGTTCGCGCCGCGGCCGCGCGTGCCTGCTCCGTTGGCGAGCGTGCCGCGCACCGTGACGTGCGTCGCGGTGAGGGCGCTCGTCGCGTCGGCGAGCTGGAGCCCCGCGGTGTGGTTGCCCGCGACGGTCACCCGGTCGAGGTTCGCCGTCGCGCCGGCCTCGACCACCACCCCCTGGCCGTACTCTCCGGCGAGCGTGAGCTGGGTGCCCTCGATGACCGAGTCGGTGACGAGCGCCACCGCGCCGCTCGTCTTCGCGTAGACGCCCGCGCTCGTCGCGCGGCTCACCACGCAGCGCTCGAGCGTGAGCAGGCCCAGCTCGCTCGACGCACCGCCCAGCGCGAGGTCTGTCGTGCCCTCGGCGACGGTGCAGCGGCTGAGGCTGAGCGTGCCCTGCTGGAGCGCGAGCGCGCCGACGTCGCCGTGCCGGCGGACCTCGACCGCGGTGCCGGTGAGCCGCGCCTGCTGCGCGCGCAGCCCGACCGCGACGTCGAAGAGCCCGACGTGGTCTGCGCTGAGCTCGCCGCTCGATGAGGCGAAGAGCGCGCTGCCCGCGGTGCGCACCACCGCGACGTGGTCGAGCGAGGCCCGCGCCGAGTCGTCCGCGTCGATGCCCGAGGGCGGCAGGCCGGCGGTCTGCGTGACGTTGCGCGCGGTGACGCCGGTGAGGTGCAGCGTGCTGCCGGGGTCCTGCGCGTGAATGAGCGTGCCCGGCGAGCCATCGGCGGCGCCGCGGGTCCAGGTGAGCGTCGCGCCCTGCAGCACCGCCACCGCCACCGCGCTCGGCTGCCCGGTGTTGTCGAGGCCGGCGGCGGTGCGGCGCACGAGCGAGTCGGTGAGCGTCGCCGTGCTCGGGGCCACCGACACCACCAGCCCGCTGGTGCGGCTGTCCTGCACCACGACGCGCTCCGCGGTGAGCGCTGCGCCGCGCTGCACGCCCACGCCCCAGCCGAGCCGCCCGGTGCTCGCCCGCGGCAGGGTGTTGGAGATGACGGTGCGGGTGACGGTGGCCGTGGTCTGTGCGCGGTCGAGGAAGAGCGAGGTCTCGCGGTTGCCGCTGAGCTCGACGTCGGTGAGCGTGAGCTGCGCGCCGAAGGAGGCCGCGACGCCCTGGCCGAAGGTCTGCGTCGAGGGGTCCGGCTGCGTGTCGCGCACCACCACGTCCTCGAGCGTCGCGCGCGAGCCGGGGTCGAGCACCTGCACCGCGGAGCGCTGGTTGGCCTCGAGCACCGCGTGGCGGAGCGTGAGCTGCCCGCCCAGCTCCACCCGCGCGGCGAGGAGCGACTCGCGGATGGTGACGCCCTCCACCTCGACGCCGGCCACGCCGTTGGCGAACACCGCGGGGCTGCCGATGAGCTGCACCTGCGCGGGGCAGCGCCCGACGAGCTTCACCGCGCGCGTCGGGGTGAGGGCCTCGCGGTAGGTGCCCGGGGCGATGGCGATGGTCGCGCCCGCGGGCGCGGCGGCGAGGGCGGCGGTGATGGTGGCGAAGTGCGTCGCGTCTCCGCCGTCGAGGGTGGCGTCGACGAAGAGCGTCGCCGCGGTGGGCGGGAAGGTGGCCGCGCAGTCGCCGACCGGCACGCAGCTCGACGCGCCGAGCGCCGCGCGCGTGGCGCCGGTGCACGCGGTCGCGGGGAGCGTCGGCTCGCAGCTCCAGCCGTCGTGGGTGAAGCCCGCGGGGCAGGTCGACCAGCCGACCGCGGTGCAGCCTTCGCCCGGCACCGAGATGGCGCCCGCGTCGCACGCCGCGAGGCTCGCCACGCAGCCCCAGCCCGACGGGTCGCGCTCGAAGCCCGCCGCGCACGGCGTCGAGACGTCGTGGCACTCGCCGGTCGCGGTGCGGAACGTGCCCGGCGCGCAGAGCCCCGCGTCGACCGAGGCGTCAGGCGCGCACTCGCTGCCGTCGCAGGTCGACGGAGGCGCAGGGCAGGCGAAGAGCAGCGCGGCGAGCGCGCACGACGACAGGAGCGGGAGGCGCATCAGGGGAGCAGGGTGATGGGGGTGGACTGCACGGTGAGCTCCACGCCCGCGTCGTCGACGAGCTGCGCGTCGAGCTGGAGCGGCTGCGTCGAGCGCTGCACCACGGCGCGGAACCGGCCCCCCGCCAGCGTGGAGTTGAGCACCTTCACGTTCGCGCCGAACGAGTCGGCGAGGAGCTGCGCGCGCGCGTTGCCCTGGAGCGTGACCTCCTCGAGCGTGGCGGCGGTGGTGCCCGAGAAGAGCCCGATGCCGTCGCCCACGTCTTCGGAGTGCGCGATGTCGATCGGCACGCGCACCGCGGCGGTGTCGCGCACCAGCACCTGCTTCACGAAGAGCCCGGCCGCGTCGCGCGCGCCGATGCCCACCAGCGCGTTGCCGCTCACCTCGCCGCCGGTGATGGACACCGTGACGCCCGCGTCGGCCGACTGCCCCTGGGCCCAGATGCCGCGGCCCTGGTTGTTCTTCACCGCGCAGGCGTCGAGGGCCGCGCGGGTGGCGGCGCCGTCGAGCAGCACGCCGATGTTCTCGTTGCCCTCGACGGTGACGCCGGCCAGCGTGACGCTCGCCCCTTCGCTCGCCACCACGCCCGAGCCGGCCGACAGCGACCTGCCCGCCTGCTCTGCGATGCGGCCGCCTTCGACGCGCACGCGCGCGCCCTTCACCCGCAGCCCCACCGCGCTCTGCGACAGCTCGCAGTCGGTCAGCACCACCTCGCGGGCGGCGCAGTCGGGGCGGGTGCACGTCGCGCTCACCGCGTTCTTCTTCGCCTGCGTCACCTTCACGCCCACGAGGCGCGCCGGCCCGGGGTCGATGGCGATGCCGCCGCCTTCCCCGGCGACGATGCGCAGCCCCTGCACCAGCGAGCGTGCCCCGCCGTGCACGGTGAGCACCGGGTCGCCGTCGGCGAGCGTCACCGCCGCGCCGGTGGCCGCCGCGAGGCTCACGTCCTCCGGCAGCACGAAGGAACCGGAGTAGGTACCGGCCGGCAGGATGACGCAGTCGCCGGCGACGGTGAGCGCGAGCGTCTCCTCGAGGGTGTGCGAGGGGATGAGCACCCGGTCGCACACCAGCCCCTGCGGCGGGACCGCTGACGGCGGGGACAGGGGGCCGCAGCTGAGGAACAGGAGGCCTGCAAGAAGTCGACGCACGGGCGCCATCCTACGTCGACCCCCGGCGAGGCGGAGGTGTGCAGGCGTACGACCTTTCGGACAGTCCAATCGTGTCTGCGTTGTGGTGGCGATGGAAAAGATTGCTTCCAGCTCAATCAGTGACACAAGGCGCCGCGCAGTTCAGACCCCAAACCCCAGGGAGTGTGTGATGCGTGGATTGATTGGTTCAGTGGTGCTCGGCGCTGGTCTGTTGCTCGGCTGTGGGCCCGGCCCCGAAGTGGAAGCGGAGGCGGCGACCCGGGCGCAGCCGCTGACCACCACCGACGTCGATGTCCCGCCCGAGTGCCAGGGCGTGCTCACCTTCGTGAACACCGCGTCGTTCACGACGCTCGACGTGTACCTGCCGAGCGACACCGCGACGAACATCGTCGGCGCGCGGCCCTACGCGACGCTGGCGGCGCTCTCGGCCGTCAACGGCGTCGGCGCGACGCGGCTGACGCAGATCCACCAGGGCGCGCTGACCGAGGGCTTCATCACCTCGAGCTGCGTCGGCATCTTCGACGAGCTCGCCATCTCGGCCGACGACGCCGCGGCCATCGTCGCGTTCGTCAACACCGCGAGCGACACCGAGCTGCACGACGTGATGCCCAACGCGTGGAACGGCGCGCTCAACCTGCTCGCGGGGCGCCCGTACACGACGGTGCAGGCCATCGCCAACACCTCGGGCGTGGGCGCGGTGAGCGTGCGCAACCTCCGCAACGCCGCGACGCTGAGCCGGCCCTTCGAGGAGCTCGCCGCGGCGGTGAACGCGCTCCACATGGAGGCCCGCCTCGCGCGCCACTTCGACTGGTGGCAGGAGATGCGGACCGCGTCGTCGGCCTACCACCTCGGGGGCATGACCTGCTTCGGCATCGACCCGCAGTACCTGCCGCAGGGCACCGACATCCGCCCGAACCTCGCGACGGCGAGCGAGGTGTACTCGCGCGTCGCGTACACCGTGCAGTACGCCAACCGCCGCAACGGGCTCACCATCGACCCCAACGTCGGGCTGAGCAACCTCCAGACGCAGCTCCAGGGCCGCAGCTTCTTCGGCTGCGAGATTCAGTACGCCGACGACCCGTGGAGCGGCAACACGCTCACGTTCTACGTCGACCCGGTGTCGGGCCTGAGCGTGCTCGCCGAGACGTGGTGGGTGGAGTGAGTTGAGCGCGAGCCCGCGCGCCGCGCTTGAGCCCGGGCGGCGCGCTGGGCTTTGTTCCTCGGATGGATTTTTCCCGGGCGGAGTTTGATGCAGCGGCGCCTGAGCCGCTGTGTGGGGCGTGTCGGCAGCGCCTCGTCGGTCAGTACTGGTCGGCGAATGGTGCGACGGTTTGCGAAGCGTGTGCGGGCCAGCTTCGGGCGGGGCCTCCGCGCGAGGGCGGGCTGCTGAGGGCCTTCAAGGCCGTGGTGTTCGGCTCGGGCGCCGGGTTGGTCGGGGCCCTCGGGTATGGCGCCATCATCTACTTCGCGCACGTGGAGCTCGCGCTCGTCACCATCTTCATCGGTTGGCTCGTCGGTCGCGCCGTGCGCTTCGGCAGCCACGGCTACGGAGGGCGCGGCTACCAGGTGTTGGGCGCGGTGCTGACCTACGTGTGGTGCATGATGGCGTACGTCCCGTCGGTGGTGTCCGGGCTCCTGCACGACGGGAAGGACATGCCGCGCTGGTTCGCGATTCTCCTCTCGCCGTTCCTCTCGCTTGCGCTGCCCTTCCTCGGCGACATGGGCGTGCTGGGCCTCGCCATCCTCGGGTTCGGCGTGTGGCGCGGGTGGCGTGAGCCGGCGCCGCTGCAGCTGACGGTCGAAGGGCCCTTCTCCATCGTGCCGGAGCCCCGTCAGAATCCGGAAGTCGACGCGGCAGCGCCGTCGCCGTGACGCGCACCTGCTCGTCGTGTGGCACCGCCGCTCCGGAGCACTTCGTCGCGTGCCCGAAGTGCCACGCGCTCTTTCACGCCCAACGACTCGCGGAGCTGCACGCCGACGCCGAGGCGCGGGCCCAGCAGGGTGACGCGCTCGGCGCGCTCGAGCGGCTGCGCGCCATGCTGCCGTTGCTGCCTCCGGCGTCGACGCAGGCGGGTGGGGTGCGCGCGCGCATCGCGACGCTCGAGGGCGGCGCCACTGCAACGCCGCCCCGGCGCGGCTGGCTGGCCGCCCTCGCAGCAGGTGTGGTGGCGCTCGTGACGAAGGGCAAGCTGTTGCTCCTCGGCTTGACGAAGCTGCCGACGCTGCTCACCTTCGTCGCCAGCCTGCTGCTGCGCGGCGACGCGAGCGTCGGGCCGTGGTTGGTGGTGCTCGGCAGCATCTATGTGCACGAGATGGGGCACACCTTCGCCTTCTGGCGCTACGGCATTCAGGTGAGCGCGCCGATGTTCGTTCCCGGCTTCGGCGCCTTCGTGCGCGGGGCGAGCTATCCGCAGCATCCTTCCGCCGTCGGAGACGTCGCCTTGTCCGGCCCGCTGTGGGGCGCCATCGCTGGCGTCGGGGTGCTGGTGACGGGCTGGCTGGGAGGGTGGTCGTGGCTCATCGGCGCGGCGGTGCTGGTGGCCGAGGTGAACGTCTTCAACCTCTTCCCCGTCTGGCAGCTCGATGGGAGCCGCGCGGTGGCGGTGCTGTCGCGCGCGCAGACGCTGTGGCTCGCGGTGGTGGCGCTGGTGGGCGGCGCGTTGGCGAGCTCTCCGATGGCGCTGCTCGCGGGGGCCGGGCTGCTTGGGC
>JBMORD010000243.1:0-10157 GCA_049322495.1 Myxococcota bacterium | reverse complement strand
AGGCGCCGAGCAGCCAGCCGCCGGGCGCGGCGACCGCATCGCTGGCGACGATGGTCAGGCGGCCGGTGAGCGCGGGAGCCAGCGCCGTCGGCGCCGAGAGCTCGAGCGCCGGGCCGAACGGCACGACGAACTTCACCAGCACCATGAGGAACAGCGTCGCGCGCGTCGACGGGTGCGCGCCCGCGAGCACCGTGACCGACAGCAGCCACGCCACGACGAACAGCCCCGTGCCCTGCACCACGCCGGTGACGAGCCAGTGCGAGAGGGCGCTCACGCGCGGCTCTCCTTGCGGCGGCGGGCGATGGCGGCGCGGAGGCGATCCACCGCCTCGTCCGACAGCGCCTCACTCTCGACCAGCTGGAGCGCCAGCTCGTCGGCGTTCCCGTCGAACACCGACTTCACGAAGCTCTCGAGCCGCTCGCGGAGCGCCGTCTGCCGCCGCGTCGTGGCCGTGTAGAGGTACGGCTCGCGCTCGCGGTCGACCTTCACCGCGCCCTTCGCCACCAGCCGCCCGAGGAGCGTCATCACCGTGGTGTACGCGAGCGCGGTGCCGTTCTGCGCGTTGTAGCGCTCGCGCACCTGCGCCACCGTCGCGCTCTTCAGCGACCAGAGCACCTTGAGCATCTGGAACTCGGTCTCGCTGCTCTTCCCGGCCGCGGTTCTCGACATGTCGTGTTGATTACTACGCGCGTAGTAATCGGACAACTCCCGTGGCTCAGGGAGGCGGCGTGGCTGCTCGCCTCAGCCACAGTGGTATGACGCGGGTCCCTCGTTTCGGGAGGCACCATGGACCGCGCACCCGCCGCTCCCGAGACGCCCGAGCGCGCGCATCAGCAGGACACGCCGAGCGCCGGACCTTCGAGCGGGCTCGCGCCACCGGCGCAGCTCCTGGTCGTCGCGCCTGACGACGCACTGGCTGCTCCGCATCAGGAGCCGCGGGCGGTGTTCTTCGCGCGGCTGCGCGCCCAGCTCGACCAGATGGTCGAAGAGGAGACGAAGGGCACGGCATGGGCGGGGCGGCCCTGCCCGTGGGTCGCCCACTGGATCGAGCGCTATCGCCTGCGCCCGGTCGAGGAGATCGGTCGCGCGCTCTCATGGTTCCTTCGAGGTAGACCTCCGCCGCTCGTCGCCGCAGCTGCGCGCACGCTGGTGGTCGAGGTCGCGCGAGGGTCGATGCGGGAGTGGATGCGCTCGGGGAAGTTGCCGACGATGCCGCCCCAGCTCGGCGCCCCGGCCCTCGCGCTCCGACGCCTCGCCGCTGACGGCCGTGCAGAGGTGCCTGCGGACGCGGCGCAGGTGCTCGAACGACTGGGGCCGGGCGTTCCCCTCGACGCCGCCACCGCCGCACGCTTCGAGCCGAGCGTCGGGGGGCCGTTGACCGGCGTCCGCCTCCACACCGACAGCGGCGCGGCGGAGATCGCCGCGTCCATCGGGGCGCACGCTTTCTCGGTGGGCGCCGACGTCGGCTTCGGCGCTGGCGCCTACCGCCCCGGCACGCCCTTCGGCGACGCGGTCCTCGCGCACGAGCTCGCGCACGCCACACAGCCGGCGGGGCTCAGCAACACGCTCGCCGAGCGGGACGCCCACCGTGCGTCTGCCGCCGTGCTCGGCCAGGCGGCACCGCCTGCGCGACGAGGTGCTGGTGGACTCTCGCTGCGCCGCTGCAGCGTCAGCGACAGCTATGACCCGAACGACGTCGACCTCGGCTACGCATCGGGGCCCGACGCCGTCACCGCCGCGCTTGAAGACGCGGTCGCTGCCGACGACGCGCAGAAGGCGTGGACCGCGCTCTCGCTCAACAGCGAGGACACGGGCACCGAGGCCGCGCGCCGGCTCCGACTGAAGCCCGATGACAGGCACGGGAACAAGCTCCTGGCCCTGCAATACGTGCTCTCCTCGCTCTCGTCGGAGAACTGGCACGAGGCGGAGCGCCTGCTCGGGCTGAGCCCGCTCACCAGTCGCGAGGCCATCGTCCTCAGTCCCACGGCGAGGAAGCTCTTCGACGTGCTCTTCGACCTCGCACTCGTCAAGGACGACGCCAGCGCCGCCATCGAGGCGGCCCTCGACGGCATCCGCGCGGCGAGCCCGGCGGACCTCGAGCTCGTGCTGCAGGCCCTCACGCGCACCTACAGCCCCAACTACGGCAACCGGCTTCACACCATCCAGGCCGTCATCCAGCAGAAGGGGTCCGACACCCAGTATCGCGACTTCGTCAGGCTGATCCATGCGACGGGCCTCGAGCGCGGGCTCGACGAGGCAGACCCGGTGCTCGCCGCGCTGGTCGAGACCGAGGTGGCGTCGATCAAGGACGGCAAGCCCGCCGACCGAGACACGGTGCTCGCCTTGTTCGGAGCCCGCGCGCGCGAGCTGGCGATGACCATGCTCCGCGAGAGCGAGGGGCAGATCGTCCGCGTGCTCTCCCGCACCGAAGGCAAGGGCGCCCCCGCCGTACAGGTTCAGTTCGAGACCGAGAAGATCCTCACGGCGATCAACGACGTGAGGAAGACCTACCTCCGCGACGCCTCGAACCAGCCGCCTCCCGCCATCTCGCTCCGCTCGTTCGAGACGGTGAGACCCGACCTGGAGGCGCAGGCGCGCAGCCTCGGTGTCGACGCCAGCGAGGAGTCGCTCCGACGCGCCTACGATCGCCAGGTTCAGATCACCCTCCACCTCATCGCTGCGCCGACCGACAAGCTCCTGCGCGACAAGGTCGCCTCGCTCACGCGGGCCATCGACAAGGAAGAGGCGTTCCTGCGCGGGCCACACATCGTCGAAGGCCAGAACCCGGTCGCCGACATGTTCACCGGGCCGGCCGGCGCGTGGCAGCGCGTCGATGCGGAGAACCAGCGCATCAGGGAGTCCTTCGCGAAGGTCGAAGCGCTCACGCCCCAGCGCGACTTCGTCAAGAAGGGCCAACTGCAGCTCGAGAGCGCCCTGCCGCTCCTCGGTGGGCTGCCGGACAGCGGGCTGAGCGAGCTCAGCAAGGTGCAGACGCCGGCTGCCTTCGATCGGATCCGCGATCAGGCGCTCGCGCGCATTCTCGGCAACGTCGAGAAGGTCAGGAAGGACCTGATCAGCGGCGACCTGAACGTCTGGATGATCGAGAAGGTCGTCGCGAGAACGAAGACGCTCTTCGGCATCGAAGACCCGCCGGGCACCGAGGCGCAGAAGGCGTGGGCGGCGATCATCGACGCGCGGGTGGCGGGCGAGAAGGCCGACGCGACCCGGGTGCGCGACTTCCTCGAGATCCTCAACACCGCCGCGCTCATCGTGTCGCTCGGGGCCGCGCTCTTCACCGGGGGCGGCAGCCTCGCGCTCTATGCGGGCATCGCCGGTGCGGGGATCGGCGTCGGCTCGGCGGTCTACGACCTGATCGACACCCAGGCGAAGCTGGATCAGGCCGCCGAGCTCTACGGCTCCGGGCTGAATCAAGAGACGCGGCTGTCGGACGCGCCGCCCGAGTGGCGTTTCCTCTACGCCGCGTGGCTCAACCTCGGCATCAACGCGGTGCTCGCGTTGTTCATGATCAAGGGCCTCGGCAAGGCTGCGTCGAGCGCGCTCCGCGGCGAAGAGGCCGTCGTCGAGAAGGAGGTGCGCGCACTCGCGAAACGGCTCCGTGCACGCGGGGTCGCGATGACCGAAGACGAGCTCGTCGCCGCGACGATGCAGGCGCTCCGCGAGGAGGGGATGATCGTCGGCGCGATGCGCGGCGCCTCGGTGTATCGCGTCTCGCCGTCGAAGGTCTCGCTGCTGGGAGGCCCGGGGCGCAGCCTCGAGCAGGCCATCGACGGCCAGATCGTCGGCCGCGCGCGCCTGCGAGGCGCGACGCTCGCGAAGAGCGCCACCCCGGCTGCGGCCGCCGACGAGTCGGCCTACACGCTCACCCTCACCAACAAGGCGGGCGCCACCCAGACCGTGAGCGTCAACATGCGCACGCGCCCAACGGCTGGACTCGCGCCCGGCCCACACGGCGCAGAGAGCGGGCCGGCCCGGCTGCTGGTGAGCCGCGACGCGACGGGCTGGAAGGCGACCATCGAGTTCGATCAAGGCCTCCACGCTGGAGACCTCCCGTTCGCGGCCGGCCATGAGCTCGATGAGCTCGCCGACCTGGTCTACCGCCGGCCCACGGCCAGCGTGGGCGACATCGCCCGCGAGACGCGCGCTTCATACTTCCAGCCCGCTGGCGTGACGCGCACCGCGACGGGCCGCGCCGTGCCGATCATGGCGCATGACGCCGCGGCGGCAGAGGAGCTGAAGTCGCTGATGAACGAACTCAACCGGCTCAAGACCGTTCCGGGGTCGAAGGCAGCCCAGCTCGTTCGAGAGCAACAGATCGACAAGCTGATGAAGGAGATGGGCCTCGACACCCCCGCGATGCTGGCCGACCGCGCCGCCGCACTCGAGAAGGCGGGGCTCGACCCGGCGTTGATCAGGAGGCTCGAGGCCCGCGCGGCGGTCGGCGAGTTCCAGGCGTCGAAACCGTTGTCGCTGCAAGCGTCAAGAGCGAGAGGGGTGACGGTGTTCGACGAGGACTTTGTCCAACACGTCATCGACGCCGAACGCAAGACGGGCAGCACCTTCGTCAAGGAGGGGATCGGTGGCTGTCATGTCACGGCCGAACTGCAAGCCTTCGAAAAGGCCAACCCTCAGTGGGCCTTCGAACTGGAGAAGACGAAGGCAGCGGCTGGAACTACGTTCCGCCGCTACAAGCAGTGGCTGTGGAAGGGGAGTGGTGCCGCACCGACATCGAAGGCGCTCAGACCGGGAGGGAGCAAGTTCAACCCCGCAGACTGGATTTCAGCGACTCCACCCAAGACGACCGCCGACAGCTTGCAGGTCCTACTCTCGGAGGGAGAAGACGCGTGGGGTGCCTGGCACCTGGCAAACCCCGCCGCTTCAGTGTCGTCGCTCGGCAATTTTGGAAGCTACACGGGCACGGCGGTCGCGCGCGCAACGTCAGGAATCGAGTTCTCCGGGTACTTCAGCTATCTGCCCGCGACGTCAACCGCCCCGGCTCGCTGGCGGCTGCGCACCCTCTTCGTGGATGGCTCATGGTTCTGAACGCCGCCGGTCTCTCGCTCCCGCTCGTCTCCAGCCCCAACGGGCCGTTCGTCTCCGAAGATGATCCGAGGACACAGGTCCTGGCGTGGGCGCTCGCCACAATCGTGACGAACCCCGCATTCGTCGATGCGCTGCGGAACAACCAGTCGATCGAGATGCAGGAGGCCCGGATCGGACCTCTGACCCTCGACGAGGAGGACCGGTTGAAGCTCGGAGCGGAGTGGAAGGCGCTCTCCGGAACCGAACTCGGGGACGATGTCTGGGTCTGCTACTTCAGTTTCCTTCGTCGCCACTTTGCGCTCCCGCGGAAGGCACTCGTCGAACTGACCGAGGCGCTGCTCGAGCTTCGCGCGGCGACACCGCCGGTCCCGGAGCCACAGCTCTTCCGTCTGACCCCCTGCGGCCCGACGCCGACCCCTGCCGAGGAGATGTCGGTGCGCGCCGTGGAGTCGATGGCTCAACTCGCAGTTCCTGAAGATCACTGGAGGCTGCTGATTGCGCTCGAGAACGTCGGCATCTTCGCCGATGTGTGGTGGGACGAGCGCGAGGCGTGGCTCACCCGATGGAATCTCCCCATCGTGCGCGAGTACCTCCACGCAGCGCGCGCGATGAATGCCTATCTCCGCAGCCCTGAGCGACGGCGCCACGTCCCTGATGGCAAACCAGGCATCCTCTTCAACGCTGTCTCGATTGAGTGGTTTCGGCGTCCCTCGGTGCCTGAGGGCTTCGAGGAACATGACTGGCTCGGCCTCTGCGAGCGCGCGTTCCTCGACGCGCCGTCGACCGTCGGCCAGGAGGGCGAGGTCTTCACCCGCGTCGGCAAGCACTGGTGCCGCATCGTGTGGCGGATGGAACACCCGCTCCCGCCCGCCATCATCGCGACGTTCCTCGAGTAGCGCTGTGAGGCCTCACTTCTCGATGCGGACCCGCGTTGGAGAGCCCGCTGGCTGCTGCGCACCCTCTTCGTGGATGGATCATGGTTCTGAACGCTGCCGGACTCTCGCTCCCGCTCGTCTCTGTGCCGCATGGTCCGTTTGTCTCCAAGGAAGACGAACGCACGGAGCCGCTCGCGTGGGCGCTCAACACGATCGTGACGACTCCCGCCTTCGTCGACGCGCTGCGGAGCAACCGGTCGATCGAAATGCAGGAGGCCCGCATCGGACCTCTGACCCTCGACGAGGAGGACCGGGTGAAGCTCGGAGCGGAGTGGCAGGCGCTCTCTGGAGCCGAGCTCGGCGACGAGGTCTGGGTCTGCTACTTCAGCTTCCTTCGTCGCCGCTTCGCGCTCCCGCGGAAGGCGCTGCTCGAGTTGACCGAGGCGCTGCTCGCGCTCCGCGCGGCGACACCGCCGGCCCCGGAGCCGCAGCTCTTCCGCGCCGTTCCCTCCGGCCCGACGCCGATCCCCGAGGAAGAGGCGTCTGTCCGTGTCGCGGAGGTGATGGCTCGTCGTGCCGTTCCGAACGAGTACCCGTTGTTCCTGATCACGCTCGAGAACGTCGGCATCTTCGCCGACGCGTGGTGGGACGAGCGCGAGGCGTGGCTCACCCGATGGAATCTCCCCATCGTGCGCGAGTACCTCCACGCGGCGCGCGCGATGAATGCCTATCTCCGCAGCCCCGAGCGACGACGCCACGTCCCTGAAGGCAAACCAGGCATCCTCTTCAACGCTGTCTCGATTGAGTGGTTCCGGCGTCCCTCGGTGCCTGAGGGCTTCGAGGCACATGACTGGCTCGGCCTCTGCGAGCGCGCCTTCCTCGACGCGCCGTCGACCGTCGGCAAGGAGGGCGAGGTCTTCACCCGCGTGGGCCAGCACTGGTGCCGCATCGTGTGGCGCAAGGAGCACCCGCTCCCGCCCGCCATCGTCGCGACGTTCCTCGAGTAGCGCGGTGAGGCCTCACAGCTCGATGCGGACGCCGGCGTCGGCGAGCTCCGCGAGCACCTGGTTGGCGCGGTCTCGCGCTCGCGGCCCCTCGGAGAACTCGAGGCGCACGCGCTCGCCCGCGCGGAAGCGCGACGTCAGCGTGTCCGCCTCGATGGGCCGCTCGTCGAGCAGGAGCCCGCCGCTCTTCGTGATGGTGAGCGTCGGCGGGCGCGCCACCCGGCTCGCGGGCATAAGCAGCACGGCGCTCGAGATGAGCGTCATCAGCGCTCCGACGAGTATGGGCCGCGACGCCACCCGCACCGAGTAGAGCGCCAGCGAGTGCACGAGGATCGCCGGCAGCGCATGGACGACGGAGATGCGATCCACCACCGCGCCGAGCAGCGCCAGCGCTGCGCTGAACGAGAGCCCGGCCACCAGCCACGTCGCCGTCTCACGAAACCACCCGCCACCCTCGAGGCGCGCGGCGAGCAGGCTCCCGAGCACGAGCACCGACACGGCGGTCGTCGGCTCGCCGCTCCAGAAGCCCGCCAACATCAGCCCGCAGCAGCCGGACGCCACGAGAGAGACGGCCTCGGCTCGCTTGAAGCCGGGGTCTCTCCCCTCCTCGGTGAACCACTCGACGAAGCCCATCGGTGGCTCAATTGTGGGGCACAGCTTCGACGCGCACCAGCCGCTGATCGGTGAAGCTCAGGTGGAGCCTCCGTGAGCGCAACCGCTGCCCCAACGGATCCGGCACCACCTCGCTCGCCATCACCATCGCGCACTGCGCCTCGTCGAGCGTCGTCTGCGAGGTGAAGACCTCGCGCCCGAGACACGGCTGCTCCGCAGGCATCACCACCAGCGTGCCCCGCGTGCACTTCACCGTCGAAGCGGGCGCCTTCTCGTCGACGCGGATCAGCAGGGTCGGTCCGCCGCTCCCCTGCTCGAGCTGAAAGCCAGCACAGGGGTCATGGCGATCGAGCGCGCGCTGTCGGCGTCGGCGAAGCTGGCAGAACGTCCATCGCACCGAGCCGCGGTCACGTGCGCCTGATACGCAGCAGTGCCCGCCGGAGGTCTCACCCCTCGAGCTCGCCTCACTGACAGCGACTGAAGTCGGTCGGAACGAAGGTCACGCCGGCGTCGGTCGGCGGCGTCGGGTGGCGCGAGGTGCGGAGGAAGGTGCGGCCCGCGGGCTGGTCCTCCCAGCGCATCGAGTACGAGACGAAGAGGTCGTTGGTTCCGCCGAGCGTGTCGGCGAGCCGCACGTTGTCGACACTGAAGTCCCAGCACTGGCTGCCGTCGGTCTCGAGCGCGGCGCGACGGGTGAGCGTCGTGCGGTATGCGGTGTCGGTGGTCACATCGACGCGCTGCGGATCGAGGTGCGCGGCGAGCTCGGCACCCGTCGTGCGCGAGTCCTGATCAGGATCATCCGCGAGGTCCTTCACGACGGGCTGGCTGCCGAGCTTGAACTCCACCACGTCGGGCACGCCGTCGGCGTCGGTGTCGCCAGTCTTCGCGTCGGTGCCGATGAGCTGCTCGTCACAGTCCAGGAGCCCGTCACAATCCGTGTCGACGCCCTGCATCGCCGCAGGGCAGCCCGGGTTGGCCTGCACCGGAGACAGCCCCGCTCCGCGCGCTCGCACGAAGACCTCGACACCATCGGAGAAGCCGTCGCCATCGGAGTCGGCAACCTGCGCCTGCGTGCCTTCCGTTCCTTCATCGACATCGACGAGCCCATCGCCGTCGCTGTCGGCGACCCCGGTCGGGCTGCCGGCCGGGGCAGACAGGTTCGAGGCGATCAGCGTGTCGAGCACCAGGCGCCGCTGCACCGGCGCGAAGGTGCGATCGAACGAGACTGCGGAGGCGAAGCGAACGTCCTGGAAGGTACCGCCACCGAGCTCCGCCATGCGCGCGAGGCGCTGGGCGTGCTGGTCGACGATCCGCTGAGGGCACGCGCCGATCGGCAGCGCCGCGAAGCCGCACGCGGGCTGCGTCGGGACGCCAGCATCGTCGGTGCAGGGCTGGAGCTCCTCGGCGAAGAGGTGCACGGTGCTCAGCGTGACCTCATCGGCGAAGTCGGCGAGCTGGCGAATGCGCCGCACCGCGTCTCCGCAGATCAGCTCGTCGTCCTGATTGACGGTCGGCTCACCGTCGGACACGAAGTACACCGCGTAGCGCGGGCGCGACTCCGGGGCGGACTGATGCTGCGCGAGGTCCTGCGCGAGGAGGCCGTAGATCTGCGAGAGCGGCGCGACGAAGTCGGTCGAGTCGCTCGAGCCGGGCACGAAGTTGAGGATCTGCGAACGGAGCTGCTCGACCTCCGCGCTGTCGAGGTCCACCACGCGGTCGAACGCAGCCTGGCCGCCGCCGGTGAGCCACGCGACCGTGTTGCCGCGGAAGAGGGCCACGGCGACCCCGATGTTCGGATCTCGCGGCAGGCGATTGAGCAGGTTGCTCACCGCCGTCGCGCGCGTGCCGTTCGGATCCGTCACGAGGATCGACTGCGCGGCGTCGATGGCGATGATGATCCGCAGCGGGCTGGTCACCACCGGCGTGCACAGCGCGCCGTGGAGCGAGGTGGTGGACGAGTTCGGCGTCACCAGCGGCGTGTGGTTGGTGCCGAGGTCGACGTCGGTGACACACGCGACGAGACCGAGGACGGTGAGGCTCAGGGCGAGGTGCTTTGCGCTCATGAGGCTTGAGTTGCCGGGGTGGCCCGTTTCCGTCACGGGGCGGCGCAGGCGCGGTCGACGCGCTCGAGCGCGGGGGATGTGGGGAACCGCGCCCGGAGGTCGCGGAGGATGGCGCGACCGAGGTCACGCTCGTGCTGCGCGCAGAGCGCGAGCGCACGGAGGGCGAGGCGCTCCTCGACGAGAGTGCCCCGGGCGCAGTCGCGCTCCCAGACGTCGAGCACGCTCAGCGCGTCGCGCGGAGAGCTGACGAGCAGCGCCTGGGCTCGGCGCACACGAGCCAGCTCGACCGGGAGCGCGCACGGGTCGTCTCCGCCGCCGACACCGGTGAAACCAGCCCCGGACGTCGGGCGCACCGCGTCGCGTCCAGAACTGGTCGCTCGCTTTGGATCGCTCGCACGCAATGAGGCGATCGCTGGCGCGGAGTCGTCTGTACGTCCCTCGTCTCTTGCGCCTCCGCGCGCGGTGGCCGTCCCAGGTGCTGAGTCGCCACGCGCAGAGTCGCCACGCGCAGAGTCGCCACGCGCAGAGTCGCCACGCACAGA